>LSIG01000070.1 GCA_001556125.1 Rhizobiales bacterium CCH10-E5 | reverse complement strand
GAATCCCGGCCGGTCAATTATCGGAATGATGGCCGGTCGGAATCGGAATCCGCACTCTTCGAAGCCCCCGCCGAGTCTCAAGTGGAGTGTTGCCATGAACGGTGCGTGCCGTGGAACCGGCCTTCGGGAGCTTTGCGGCAAGTTGAGCGTTGATTCGGTGCGAGGGTTCGGGGGGCTTGCGACGGAGGTAGTCATGAACAAACGAACCGGGATGATCATGGGCCTGCTCATGGGGCTTGGCGCGGCGATGCTGCCGCAAGCGGCTCTAGCGCAGCACCACGGCGGCGGTCACGGAGGAGGGTTTCATGGCGGCGGCCACGGCGGCTTTGGTCATGGCTTCCGGGGAGGGCACGGCGGCTTCGGGCACCGGGCGGTTTGGGGAGGGCACGGCGGCTTCGGCGGCCACCACGTCCGGCGCCACCAGGGGCACGGGTTCTATGGGGCGGCGCCCTTCATTGCCGCCGCGGCGGGGCTCGGCGCCTATGGCCTCTACGGGTCGAGCTACTATCCCAGCGCCTACGGCTATGGATACGGCTACACCCCGGCCGTGTACGGCTATGGCTACGGACGAGGTTACGCGCCCGCCTGCGCGCTCGAGCGCCAGTGGGTTCGGACGCGCCACGGCCTGCGGCGCGCTTGGGTCGAGACCTGCTACTGAGGCCTGAGATCCGGCGAGGCTGATCGGAGCTTAGGTTGGCCCGCCACTCGACAGGCTTGCTCGGCGCCATGGTTACGACCCGCTGGTCTCTCTTTAGGCCAGCGCTCTCCCATGGCCGACAATTGCCCCGCCGTGCACAGTTGTGGGTCATCCCTCTCGCGGGCACCTCCGTGGCGAGGCCACCGTCAGCCCGCTCGCTCGCGTAACGCGCGAGGCGACGCCGCCAGGATACCCGCGATGGGTGCCAGGATGGGATGGCAGGCGCTACCCCAGACATCGCAGAATGGTCGAGCTCGCTGACCTGCTCGTGCGACGGGCCTCTTTAACACTGACCGGGTCAGCTCCCTGAACCAAAGGTTCCTGTTCTCCGCTGTCCCGGGGTGGCGGCCAGGAGAAATACATGAAGAAATTCATCTTCGCGCTTGCAACCGCGGGCGCATTGATCGGCGGTCAGCTTAGCAGCGGACGCGCCCAAGCGGCGCCTATGGGTGTCAGGCGCCACGACAAACTGCCCCCCTGACGCCATGAGGAACTGACCCCTCTGGAGAGGAGGTCGGCATGGAAGAGCAAGAGGTTCAGAGTTCTCCGCGGTCGGGTTTGCCGCGGAGGGACGAGATGAAGACGCCGGACGACGTGTCGGCGATGGTGCGTCTGAAGGAGTTGGGGTGGGGCGCGAAGCGGATCGCGGCCGAGCTTGGCTGCTCGAAGAACACGGTGAAGCGCTGGCTGAGATACGGCGATTGGCGACCTTGTGTGACGCCGTCGCGCTCGAAGAAGCTGGA
>LSIG01000007.1 GCA_001556125.1 Rhizobiales bacterium CCH10-E5 | reverse complement strand
GGCGGGAGCCTGTGCCGAGACGGGCCCGGAGGCGAGCCCGAGCAGCAACGCGGCGGTGCGGAGGCCCAGCCGGCGCCGTCTTCTCTCAAAGCCTTCGCATTCAAACATGATCACAGCCTCGGGCCCCCCTGCGCCCATGTCTCAGCAGGCTCGCTTGTCCTGATCATGGCGAGACACTAGGTCTGGGCGGGTTCCTCGCATCCGGATGCTTCATGACCGATACGCTCTCTCTGCTCAAGCTGCGGCGGTCCGTGCCGCCGCAGCTGCTCGCCGCGCCTGGCCCCGAGGGCGCTCAGCTCGACGAGCTCCTCACCATCGCCTCGCGTGTTCCGGACCATGGCAAGCTGGTGCCCTGGCGCTTCATCGTCTTCACCGGAGCGGCCCGCGAGCAGGCGGCCGATGTGGTGGCGCAGGCCTTCCGCAACCGCAATCCCGATGCCGCGGAGGATCAGGTCGCCTTCGAGCGCAAGCGCCTGCTGCATGCGCCGGTGATTGTCGCGGTGGTTTCCCGGGCCGCGCCGCATGTGAAGATCCCGCAATGGGAGCAGGAGCTGACGGCGGGCGCCGTCTGCATGACGATGCTGGTGGCGGCGCAGGCGATGGGGTTCGCTGGCTGCTGGCTGACCAACTGGTTCTCGTTTGACCGCAGCGTGCTGACCGCTTTCGGGCTCGAGGCGGAGGAGCGCATCGCCGGCTTCATCCATCTCGGCACGGCGTCCTCTGTGCCGCCCGACCGCGAGCGGCCCGTCCTGGCCGACATCGTCAGCCATTACGGAGCCTGAGCCCATGATTTACTCGCCCGCCGCGCAGGATCATGGCCTGCCGCACGACCCATTCAAGGCGATCGTGACGCCGCGCCCGATCGGCTGGATCACGGCGCTGAGCGCCAAGGGCGAGGTCAATCTCTCCCCCTACAGCTATTTCAACGCCGTCTCGACACGGCCGCACATCGTGATGTTCTCCTCAGAGGGCAAGAAGGACGCGATCGCCTTCATCGAGGAGACGGGCGAGTTCACCTGCTCGATGGTGACGAAGTCGCTGGTCGGCGCGATGAACCTGACCTCGGCGCCGCTGCCGCGGGGCACCAGCGAATACGGCCATGCCGGGCTGGAGATGGCGCCGTCGCGCTTCGTCAAGCCGCCGCGCGTGGCCGGCAGCCCGGCCGCGCTGGAATGCAAGCTGCTCTCGGTTCAGCAGCTCGTCGATCTCGAGGGCCGCAGCGTCGAGCGCTGGATGGTGCTGGGGCAGGTCGTCGGCATCTTCATGGACGACGCCTTCATCCGCGACGGCCGCTTCGACACCGCCGCGGCGCATCCCGTCGCGCGCTGCGGCTATGCCGACTATGCCGAGGTCGACCACCTGTTCTCGATCGAGCGCCCGCCGGGCGGCTGATGGGGGCGACGCTCATCGTCATTGCGAGGAGCGCCAGCGACGAATCAATCCAGGGGTGGCAGCGCTCGACGTCCCCCTGGATTGCTTCGCTGCGCTCGCAATGACGTGTCGGCCTAGTGTGAGCCCAATCAGCCCGCCGGCTTCACGCGGTAGTCGCCGAGCGGGGCAAGGGCGGCATTGATCGCGGCGGCGTCGAGCGCAGAGCCCTGCGGCAGGGTCAGCCGCGGCGGTTCCAGCGTCACGGTGGTGCCAGGGGCGAGCTTCTCGGCCGCCACCTGCACGCGCGACAGGCAGCCGCCGCAATGCATCCCCGAAACCTCGAAAACCTGAGTCATTCGAATCGCCTCCAGCGGTTCATTCATCCCATTTGCGAGCGCGCGCCACGAGGCGCTGCGCCCTGATCAGATGGGGACGATCGAGCATTTCGCCATCCAGCCCGATCACGCCGACGCCGGGATGGGCCTCGAACAGCGCGATGATCGCCTGCGCCCGGGCGAGAGCCTCCGGCGAGGGCGAGAAGACCTCGTTGATCGGCGCCACTTGGTCGGGATGGATCGCCATCTTGCCGGTGAAGCCGTCGCGCCGCGCCGCCAGGCATTCGGCCCGGAAGCCCTCGGCGTCGCGGAAGGCGGTGAAGACCGTGTCGATCGCATCGACCTGGGCGGCGGAGGCGGCGAACAGCGTCAACGCGCGGGCGAGCCGGTAGGGATCGGTGTAGTGGCCGTCCGGCAGGCGGTTGGTCTCGGCCCCGAGATCGGCCGACAGGTCCTCGGCGCCCCAGGTCAGCGCTTCGAGCCGGTGGGTCGCGCCGGCATAGCTGCCCAGCCCGAAGATGCCTTTGCCCGTCTCGGTCGCGATGGGGATGATCCGGGTGCCGCCATCGGGTAGATCGGACTCGGCCTCGCGCACCGCGATCTTGGCGGCGAGATGGCCGGCGTCGCTGCCGCTCTCGGATTTCGGCAGCATGATCGCATCCGGCGCGCCTGGCATCACGGCGTCGAGATCGGCTTCGGTCAGGCCGGTGGTCAGCGCATTCACCCGCACGATCAGGCGCGGACGACGCGGCAGGGCGCGGACCTCGTCGAGGAAGGCGCGGGTGATCTCGCGGGCCTGCGGCTTGGCGTCGAGCGCGACCGAATCCTCCAGGTCGAGGATCAAGGCGTCGGCGCCGCTGGCGAGACCCTTCTGCTGCTTGCGCGGGCTGTCGCCGGGAACGAAGAGGAGCGAGCGCATGGGGTCAGACGTCCAGCGCCACGGGAGCGGGATGCCGGCGCATGAAGGCCTGGCGGCGGCACTGCGCCACCAGCGTGCCGTCCTGCTTGTAGGCGCGGTGATGGAACTCGACGATGCCGGCATCCGGTCGCGAGCGCGATTCGCGCTTGGCCACGATCTCGGTGGTGACGTTGATCGTGTCACCCTCGAAGAGCGGGGCCGGGAAGGTGACGTCGGTCATGCCGAGATTGCCGATGGTGGTGCCCACCGTGGTGTCGTTCACCGAGATGCCGATCATCAGGCCAAGCGTGAACAGCGAGTTCATCAGCGGCTGGCCCCATTCCGTCTCGGTCGCGCAGAAATGGGCATCGATGTGAAGGGGTTGCGGGTTCAGCGTCATGTTGGAGAACAGCATGTTGTCCATCTGCGTGACGGTGCGGGTCAGTCCGTGCTCGATGACGGCGCCGACCTCGAAATCCTCGAAATAGATTCCGCCGCGCTTGTGGCGCTTCAGCTCTGGCATCCTGGCGTCTCCATGCCCCGGTCGATTCCGGCACTCTAGCGCATCGCGTCGGCGAAGGGGCGCCCCGATCCCCTGCGACGACGCGGTGACGATGCGTCGTGATTAACGCTTCGCTTACCATAACCGGGCCACTCTTCGGACAGCGCCGCAGAGCCTTGCGGCGGCCGCCGCCGGCGGGTGCGCCCGAGAGTCCCGATGTTCCTGTTCTCCACCCCGCAGACGCGCGAGACCCAGCCGGCAAACCCGGTGGTGAGCGCCATCCGCGACGGCGCGGCCAAGACCGGGGCGGGGTTCGATTACCTGCTCAAGACCGCCCAGCGCGAATCTTCGCTCGAGCCGGACGCCAAGGCGAAGACCTCGAGCGCGACGGGCCTGTTCCAGTTCATCGAGCAGACCTGGCTCTCGATGGTGAAGCAGGAGGGTCCGAAGCAGGGGCTTTCCAGCTACGCCGACGCCATCACCGAATCCGGCGGGCGGCTGACCGTCGCCGACCCGGCGGCGCGCGAGAAGATCCTCGAGCTGCGCAAGGATCCGCAGGTGGCCGCCGTCATGGCGGGCGCGCTGACGCAGAAGAACCGCGAGCAGCTGGCCGGTGCGCTCGGCCGCCAGCCGCAGGCGGGCGAGCTCTACATGGCCCATGTTCTCGGCGCGCGCGGTGCGTCCGACCTGATCAAGACCGCGGCGAGCGACCCGACGCGCGCTGCCGCCAAGGATTTCCCCGAGGCGGCTGCCGCCAATCGCAGCATCTTCTTCGACAAGACCGGCCGCGCGCGCAGCGCCCAGGAGGTCTATGGCGTGCTGGCCGCCAGCCATGCCAACACTCAGCTCGCCGCCTCGGCGACCGTCACGCAGAGCGTCACAGGACAGGGCGGCGACAAGCCGGCCGAGATCGCCGCTGCTCTGGCGCCCGGACGGGCCAAGGGTCTGATCGGCCTCTTCTCGACGGAAGGCTCGCGCGCCCCCGTCTCCCAGGCCGTCGCCAATCTCTGGTCGACGCCGCGCGGCGATGCGGGCCGGACGGCCTCGCTCGATCCGGCCGACCGCTTCTTCCCGCGGCAGACGAAGTCGGACGCCACGGCGGTCGCCCCGACCGCGTCGGACGCCGCCGCTGCCAACGCCGCCGCCTCGACCCGGACGGTGCAGGCGCCGCTGCCGCCTTCGCGGCCTGTCGAGCTGACGCAGCCGGCGGGGGCGGTGCAGGAGCGCATCGCCGCCCGCAATCGCCGGGCGCCGCTCGATCTGTCCGCCTTCATGATCCAGCGGAACGGCCGATGATCGTTCGTCGCTTCCTGCTCTGGGCGCGGACCGCCAATGCCGAGGAGCGCGCCAGCGGCGCGGCCGCGCTGGCGGGCGCCTATCTGCGCTCCGGCATGGCCGACGAGGACCGGGCCGAGGCCGAGACCGCGCTGATCGCGCTGATCGACGATCCCTCTCCGCGGGTGCGCCGGGCGATTGCGGAAGAGGTGGCGTCCTCGCCGCGGGCGCCGCGCAATCTCATCCTCGGGCTCGTGGCCGAGCAGAGCGACGTGGCAGCCCTTGTGCTCGCCCATTCGCCGGTGCTGACCGAGGCCGATCTCGTCGATGCGGCCGCGATCGGCGATGCACTGGCGCAGAAGGCGATCGCGTTGCGGCCGCATCTGCCGGCCGGCGTCTGCGCCGCGCTGGCCGAGGTCGGCTGCGAAGAGGCGCTGGTAACGCTGGCGGGCAACCGCACCGCCGACATTCCCGACTTCTCTCTGGAGCGCATGGTCGAGCGTGCCGGCGATTGCGGTGCGCTGCGCGAGGCCTTGCTTGCGCGGGCCGATCTGCCGGCCGGGCTGCGTCAGACGATCGCCGCCAGGGTCTCGGACGCGCTGGCCGATTTCGTAGCCGGCTGCGGCTGGTTGACGCCGGAGCGCAGCGCCCGGCTCGCGCGCGAATCGACCGAACGCGTCGCGGTGGCGCTCGCCGCCGGTGGCGAGGACAGCGATGCGCCAGCGATCGTCGAGGTGCTGCGCGCCCATGGCCGGCTGACGCCCGGCCTGATGTTGCGCTCGCTGCTCTCGGGCGAGCCCGCCTTGGCGGAAGCGGCCTTCGTGCTCCTTTCGGATCTGCCCGCAGGCCGGGTGGCGGCGCTGCTGCGCGACCGGCGCGGTGCCGGGCTCAAGGCGCTGTGCCGCAAGGCCGGGTTGCCGGACTCGCTGCAGCCGGCCTTCGCCGCCGCGATCGCCGCGCTCAATGCGCGCGGCTTCGACAAGAGTGGTTCCGGCCGCGGCATCGACCGCAGGCTGCTGCGCGAGGTGCTGATCGCCTGCGAGCGGCTGGACGGCGCGGAGGGCCATGCCCTGATGGGGCTGCTGCGGCGCCTCGACGCCGAGGCCGCGCGCGAGGAGGCCCGCGCCATGGCGGATTCGCTCGCGGACGATGCGGCCTTCGCCTATCTCGTCGAGGCCGACCCGGCGCTGCTGGTCGAGCTCGAGATCGGGGATATCCGGCAGGCGGCGTGAGGCTGCTCGCCAGGGGCCGAGCAGCCGTTCCTCAGTAGCCGAACTGCTCCCGCAAAATCCGCTCGTCGAGGCTGTGGCCGGGATCGTGCAGCATGACCAGATCGACGCTGCGGTCGATCTCGATCCCGACGCGCAGGACGTTGTCGATCTGGACATGGTCGGCAACCGCGCTGACAGGCCGCTTTCCGGCTTCCAGCACCTCGATCGTGACCTTGGCATGGTCCGGCAGCAGAGCGCCGCGCCAGCGGCGCGGGCGGAAGGCCGAGATCGGCGTCAGCGCCAGCAGCGGCGCGTCGAGCGGCAGGATGGGGCCGTTGGCGGAGAGGTTGTAGGCGGTCGAGCCGGCGGGCGTCGCCAGCAGCACCCCGTCCGCGACGAGCTCGTCGAGCCGGACCTGGCCGTCGATCGAGATCCGCAGCTTGGCGGCCTGGTAGGAGCGGCGCAGCAGCGAGACCTCGTTGATCGCCTCGGCGCGAACCTCGGTGCCGTCCTGGTCGACCGCATGCATCGAGAGCGGATGGACGACGGCGCGCTGCGCCTCGGCGAGGCGCTTGCGCAGGCCGCGCTCGCGGAACTCGTTCATCAGGAAGCCGACGGAGCCGCGATTCATGCCGTAGATCGGCGTGCCGGTGCCGATGAAACGGTGCAGCGTCTGCAACATCAGCCCATCGCCGCCGAGCGCCACGATGACATCCGCCGTCGCCGGATCGGCATTGCCGTAGCGCTCGGTCAGCTTCGCCAGGGCGGCCTGCGCCTCCGGCGTGTCGCTGGCGACGAAGGAGATGGCCTGGAAGCGGTCGGTCATCACGGGTCCTGACGGCATGCGCCGGGGCGGCGCGCGCGTGGCTTAGCACAGGCGGCCGCCGGATCGCGAGCCGGCCGGGACGATCCGCGGAACGAAAAAGGCCGGGGTTGCCCCCGGCCTTCACTGATCGCGGTGTCGCGAGGCGCTCAGATCGCCGGGCTCCACTGGACCGGCACCAGCTCGAAACCGTTGCCGGCCTTGGCGATGTGGCCCGTGGCCGGGAAGGGCGCGTGGTAGAACGCGACCTGCATCCTGTCGGCGGAGACCATGTCGAGCAGCTTGCGGCGGGTGGCGGCCGCCTGCGGCCCGTCCATGTCGAACACGGCGGACCAGTCCGGATTGCGCACGAAGAGGGCGGGGTGGTTGGTGGTGTCGGACATGATCATCAGCGACTTGCCGCCCGAGGCCACCGCGAAGACGGTGTGACCCGGCGTATGGCCCGGCGCGGCAACGGCGGTGACGCCCGAGACGACCTCCTTGCCGGGCTCGAACTGCTTCACATCCTTGGCGACGGGGCCGAAGACGCGGCGCACGCCGCCGAAGGCGCCCTTCATGGCCTCGGGGGCGGCGTTCATCTTGGCATCGTCCATCCAGAAGGCCCATTCGGCGGCCGGGACCATGACCTCGGCATTCGGGAACACGGCCGTGCCGTCCTTCAGGCGGAAGCCGTTGATGTGATCGCCGTGGAAATGGCTGAAGACGACGGTCGAGACCGATTTCGGGTCGAGGCCGGCGGCGGTGAAGTTCGCCATCCAGCGGCCGGAGGTCGGGGCGCCGGAATCACCATTGCCGGTGTCGATCAGCGTGGTCTTGTCGCCGTTCTGGATGACCAGCGTCGTGAAGGAGATCGGCAGCGCGTCGGCCGGCAGGAAGGCCTGCTCCATCGCCTTCTTGACGTCGGCCAGCTCGGCGTTGCGGACGAAGCCCTCGAGCGGGCGGCGGGCGAAGCCGTCATTGATCGCGGTCAGCGTGATGTCGCCGATCTTGTAACGGTAGAAACCGGGTGCCTGGTTCACGGGAACTCCTTGGGCCTGGGCCGGGCCGAGCCCGGGCAGATCGAGTGTGGCTGCGGCGGCGAGGGCGCCGGCGCCGGCGATGACGGTGCGGCGCGACAGATTGAGATCGGTCATCGTTCTTGTCTCCCTCGGCTCGGGCGGAGCCGGTGACGGACCCTAGCGGGCAGCGGCGATGGTTCAACGCCGGAGCGCTGTCGCAGGGGCAGGGAGGGGGTCAAGTTTTCGTGAGCCGCCGGGCGGCACTCAGACCTTGTCGCGTTCCGTCCCAGCGCGGGCGCGCGCGAAGGCGCGCAGCATTGCCGCGCAGAGCGCGAGCGCGCCGATCGTGCCGCTGGCCTGGCATTCCGCCACGAGCGCCTGGAAGGTCGCCGTGTCCTCGCCCGCCAGCGACTGCAGGCTCCAGCGCCAGTCGGGCGCCTTCTGCCGCAGCAGCCCGATGGCGACATCGATATTGGCGCTGGCGGAGCCGAGCGTCTTCCACAGCGAGCCGTCCTGGTAGATGCCGCCCGGCGGGGTGCGGCGACCGACCAGATGGCTCGGTTTGCGCCGGACGTTGAAGCCCAGCGCCTCGTAGATGTCGGCGTCGAGGGCGCGATCCGGCTTGCTCGCAGCCTCGCAGCGATCCGCCAGGGCGAGCAGATGTTCTGGCCTGTGAGGGCTGGAATCGGTGGGCGCAGGCATGTCGGTCCGGTTCGCTTCCCTCACCCCGTCGGGCCGGCAGGACCGGCCTTCGCGTGGATCGTGGCTCCGGGCGCGCCGGCGGCGGCGTGTCGTCGGACGGCTGGAGCCGTGAATGGTGCCGGCGGAGAGGATCGAACTCCCGACCTTCGGTTTACAAAACCGCTGCACTACCGCTGTGCTACGCCGGCGCGGTCGATCCGGCAGGGCCGGACGCGACGGCCTAGCGGTTAGCAGCCGGGTCTGCTCAGGGCAAGCCGGTCGATGGGCTGAGGCGGCCAGCAAAATGGCCCCGCCTCGAGAGGCGGGGCCCGATGTCGTCGAGAAGCGAGCGAAGCTCAGTTCTCGTGGGTGTTGATGTCGCGATCCTTGGTCTCGGGCACCAGCAGCATGCCGATCACGAAGGTCGCGAGGGCGAAGACGATCGGGTACCAAAGGCCGTAATAGATGTCGCCGGTGCCGGCCACCATGGCGAAGGAGGTCGCCGGGAGCAGGCCGCCGAACCAGCCATTGCCGATGTGATAGGGCAGCGACATGCCGGTGTAGCGGATGCGGGTCGGGAAGAGCTCGACCAGCGCCGCGGCGACCGGGCCATAGACCATCGTCACATAGATGATGAGGATGGTCAGGATGCCGATGATCGTCAGCGCCTGAACGCTCGTCAGCGCGCTGAAGAAGCCGGTCTTGACGATGCGCGCATCGCCCGGGGCCGGGTAGCCGGCGGCGACCGCTTCCTTGGCGACGGTGGCGGCGAAGGTCGCGTCGACGGCGAGTTCCTTGCCGTTGACCGTGACCTTGGCCGGGGTACCGGCCGGCGCCGGAGCCGAGGTGTAGACGATGGCCTGGGTGGCCAGCGTGCGGCGGGCGATGTCGCAGGGCGAGGTGAAGGTGCGGATGCCGACCGGATCGAAGACCGATCCGCAGGTGGCGGGATCGGCGACGACCTGCACCTTGACGTTCTCATGCGCCGCGGCGAGGCCCGGGTTGGCCGCCTTGGTCAGGGCGCCGAACAGCGGGAAATAGGTCAGCGCCGCGATCAGGCAGCCGGCCAGGATGACGGGCTTGCGGCCGATCCGGTCCGACAGCGAGCCGAAGAAGATGAAGCCGCCGGTGCCGATGATCAGGGCCCAGGCGATCAGCACGTTGGCCGAATAGAGATCGACCTTCAGGATGCTCTGGATGAAGAACAGGGCGTAGAACTGGCCGGTGTACCAGACGACCGCCTGGCCCATGGTCAGGCCGAACAGGGCGATCAGCGCGATGCGGGCGTTCTTCCACTGGCCGAAGGCCTCGGTCAGCGGCGCCTTGGAGCCGGTGCCCTCTTCCTTCATCTTCTTGAAGGCCGGGGATTCCTGCATCTGCAGGCGAATCCAGACGGAGATCGCGAGCAGGAAGATCGAGAGCAGGAACGGAATGCGCCAGCCCCAGGAGGCGAACTCGGCCTCGCCCATGTTGACGCGGATCACCAGAATGACCAGCAGCGACAGAAGCAGGCCGAGCGTCGCGGTGGTCTGGATCCAGGAGGTGTAGAAGCCGCGACGGCCGACCGGCGCGTGCTCGGCGACATAAACCGCGGCGCCGCCATACTCGCCGCCGAGCGCGAGGCCCTGCAGCATGCGCAGCGCGATCAGGATGACCGGCGCGATCCAGCCGATGGTGTTGTAGCTGGGCAGCAGACCGACCAGGAAGGTCGAGGCGCCCATGATCACGATGGTGACCAGGAAGGTGTATTTGCGGCCGATCAGGTCACCCAGGCGACCGAAGAACAGCGCGCCGAAGGGACGGACGAGGAAGCCCGCGGCGAAGGCCAGCAGGGCGAAGATGGCGCGGGTGTTCGGATCGAAGGCCGAAAAGAAATGCGCGCCGATCATCACGGCGAGCGAACCGTAGAGGTAGAAGTCGTACCACTCGAAGACGGTGCCGAGCGAGGATGCGAGAATGACGCGCTTCTCTTCTCTCGTCATGGGGCGCGGCGCGCTCTTCGCCCCCGATACGTTTGCTGCCATGCTCATGGCGAGTACTCCCCTGCGATGACCCCGGCAGCGGGACGATCCGCGCTGCCCGATTGCCCACCGTCCTTGTTCGACGTGATTGCGGCGAAGGCGGAGGCGAAACCCGCAGGTCCGCGCTTCCGTCGGCGACACCGATGCGCTCGAAAAAGATCAAGCGCAATCAAGCACTTGGTCTTGCATCATTGGTTGTACGACGATCGTCTCAGACGGGGCCGGCGCGTGATTTCGCTTTGCAGCCGGGGGTAGGCGCCTATAGTCGGCGGCGGAGGCCACGAGATGCGGAGAAGGAGGAGCGCCATGTCGCGCGCCAGGATGATCTGTCTCGGCCTGCTGCTGACGGGCCTGTCGCTGCCGGCGGGACCGGCTCTCGCGCAGCCTGCCTTTCCCGCCGCGGCGTGGGCGAGTGCCGCTCGGCCGAGCCTCGGCCATCTCCCGCATCGCGGCGCGGCGATTCACCAGCGGGTGGGCGATCGTCGCTGGGTCCGTTCCGATGCTGCCGCTTGGCGCGGCCACCATCATGGCCGGCATGGCGGCCGCGGGCCGCTGGCCGCCGTCGGTTACGGGTCGTGGACCGTGCCGGGCGGGGGGACATCCTCGCATGCGATCGAGATCGAGCGCCCCGTCGACCGTCATTCCTTCGAGCACATGCCGGTGCGGATGGGCATCGCGCGCTCGCCGACACCCGAGCCGACGCTGTACCGGCTCGAGGGACGGCGCGACCGTCCGGCGACCCGCGTCATCCGGATCAGCGATCCCGAGTCGCGGCAGGGCCGGCGCACGCGCTTCGCCCATGCCGAGACCGGCGCGCTGCTGCTGATCGTCCCGGGCCGCTGAGGCCGGCCGGTCTTAGCGGCGCCGGCTGGCGGCGTAGAGCGCGATCGCCGTGGCGTTGGAAACATTGAGGCTGGTGATCGCGCCCGGCACTTCCAGGCGCGCGACCTGATCGCAAAGTTCGCGCGTCCGCTGGCGCAGGCCCTTGCCCTCGGCGCCCATCACCATGACCAGCGGGCGCGTCAGGGTCACGTCCTCGAAGGCGGTGTCGCCATCCGAGTCGAAGCCGATGCGCTGGAAGCCGCGCTGGCCGAGCTCATCGAGTGCGTCGCCGAGATTGCGCACGGAGATCAGCGGGACATGCTCGAGCGCGCCCGAAGCCGATTTCGCCAGCACGCCCGTCGCGGCCGGCGAGTGGCGGATGGTGACGATCACGGCGGCGGCACCGAAGGCGGCGGCCGAGCGCAGGATGGCGCCGACATTGTGGGGATCGGTAATCTGGTCGAGCGCCAGCACAATCGCGTCGTCGGGCAGGCTGTCGAGATCGGGTGAGGGCAGCAGATCGCAGACGAGATAGAGGCCCTGATGCACCGAATCGGGGGTGAGCAGCCGGTCGATCTCGGAGGGGCGCACGATCTCGGGTTCGAGCGGCAGATCGCCGATCTCCTCCTGCAGGCGCTTGACCCCGTTCTCCGTCGCGAGCAGGCGACGATGGCGGCGCATGGGATTGCGCAGGGCCTCGATCACCGGGTGGACGCCGTAAAGCACCGCCTCGTCGATATCGCCGGGGCGGTGGTGCAGCGTGCCGTCGGCGCGGCGTGGACTGGTCTGGCGCGGGCCGTCACCGCGCGCACCCTCGCGGCGCGGCCGATCGCGGTCCGGCTTGGGGCGAAACGGTGCTGGCATGGGGGTTCTCCTGCGGGGCCGGCGCATGCCCTGACATGACAGTCCCGGCTTGACCAGCCTGGAATTGCCGATGTGCCATGGCATGACGATGGGACAACGGCTTTTTGGCGTTGACAGGGGGCGGCCCGGTCACCATAAGTCCGGCCGCGCCTGTCGCCGTCACGCAAGTGACACGAGAGAGACGCCCGCGGCCCAGCCGCAGGCGGCGCAGGCGGGGGAATGTCCCGAGCGGCAAAGGGGGCGGACTGTAAATCCGCTGGCTATGCCTTCGCAGGTTCGAGTCCTGCTTCCCCCACCACTTCCGAACAGAACTGCGAACCGGCCCTCGGCCGGCGGCGTGGCTGCGCAAGTTCTTCTCGAAATTGTCGTTCTTGCCGATAACGCGGATGTTCCCAGGCTCGACTACGATCGCGTCGACGATGGCGCCGAGCCAGGCCTTGCGTCCTTCGATCGGCCCATTGGAGAGACGCTCGACGAGCGCCCGGCGGAAGGTTTCCACAATTTGAGAATCGAGAGCGGGTTGTTCGACCATAGTAGCCTTGGCGCGCTCGAGTGCGGCCGAGGCGAGGTCCCGCTTCTCCCGTAAGCTCCTCACACGGCTCTGAAGTGAAGGTTCGGTGGGATCGAGGATACCGGCTTCTATCGCGGCATAGACGTTTTGCAGCGCGTTCTCCGCCTCTGCGGCTTCCCGCTGCAGCTGAGCGATGCGCACGATGACCGATTGCTGTTTCGAGGCCTTGCGCTGGTGCAGGACAGCCAGAATGCCGGCAAGGCGATCCGGCGTGGTCAGCCATTGCACCAACTCGCTCATGACGCGGGCTTCTGCCAAACCTCGCCCTACCGGCTTGTTCCTGCACGCTCCGGCCCCTTTGTTGATGGAGCCGGCGCATTTGTAATAATGGTAGATCTTGCCATGACGGCCAGTGCCGCTGGATGGCGACATGGCCCTTTTGCAGCATCCGCAGTGAATCAGCCCGCCGAAGAGAGACGGGGCGCTGTCCAGACGGGGACCGCGGTGGCTCGGTTGCCGTTCACCCAGCTGGGCCTGCACGGCGTCGTAGGTCTCGCGGTCGACGATCTCTGGCACCTTGTAATCGACGATCTCGCGATCGGGATTCTGGTTGCCATGCTTGTCGAAGACGTTCCAGGAGCGGTCGCCGGTATAGGCTTCACGAAGCAGCATCTCGTGAATGGTGCTATGGTAGAATTCGCCACCCTTGCGGGTGCGATATCCGGCAGCATTGAGGTACTGGACGATGTTGCGCACACCCATAGGGCCCGACGAGCCGTCGCCTTCGAGCGCGAGACGAAAGACGAGACGGACGATGTCCGCTTCGACGGGGTCGATCTCGAGCTTACGCTTTGTCGTCCGGCCGATCGTTTCGGCCGCGACGGAGCGATAACCGAACGGGGCGGTCCCTCCGTTCGAAAAGCCGAGTCTGGCGGTCGCGGACATGCCCCGCATGGTGCCGACATGAGCGTCATGGGATTTGAGTTCGTTCGCGAATCCCAGTGCCAGTCGCATCAGTTTGCCGCCATCGCGCGCAACGATGTTCTCGGTCATGGAGCGCGTGGCGATGCCGTGCGATTTGAGATCGAGCACGGTCCGCTCCTGGTCCAGGAGATTGCGGAACGCCCTCGATATCGAGTGCACCAGGACGGCGTCGATGGAGCGCGTCCCGTCCAGGCAGCGTGCCAGCATCTTCTGGAATTCGGGGCGCTGCAGAGAACTCGCGCTTTCCCCGGCATCGCAATAGAGCCCGACCACCGTCCAGCCCTGACGTTCGCAATGGTCGCGCATCTGGAGCTCCTGCTCCTCGAGCGAGAGCCGGTTCTCGGCCTGCTTGTCGGTGGAAACGCGAATATAGAGCACGACCCGGTCGGGGCTGCTCGGAGCGTCTTCGGAAGCAGTGCGTCGGCGGCGGGCCATGTTCGATCCTATCGGGTGTTCAGGGCATCTAATGTCGAATTCGCCAGGATAAAGCCTTGGTATGGGGTTAGATCATCGGCCGAGTACCTGCATGACGATGTCGCCGAAATACTGCTCGAGCGCGTCGAGTTCCTCCGTGCCGATGAAGCCGGCGTCGATGTTTTCGAGGATGATCTCCCGATCGGGGAGGGCCTCCCCAGGGGAGGCAGCGGGGTACAGCGAAGGGCGGCCGCCTGAACCTTTGGTCCGGACCTCCTTTCTCTGTCCTTTTTCGCCCCGCCTGCCCACGTCTGCCGCTCCTGCCGAGGAGCGGGAGGCTGGCCGTTCGGCGTCGCCGCCGACATGAATCTAATTGGGACCGGCCGCTTTTCTTGGTTTCAGGGCTTGAGAGGCGGCAAACGAAAGGTCCTGCTCTCTCCCGGTCTGTCGCACAGGATCAGACTGCCGGTGAAAGCGGCGAGGCCGTAGGCCTGATCGATCTGCGCACAGATCCATTCGATCGCGTCGTGGATCAGGACGGTGTTGGGGAAGAACAGGACGCGCCACCACCACCGGATATTCGGGTCGGTTCGATGGGCCAGGAAATATCGCACCAGATCCCAGGTGATGAGCACGGGGCCCCCGCGCGACAGTCGCCCGGCGAACACGGCGAGATCGAACACGCGATGGTAGTCGATCGTCGCCGGCGCGCCGTGATAGCACTGCCAGATGCGTGACGCGTTGATGCCGCTGGCAAAGGAAAACTGCGTCATCTCCGTGATAGAGAGACGCGGCAAGCGGTCCAGCACATCGCGAGAGATGGTCTCGTCTGTCCGGCGCTTGTTCTTGTTGACCTCGACGAATGTCGTCCGCATGCCTTCGGCGGTCGCCTGAGCGGCGTTCCGCGCTCGGCCGACGAGATCGATGGACGTGACATGGGACGAGACCAGAGCTCGCAGGCCATCGGCATCGTTCACGGCCGCGAGCCGTGCGGCTTTCATCGGGACCAGATAGCCTCGATAGGCCGGATGGCATCCTGCGTGACGCTGGCGGACAGATCGTCGCCCCTTTGTCAGCAACGTGCCGATAGAGGAGGGGCCTGGCGCTGCCGAATTCAGCACATCTCCGAGAGTCCGTGGGGCTGCTTTGCGGTTCTTGCCGGCCTGCTGGCGCGCCTCGACGGCCTCGAGCGCCTTCACGACGCATTCCAGATCGGCGATCAGACAGGCCTGGACGTCATCAAGCTCGTTCTCGAGCTTGGTCCTAGGCCTCTTGCCCGATCCGCCGCCGGCATAAGGATCCGGCCCGGCTCGATCCGACGGTCGGAAGTGGACGGGGACGAAATGCTCGACCTGGCCGGTTCTCCGCAGGAAATCTGGCACCAGCCGCGGGATGCTTCGCCAGAACTCAGGCACGTCCATGACTCAACTCCACACGCGAATCACGCGCTGGATTCTACACGACGTGACGGCGAGCACGGAGATGCCTGCCGTTGCTACTGTGTTCGCGCGAGATATCTTCAATTTGACCAAATATTCGGGCTCGATCTTCAGCGCCGATGGGCATGCTCCTGCCGAAGACTTGCGAGAGATCGACAGGCATGACGCAGACGACGACGGGGGCGGGACAGGGCCCTTTCAGTGCTCATGAACTCAAGGGGCGAGACTTCGCACCGCTGCAATTCATCGTCGACGGTCTGATTCCTCTCGGGCTGACGGTGCTGGCCGGCGCGCCGAAGGTGGGGAAGAGCTGGCTGAGCCTGGATATCGCGCTGTCGGTCGCGAGAGGCACCGCCGTTCTCGACGAAAATGCTCATCGCTGCGCGAAGGGCGCGGTTTTGTACCTTGCTCTTGAGGACAACGACCGGCGTCTTCGCGGCCGGCTCGAGCAGATGCTTGGGACCGGCCCAGCCTGGCCGGCCAACCTGTTTTTTGAGACGGGGCCGATGGGGATGGATTTCGACGGGCTCGGGCGACTGGACCGGTGGGTCGCGGCGACCGAGGGTGCTCGCCTGATCGTCATCGACGTCTTCCAGAAATTTCGCCCGATCGGCTCGCAGGCCGGCTATCAGCAGGATTATCGCGATCTGACCAAACTGCATGATCTCGCGCGCGACCGGCAGATCGGCATCATCCTGGTTCATCACCTGCGCAAATCCGGGGGCGGGGACCCGTTCGAGCGGATCACGGGCTCAGCCGGATTCCTCGGCGTGCCCGACACGAACATTGTCTTGGACAAGGGCCGTGGCGGCACGCGGCTTCTCGCCCAGGGACGCGATATCGAGGAAATCTCGCGCGAGATTGCGTTCGATCCTCGCGCGCGCGTCTGGCGCCTGGCCAAGCCGCGTGCGGTCGACAGGCATCCCGAACGGGACCGCATTCGCTCGATTCTGCAGGCAAGTCCGTCGCCTTTGGGCGCCATCGCGATTGCGGCCCAGACCGGCCAAACCGTCAATGCCGTCAGCAAGATGTTGGGCGAGATGTTCGGCAACGGTGAGGTCGTCAAGGCGGGGTGGGGATTATACGCCGATCCGGCACGGCTGGACGCAGCCAACGGTGGTGGGGATGCTCATGGCGCTCCGAATGCTCAGAATTCTCAGAATGCTCTGAACGGTCAGAAGCTTCAGGATCGTCCGCGATCGTCCTCCCCGAACGACTACAAGCGGAGGGTGGACCGGGAGCGGAAAGAGAGGCTTCGCCTTTCAGGCCGCTGAGGAGCGCCGGGAATACTGGCTGCGATCGCGCCATTTGCCGGGCAGGCGCGGGATTCTGCCCATCACCCAGTCATGAACCAGGCGCTCCAGGATGATGAGGAGCCTGTCGGAATCCTCACCGTCCGGGCGGAAGACGTAGAGCTCCTCGGCCTTGTCGATGCGCGGGGTGCGGCCGAAGCGATAGGCGGTCCAGCGCTGCTGCTCCTCCGGGACGAGGCCGAGCATGGCGCAATGCTTGCGCCCGGTCGGCGTGACGAGGAAGCTGTTCAGACTGGCGTTGCGCAGCCGGTGATGCAGCAGCTTCTCGAAGACCCGCTTGCTCAGGTCGTGGGGCCGGCGCAGGGCGAAGAGATGGCCGTCGAGGCTGACCGGCGAGCCGGGGAGGGGCTCGTGGCGCGGCAGGAACTGCTGGAACGTCCAGTCCTGGAAGCCCGGTTCCCGCGCGTAGCCGCCGGGTTTCAGGACATGGGAGGCGTAGCACATCCGGTTCAGGGCCTCGAGCCTGCGGCGAGGATCGGCGAGTTCGGTCGCCGAGAGCTTGTAGATCGGCATGTGCAGACGGTCGGCGACGCTCTTCAGACCGCTTGCCCGATCGGGCCTGTCGAATTCCGCGCCGCAGCAGGCGAGATAGGGATAGGTCCAGATGCCGGGCCGATAGCGTTCGAGGAAGGCCGGGTCGGTGAAGGCGGTGTCGGGGAGGGGGCGGATGCCGGAGCCGCCGATCCGCGGCCACTGGGTCTTGATGTAGCAGGTGACGGCGGCGGCGCTGCCGATGGGCCGGATTCGGCGGAGGGGCAGCGGAGGCGTGCCCGGGATGGTGTTCGTCGTCATCTTCTTGGTCGTCTTCCGGTTGTTTCGTCGGCAGAGGTTTTCGGGGGCATTCCCGTTTTCACCTTCACTCCCGCCCGTCCTGCCTTTTCCCTTGGGGCCTAATGAAGCCGATCGGGTCCCTCGCGCCCCTCGTGTCGGCAATAGCCTCTGCGGCAGAGACATCGGCGACGATGAGATGGCGCCGCCCGGCCTGCGCGGCGAAGCCGAGCGCGAGGGTGACGAGCCGGCGGATGCCGCGCGGGTTCGTCCTGGCGAGCCGCGCCACGACCGCATCGTCCGGCAGGGCGAAGGCGTCGCCATGGGCTGCGATGATCTCGGCGGCGATCCGACGCGCGATCGCGCGTAGCATGGCGCCGTCCGGCGACGTGACAGTCACGATCAGGAACCGGTCCTGGATGAAGCCTGGCAGCGCATCGAGATCGTTCGCCGTCGCCAGTATGAGGCAGCGCGAGAGATCGAACGGCACCCTGAGATATTCGTCGATGAGCGCGGAGGCGTTCTCAGATTCGAGCAGGGCGAGAAGGCTGTTGTAGGGCTTCTCGGTCGAATGGGTGACGAACTTGTCGATCTCGTCGAGGACGAGCAGGGGATTGCCGGTCTCGCCGCCGAGGAGAGCCTCCGTCAGCACGCCCATGCGCGCGCCGCGCCAGGTTGTCGGATGGCCGATGAGGAGGGCCTGCGCATCCGAGTTGGTCGCGCAGCTGAAGGCATGCTGTTCGACGCCGAGCGCCGCGGCAAGTCGGCGGGAGAAGTGGGTCTTGCCCAGGCCCGGTGGGCCGACGAGCAGGATCGGCGGGAAGGCGATGCCGGTGCTGGAGATCATGGAGAGTGCGACGGCCCGCTCGACCAGGGCGATGATCTCGACGAAGCCCGGGCACTCCTCGCGCAGGCGGCCCAGACGCTCGCTGGTGCCTTCGTCCGCGACGACGAGGCGGCGCAGCGGTTCTTGGTGCACGAGTGCCCGAAGACGCTCGAGCCGGGCCTGCTCGTCACTGGAGGCGGACGACGCGGATGGTCCTCCCTCGTCGAAGGTGTCGCCAGACCCAGCGAGCCTGATCTGCTTGGCGACGGCCTCGTGGTCGAAGATCGAGATCGTCGGCCCCAGCGTAGGAGCGGTCGCGGACGGTTTATCGCGAGCAGGCTCGACCTGCTCTTCTTGGGCCATGCCATCGGGACGCTGATCGCGCAGATGGCCGAGCAGCCTCTTGCGGTCCAGGTCGCGCAGGGTCGCGACGGCGTTGGCGTCGTAGGCGGGAATCGTGCTCACCACGCGCCTCACAGCTCGACGCCGCCGAGGACGGTCACGAAGCGCCCGCCCTGCCTCGCGATGCGGCGGCCCACGCCGAGCGCAATCTCGGCCAGGGCCCGCATCGCGTCGGGGTCCTCGGTGCGCTCGGTGATCAGCTGCTCCACATCCATCTTCGCAACGAGGTCAGCGGAGCTGCGCGCCGGCCAGAGCCCGATCCGGCAGAGGCGGGCATAGGAGAGGATAAGCGCGCCGCGCCGGGCACCATACCAGAATGAAGATGACGGTTCGGCCTGCGACCAGGTTTCGATCGCGGCGAAGAGCTGTCTGACCTCGTCGAGCAGGATGGCAAGGTCGGGCGGCTCGTTGAACCAGTCCTCCAGCGCCAGCCCGTGTTCGACCTGATAAACATTCGGCGAGTTGCTATCGTCGTTGATCGCTTGTGGCAGGACGGCGCCGCTGAAGCGTCGGGAGGCCTCCTCCATCCCGGGCGGAATCCTCGCACCGATCACGAGGCGAGGATGGCTGTCGGCGAAAGACCGCCGCAGCGCGCGCTCCATCAGTTTCGGTTCGTGAACGCCAGCGCCGGAGCGATATTGCGCGCCGCGTTCCTTCGCGAGCATGGCCTTGGCGAAGTGATCTTCGGGCGAGCCCGCTGGCACCAGCAGCATCGCGATCTCGCCGGCATGGGACAGGAGCGCAAGCGCATTGCCGA
>LSIG01000069.1 GCA_001556125.1 Rhizobiales bacterium CCH10-E5 | reverse complement strand
TCTCGAGCGCCCCGTCCGCAATCGCCCGCGTCGCCGCCCACAGACGGTTCAGCCGCCCGATGATCGCAGGACGGACGTAGAGCAGGGACAGCACGAGCGCGATCAGCAGCGAGCCGACGCCGATGGCGCCGAGCCAGATCTTGCTCTGCTCGATCAGGCTCGCCGTCGAGGCATTCGCGGCGACGGCGCCAGAGCGGGCCGAGGCGACGAGCTTTTCGATCTCCGCCCGCAAGGTCGCCGCGGCCTGGTCGATATCGACGACGCGGGCGTTGATCGCGTCCTGCGTTTCGATATCCCGCTGGCGCAGCGCCACCACGCCGCGCGGCCCTTCGCCGAGGGCAATGACCGAGTCGATCACGCGGTTGCGTGCGTCGTTGGGCTTGATCTTGTCGGCGGCGGCCATGTCCTTCTCGATCCGCAGCACGACGGCGTTGAGGCGTTCGCGCGCGAGGCCAAGCAGCGACTGATCCGCGATCTGGCCGACCTCGCGCAAGAGCCCGATCAGCTCGTTGACCTGCGCTTCCAGCTTGCGCGCCAGATCGAAGGCGGGGAATTCGAGATCGTTGACGGTCTTCAGCGCCTCGTCGAGCTGCGCGCCGTCCAGCCCCTTCACGCTCTCGATGCCGAGCACGACGTTGAACTGCCGCTCATCCGCCTCCCCGCCGACGACCTTGACGAAATCTTCGCGCGCCTTGCTCAGCTGTTCGAGCGCCGACGCCATCTGGGCGGAATTGCGCAGCCTCGTGCCGGTCAGATCATTGATGTCGTTGATCCGCAGGGACAGGTCGTCGAGCGCCTTTTGAACCGGCTTCATGTCGACGCCGGCGATCTTGCCCACCGTCCGCACGAGCTCGAATTGCCGTGCCTCCATCGTGTCCAGCTCGGTGGTCAGGCGGGCGCGCTGCTGTACGGTCTGCACGTTCAGAAAGCGCGGCGCCAGCGCTGTCGATTGCGTCGCGACCTGCGAGAGCTCGAGCACCATTTCCACAGTCGGCATCTTGTGCTCGACCATTTCGCCGACGGTGGCGCTGATCCGGTCATAGGACAGCCAGGCCACCGCCGAAGCGACGATCGTCAGCGTCGTCAAGGCGCCGAGCGCGGCGTAGATGCGGGCGGCGATGCCGACGCGCAGCGGCGCGCGCGGGCGCGCCGGCTTCTTGGCCTTCCTCATGTCGTTCTCCGAATTGCGACGCGGCGGATGCGGCTCAGGCGGACAGGGAGCTGACCGCCTTGAAGGTACCGTCCGATCCGATCACCGTCAGATAGACGTCGTCGGAACCGCGGTTGTCATTGGGGCCGAAGGTCATCTTGAAGCCGCCGAAGTCGTAGGAGCCGTTGGTCAGGGCCTCCATCAAGGCCTTGCGCGTCGGATTCTTGCCGGCCTTCTCGAGAGCGGCGACGACGGTGCGGCCAACGAGATAACCCTCCAGCGAGACGAAACCCGGCTTCTTGTCCTTGGCGTCGCTGGCGGCCAGCGCCGCCTGGTAAGCCTTCACCACGGGGATCGAAGCGTCCGTCGGCAACGGCACGACCTGCGTGACGTAGACGCCGGCGCCCGCATCGCCGAGCTCGGCGGCCAGCGCGTCGGAGCCGACGAAGGAGATGTTCATGAACACCGGCGCGAACTTCACCTGCTTGCACAGCTTGATGAACTCGGCGCAGGGCTTGTAGGGGCCGACCATCACCACGGCTTCGGGATTGGCCTTGCGGATATCGAGCAGGGCGGACCGGACCGCGACCGTGTTGCGCTCGAAGGTGCCTTCGGCGACCAGGCTCATCTTGCGCGCATCCATCGCCTTCTTGACGCCGGCGAGACCGGCCCGGCCGAAGGCATCGTCCTGATAGAAGATCGCGATCTTGGAGAAGCCCTTGTCCTTGACGAGGCGCTCGATCCAGACCTCGGTCTCCTGGAAATAGGAGGCGCGCACATTGACGACATGCGGCAGATAGGGATCGCGCAAGCCCTCGGCGCCGGTGAAAGCGCCGATGAAGGGCAGGCCGGCTTCCTTTGCGATCGGGTGGGCGGCCATCGACGTCGGCGTGCCGACCGGGCCGACCAAGGCGAAGACGTCCTTGGCGATCAGCGCCTTGGTCGCCTCGATCGACTTGCCGGGCTCATAGCCATCGTCTTGCGTCAGAAGTTCGATCTTGCGGCCGGCGACGCCGCCCTTGGCATTGGCTTCGGCGAAGGCGGCGGTCAAGCCATCGCGCATGCCGAGCCCCAGCGCACTGGCAGGGCCTTCGAAGACGGCCGCCTGGCCGAGGATGATCTTGTCGGCCATGACGCCGGGATCGGCGAAAGCGCGAGCGGGCAGCAGGGAGGCAGTGGAGGCGCAGGCAAGACCAGTCAGGACGTCACGACGAGTGGTCATGAAACGGTTTCCCCCAAATGTTTCTCTTCCGTTGTCAGTCGGGTTAGGCCAGCTGACCGGAAGGATGAAGGGGACGCACCTAACGAAGGGTTAAGTGACTGGATTCTTCTGAATCAGCCGTGATTCCGACGATTCAGCGTTCGTTAGTTTTTTGGCATTTTCGGCGCGGCGGCTCGGAATGAGGTCCGCGCCGGAACCATTACCACTCAAAGTCCTCCAGACCTTGCGTCACGCCGGACTGAATGCTGGGTCTCGCATGGCCTGCCAGCCATCCAAGCAGCGCAACGAGTCTCTGCGTTTCACACGGGCCGAGGAAGCGCCCTAGGGCGTTTCGACGGATCGAGGCACCGGGCGCGGGCGCCCCTCCTCGTCGATCGCGACGAAGGTGAAGGTCGCGTCGGTGACCTTTTCGTGGATCATGGTGCGGAAGCGCCGCGCCCAGGCCTCGACATGGATCTTCATCGAGGTCCGGCCGACGGACTCGACCTCGGTATAGACGCTGAGCACGTCGCCGACCTTCACAGGCCGGATGAAAGTCATCGCATCCACCGCAATGGTGACGACACGGCCCTGCGCCCGGTCGACGCCGGCGATGCCGCCGGCGGCGTCCATGCGCGACATCACCCAGCCGCCGAAGATGTCGCCATTCGCGTTGGTGTCGGCCGGCATCGCATTGATGCGCACCGTCAGGTTGCCACGCGGCGCCTCGTCCTGCGCCACGCCCGCTTCTTTCGTCATGCGCTTACCCCCGTCGAATCCGCCGTCATTGGAGCACGCGCGACCGCGCCCGCGCCAGATGGATCGGAGCGTTGGCGGGAACCGCTCGACTTCAGGCCGCGCCGAGCTCCTTGCGCACCAGCGCCGCACCGGCCGACAAAGCCGCGAGCTTGCCATAGGCGACCTCGGCCGACATCGGGGCCATGCCGCAATTGGTGCAGGGGAAGAGCTTCTCGGGCGCGACGAAGGCAAGCGCCGCGCGGATCGTCGCGGCGACCTCCTCGGGCGTCTCGACCGTGTTGCAGGCGACGTCGATCGCGCCAGCCAGCACGTCCTTGCCGTCGAGCAGCTTGATCAGGTCGAGCGGCACCTTGGAGTTGCGGCACTCCAGCGAGACCTGCTGGATCGAGCTCTTCGCGATCGCCGGGAAGGTCTGCTCGTAATGGCGCCACTCCTCGCCGAGCGTCGCCTTCCAGTCGATATTGGCCTTGATCCCGTAGCCGTAGCAGATGTGAACGGCGGTGGTCGCGGTCAGCCCCTGCGCGGCGCGCTCGAGGCAGGCGATGCCCCAGTCCGGCACCTCCTTCATGTAGACGTTGAAGGCGGGCTCGTCGAACTGGATGACGTCGACGCCCAGCGCCTGCAGCTCATGCGCCTCCTCGTTCAGCACGGCGGCAAACGCCATGGCGAGGTCCTCGCGGCGGCCGTAGTGCTCGTCGGCGATGGTGTCGACGATCGTCATCGGCCCCGGCAGCGTGAACTTCAGCTTGCGGGTCGTATGCGCGCGGGCGGCCTGCGCCTCCATGCTGTGGACCGGCCCCTTGCGGCGGATCGCGCCGGTGACCGTCGGCACCTCCGCCTCGTAGCGGTTGTTGCGGATGCCCATGATCGTCTTCTTGTCGAAGTCGATGCCGTCGAGATTGGCCAGGAAGCCGTGGACGAAATGCACCCGCGCCTGCTCGCCATCGCCGACGATGTCGATGCCGGCATCCTCCTGCAGCTTCACCGCCAGGATCGTCGCGTCGCGCCGGCCCTCCTGCAGCGCCACCCCTTCCAGCTTCCACGGCGCCCAGAGTCGTTCGGACTCGGCGAGCCAGGTCGGCTTGGGCAGGCTGCCGGCGATGGTGGTGCGAAGCATGGACGTGTCCTCGGAGGTTATGGTTGCGCGGACATCGGATGCGCGAGGCATCGGCGTCAAGCGTGACGGGGATGGATAGCCTGCGTCAGACGGCCGCCGCCGACTCTGGCCCGATCGGCCGACGCCGCGCCCGCATCATCAGCCAGCACACCACCGCGAGGTTGACGAGGTTCCAGGCCAGCCCGTTCAGGAAGGCAGCGCGATAGGAGGCGAAGGCGTCGAAGATTGCGCCCGAGACATAACCGCCGAAGGCCATGCCCAGGATGGTCGAGGACATGACGAGGCCGATCCGCACGCCGGCCTCCCGCGCCGGCAGATACTCGCGGATGATCACCGCATACATCGGCACGATGCCGCCCTGGAACAGGCCGAAGATGCCGGTGACGATGAAGAGCGAGGTGAGCCCGTCGAACCAGAGATAGAGGAAGAGTGCGAGCCCCTGCATCAGCGAGCCGATCGCCAGTGTCGCCGTGCCGCCGATGCGGTCGGCGACGAAGCCCGAACCGATGCGGCTGATGATGCCGAGCGCCAGCATCAGCGAGAGCATCTCGGCGCCGCGCGCCACGCCATAGCCGAGATCGCTGCAATAGGCGACGATATGGACCTGCGGCATCGCCATGGCGACGCAGCAGGAGAACCCCGCGATCGCCAGCAGCCATTGCAGCTGGCTGGCCGAGAGACCGAGATCGCCGCGCGCGCTCGTGCTCGCCGCCTCCTGCGCGGCGATGCTCGCGGCCGAGGGCCGGCGGCGGAAGAAGGGCGAGAACGGCAGCATGATCGCCATCACCGCGAGCCCGATGCCGATATGGGTCGCGCGCCAGCCATGGTTCGCGACGCCCCAGGTGATGACCTGCGGCCAGATCACGCCCGCCAGATAGCTGCCGGACGCACCGAAGACGACGGCGAGCCCGCGATGCTTGCGGAACCAATGCGAGAGATCCGCGATCAGCGGCGAGAAGCCCGCCCCGCCGCCGACGCCGATCAGGAAGAGATGGACGAGGGCGAACTGCCAGAGCGATTGCGCCATGCCGGCCAGGATGTAGCCGCTGCCGAGCAGCAAGGCCCCGCCGACGATCGGCACGATGATCCCGTAGCGGTCGGCGATGCGGCCCATGGCGACATTGCCGAAGCCGAAGCCCAGCATGACACAAGTGTAGGGCAGCGCAGCCCCGGCCCGCAGCGTCCCGAACTCGGCCTGCACCGAAGGCAAGACGACGACGACCGACCAGGTGCCGACACAAGCCGCCGTGCCGACCAGCAGCGACACGGCCAGCCGCAGCCAGGCATAGGAAGAATCGGGCGCGTAACGGGAGTCGTCGCTGGACATGTTTCCTCGGCGCGCCGGCTCACAGGGCCGACGTTCTTCACCGAGGAGTAAGGCAGTCGGCCGAGCGGCGGCAAGCTCGCGCAAGGCGGGGCCGGTCGGCGTTCAGGGCGGGGCCGTGCCGCGACCCCGCCCTGAGCGGGACCCGGGGGGTGAGCCCGGGCCCTATCCAACGCCACCCGCAGGTGGCGCGGAAGCGTCAGGCGGCGCGGCGCTCGTGGCGGCCCTCATTGACCTCTTCGATGATCTTGGCGACGAAGGCCGGCAGATCGTCGGGCTTGCGCGAGGTCACGACGCCCTTATCGGTGACGACTTCGCTGTCCTCCCACATCGCGCCGGCATTGATCATGTCCTGCTTCATCGTGTTGTACGAGGTCAGGCGGCGGCCCTTGGCGATGCCGGTGTCGATCAGCAGCCAGGGCGCATGGCAGACGGCGGCAACGACCTTGCCCTGATCGAAGAAGCGCTTGATCAGCGTCAGCGCCTCGGGCGTGCCGCGCAGCGTGTCGGGGTTCATCTGCCCGCCCGGCAGCACGATGGCGTCATAGGCATCGGCGCTGACCTCGGCGAGGGTCTTGTCGACCTTTACGGCGCGGCCCCAGTCCTTCTGGTCCCAGCCGGTGATTTCACCAGCCTCGGGCGCGACGATATGCACGGTCGCGCCGGCTTCCTTCAGCTTGGCATGCGGAACATCGAGCTCGGACTGCTCGAAGCCGTTGGTGGCGAGGATGAGGATGGTCTTGCCTGACAGGTCGTTCATGGGACGGCCTCCTTGTTCGGGTTGAGGATGATGCCTCGACAACCCGCATCGGGCGCGTCCGTTCCTGCGGTCTTGCGTCGCCCCCCAGAGCGCTAGCGGAAGACGCTCTCGCCGGCCTGATCGACCAGCTGCTGGCCCTTGACCAGCGTGAAATCGACGGCCTCGTCCTTGCCCGGGAAACGGTCGGCCCGGACGAAGCGGTGGCTTTTCAGCTCCCCCTCGATCGTCTTCTCGACGACGCCGCAGAGCTGCCACTGGCCACCCTCCTGATAGGGCGTCGCATGGATGGTGAAGCCGTTGTGCTCGATGGTCTTCGCCGGGCCCGTCGGCTTTGCCTCGGCCGCCTGGCCACCGCCGAAGAGCTTCTTGAGAAACGACATGGGCTGTCTCCTTGTCCATCGGGCGCCGCGCCCCTTCTCCCAGATTGCGGCGCGATGGGGAACCCGTCGGCGCGCGGCTCGTTGTCAGTGAACAAATCAGGAACGGAGACGCATTATGACGAGCCGCACCGACGAACACGCCAGCCCGCTGGACGACAATCCCAAGCGCGACCCAAACCCGCCGGACAACACGCAGAAGGATCCCGCCGACTGGGTGTCAGGCGACGACCCGATGACGGGCGCGCAGACATCCTATCTCAAGACCCTGTCCGAGCAGACGCAGCGGCCAGGGGATTTCGCCGAGGATCTGAGCAAGGCCGAAGCGTCGAAACGGATCGATGCGCTGAAGGCGGATCTGGCGGGGTGAGGATGCCTCACGCCGCTAGGTGCAGCACCACCTCGCGCCGGTGCGGGCGGGCGCGGTGCTCGAACAGGTAGATCCCCTGCCAGGTGCCGAGCGCCAGCCGCCCGCCCATCACCGGGATCGAGAGCGAGACCGGCGTCAGCGCCGCCTTGATGTGGGCCGGCATGTCGTCGGGACCCTCCGCCCGGTGGACGAGATAATCCATCGCCGGATCGTCGGCGGAGGGCACGAGCCGACGGAAGAAGGCCTCGAGATCGACGCGCACATCGGGATCGGCATTCTCCTGGATCAGCAGCGAGCAGGAGGTGTGGCGAACGAAAAGCGTCAGCAGCCCGGTCTCGATCCCCGCCCCGGCGACGAAAGCGGTCGCCTCCCGCGTGAATTCGTAAAGACCCGGCCCGCGCGTCGCGATCGTCAACAGCGTCTGCGCCGCCATCTCAGCGCTCGGTCACGGCGAGCTTCGCCCCCAGCGCCACGAAGGCGGCGGCGAAGCCCCGCCGCAGCCAGGCCATCACCGCAGGCCGCGTTACCACCTTGTCGCGCATCGCCGCCGCGAAGAGCCCGTAGAGCGCGAAGACCACGAAGGTCATCGCCATGAACACGCCGGACAGTTCGAGCATGCGCGCCAGCGGCGCCGCTTCGCCGGCTGCGATGAACTGCGGCAGGAAGGCGACGAAGAAGATCGAGAGCTTGGGGTTGAGCACATTGATTGCGATACCGTCGCGCAGCACCCGCCAGGCCGAGCGCGGATCGGCCTTGGCCTCGACGCTGAGCGCGCCATGCTCCTGCAGCGTCTGCCAGGCCATGAACAGGAGATAGGCGACGCCGGCATATTTCACGACGGCGAAGGCGAGCGCGCTCGCATGCAGCAGCGCCGCCAGCCCGAGCATCGCCGCCAAGAGATGCGGCACGATGCCGAGCGTACAGGCGAAGGCGGCGAGCACGCTCGCGCGCGAGCCCCGGGTGAGCCCCGCCGCGATGGTGTAGATCGCGCCCGTCCCCGGCGAAGCGACGACGATCAGCGAGGTCAGCAGGAATTCGGGCGACATGGGCTTGAGCCTCCGCGGAGCAGCGGCCAGCAAGCCGCAAGCCGCCGCCGGGATCAAGCCCGCCTCGCCCCCTTCCCCGGCCAACCTCAAAACTTAGGTATTGACCTAAGTATTTTTCTGGGCTTGGATCGCACCATGTCCGCGACGCCCCCCACCCTCGACGACACCTTCCGTGCCCTGGCCGATCCGACCCGGCGCGCGGTGGTGCAGGCGCTGGGGCGGGGGCCGGCCTCGGTCAGCGAACTCGCCCGGCCCTTCGAAATGGCGCTGCCGAGCTTCCTCCAGCATCTCAAGGTGCTCGAGGAAAGCGGCCTCGTCACCACGGCCAAATCCGGGCGCGTGCGCACCTGCTCCCTGCGCCGGGAACCTCTCGCCGCCGCCGAAACCTGGCTGGAGGCCCAACGCAGCCTCTGGACGCAGCGCCTCGACCAGCTCGACGCCTTCGTCCTGACCCTGAAAAACGACGAGGAACGCCCATGACGACCCTGCCCGCCGCCGCCTTCGACCCGGCGCTCGATCTCGAACTCAGGCGCGAGGTCGCGGTGCCGCCGCATCTGGTCTGGCGTGCCTGGACCGAGCCGGCCCTGCTCACGCAGTGGTTCACGCCCGCGCCCTGGCGCACCACGCATTGCGAGATCGACCTGCGCCCCGGCGGTAAGTTCCGCACCGTGATGGAAGGCCCCAACGGCGAGAAGCACGACAGCACCGGCTGCTTCCTCTTTGTGGTCCCCGAAACGCTGCTGGTTTTCACCGACGCGCTCGGCCCCGGCTACCGCCCGCTGGGCTCCGGCTTCATGACTGCCTCGATCGAAATCGAGCCGACGGCGACCGGAACGCTCTACACGGCCCGCGCCCTGCACAAGGACGGAGCCGGCCGCAAGCAGCACGAGGAGATGGGCTTCCAGCAGGGCTGGGGCACGGCGCTCGACCAGTTGGTGGCGCTGGTGAGAGGGATGTGAGGCGCTACTTGAACCAAACGTCCTTGTTGAGGACCAAAATCATAGCAATAATTATGAACGAGAGCGCCAAGAATGAGCTACAATAAAATATTTTTGCCGCCCTCTTAGATTCCACGCGAGAAACCTTGCTAGATATATAAGATGTCAATCCACCCGAAGGTCCATAAACAACCTTAATGTTCTCATTCTCACCCTCAAAAGCATGTCCATAATCGATAGAGGCGAGAAGTAACTTGAAATAATATTTACGATCCAACCACTGGAGAACGAATGTCACGCCAACGCCGATCATGAGAAGAAATACAGACAGATTTAATTTCAGAGAAAATCACATATTTTGATATCAAAAGAGAGTCCTGACTCCTTAAAAGAAACAAAGGCGGCCGCCATAATTGTCGAATTAACAGTGAGTGATAGCCATCGAGTTCTAATGCACAAATCATTGAAGTGCATTTGAACATTAATAACTTGCTTCCAATACTCTCCAGATAAGCGAATTTTTTCAGATTCGGACAATTCAATTCCTCCAAGCACATTGACTTATTCAATGATTAAAATTTTCGCTCTTGAATTCGAATATGAATTCAAGCATTGCACAATCAATACGGATGTTTATACGGAAACTGGAAAAATTCATTCCACCTCCTGAAATCGGGACGATTCAATTGAAGCGCCTGGCCTGAGACCAGCACCTCCCAAAAGCCCTGCCGACTTCAGCGCTAAACCCGGCAGAAAGAGAAACAACCATGCTCTGTTTACGCGCCAGGTCTTTTAAGCTGGCACCGATCAGTAGCAATCCGCTCTCATGAATGACGTAACGATCATGCAAAACGCCAGGAGACGCCTGTCTCACCTCCATGGGAATGGGATACTCGCGAGCGAAAGCTGTCAAGTCCCGTTGGAAGCGTGAACTATCTTGGATGTTTTCTGTCAACAAACTCAAGCTCTCCGCAGCCGTCATCAGCCGCAAATAATCAAGTGTCTTGCTATCAACATAAGCGTCACAAATCTTAATGGCCCCCCGGAGCGGAGCCATCATTTCTTCAATTTTCCTGATACTTGAATATGCCTTTGACGGATCGATAAACAGCGCCGAACTGATCGATTGAAGCTCGTCTTCAGCCATTTTCATGGCCTTGAATCTCACCGGGCTGGACCTCCCGACCGCGACGACAGTGCCACGTTCACCAGCCAGTATCCCCGCAACCTTCTGGCGAGAAACGGCGATCCGACTACAGTTCTCCAGCACAGCAGAGACCTCAGCGGCGGTTAAGCCGTTGTTGTAGCTCCCGGCAGCTGCCACCAGAACCCAAAGTATGCGCAGACGATCCGTTTCCAGTGAGTGTGGGTCGGGCCACTTGGAAAGATCGATTTGCCTAAACAGTTCTACGAATCGCGTTGTGCTCACGCCTCTTCACTCTGAGTTGCAGCTTCTTTGCCCTTGGACTTCTTGGGCCTGCGCCGCCTGCCTGAGAGCCCGTCCCGAAAGGGTTGAGCGACTGGGGCACTCGTGATTCCAAGGG
>LSIG01000068.1 GCA_001556125.1 Rhizobiales bacterium CCH10-E5 | reverse complement strand
GCTACGAGCGCGGCGCCATGCTCGTGACCTCCAACCGGGCCGTCGGAGAATGGGGCTCGGTCTTCGGCGATCCCGTCGTCGCGACTGCCATCCTCGATCGGCTGCTCCACCACAGCCACGTCATCACCATCCGCGGAGACAGCTATCGGCTCCGCGAAAAGCGTCGCAGTGGCCTTTTGCAAAAGGCCACTGCGACGCATCAACCCGCAACCGCCTGAAGGCAAACGGCATGGGGGTCAGTTCTTCATGACGGAAAGGGGTCAGTTCCGAATGTCGCTGGACACGGGTTCAGCGGCCGGTACATGGAAGTCTTGGCGGCGAAGGCGGCGTTGTTCGCCGGTGATCCCGAAGAGGCGTTGGAGCGCTTGCAGCACGGCCGTCTTGCCGGCGCCGTTGACACCGACGAAGGTCGTAAGGCCGCTCGTCAAATCGACCGGTGTGGCAGCCGGACCGAAGCAACGGAAATTGGTTAGAAAAAGCTGTTCAATATACATTGGTGCGCGTTTCCCCCGAGATTTGCGCTCACTGATTTCCGTTCAATGGCGGGCGCTTACGCATCATCTGACGGTGCGTTTCCGAACCACGGTCTGGGCCACGATCCGCCTGTTTATTTTTATCTTCCACGCGATCTGTGCGTCTGAGAGCTTCCTCTTCCGCATCGTTTGCTTCAGAAACGTGTATTCTTTCTCGCTGTAGAGATAGCCCATGCGGTAGGCATGCTCGATGAGGTCATTGTTGGCGTTCGCGGTTAAGTCCTTCGCGATCCGCTTCAGCCCGTCGAACAGGTTGCCGGTGTCGATCTGGATGAAGCGGTTGATGCAGATATTGCCGACATAGGTCTCGTTGCCGTTGAGACGGTTGCGGATGTAGCAATGCTCTTTGATTTCTTGCCCGCATGGGCAGTGATCAAAGTCTTCGCTAATCTCGACCGCGACCAAGGACCACTCAGTGCGGGCAGTATCGAAATGATGTGACACGGACAGAGGCAGAATGTGCTCCTTCAGATTCTCAAAGTTGTTGTTGCCCTCCATTTCTGATTCTCCGGTTACATGAACGGACGGATCGGTAAGGACCGAGGCTGATCCTTCGGCATTAAGTACTGTGGTTTTTGGGAACGATATCGAGCAGAATGCAACCGCAAATTGATGACCAATCGTTGGGTCACCTGGCAGAACGCCAGCAAACGATCCAACGGGCCGATCAAAGTGCTGGGGGGCGACTTGAACGAAGGGGCGGCACAGCGGGTGACCGCGAGCTTTGAGACGGTGGACGATCTCCTGTGGCAGGCGGTCGCCGGCCGGCTGCCGAAGCTTGGATCGATCACGCTGGCGCGTTCGGGAAGGATCGGACCACTGGTTGAGCTTGCGATGGCGACTGCTGCTCTCCCGGATCGCTACTCCGATGTCATCGTCGAACCGCCGGTCTTTCACCAGATTGAACGCGCGCTGAGAGGTGGAGCGATCAGCGGCGCCGGTGCACGCGATCGTGCCGGAGTGTTTCCGCTGTCCCGTGTGAATTTTGATGGAGCGCAGACGGAGCGGCTCGCTTGGGAGCAATGGGCCAAGCATGCCGAGAACGCCGCGGTGGCTGCGGGGCTGGCGAAGGGGGTCGTCGCCGGCCTGATGGGCGCGCTCGGCGAACTGCAGGACAATGTGTTTGAGCACAGCGGCCGGCCGGAAAGCGGTGTTGTCGCCTACGCCGCGACCGAAGGTGCCTTCGAATTTGTCGTCGCCGACGCAGGGCGAGGCGTACTTGCGAGCCTGCGCGAGAATCCTGAGTTCTCGCTCCTTGCCGATTCCGGGGCGGCGCTGCAGGTCGCCGCTTCGGACGGGGCGTCGCGGTACGCGCGAAGCACAGGCCATGGCTACGGTATCGGACAGCTGTTTCGCGCACTCGCCCATGACGCCGCCGAGTTAAGATTTCGCAGCGGCGATTACGCCCTGCGGCTCTGGGGCGATGCCCCGAGTCTCACCGGGCAGGTTGAGCTGGCGCAGAAGGCTTGGCTGGATGGACTCGCCATCACGGTGCGCTGCACGCCGGCCGCGCCGGGTCGGCGGCCGTAAGCGCAACGCGGGCTTTGGCCATGTCTCGTAGGAGGTGCGCACCAGCGCGACGTTGTGCGCGAGAAGATCGTCGATCGGCGCGCCCTTAGGGGTCGGAAACTTGGCCCATCTCAGTCGGCCAGATTCGGTGAGATAGGCGCGCCGGCGACGCATGGCGCGCGAAAAGGCTTCAGTCTCGATTAGCGCGACATGCGCGAAGTGGCGCCGGAGCTCGCCGAGTTTGCGACCACCACCACGAATGACGAGCGTGAGTGAGCGGTCGATCCGATCGGCGAGCGCGCAAAGCTGGGCTACGTGCCAGTCAATTCGTTCGCCGCGGCCGCAGCCGGTCGCGAACTCGAAAGCCAGAATTTCGATTTCGGGACGCTCGGCGATCAGGTCGCCCCAGCGGACATAGTCATGCAGGGTGCGGCCGTTGACGTGCAGAGCGGCCGGCAAGCCCGCCGCCGCCATCTCTGTCCAGGCCAGGAGGATGCGCTTCATCGCGTGGAGGTTGTCGGTGCGCGGCACGTCGGTCAGTACGCTGTAGTTCGGCGTAGTCACGAGGGTGATGCCGAGTGCCTTGAGCGCGTCGAGGATCGCGGCGCGCTCGTTCAGTTCCCACCAGCGTTCGATCGGGCCGTCCTTGTCGACACCGCTGACGATAACCGCCGCGCTCTCCGGGATGCGAAACCGGTCGGCTAACCCAGCGCGCGAGGTTACGTGCGGCTTGCCGGTCGCGAGGTTCACCAGCTCATAGAGCGAGAGCGCGACCACCGGCTCGTCGAGCGTCGCCACGCGGCTGTAGCGGTGATCGATGAAGGGCACGACCATCGGAATCGTCGGCACGCCATTCGCCGGCGCGCGAGGCGCGCTCTCGAAACCGAGCCCGCCCACCTCGCGCATTCGGGCGACAAAGAGACTCGGATTGAACCGGCAGACCATGTCGCATTTGCTCTTGTCCTTGCAGGAGCAGAGGTCGCGACAGTCGAGAATGCCGGCGTCGGTATGAACGCCACCGCAGCGGTCGCGTTCGAGGCAGGTCGGGCATCCCAACGATTTTGCGTGGCGCGCTGCATCGTCCCAGAGCCGTTGCGGCTGTGGGAACTGGCGCGAGGGCTCATGGGGTGGCCGGCGGTTCATTTCACGCTGAGCTCCGCGGTGTCGCCGAACAGTCCAACGCGCTGGAGCACGCCTTCGGCATATCCACCGCCTTTGTGGACGGCGGTGGTCAGCTCGGTCGAGGGGTTGGTAATCCGCCCGATTGCGCGCAAGCCATCGCTGACGGTTAGGCCGTCGGCTGCGCTCTGGACGATCAACTTGTCACCCGCCTTGACGCGGGCACCTGCATTGAGCTCAGCGGTCACGGTGCGTGCAGCCTCCGTCATGGTGAGGTCGAGTAGCGTCGGTGCCTTCAAACGGTCGAGGCCTCTGTTCCAACGTTTGCGCCACGGCGTCCCGGTGTTCGCGCGGATGTAGTCAAGGCCCATCAGGCAATCTCCAGGAGCGGGCTGAACGACTTGGTCTTGCCATGCTTGCGTTCGACGAGCAGGCCTTTGGTCGCTAGCGCCGACAGCCGGTTGTTCCAGGCGGTTGGCCCGATTCGCTGATCGGCGAAGCGAGCGGCCAGTTCGGGGGCGGTGATGGCGCCAACTTCGAGCGCCGCGTCGAAAGTCGAGCGCTGGGCGGGGTCGAGTTCGCCTATCAGCCTCGCGCTGATGACGGCCTCGCCCAAACCGAGTTCGCAACTCCACATCACATCGCCGCGGGCGCGGATGAAGAAGTCGAGTTCCTCAACGACGGCAGGCCCGAGGTTGGCGGCGGCAGGATAGACGTTGCGCAGCGATTGCCGGGCATAGTCGCGAAAGCCGATCACTGCCTCGCGCAGAAAGGAGGCGGTTGCGATCTCGATGGCGGTGAAGTCGAGGAACACTGGGGCCGGCACCTCTAAGGCGGGCGTCAAAGCGATCAGAGCACTCAGCAGTTGGCGCCCCGAGGCTGCGCCCGAGAGAACTGTCTGGCCACCCGTTAGATCGATCATTCTATGTCGCATTCACTATCCTCACTTCGTGAAAGTGAAGATGGTGAGCGAATCCCCTCCCGTCAAGGGCGTCTTCAATATCGAGGACGTTTTCCCCGCTTGCCAAAGAGTTCATTCATCGGGGCGCCAGCGGACGAGCAATCCACACCAATTCGGTCGAGACACAGCGGCGCTCACACAGCCGGTAGAGCGGGGCTATGGCAAACTTGGGCTCCGCGTCTCGCCCGCAGACTAGACCGCCCAGAAGGGTCGTGTCCCATAGGGTGGTGTAGCTGAGGTGGTCATCGGCGATTGCCGGTTAGGTTTGGGTTGCGAACTCCGACCCTGAACCGAGAGATCCCCGATGACCGACGAGATGATGAACCTGCGCGGGCTGCTGGAGAAGAGCCCTGACGCCGATCTTCTGCGCGAGATGATTGGCTTTGCAGCCCAGCGCCTGATGGAGCTGGAGGTCGGTGGGCTGACTGGCGCCGGCTTCGGCGAGAAGAGCCCGGAGCGGCTGGCGCAGCGCAACGGCTATCGCGAGCGGGACTGGGAGACGCGCGCCGGCACGGTCGAGTTGCGCATCCCCAAGCTGAGGAAGGGCAGCTACTTTCCAGGCTTCCTCGAGCCCCGGCGCATGGCCGAGAAGGCGCTCACCGCGGTGATTCAGGAGGCCTACATCCAGGGCATCTCGACCCGCTCGGTCGACGACCTGGTCAAGGCGATGGGGATGAGCGGCATCTCCAAGAGCCAGGTCTCGCGGCTTTGCGAGGAGATCGACGAGCGGGTGCAGGCCTTCCTCGACCGGCCGATCGAGGGCGACTGGCCCTATCTCTGGATCGACGCCACCTATGTGAAGGTGCGCCAAGCCGGCCGGATCGTCTCGGTGGCGGTGATCGTCGCCGTCGGCGTCAACAGCGACGGAAGGCGCGAGGTCCTGGGCATGGATATCGGCCCCTCCGAGGCCGAGACCTTCTGGACCGCCTTCCTGCGCAAGCTGGCGCGACGCGGCCTGCGCGGCGTCAAGCTCGTCGTCTCCGACAGCCATGAGGGCATCAAGG
>LSIG01000067.1 GCA_001556125.1 Rhizobiales bacterium CCH10-E5 | reverse complement strand
GCAGCCGGATCGGCACCATAGCGCCGCCGTTGGGCGGGGGCGTCCACATCATCAAGCCTCGTCGCGAAGCGGCTGGCGCCGAACCACCGCGTGCTCTGCGCGACGCCGGGCTATCTCACTTCAGCCGGCGGTCCGGTAACGATCGACGACCTCGCGCGTCACACGCTGATCGCCCACAACACCGACCACTGGACGCTGGACGGGCCTACCGGACCGGTGACGGTGCGCGTTGCGGGCCCGCTGCGGACCAATTCCAGCGAGGTCGTCCGCGAGGCGCTGCTGGCGGGGCTCGGGATCGCGCTGCGCTCGACCTGGGATGTCGGGCCGGAACTGAAATCGGGCGCGCTTCAGCGGGTGCTGCCGGCCTATTCGGTCGGCAGCCGCGTCGCCATCCACGCGGTCTATCCCAGCCGCCGGCACATGGAGCAGAAGGTCCGCGCCTTCGTCGATTACCTGGCCGAACTCTACGGCCAGACTCCCTATTGGGATGCCGGACTGAGCCTGTGAGCCGATCTTCGGCAAGCGGAGCAACCCGGCGCGCGGCCGCTCGAGCCCGCCGCCGAGGACGCTCCCCCGCCTGATGCGAAGAGGCGCCCCGGAACGGTGGCTGCGCGTCAGTTCCAGCCCGCCTCGCGCTCGCAGGCGCGACGGGCATTAGGGTTGGCCTTCTCCCACTGGGTGATCGAGCGCGTCTCGTTGTCGCTCATCTTGCCGTTCATGCAGGTGCAATAGGCCGCCACCACCGCGGCCGTGACTTTGGCGTCGGCATTGTCGCTCAGGCACTGGGCGATCCATTTCCGGTCGTCGGCCGTCTGGGAGAAGGCCGCGCCAACGAGCAAGACGCTGCCCGCAAGCAACGTCGCCAGAAACTTGATTGTCATGGTGTATCCCTACATCGAACCGCCTGTTGCGGCGTGCGGGAAAGTTGATGAGCGCCGATCCTCGGTCAATATTCGATCCGCTTTTCAAAGTCCCATTCCAAAAATAGTCATGTGACCTGGTACGGTTATTTCAAAAATGGTCAGCCCTTCCGAATCAACCATCGGCTTAGCCCCTGGGTGTCGCGCTGGGTGCTTGTCTTGGATATGCGCGGCCGCACGTCCGCCTGCCGACATCCATAGCGGCCGCTTGCTCGGTTGGCCCTTATCCCCGATGGTCGACCCCTATTCGGAGACGTGATCATGTTCGGCATTCTCGAAGGCACGGGCTCGACCGTGCTCGACCCGCGCTTCCATCGCGTCATTCCCGGTTCAGCCCGGGTCGAGCGGCTCTGGACGGGTTCACGCTGGGCGGAGGGGCCGGCCTGGTTCCGGGCGCACAACACGCTGGTGTTTTCCGACATTCCGAACGACCGGATGCTGCGCTTCGACACGATGAGCGGGCAGACCAGCGTGTTCCGCCAGCCGGCACGCAACAGCAACGGCAACACGGTCGATCCCCAGGGGCGGCTCGTCACCTGCGAGCATGGCGGCCGGCAGGTGACGCGCACGGAACATGACGGCTCCGTCACCGTTCTCGCCAGTCACTGGCAGGGCAAGCGGCTGAACTCGCCCAACGATGTCGTGGTGAAATCGGACGGGTCGATCTGGTTCACCGACCCCGATTACGGCATCCTCAGCGACTACGAGGGCAACAGGGCCGAGAGCGAGATCGGGGCCTGCCATGTCTACCGCATCGACGGTGAGAGCGGCGTGCTGACCATCGTCGCCGACGATTTCGTCAAGCCCAACGGGCTCGCCTTCTCGCCGGACGAGCGCATCCTCTACATCGCCGACACCGGCGCCAGCCACGATCCGGTCCACGGGCCGCGCCACATCCGCGCCTGCGAGGTCTCGGCCGACGGCACGCGGCTGACGGGTTCGCAGGTCTTCGCCGCCTGCACGGCCGGGCTGTTCGACGGCTTCCGTCTCGATGTCGAGGGTCGGATCTGGACCAGCGCCGCCGACGGCGTCCACGTCTACCACCCGGACGGGACGCTGATCGGCAAGATCGCGATCCCCGAGGTCGTCGCCAATGTCTGCTGGGGCGGGCCGCGGCTCAACCGCCTGTTCATCTGCGGCACCAGTTCGCTCTATGCGCTGATGACCAACACCAATGGAGCGACCTGGCCAGGGGCTGTGACCAGCGCTTGATCGCAAAGCGCTTCGCCTCAGCGCTCCGGCAGACGGCTCGGCAGCCGGTCCAGGAGAAACGGCAGCGCGAAGCCGATGATCAGAAACCGCATCAGATGGTGCGAGCTGACATAGAGCATGTCGAGCCCCATCGCGAAGGCGAGCATTGCCATGGCCTCCAGACCGCCAGGGGCGAAGGCCGTGATCGAATCCGCATAGGAGACTCCCGCGAGCAGTGCTGCCGGCAAGGCGAAGGCAAAGGCAACTGCGAGCGACACAAGCAGGCCACCGACGGCGAGGGGGAACAGCTTCAGCAGATCGCGACGCGGAATGGCGCCGATCCGCGCGCCCATCGTCGACCCGAGCATGACCAGCACGGCAATTTGCACCGGCGGCGGCAGGCTGCCCTCGACGAGGCCGGTGCCATGAGCGACCGCGCTGGACAAAATCGCACCGAACATCATCGGCGCCGCGACGCCGAGACGGTCGAGCACGAGGCCGGCACCGAAGCCGGCGAGCAGCAGCAGCAACATCGTCCAGGGGTCGAGAATTTTTGCAGGCGGCGCGACTGCCATGGCGGGGTGCAGATCGGTGAGCTGCATCAGGCCGGGCAGCAGCGCCACGAGAACGAGCAGGCGCAAGAGCTGGACGACGGAAATACGGCCGATATCGGCGCCTTTCGACTGCGCGACCGCCAGCACCGTTGCCAGTGCACCGGGCGCCGCCGCCAGCAGCGAATCGAGCCAGGACCAGCGCGCGACATAGCGCAGATAGGTTCCGGTGGCGGCCATGATGCCGGCCATGGCGAAGAGCAGGATGATGAGAGAGGCCGGGTAGCGCACAGCCGCGGCCAAGGCTTCCGGCGTAGCAGACGAGCCGATGATGGCGCCCGATAGCAGCACGGTGGAATCGAACCAGGAGCGGCGCAACACGGGCAGGGGACGCACAAGCGCGACCAGCAAGGTCAGGATCATGGCGCCCGATAGCCAGGCGGCCGGCGCCCCCAGAAAGGCGAACAGAGCACCTCCCACCGCTGCAATGGCGATGACCGCGGCCTCTCGGGACAGGACTTTCAACGTCGAAGGAGAACCCACCCCCGTCATGATACCTCGCTGCGCGCTGCTGCAACGCAGCATCGCAGTCTTGTCGACCGCGCGGGGCGGGGTCAATTTGACCGGCGGCCCGCGCCGCGCAGTGCCGTCATGCGCGGCGGGCCTGCATGCGGCTTCGCGAGCGTGCTCAGCCGGCCAAAGCGCGCTGCAGCCTCGTCACGGTCTCGACGAGATCGGAGGCCTTGCGCGCGAAGCACAGCCGCAACCCCGCTTCACCGCCAGGGCCGAACGCGGTTCCGGGAGCAAGGCCGACATTGGCCCGGTCGACGAGATCGATGGCGAGCGCCCGGCTGTCCTGCCAGCCATCGACCGAGAAGAACTGGTAGAGCGCACCGTCCGGCGGCGACAGCGTCACCCGGTTGGTCGCCTTCAGCCCTTCGGCAATGATCCGGCGGCCCTCCGCGGCGCGGGCGATCTGCTCGGCGACGAAGGGCTCGCCCTCGTCCAGCGCGGCGATAGCGCCACGCTGGACGAAGACCGGAACGCCGGAGGTCGAATACTGAATCAGGTTCTCGATCACCTGGCCGAAGGCAGGCGGGGCCTCGATCCAGCCGACGCGCCAGCCCGTCATGGCCCAGTTCTTCGAGAAGGTCTGGACGAAGAGGACGCGATCCTCGGGCTCCATCACGTCATGGAAGGAGGCGGCGCGGGCGGAGCCGTCATAGACGAAGCGGGCATAGATCTCGTCGGCGATGATCCAGAGGCCGTGCTTGCGGGCGAGCGCCAGGATGGCGGCGAGTTCATCCTTCGTCGCCGTCCATCCGGTCGGGTTGGCCGGCGAATTGATGGCGATGGCGCGCGTCTTCGGGGTGATGGCGGCGGCCAGCCGGTCGAGATCGAGCGAGAAGCGGCCCTGGACATAGTCCATCGGGACATTGACCGGGATGGCTCCGGCAACGCCGATGGCGGCGCCGACATTGGGCCAGGCCGGGGTCGGGATCACCACCTCGTCGCCGGGGCCGGTGACCATCCGCACGACGATCTGGACCGCCTGCATGCCCGAGCCGGTGACGAAGAAGGACTCCATAGAGAAGGGCCGGCCATAGAGCGCCGTATGGTAGCGCGCGATCGCCTCGCGGAGATCCGGGATGCCGCGCTGCCAGGTGTAGAAGGTCTCGCCTTTGGCGAGCGAGGCGTTGGCGGCGCGGGCGATGAAGTCCGGGGTCGGCAGGTCGCCCTCGCCGACCCAGAGCGGGATCAGGCCCTCCTTGAGACGGCCGTGATTGACCACCTCGACGATGCCGCTCTCGGGCGCATGGCGCGCCTCGGGGCGCAGCGACGACAGCAGGCTGGCGCCGGTGGGCGTGACGGTCGACATCGGGCAGGACCTCGCGGTTGTGGTGTGGCCTGTTTAGCCGATCACGCGCCGCCCGGGCATGAAAACGCGAGATCGACCCGATCGGCCGCGGTGATGAATCGCCGCGGCCGGCCGCTTGGCTCAGGCGCCCTTCTGCTTCAGCAGATCGCGGATCTCGCCCAGCAGCACGACATCCTCGGGCGGGGCTGCCGGTGCCTTGGGCTCTTCCTTCTGCTTGTGCTGGAGCCTGTTGATGGCCTTGACCACCAGAAAGAGGACGAAGGCGATGATGATGAAGTTCACGGCGATGGTGATGAAGTTGCCATAGGCGAGCACGGCGCCCTGCTTGCGCGCCTCGGCCAGCGTCGTGGCGGTGATGCCGCTGTTGAGCCCGATGAAGTAGTTCGAGAAATCGACGCCGCCGAGCGCGCCGATGAACGGCATGATGATGTCGTTGACCAGCGAATCGACGATCTTGCCGAAGGCCGCGCCGATGATCACGCCGATAGCGAGATCGACGACATTGCCCTTCAGCGCGAACTTCTTGAATTCCTCGAGCATTCCTTGGCCCCTTTCGATGTCGAGCGGCCGATCGCCTCGTGCCGCCTGGTGTCCCGGCCCTGACGCTAGAGGAAGATGCGGCCGGGTGGAAACCAGTTTCCTCCGCCCGTGCCCATCCTTTAAGCTCGCGCCGGTGACACGGCTGCGATGGAGGCAGAATGATCCCCGCCTGGTCCGTGGTCCTGGTCGCGCTGGCCTATCTCTGCGCTCTCTTCGCGATCGCGCATGCGGCCGACACATCGGGCCGCCGCCTCGTCGGCGGCCGGGCTCGAGCGACGATCTATGCGCTGGCGCTGGGCGTCTACTGCACCTCCTGGACCTTCTACGGCTCGGTGGGGTTCGCCAGCCGCGCGGGCCTGGACTTTCTCGGCATTTATGTCGGGCCGATCCTGGTCATCGGCTTCGGCCACCGTTTCGTCGGGCGGATCGTCCGGATCGCCAAATCCCAAAACATCACCTCGGTCGCGGATTTCGTCGGCGCGCGCTACGGCAAGAGCGAGCGCGTGGCGGCGCTGGTCTGCCTTGTCGCAGTGATCGGCGCCCTGCCCTACATCGCCCTCCAGCTCAAGGCGGTGGCGAGTTCGCTATCGGTCCTGCTCGCCGCGACGGGCGGCCGGCCGGCCTCGGCCGATGCGCCGGTCCTCACCGACCTCGCCTTTCTCGTGGCGATGGTGCTTGCGGGCTTCGCCTGCGCCTTCGGCACGCGCCATATCGACGCCACCGAGCATCAGGACGGGCTGGTGCTGGCCATCGCGGTGGAGTCCCTGGTCAAGCTCGTCGCGTTCCTCGTGCTCGGTGTCTTCGTCGTCTACGGGCTCTATGACGGCGCGGGAGACCTCTTCGCCCAGGCGGCCAACCTGCCGGGGGGCGCCCCTCCGATCTGGGAGCGGACCTCGAACTGGCCCACCTTCCTGACCCTGACGCTGCTCTCCTCCTGCGCCGCGCTGCTGCTGGCGCGCCAGTTTCACATGACCATCGTCGAGAACCGCGACGCGGCCGATGTCCGCCGCGCGGCCTGGATGTTCCCGCTCTATCTGATCCTCATCAACCTCTTCGTCCTGCCGCTTGCGATGGCGGGCGAGTTGCTGATGCCGGGTTCCGGCGTCGACCGTGACATGACCGTGCTGCTGCTGCCGCTGCAGCAGCAGGCGGGGCTGCTGGCACTGCTGGTCTTCATCGGCGGGCTGTCTGCCGCGACGGCGATGGTGATCGTCGCTTCCGTCGCGCTGGCGATCATGATCTCGAACCATCTCGTCATGCCGGTGCTGCTGCGCGGGCGGAGGGCTCTGAGCGACCCCGCCGCCTCTGCCTCCGGCGTGCCGGCCAAGCCGGTCCAACATGGCAATACCGGCGGCGATCTCGGCTCGCAGGTCGTTATCATCCGGCGGGTCGCCATCCTCTGCGTCATCCTGCTGGGCTATGCCTATTACCGGGCGGCCGGCGAGCAGGCGCTGGCGGCAATCGGCCTGCTGTCCTTTGCCGCCACGGCACAGATCGCGCCGGCCTTTTTCGGCGGCCTGGTCTGGCGCCGCGGCACGGCGCTGGGCGCGGCGGCAGGGCTGATCGTCGGCATCGCGACCTGGGCCTATACGCTGCTGATGCCGAGCCTCGTGAAGCCAGGCAGCTTCTGGGCCGAGATCGTTGCCAATGGGCCTCTCGGCTACGCCGCCCTGCGGCCTGAGGCTCTGTTCGGGCTCGACCTGCCGCCCCTGCCTCACGGCGCGTTCTGGAGCCTGGGGCTCAACCTGCTCGCCTATGTCGTCTTCTCGCTCTTGCGCCCGGCAACGGCGATGGAGCGCCTGCAGGCCAACGCTTTCGTCGAGTCCGACCGGGCGACGATGGCGCAGTCCTTCTCGCTGTGGCGCTCCAGCGTCACCGAGGCGGAGTTGCAGTCGACGATCGGCCGCTACCTCGGCCAGGAGCGGACGCAGCGTGCCTTCGAGGGCTTCGCCAGCAGCCGCGGCGAGGCGCCGATGCCCTCGCGCGACGCCGACATCCATCTGCTGCGCTTCGGCGAGCATCTGCTCTCCTCCGCCATCGGCGCGGCCTCGTCCCGCCTCGTGCTCTCGCTGCTGCTGCGGCGGCGCAACCTCACCACCGAAGCCGCCTTCAAGCTGCTCGACGACGCTTCCGCCGCGCTGCAGTACAACCGCGACATCCTCCAGCACGGGCTCGACCATGCCGGCCAGGGCATCACCGTGCTCGACCGCGACCTGCGCCTGCTCGCCTGGAACCAGGCCTTCATCCAGCTCTACGACCTGCCGCCCGCGATGGTGCGCTTCGGAACCGGGCTCGACGAGATCGTGCGCTACAACGCTGCCCGCGGGGCCTATGGCGACGGCCAGCAGGACGAGTTGATGGCGGCGCGGCTGCAGAGCTTCGTGCATGACCGCGAGCCGGTGCGGCTCAAGCTCTACCCGTCCAAGAAAGTCATCGAAATCCGCACCAATCCTCTGCCCGACGGCGGTTTCGTCACGACCTATACCGACATCACCGAGGCCGTCGCCGCGCAGGAGGAACTCGAGCGGACCAATGAGAGCCTCGAGCGGCGCGTCGTCGAGCGAACGGAGGAGATCCTGCGCGTCAATGCCGAGCTGCAACGCGCCAAGGCGGAGGCCGAGGAGGCCAACGCCTCGAAGACGCGCTTCCTCGCCGCCGCCAGCCACGACATCCTGCAGCCGCTCAACGCCGCCCGCCTCTATGCGACCTCGCTGGTCGAGCGCGACCGCGCCGCCGGCAGCCCCGACCTCGCCGAGAACATCGACGCCTCGCTCGACGCGGTCGAGGAGATCCTGACCGCGCTGCTCGAGATCTCACGCCTCGACGGCGGCGCGATGAAGCCGGAGATCACAGCTTTCCGGCTTGACGAGCTGATGCGCCAGCTCCAGCGCGAATTCGAGCCGAGCGCCCAGGAGAAGGGACTGAAGCTCGTCTTCATGCCGACCAGCCTCGCCGTGCGCTCGGACCGGCGGCTACTGCGGCGCCTGCTGCAGAACCTGGTCTCCAACGCGATCAAATACTCGCCCAGCGGCAAGGTGCTGATCGGCTTTCGCCGCCGCGGCGGGCAGGTTTCGGTCGAGGTGCTGGATACCGGACTCGGCATCCCCCAGGGCAAGCAGAAGACCGTCTTCCGCGAGTTCCAGCGTCTCGACCAGGGGGCGAAGGTGGCGCGGGGGCTGGGGCTTGGCCTGTCGATCGTGCAGCGCATCGCCCGCACCCTCGATCACCGCCTGACGCTCGATTCGGCGCCCGGCCGGGGCAGCCGCTTTGCCGTGCTGGTGCCGCGCGCCTCGCCGCTGCCCGAGATGAGCACCGCGCCGGCGCCGCGCCCGGCCCCGGCGGGGCAGCTCGCCGGCCTTAGGCTGCTCGTCATCGACAACGAGCCAGCCATCCTCGACGGCATGAAACGGCTGCTGGAAGGCTGGGGCTGTGAAGTCGCGACGGCGGCCGGGCTCGACGCGGCGCTGGCCCTGCAGAAGCGCAGCGCGCCCGACGTCGTAATCGCCGACTACCATCTCGACAATGGCAACGGGCTGACCGCGATCAGCACCGTGCGGGAGCGCTCGCGCCGGCCGCTACCGGCGATCCTGCTGACAGCGGACCGGTCGCCGAGCGTGCGTGAGGCCGCCGCGGCGCTCGACGTGCATCTGCTCAACAAGCCGCTGAAGCCCGGCGCCTTGCGGGCTCTGCTGGCGCAGTGGCGGACGACGCGCTTCGCGGCGGAATAGGCTGGCGACGGACGCGTCAGCCCTGGGAGGCCGTGCTGCGCATCGCATCTTCGGCGGCGAGGAAGGCGGTCACGTCCGGGCGCTGCGCCGGGCTCTCCGCTTGCGTCCCGATTTCGGCCATCAGCCGCGCGACCGGCACATAGGCCCGCGCCGCGCGGTCATAGAGCGCCACCCGGACGAGCGCATGAGCCGCGACGGTCTCCGTGCCGTCCCGGCCCCGCGTGACCAGGCGGTGCTCGATCACCAGCCAGCTCTGCGTCCAGCACAGGATCTCGGTGTCGAGGCGGAAGGGCTGGAAGGCGCGCAGCTCCCGGCGGAAGCGGATCATGCCGCCATTGACCACCGGCACCCAGCGATGTCGCAGCACCGCCCGCCACAGGCCCGTGCGCAGCATCACATCGGTGCGGCCGAGATCCATCAGCGACCAGTAGCGGCCGTTGTTCATGTGCAAGCTGGTGTCGAGATCGTGCGGCCAGACCCGGAAGGACAGCCGCGACGGCTCGGCGAGCGGTTCCAGCCTGGGGCGGAACGGGCTCGTCAGCAGGAGCCAGACCAAGCGGAACCAGAGATTCATGACGCACCCGCGGATGGAAGGCCTCCAAACGGGGCTTCTATCCAGACATGGTTCATATGTAAACGATATTGCGCACCTGCGAGGGTCAGGGATGACGGGGGCGGCACGCTGGATTATGCGCTGCACACGCCCCCGAACCGGACGCCGCCCCGATGCCGACGCTGCATGTCTCTCCGCTGTCGAAGCTCCACGAGACCGTCGCCGCCGCGCGGCCAAGCCATCTCGTCACGCTGATCAATGTCGGCACGGCGGTGGAGCGCCCGGCCGGCATCGCGGAGGGCAACCACCTGTTCCTCGGCCTGTCCGACATCAGCGCGCCGATGGAGGGCCATGTCGTGCCGGCCGAGGCCCATGTCGAGCGCTTCCTCGCCTTCGCGCGACGCTGGGACCGCGCGGCGCCCCTCCTGATCCATTGCTGGGCCGGGATCAGCCGATCGACCGCGGCCGCCTATATCGCCGCCTGCGCCTTCGCCCCGGAGCGCGACGAAGCGGAGCTGGCGGCCCGGCTGCGCCACGCTGCCCCCTCCGCCACGCCCAATGCGCGGCTCGTCGCCATCGCCGATGCGATGCTGGGGCGCGACGGGCGCATGCGCGACGCGATCGCCGGCATCGGGCGCGGCGCGGAAGCCTTCGAGGGTACACCCTTCGTGCTGAAATGGGACTGATCATATTCCGGCGGGTCGGCAGCTTCGTGCGGCCGGCAGGCGATTGACGTGGAAAGCAGCGCCACTCTGCTGAAATCGATGCAGAAGATTGCTTGCGCTCCGGCGAATTTCGCAGGATTCATCCGCGCCTGGGAGTCAGGCCACCATGACCATCGAACTCGATTCACGCGACCGCGCCATCCTGCGCATCCTGCAGGCAGACGGCCGGATCACGAATTCAGACCTCGCCGAGAAGGTGCATCTGTCGCCCTCGGCCTGTCTGCGCCGGGTGCGCCAGCTCGAGGAGAGCGGGCTGATCCGCGGCTATGCGATGATCCTCGACGACAAGATCGCGGGGTTTCCCGGCACGGCCTTCGTGTTCGTGACGCTCGACCAGCAGGGCCGCGCTTCGCTGGAGGGCTTCGAGCAGGCGGTGCAGAACCTGCCCGAGATCCTCGAATGCCATCTGCTCGCCGGCGCGCATGACTATCTGATGCGGGTGATCTATCGCGACAGCGCCGATTTCGAGCGCATCCACACCGACATCATCACGCAGCTGCCGGGCGTCACCCGCGTGCAGTCGACGCTGACGCTGCGCTCGATCAAGAAGAGCTCGGCCCTGCCCGTCTGAGCCGCGCGCCGGGGTTGCGGCCCGGGCCGCTCCGGCGGATAAGCGACGCGACAACGGGAATCATGCCGTGAGCGAAGCCATCTCCAACGACGACGTCGCCGCCCTGCCCTTCGAGGCGGCGCTGAAGCAGCTCGAGGACATCGTCGCCCGGCTGGAGCGGGGCGACGTGCCGCTCGAGGAATCGATCGCGATCTACACCCGCGGCGAAGCGCTGAAAGCGCGCTGCGACGCGCTGCTGAAGCAGGCCGAGGCGCGCATCGAAAAGATCACCCTCTCCGCCGACAGCAAGCCGACGGGCACCGCGCCGCTGGACGTGGATCGGTAGGCGCTAGCCGGCAGGGTCTGGCCAGGCCGGGAGCTGCCCGATCAAATCCTCGACCAGCGCCGCGACATGGCGGGTGGCGGGGTCCGAGGCTCGCCGCTTGTGCCAGGCGATGTGCAGCGGGAAGCCTTCGACCGGGATCGGGGGCGGATGGGCAACCAGTCCCGTTTGACTCGATGACGGCAGGCACCGGCTCGGGAGCAGCGCCAGCAGATCCGACCCGGCGAGCAGCGGCGGAACCAACGAGAAACTCGGCACGATCATGCCGATCCGACGGGCCCGCCCGATTCGCGCCAGCGCCTCATCGACCGGCGTTCTCGCCTCGCCGCGACCGGAGACCAGCACATGCGGATCAGCGAGCCAGGCGTCGAGATCGAAGGTCTCGGCGGCCGGGTGGTCCCGGCGCATCGCCACCAGATAGCTCTCCCGCAGCAATTCCCGCCGCGTGAAGTCGGCGTCCGCGGCGGGGAAGACGGACACCGCGAGATCGACCGTGCCGCGGCCGAGCCCTTCCAACGCCGCCGCGGCGCCGTGCCAGGGCAGGATAGCCAGCGTGATCCCAGGCGCGGACACCGCCAGCCGCGCCTGCAGAGCAGGCGCGATCACGGCCGCGGGGTAGTCGGCCATGACGAGGCGAACCGTCTGGCGCAGCGTGGCGAGATCGCTCTCGCGCGGACCGAGCAACGCCGCGACGCCGCCGAGCACCTCCTTGACCGGGCCGGCCAGCGCCTGGGCCTTCGGCGTCAGCACCATCCCGCCTTGGCCGCGCTCCAGGAGACGGTCCCTGAAGAGCTGGCGGCAGCGGTCGAGTGCGCTGGAAGCGGCCGGCTGCGACAGACCGATCCGTTCCGCCGCACGTGAGACATGCGCCTCGTCGAGCAGCGCGTCGAGGATAACCAGCAGGTTGAGATCGATGGATCTTAAATTCATGAAACGGATAGTATGATATAGCTATCATCCATTGGAATGATTTTATCCGCCAGCGCATCCTTCGGTCAGCTCAACGGAGGTTGCCATGGCCCACACACTCATCCTGCTGTTTCACCCCGAGTTCAGCCGCTCGCGCGCGAACCGCGCCCTCGTGGATGCCGCCCGGATGCGGCCCGACACCGAGGTCGTCGACATGCAGGCGCTCTATCCGGACGGAGGGATCGACACCGACCGCGAGGTCGCGCGCCTGATCGCCGCGGAGCAGATCGTGCTGCAGTTCCCGGTGCAGTGGTACTCGACCCCGCCCCTGCTCAAGTCATGGCAGGACGCCGTTCTCACGCGGATGTTCTACCTCGCCTATGAGACGGAGGGCGCGAAACTCGCGGATAAGCCGCTCCTCGTCGCGGCGACGGCGGGCAATGTCCAGCAGGCCTACGCCGCGACAGGCGCCAATCTCTTTCCCCTGCGCGACCTGCTCAAGCCGCTGCAGGCGACCGCCAACCGCTGCGGCCTCTGCTGGGCGGAGCCCTTTCTGGTCTATGACGCCCACAAGGCCGACGAGGAGGCCCTCCGGGCGGCGGCGGAGCACTATGCGGCAAGGATCGGCAGGCTGGGAGCGCCATCGGCTGCCGCCATGACCGCCTGATCGGCGCGGCGCATCCCGAGGCCTTGCCGCAGTAGGGCGATCGGGTCAGGGTCCACCCAGCACCAGGAGCCCTCGCCATGTCCCAGCTTCCCGCCGAAGACCCCGTCCTGGGCGATGCCCGCTCCTGCGAGGCGATCGAGCAGGTCATCGTGCCGCGCGCGCATGATCTCGGGGGCTTCTCGGTGCGCCGCGCTCTGCCCTCGGTCGGGCGCAAGATGGTGGGGCCCTTCATCTTCTTCGACCAGATGGGGCCGGCCGAATTCCTGCTCGGCCAGGGCATCGATGTGCGTCCGCACCCGCATATCGGGCTCTCGACCGTGACCTATCTGTTCGACGGCGAGATCATGCACCGGGATTCGCTCGGCACCGCGCTGCCGATCCGCCCCGGCGCGGTCAACCTCATGACGGCGGGGCGCGGCATCGTCCATTCCGAGCGCACAGGGCTGGAGGAACGCCAGAAGCCGCCGAAGCTGTTCGGCATCCAGGCCTGGCTCGCCTTGCCGAAGTCGCATGAGGAGACGGCGCCGGCCTTCGTCCACCATGCGGCACCCGAACTGCCGCGGATCGTCGAGGGCGGCAAGCGCGTCAGCCTGATCATGGGCTCGGCCTATGGCCAGACCTCGCCGGTCCGCTTTCCCTGGGATGCGCTCTATGCCGAAGCCGTGCTGTCGCCGGGTGCGATCCTGCCGCTCGACCCCGATTACGACGAGCGCGCGATCTACATCGTCTCCGGCCGGGTCGACATCGCCGGCGACGAATTCGGCGCCGGGCAGTTGCTGATCTTCAAGCCGGGCGACCGCATCTCGATTCTCGGCCTCGACCAGACCCGGCTGATGATCGTCGGCGGCGAGCCGATGGACGGGCCCCGCCACATCTGGTGGAACTTCGTCTCCTCCTCGAAGGAGCGCATCGACCAGGCCAAGGCGGAGTGGAAGGCGGGGCGCTTCGACACGGTGCCGGGCGACGAGGCCGAGTTCATCCCGCTGCCCGAGGGGTGAGTTCTTCCTCCGGCATCGCCTTCAGCCGCGGCATCGGCGAGGCGAGGATCGCCAGGGTCGAGAGGCCGAAGAGCACGACCGGCAGGCCGATCGCCGCCTCCAGCCCCCCGTATTCGGCGGCCAGCCCACCGGCCAGCGCGCCGAGCGGGCGCATTCCGTACATCGCCGTGGTCAGCGTCGCGCTGACGCGCCCGAGCAGCGGCTGCGGCGTCACGGCCTGGCGCAGGCTCGTCTGGGCGATGAACCAGAGGATCGGCCCGAAGCCGAAGAGGAAGAAGGCGAGCGCCAGCGCGGGCCAGCCGAGGGCGGGCGGCGCCAGCGCGAGAAGGCCCGCCGCGACGCAGGAGGACGCCGGGCCGAAGACCAGGACGATCCCCACCGGCAGCCTTGCGATGAGGGTCGCGCCACTGACCGCGCCTGCGAGCAGCCCGGCGCCATAGACGGCCGTGGCGAGGCCGATCCGCTCCGGAGCCAGGAACAGAACGCGCGCGGCATAGGGCGCCGCGATGGCCGTGAAGGCGAAGAAGGCGAGGTTCCAGGCGATGGCGCAGAGCGCGATCGGCCGCAGATAGGGGTGGCGCGCCACGAAGCGGCCGCCCTCGGCGATGGCGCGGTGGAGCGGCAGGCGCGGCTGCGGCGGGGGGCGCTCGCCCGGGAGGCGAGAGGCTGCGACCAGCGCCACCACGCCGGCGAGCGCGCAGAGGCTCAAGCCGATCCAGCCCTGCCCTCGCGCGACCGCCCAGCCGGCGATCAGCGGCGCCGCCAGGCTGAAGACGGCGCGGCCGAGTTCGAGCCGGCCATTCGCGCGCGGCAGCTCGGCGATCGCGACGCTGCGCGGCATCAGTACGACGATCGACAGCGCGATCACCACCGCGCCGGCTGCGCCGGCAAAGCTCGTCGCGGCCAGCAACCAGCCGGTATGGCCGAGCGCGAGCAGGGCCGCCCCTGCCGCCGCGCCCGCCGCGATCAGGGCCCCGCCGAAGCGGATCAGATCACGCGTGGCGAGCCTGTCGGAGACCACGCCGGCCGGGAGCGAGACCAGGAGCCAGGCCGCCGACTGGCCCGCGACCAGAAGACCGACGAGGCGCGGGCTGGCGCCGGCCTGCGTTGCCGCCAGCGTGATCGTGTCGAGCGCCAGACGGTCGGCGAACTGGGCAAAGGTGCCGGCGAGCAGCAGCGCCGGGAAGGACGACGAGGACATCGGAGGCTCCTGCCGAGGGGTCGGCAGGTGATGTCAGCCAAGGCCGGCGCGTCCCACCCGTTTCCTGCGGAGGCCCGCGCTCAGGCCACCATGGGCGGGGTGGCGAGGTGGTATTCCGTCGCCTGCTGGAAGGCGAAGCCGATGCGCAGCGCCATCGCCTCCTGATAGCCGAGGCAGGAGATCTGCAGCGAGAGCGGCAGGCCCGAGGCGGTGAAGCCGTTGGGCAGCGACAGTCCGCACATCTCCATGACATTGCCGAAGCGGGTGAAGCGCGACGGCATCACGTCCTGGTCGACGGCATCGAGCGGGATGGCGGGAGTGGTGGTGGTCGGCGTCAGCAGCGCGTCGATATCGGCCATCGCCATGGCGAGGTCGCGCTTGGCCTGCGCCTGGAAGGCCTTGGTCGCGAGATAATCCTGCGCCGTCAGCCTGGCCCCCGCTAGGAAGCGGGCGCGGACCGCCGGGTCGAGCGGGGCGGAAGCGTCCTGCGCCATGGCACCACCGTTGAAGAAGGCTTCCGCCATGACGATGCCGCTCGTCGTGGTGAAATGCGCGAGCGGCCAGGGCAGGTCGATATCGACGATCTCGGCACCGAGGCCGGCGAGCGTCTCGAGCGAGCGGTCATAGGCGGCGAGCACCTCGGCATCGCAGCCGTCCCGGTCGCGCTGCGGCATGCGGGCGAGGCGCAGGCCGCGCACGCCGCGCCGCAGCGTCGCCATCGGGCTCTCGGGCATGATGCCGCGGGTGTTCGGGTCGGCCTCGTCCGGCCCCTGAAGGACGTCATAGAGCAGCGCGCAATCCTCGACGCTGCGCGCCATCGGGCCTGGCGTGTCGAGCGACGCCGAAAGCGGGATGATGCCGGTGACCGGGATCCGGCCGATCGTGACCTTGAGCCCGGTGATGCCGCAGAAGGCGGCCGGGAGGCGGACGGAGCCCCCCGTGTCGGTGCCGATCGCCCAGGGCGCCAGCCGCGCCGCGACGGCGACGCCGGAGCCGCTGGAGGAGCCGCCCGGCGTGCGCGGCACGGCCTCGTCCCACGGGTTCCAGGGCGTGCCCATATGTTCGTTCGTACCCCAGCCGCCATAGGCGAACTCGACCGTATGGGTCTTCCCGAGCACGATCAGGCCCTGCGCGAACATGCGTCTGGCGATGGTCGCGGTCATGGTCGAGCGACGGCTGCGCCAGTGGGCCGAGCCGCCGGTCGTGATGCGCCCTTCGAGATCGATCAGATCCTTCAGAGCGATGGGCACGCCATGCAGCGGCCCGACCGCATGGCCGGCGCGGATCGCCTTATCCGCCGCCTCGGCAGCCAGACGCGCATCAGCGGCGTAGACGTCGACGAAGGCGTGCAGCTTCGGCTCGAACCGCTCGATGCGTGCCAGCAGCGCCTCGACCGCATCGACGGGCGAGAGTTTCCGCTCCGCGATCTCCCGCGCCAGGACATGGGCCGGCCAGAGGGCCGGATCCGTGCTGATGCGAGAAGCGCTGTCCATGAGGCTCACTGCATGCTGATGCGAGTCAGATCGACGAACCAGGATTGCGGGGAGACGAAGCCCTGGACCTTCTTCGACATGGCGCGCGGATTGAGGTCATGGACAACATAGAGCCAGGGCGGATCATCCACCAGCCGTTCATGCGCGAGCGCGGTCTGCTCCTGGATCACCCGCGGATCATTCGCTGCCGCGAGTTTCGCCAGCGCCGCCTCGAAAGCGGAATCTTTCCATTGCGGGAAGTTGAAACCATTGGGCGGCGCGCTGGCGGCGCCGAAATAGCGGGCCATCACGCTCGGATCGGTCGATGGGCCGGCGATGTTCAGCGCGAGCGAGCCGCCCAGCGAGGGTTGGTCCGGCTGGGCGCGCATGTTGTTGAGCAGCACCTGCCACTCCGACACGTTGAACTCGATCCGGATGCCGCAGGCCTCCTTCATGCTGGCCTGCAGGAACTCGTTCATCGGCAGCGGCGCCATCTGGCCCGACCCGGAGGTCGAGATCATGACCTTGAAGCTGAGCGGCTTCTGCGGGCCGAAACCGGCTTCGGCCAGGAGCACCTTCGCCTTGGCGGGATCGAAACGGTAGCGGTTGGCCGGTTTGCCGAAGGCAGGGTCGCTGGCCTTGAGCCAGCCGATCGCCGGCTCGGCCATGCCGTTGAGCAGGGCGACGATGCCGTCCCGGTCGACGCAGTAATTCAGGGCCTGGCGGACGCGGACGTCCTTGAGCGGGCTGTCTGCGGCGCCGATGTTGAACAGCCAGGGCCAGACATGCGGGTAGGAGCCTGTGGTGATGGCGAAGCCGGCCTGACGCAAGGACGGAATGCCGTCCGCCGGCGGCACCTCGATCCAGTCGACCTGGCCCGTGCGCAGGGCTGCGAGGCGCGCATTCGCCTCCGGAATGGGCAGCAGCATGACGCGGTCGAGCTTTGCCTTGCCCGCGGCATCCCAATAGCCGTCATGGCGCACTAGCTCGACGCGCTCGCGCGGGACCACACTGGCGATCCGGAACGGGCCGGTGCCGGCGGAGGGCAGCAGCGCTGTCCTGGCCCAGTCGCGCCCGGCCTTCTCGAAGGAGGCGGGCGAGCTCAGCAGCGCCAGCGAGATCATATAGGGAAAGTAGGACGCAGCCGTGTTGGTGGTGATCGCCACAGTAGAGGCGTCGATCTTGCGATAGCCGGTCATGATCGGCGCACGGGCCCGCACGATCGCTGCGGCCGGCGCCTCGAATTGCGGCGCGTCCTTGTTGAAGTAGCGCTCGAAGTTCCAGATCACCGCATCGGCATCGAAAGGCGTGCCGTCATGGAAGGTGACGCCGCGGCGCAGATGGAAGATCCAGGTTTTCGGATCGTCGGGCGCCTGCTCCCAGCGCTCGGCCAGGCCGGGCCGCAGCGGCGCGAGGCGATCCGTGGTCGTCAGATCCCACAGAACGAGGCTCTCGAACACCGGATAGCCGAGGAAGCGCATGCCCTCGAAGCCGTTGTTGGGCATGCCGGTCGCGGTCGGGATGTCGGCCGCCGTCATGGCGATCCGCAGTGTTCCCTGCGCCTTCGCGGGAGCATTCCAGCCCACGCAGGCAAAACCTGCCATCACAAGACCCGTGAAAATCGCTCTCCAGCGTTGGCGGGTGCCTGTCCTTTGCGCCTGCTGCATGGCCGTCCCCTCTTCAACCTTGCATTGCCAGGATTTGCTTGGAGCAAGTTGCAGGCCGGCGCACAAGTCGATTTGTAGGGCAGACATCACGCAGGGCCGGCTTGTCCCTTGCGACACGGTTAAGGACTGGTTTCGCATCGATCGGGCCTCCAACCGTCTGGTCTGCCTCGTGTCGACAGGTCGCCTCCGCGACCTTGCCGCCCTTGTGCCACCGGGGCGGGATGCGATAGACCCAAACGGTGACCCAGCGCCCTCACACGCCGATCCTCGACCGCGTCGCCACGCCCGAAGATCTCCGCAAGCTCCCCGACGCCGATCTTCGTCAGCTCGCCGAAGAGCTGCGGCAGGAGACGATCAGTGCCGTCTCGGTGACGGGCGGCCATCTCGGGGCCGGCCTCGGCGTCGTTGAGCTCACGGTGGCGTTGCACCATGTTTTCGACACGCCGCGCGACCGGCTGATCTGGGATGTCGGCCACCAGGCCTATCCCCACAAGATCCTGACCGGCCGGCGCGACCGGATCCGTACCCTGCGCCAGCCCGGCGGGCTATCTGGCTTCACGCGCCGTTCGGAAAGCGAGTACGACCCCTTCGGCGCCGCCCACTCATCGACCTCGATCTCGGCCGGTCTCGGCATGGCCGTCGCCCGCGATCTCGAGGGCGGCAGCAACAATGTCGTGGCCGTGATCGGCGATGGGGCGATGTCCGCCGGCATGGCCTATGAGGCCATGAACAACGCCGGTGCGCTCGGCTCGCGCCTCGTCGTGATCCTGAACGACAACGACATGTCGATCGCGCCCCCGGTCGGTGCGATGTCGGCCTATCTGGCCCGCCTGGTCTCCGGCCGCACCTATCGCTCGCTGCGCGAGATCGGCAAGCATCTGGCCGAGCGACTGCCGCGCTTCTTCCACGAGAAGGCCAAGCGCACGGAGGAGTTCGCCCGCGGCTTCTTCACGGGGGGCACGCTGTTCGAGGAGCTTGGCTTCTACTATGTCGGCCCCATCGACGGGCACAACCTCGATCATCTGCTGCCGGTCCTGCGCAATGTGCGCGACTCGCAGACGGGGCCGATCCTCGTCCATGTCGTGACGCAGAAAGGCAAGGGCTACGCCCCGGCGGAGGCCAGCGCCGACAAGTATCATGGTGTCGTCAAATTCGATCCGGTCACCGGCCAGCAGGCCAAGGCGCCCGCCAATGCGCCGAGCTACACGGCCGTCTTCGGCAATGCGCTGATCAAGGCCGCACGCGAGGACGAGAAGATCGTCGCGGTGACGGCCGCGATGCCGTCGGGCACCGGCATCGACGCCTTCGGCAAGGAATTCCCGGCGCGGACCTTCGATGTCGGCATCGCCGAGCAGCATGCCGTGACCTTCGCCGCCGGCATGGCGACAGAGGGCTACAAGCCCTTCTGCGCGATCTATTCGACTTTCCTGCAGCGCGCCTATGATCAGGTCGTGCATGACGTGGCGATCCAGAAGCTGCCCGTGCGCTTCGCGCTCGACCGGGCCGGCCTTGTCGGCGCCGACGGCGCGACCCATGCCGGCGCCTTCGACATCGCCTATCTCGCCTGCCTCCCCGAGATTGTGGTGATGGCCGCGGCCGACGAGGCGGAACTGACCCATATGGTCGCGACCGCCGCCGCCTTCGACGAAGGCCCCATCGCCTTCCGCTATCCGCGCGGTGAAGGCGTGGGCGTCGAAATCCCCGATATCGGCGTGCCGCTCGAGATCGGCTGTGGGCGGGTGGTGCGCGAGGGCTCGCGCGTCGCGCTGCTCTCGCTCGGCACGCGGCTGGCGGAATGCCTGCTGGCCGCCGAGCAACTCGGCCAGCGTGGCCTGTCGACGACCGTCGCGGATGCCCGCTTCGCCAAGCCGCTCGACGAGGCGCTGATCCTGCGGTTGGCGCGCGAGCACGAGATCCTCGTCACCGTCGAGGAAGGCTCGGTCGGCGGCTTCGGCGCGCATGTGCTGCACCTGCTCGCCCGCTGCGGCGCGCTCGATGGCGGGCTCAAGGTGCGTACGCTGACCCTGCCCGACCTGTACCAGGATCACGACAAACCCGAAGCGATGTATGCGGCTGCCGGTCTCGACGCCGCCGGCATCGTGCGGACGGTGGAAGGAGCGCTCGGCGTCCCGGTCGCGGCCCGGCGCGCCTGAGCGCGGCCCCCTTGTCTGCTGCGGCGAAAACGCGCGCCGACCAGTTACTCGTCGAACGCGGCCTCTGCGAGAGCCGGGCCCGGGCCCAGGCCGCCATCGCGGCGGGCCTCGTGACCGTCGACGGCCGCCCCGTCCGCAAGGCCTCCGAAATGATCGCGGCGGATGCCGTGCTGACGGCGCAGGCACCGCATCCTTACGTCTCCCGCGGCGGGCTGAAACTCGCGAGCGCACTCGATCTGTTCGGCTTCGACCCCGCGGGCCGTGTCTGTCTCGATGTCGGCGCCTCGACAGGGGGCTTCACCGATCTGCTGTTGAAGCGCGGCGCACGCCGCGTCATCGCCGTCGATGTCGGCCGCGAGCAGCTCCATGCCTCGCTGCGGGGCGATCCGCGCGTGACGAGCCGCGAGGGCTGCGACATCCGGAGCCTCACCCCTGTCGACTTGGGCGAATCGCCGGCGCTGGCCGCCATCGACGTCAGCTTCATCTCGCTGCGGCTCGTGCTCCCCGCCGTGGCCGCGCTGCTGGCACCGGCCTGCGAGATCGCGGCGCTGATCAAGCCCCAGTTCGAGGCCGGCCGTTCGGCGCTGAAGAAGGGCATCGTGCGCGACGAGGCGGTCCACCAGCGCGTCTGTGATGAGATCGCGACCGTGCTGGCCGAACTCGGCTTCGCGGTCGAAGCTCCCGTCCCCTCCCCGATCGAGGGCGGCGACGGCAATCGCGAGTTCTTGATCGGCGGCCGCCGGGCGGGCTGATCAGCGCCGCAGCAGCGCGTCGACCTCGGCCTGCAATTCGCGCATCTCGATCGCGACGATGTCGACAGCGCCGTTGGCGTTGATGAACTCGGTGGCGCGCGCGATCTGCCGGCGCAGCGCGTCGCCCGCCACCTCGACGATGGTGATGGCGTCCAGCCGGTCCGTGCGGTCGGCGAGAAGGGCGGTCGCCGTCGTGACGAGCCGTGTCATGGCACGGCAAAGCTCTTCGAACGCCGCCTGCCGCTCGGGCGACACGAGGTCATAGGCCGCGAGCGCGGAGGCGGCGACGCGCAGCGGGGATGTCTCGAAATGCTCACGATAGGTCAGGCTGCGCCAGGCCTTGAGGTCCTGCACGATCTCGGGATCCTCGGCCGCGAGGTCGATCAGCATCAAGGCCTCGGCATAGCGGTTGAGATAGTCCGTCGACAGGCGCGGATGCTTGGCCATATCCGCTGCGGCGTCCTCTCCCTCGGCCCGCCCCGGTCGCGGAGGCGGTCGTCGCATGCTCCGAACCGGGAGCGATCATGCGGCGGCAAACCCAAAGAAAGTGTTGATCGGGCCGGGCTTCATCGCCACACCGGGAGCATGTGCGGTCGCTACGCCATCACCCTGCCCCCGACGGCGATGCGGTCGCTCTTCGGCTATCCCGAGCAGCCGAATTTTCCGCCGCGCTACAACATCGCGCCGACGCAGACGGTGCCGGTGGTGCGCCAGCATGAGGGCCAACGGCAGTTCATGTTGATGCGCTGGGGCTTCATCCCCGGCTGGGTCAGGGACCCGAAGGATTTCCCGCTCGTCATCAACATCCGTGGCGAGAGCGCCGCGACCAAACCGTCCTTCCGCGCAGCGCTGACGCGGCGGCGCTGCCTGATGCCGGCCGACGGCTTCTACGAATGGCACCGCCTCGGCCAGGGCCGGCAGGCCGAGAGCCGGGCCTATCTGTTCCGGCGGCCCGACCGCGGACTCTTCGCCTTCGCGGCACTGTGGGAAACCTGGCATTCGCAGGACGGGTCGGAGATCGACACGGTCGCGCTGGTCAACGGCCCGGCGAACGGGCTGATGTCGGCGATCCATGATCGCTGCCCGGTGATCCTCGATCCCCGCGATTTCGACTGTTGGCTCGATCCCGCGGCCGAAGCCCACGCCTACACCGCGCTGCTGCGGCCGCCGCCCGAGGATCTGCTGGAAATGGTGCGGATCGGCAGCGCCGTGAACAAGGTCGCCAATGACGGGCCAGAGGTGCAGGCGCCGTTCGATCCGGCGACGGCGGAATCGCCCAAGGCCGCCACCGTCACCGCCAGACCCAAACCGGGGGCGCGCGCCCGGGACGACGGTCAGGGCAGCCTGTTCTGACGCAGGCTTGCCGTTCCAACAGTCGGGACGCTTTCCCGCCCGAACTGTCGGACCTCACATCGCCAGCACGGCGCCGGGGTTGAGGATGCCCTGGGGGTCGAGCGTCGCCTTCAGCGTCTTCATCAGGGCGAGTTCGACCGGGTCCTTGACGCCGGGCAGCAGGTCGCGCTTCAGGCGGCCGATGCCATGCTCGGCCGAGATCGAGCCGTGCATCTCGCTGACGATGGCGTGGACCGCCGTGTTCATCTCTTCCCAGCGCGCGATGAAGCCGGCCTTGTCGGCGCCGACGGGCTGGCTGACGTTGAAGTGGATGTTGCCGTCGCCCATGTGGCCGAAGGGCAGCGGTCGGCAGCCCGGCACCATCGCCGACACGGCCTGCGAGGCGCGGGCGATGAAGGCCGGCACCGCATGCAGCGGCACCGAGACGTCGTGCTTGATCGAGCCACCCTCGTAGGTCTGCACCTCGGAGAGCATCTCGCGCAGCTTCCAGAAATCGGCACGCTGGGAAAGCGAGCCGGCGAGCGCGGCGTCGGTGACCAGCCCGTTCTCCAGGGCCTCGCCGAGGAAGGCCTCCACCGCCTCGTCGAGCCCGCTCGCGGACTGGGCCGAGACCTCCATCAGCACATACCAGGGCGAGGGCTCCGAGAGCGGGTCGCGCGCGCCGGCGGCATGGCGCAGGACGAACTCGACGCCGAGCCGCGACATCAGCTCGAAGGTGGTGAGCGTGCCACCGGCGCCGGCCTTGGCGGCGTTCAGCAGCGAAAGCGCGGCTTCAGGGTCGGGCACGGCGAGGAAGGCCGTGGCGCGCGCGGCCGGCTGCGGGAACAGCTTCAGCACGGCGGCGGTGATGATGCCGAGCGTACCCTCGGCCCCGATGAAGAGGTTCTTCAGGTCGTAGCCGGTGTTGTCCTTGCGGAGCTGGCGCAGCCCGTTCCAGATTCGCCCGTCGGCGAGGACGACCTCGAGGCCAATGCAGAGCTCGCGGGCATTGCCATAGGCGAGCACCGCCGTGCCGCCGGCATTGGTCGAGAGATTGCCGCCGATGGTGCAGGAGCCCTCGGAGGCGAGCGAGAGCGGGAACAGGCGCCCGGCCGCCTCCGCCGCTTCCTGCGCCTTCTGCAGCGTCAGGCCCGCCTCCACCGTCATCGTGTCGCTGTCGGTGTCCAGGCTGCGGACGCGGTCCATGCGCTGCAGCGAGAGCACGATTTCGCGGCCCTCGGCGATCGGGATCTGGCCGCCGACGAGGCCGGTGTTGCCGCCCTGGGGCACGAGGCGCGTGCCGGTGCGGGCGGCGAGCTTCACGAGCTCGGCGACCTCCTCCGTCGAGCCCGGCCGCACGATCGCCTGCGCCTTGCCGCGGAACAGGTCGCGCCATTCCTTGAGATAGGGCACCATCGCGTCGGTATCGGTGACGATGTTCTTCGCGCCGACGATGGCCGCCATGTCGTCGAGGATGGATGCGCTCACGGATGCCTCCGGGGTCTCAGCTCTTCTTGGCGCGCCGGAACACGCCGACGAGCTCGATATGGGCGGAATAGCGGAACTGGTCGACCGGCGTCACACCGTCCAGCGCATATCCGCCCGCGATCAGGATCGCGGCGTCGCGCGCGAAGCTCCCCGCATCGCAGGAGACGTAGATCACGGTCGGGGTCTTGGCCGCCGCCAGCCGCCGCGCCTGGGCCTCGGCGCCGGCGCGCGGCGGGTCGAGGATGACGGCGTCGAAGCCGTTCAGTTCGTGCTCCAGCAGCGGGCGGCGGAAGAGGTCGCGCACTTCGCCCGCGATCGGCTTCAGGCCCTGCGTCGTGCTCGCGGCGCGGGTGAGAGCGAGGATCGCGGCCTTGTCACTCTCGACGGCCAGCACCTGCGCCCGCTCGGCGAGGCGGAACGAAATCGGCCCACACCCCGCGAAGAGATCGGCGACGCGCTTGGCCTTAGCCGGCAGCGCGGCCAGCACCAGCGCGCCGATCGCCTCCTCGCCCGCCGCCGTCGCCTGAAGGAAGCCGCCGGGCGCCGGCGCGACCATCGCCTTGCCCATGCGCTGCTGCGGCGGGCGGCGCTCGACGACGATCTCGCCATGCATGGAGAGCCGCGCCAGATCGAGCCGCTCGGCCGCTTCGGTCAGGGACAGCCTGAGCTTCTCGCCGGCCGGGCCATGGCCGCGAATGTCGATGTCGAGCCCGGCCTCGGAGGCCGTGACCTGGATGTCGAGCGGCTTGTTCGAGCCGCCGAGCCGGTTGGCGACGAGCTGGGCCGCGGCCGGCGCGCGAGCCAGCCCCGGCGCCAGCACCGGGCAGGCCGGCACGGCGACGAGATCATGGCTGCGCGCGACCATGAAGCCGACGAGCATGCCGGCGCCCTCGCGCCTGGCGTGGAAGGTGACGCGGCGACGGCCGGCGCCATGCGCGTCGATGATATCCGCGACCGGCGCAGCGATACCGGCGCGCTCCAGCGTGGTCTCGACCTGCCGCCGCTTCCATTCGCGATACAGGCTCTCGGACATATGCTGGGCGGCGCAGCCCCCGCAGCGGGTGAAGAGCGGGCAAATCGGTGCGATACGCGCTTCGGCGGGTGTGATGATCTCGACCAGCTGCGCGCGCTCGCCGTCGCGCACCGCGCGCACCGTCTCGCCGGGCAGCGCATAGGGCACGAAGACGTCGCCAGCAGGCGTCTGCGCGATGCCGTCGCCGCGCAGGCCGAGGCGGCCGACGGAGAGAATCTCGTTCATCGCGAGCGTCATCGGGGCAAGTCGTTCTCCGGCGCCGGCCTCTGCCGATCGCCCTGTTTCGTTCGGGAGGCGGACGGCGCGAGGCTGTCGACCCGTCCGCCGCTTTCGCCTATCAGGTTGGGAGCAAACAGGGAAATCCGGATATGGCGAGCCGCGACGGCGTCATCGAAGCGATCGGCAACACGCCGCTCATCAAACTGAAGCGGGCCTCCGAACAGACCGGTTGCACCATCCTCGGCAAGGCCGAGTTCATGAATCCCGGCCAGTCGGTCAAGGACCGCGCGGCGCTCGCCATCATCCGCGACGCCGAGGCGAAGGGGCTGCTGCGGCCGGGCGGCGTCATTGTCGAGGGCACCGCCGGCAACACCGGCATCGGCATCGCGCTCGTCGGCAATGCGCTGGGCTATCGCTCCGTGATCGTGATCCCTGAGACGCAGAGCCAGGAGAAGAAGGACATGCTGCGGCTGGCAGGCGCGACGCTGGTCGAGGTGCCGGCCGTCGGCTACGTCAACCCCAACAACTATGTGAAGGTCTCGGGCCGGCTCGCCACAGAGCTGGCGAAGACCGAGCCCAATGGCGCGATCTGGGCCAACCAGTTCGACAACACCGCCAACCGCCAAGGCCATGTCGAGACGACCGGTCCCGAGATCTGGGCGCAGACCGAGGGCCGAGTCGACGGCTTCATCTGCGCGGTCGGCACCGGCGGCACGCTGGCGGGCACCGGCATCGCGCTGAAGCGCTTCAACCCGAAGATCACCATCGGGCTGGCGGATCCGATGGGCGCGGCGCTGCACTCGTTCTACACGACCGGCGAACTGAAGTCCGAGGGCTCCTCGATCACCGAGGGCATCGGCCAGGGCCGCATCACCGCCAATCTGGTCGATGCGCCGATCGACGTCTCCTTCCAGATCCCGGATTCGGAGGCGATCCCGATCGTCTTCGACCTGCTCGAGCATGAGGGGCTGTGCCTGGGCGGGTCGTCCGGGGTCAATGTCGCGGGCGCGATCCGGCTGGCGCGGCAGCTCGGCCCCGGCCACACCATCGTGACGATCCTCTGCGACTATGGCACGCGCTATCAGTCGAAGCTGTTCAACCCTGAGTTCCTGCGCTCCAAGGGCCTGCCCGTGCCGGGCTGGCTGGAGCGGGACGCCGGCGCGCTGAAGGAGATGGTGGCGCGCGTGATGGATTGAGCGGGCGATGCAGCTCGACCCCGCCTCTCCCCTCGCCCGGCTGATCGACCGACCGCTGCGCCCCGGGCGTGTCATCTGGATCGGCCTGCGTCCGGCGCGGCGGAAGGCCATGCTCGCGGTCGAATCCGCGCAGCTCGATCCAACCGAAGGCCTGATCGGTGACCACTACAGCAGCCGCACCGGCGGCGCCCGCCACGTCACGCTGATCCAGGCCGAGCATCTCTCGGCAATCGCCTCGCATCTCGGCCGCGATGCGCTCGCGCCCGAGCTGCTCCGCCGCAACATCGTCGTCGCGGGGATCAACCTCGCGGCCCTCAAGGGTCGGCATTTCAGGCTCGGCTCCGCGGTGCTGGAGGCGACGGGCGAATGCCATCCCTGCTCGCGGATGGAGGAAATCCTCGGCCCCGGCGGCTACAACTCGGTGCGCGGCCATGGCGGGATCACGGCCCGGGCGGTGGAAGGCGGCAGCGTCGGCGTGGGCGGCGCGATGGAGCGTATGCCCGCGCCTTGAACCTGGCCAGACTGTCGCGATTGCACCAAGAAAAGCGGTCGAGTTAACCCAATATGCGCTGTTCTGCCGTAAGGTCATCGCCTGGCCGCATCGGGACGCGGTCGTTCGGGCGCAAGACGCATGGGCATTGTCCGCTATGCCGATTTCCGTATCAGCCGCAAGCTGCTCTGCCTGCTGACGCTGGTGGCGATCCCGTTTGGGCTGATGACGTGGTCCTATGTCGATCAGGCCCGCAAGGACATCAGCTTTGCCAGCCGCGAGCTCGACGGGGTCCGTTACCTTCAGTCCCTGACACCCCTCCTGCTGGATCTCTCGCGCATCTCCACCGGACTGCCGCCCGAGACGATCGCGGCGCTCGAGCCGGTCCGGGCCCGCCATGACGGCGTCTTCAACTCGACCGAAGCGGTCGAAAGCTTTCTGCGGGCAGCCAGCCGGCCCGACCCGGTCGCCGCCATGACTCAGGCGCAGGCAGCTTTGATCAAGATCGCTGACGGCTCCAATCTTACCCTCGATCCGAAGCTCGACAGCTACTATCTGATGTATCTCGTCAGTGTGGTTCTGCCCGAGTCCGCCACTGCCACGGCCGCGCTGCGGCGGGCGCTGGAGCCTTTTCGCTCCGGCTTCGGCACGCGCGGCGATCTCGCCATCCTGCTATCGGCCGCAAGCCGTTTCGAGCGGGTTCGCGACGCCGTGCAGAATGCCGTCGCCTCGGCGATTGAAGGCAACGCTGCGGGGCGCGTCCTAGCCGAATTGGGCGAGGCGCCCATGAGCCTGCTCCAGACCAGCCACACCGTCAGCACCGCGATCAGCCATATCGCGATGGAGCCGGACAGCGCCCCGCTCGTGCGCCTCGTTACCGAAGCGGAGCGAGCGATCGAGCGCCAGTTCGAGCTGTCGTCAGCCCTGAGCCGTGTCGCCGAGACCAGTCTGGCCGGTCTTCTGGGGGACCGGATTGCGCTCCACCAGCGCGAGATGCGGACAAATCTCAGTCTCCAGCTCGGCTTTTTCGTCGCGATCATTCTCTTCACCATCGCGGCCGCACGCAGCATCGCCCGGCCGCTGGTGGCCCTCTCGGGAGAGGTATCCCGCGTATCCGCCGGCCAGCGCCAGACCGTGATCAGCGGGTGCGACCGTTCCGACGAAATCGGCGACATCGCCCGCGCGATCGAGGATTTCGCCGCCAGCTCATTGCGGCCGACGCGACCCGGCAGGAGATGGCCGCGATCGAGGAGCGCAACGCGCTGGAGCGCAGACGGCTGCAGCAGGACGTGGCAGGGCGCTTCCAAGCCGCGGCGGGTGATATCGTGGCCAGCGTTGCGGCGGCCTCGATGCAGCTGGAAGCGGCGGCCGACGACCTCTCCTCCACCGCCGGCCGAGCCCAGAACCGCTCCGAACTCGTCGGTGTCGCGGCGCGGGAGGCCTCGTCCCACGTCACCTCGATGGCCGTGGCCGCCGAGGAGATTTCAGTCGCCGTCGGCGAGATCAGCCGTCAGCTCGACGATTCGAGCCGCTTCGCGCGCGATGCGGTGGACCATGCGCGGCTGACCGACCGGCGCATGGTGTCGCTCTCCAGCGCGGCCGAGCGGATCGGATCGGTGCTGAGCGTCATTTCCGACATTGCCCAGCAGACCAATCTTCTGGCGCTCAATGCGACGATCGAGGCTGCGCGCGCGGGCGAGGCCGGCCGCGGCTTCGCCGTGGTCGCTGCAGAGGTGAAGGCGCTGGCGGCGCAGACGGCCTGTGCCACCCATGACATCGCCGGGCTCGTCAGCGATATGCAGGAGGCCGCGCGCAGCTCGGTCGCCTCGATCGGCGAGGTCGGCAACATGATCGACAAGATGTCTGAGATCTCGGCATCCATGGCCGCGGCCTTCGTCGAGCAGACGGTGATCATCCAGGAGATTTCCGGCAATGCTCAGCGGACCGCCCATCTGACTGTCGAGGTCGCCGACACCATTGGCGAGGTCAGCGGCGGGGCGAAGCTCACCACCGAAGCCGCGGCCCAGGTCCACCTCTCGGCTCGCCAGCTGACCGAGCAGAGTCAGCGGCTCGCCCGCGAGGTCGAGAAACTGATGGCAACGCTCGCGGCTTGACGGCTCCTGCCGTCAGCGGTGATACATCTGCGCCGGACGGACCGGCCGCTCCGACCCCTCTGGCGGAGCGAAGATCGACACCGCCTTCGGATGAACCTTGAACAGCGCGGGTGTCGCCGTGACGATCTCGCCATCGGCGTTGATCGGCATCGGCTTGCGGGTCTGGATGGTGAACTCGGTGCATTTGGCGGTCCGCACCTCCTGCCAGGCACCATGCGTGCCCGAGCGGAAGGAGCGCAACATCAGTGCGAGCTTCCAGACATTCTTGAGTTCGAGGCTGTAGAGATCGAGCGAGCCATCGTCGATTTCCGCATCCTGCTCCACGACATTGCCGCCGCCGTAATGGCGACCGTTGCCGATTGCGATCTGATAGGTTTCGACCTGGGTCGCGCGACCCTTCTCGATGATCGTCGCTGCGAAGGTCGAGGCTTTCGTCAGCACCTTGAGCGCCGCCAGCGCATAGCCGACGCGGCCGAAGCGCTTTTTCAGCGCCGGGTCGAGCCCCTGGGCGAGGTCGCTGCTGAGCCCGATGCTGGCGACGTTGAAGAAGGCATGGCCGTTGACCGTGCCGACATCGACCGGCCGCGTCAGCCCGGCTGCGATCACGCCAGCCGCCTCCGCCGGGTCGAGCGGCAGGTCGAGCGTGCGGGCGAGATCGTTGGCGGTGCCCATGGGGATAATGCCAAGGGGCAAGCCGCTCTCCATCACCGCCAGCGCCGAGGAGGAGACCGAGCCGTCGCCGCCGCAGACGACGACGAGATCCGCCGTGTCGCGCAGCCGCACGATGTCGCGGGCGATCTCGGGCAGATGTTCGAATGTTTCGACAGTGGTGACGATGCCGCCCTCGTCCAGTCGCCGCAGTACGGAGTCGATCGACTCGCCGCCGCGTCGCGATTTCGGATTGCGGAGCAGCAGGGCCCGCCGTCTCGTGCTATCAGTCATATCGCTTTTGCCGATCACCCTGTTGGCTCGTCCCCGCCGGGCCACGGAAGTGGGCCGGCGGGTGTGGCTTTTCAACCGGGGGGTCGACGGGCGCGGTGCGGGTCCTGCCGCGCCGGCCCTGTTGCAGTGGCCCGCCTCAGTTCGGCGGGCTCCAGAAGCCGGCCTGGTAGTCGCGGTCGGAGATCGTCGCGGTCTCGCCTGTTGCCTCGGCTTCGGTCTGGGGTTCGGGACGATCGCGCTCGTCCTCGGGCAGGGTGTCGCCCTCATGCCTGTCCAGCATCGTCGCTCCTTTCGTCGGTTGGGAGGGGTTGCGGTGGCCGCACCGGGATAGGACGGATTGCTGCAACGCACAAGAAGCGGAGAGGTTTCATGCCGCCACGCCGCGACCCGGTTCACCCTGCCTGGAGCGGCCAGACCAGCAGGATCATCGGCACGGCGATTAGGAGCACGATCAGCGACAGGGGCGCGCCGAGCCGGGGATAGTCGCTGAATTTGTAGCCGCCGGGGCCCATCACCAGCGTGTTGCACTGATGGCCGATGGGCGTGAGGAAATCGCAGGCCGCGCCGATCGCGACGGCCATCAGGAAGGCGTCCGGGTTGTAGCCCAATTTAGCGGCGAAGCCGGCGCCGATCGGTGCCATCACCAGCACGGTCGCAGCATTGTTCAGGAAGGGCGTCACGGCCATCGCAGCCGCGATCATCAGCGCGACCGCTCCCCAGCCCGGCAGCCCCGCCCCGACCTGGGCGAGCCAGCCGGCGAAAACGTCGGTGGCGCCCGTCGAGCGGAGCGTGTCGCTGACCGGGATCAGCGCCGCCAGCATCAGCAGGATCGGGGCGTCGATGCTGCTATAGGCCTCGCGCAAAGGCAGGCATCGCAACGTGATCAGAAGAACGGCCGCAGCGAAGAAGGTGAGCGGCACTGGCGCAAGGCCCGCGGCCAGCACCACCACCGCCGCCAGCACGATCGAGACGGTCATCACCGCCTTGCGGGTGGAGCCGAGCGAGACGACGCGGTCGGCGAGCGGCAGCAGGCCGAGTTCCATCAGCTTTTCCGGCAACTGCTTCTCGTCGCCCTGGATCACGATGATGTCGCCCGCGCGCAGCCGGATGTCGCGCAGGCGCTGGGTGAAGCGATCGCCCGAGCGGCTGATCGCGATCATGTTGACGCCGAAGCGGGCATGCAGGCCGATATCGCCCGCCGACTGGCCGATCAGGACGGAATTGGGGCCGATGATCGCCTCGCTGACCTGGTCGGGATCGAGCGCATCCTCCTTCTCGGTCGGCCGATGCTGACCGTCGAGATCGAGTTCGCCCTCGGCCACGACCCGCTCCAGCACCGCCGCATCGCCACGCAGAAGCAGCGTATCGCCAGCCTTCAGGCTGGCGTCCGGCAGCGGCGCCTGCAGGCGGCGCTCATCGCGCAGGATCGCGACGATCTGGAGGTCGCCCCCACCCAGCGCCTTCAGATCGGCGACGGTCTTGCCGGCGAGTGTCGATTTGGGGCCGATTTCCGCCTCGGTCACATAGTCCTTGATGTCGATGGCTTGGTCGAGCGAGACCGCGCCGCGCCGGTCCTGTGGCAGGAGACGGTAGCCGACAGCGAGGAAGGCGCAGCCGGCGAGCGCGACAACGATGCCGACGGGCGTGAAGTCGAACATCGAGAAGGGCTCGCCACCCAATTCGGCGCGGACCCGGGCGACGATGACGTTCGGCGAGGTGCCAACGAGGGTGACGATTCCGCCCAGCAGCGAGGCGAAGGCCATCGGCATCAGGAAGACCGAGGGCGACCGGCCGCCCTTGCGGGCGAGCTGGTAGGCGATGGGCAGCATCATCGCGAGCGCACCGATGTTCTTGATGATCGCCGACATCACCGCGACGGCGAGAACCAGCAGCACCACCTGCGCCTGCGTTGACCCCAGCAACGGCATGATGCGGGTAAGCCCCCGCTCGATCACGCGTGACCGCGCAACCGCGGCGCTGAGGACGAGCGCACTGCCGACGATGATGACGATGTCGTCCGAAAAGCCCTTGAAGGCCTCGCCGGCCGGGATGATGCCGATCGCCACGCCGGCCAGCAGGGCCAGCATGGCGACGATGTCATAGCGCAGCCGCCCCCAGAGGAAGGCAGCCATCATCACCGCCACCAGCGAGACGGAGAGCAGTTGGGGGGTGGTCATCGGTATCCGTCCGCATCATCGAGGTCGCGGGACACCGCGCCAGCCATCGTCCTCGCACCGGCTCTCCGGACGAGCGGCGACCCCGCCATCCGGCCAATGCGCTAAAGCCACTTCTTCCAGCGGAAGAACATGTAGGGCAGCACGGCGAAGAGGATCATCAGCCCGATCGCCATGGGGTACCCCCACTGCCACTCCAACTCCGGCATGGTCTTGAAGTTCATGCCGTAGATCGAGGCGATGAGCGTCGGTGGCATCAGTGCCACAGAGACGACCGAGAACAGCTTGATGATCTTGTTCTGCTCGATCGAAACAAGGCCGAGCGTGGCGTCGAGCATGAATTGCAGCTTGTTGGAGAGGAAGGTGGCGTGTTCCTCGATCGCCTGCACGTCGCGGACGGCGGCGCGCCATTCGGCCGAGAAACCGGTCTGCGCTTTTTTCGGCCGGGTGTAGTTGGCCGAGAGGAAGAGCAGCACGCGCTCCACCGAGACCATGCTCTCGCGGACATTGGAGATGATGTGCTCGTACTGGCCGATCTTCTGGATCACCGCCTGATAGGCGCTGCCCTGCTCCACATCCTGTCCGCGGCCGGCGAAGATCCGGCGCGACGCGTCGTCGATCCGGTCGCCGACCCCGCGCAGGACTTCGGCGGCGCGGTCGACGATCGCTTCGATCAGCCCGTCCAGCACCGCCTCGGGCTGGGTGCCGCAGCCGCCGGGCTTGGTGGCGCGGTTGAGGAAGATGTTGAAGGCGCCCGGCTCGTCATAGCGCACCGTCACCAGCGCCTTGTCGGTCAAGATGAAGGTGACGTCGGCCAGCCGCGGCACGATCGTCTCCGACTGGCAGATGATGCGAGCGGTCATGTAATGCGCGCCGTTCTCGGTGTAGATGATCTCGGACGGCTCGAGGTCGTGCATCTCCTCACGCGTCGGAATCGAGACACCGAGATGCTTCTCGACGCGCGCATCCTCGCCCTGCGTCGGATTGAGCAGATCGATCCAGATGGAATCGGCCGGAAACGGCGCATCGGCATCCACCTTGCGGGGCAGGAGCTTGTCGCGCGATTGCGGGCAGATTCCGTGGATCAGGATCATGGGGGGACCTTCACGCGTCGTGGATCGCAGGCAGAGCGCGGCAGGAACCCCGATCCGCAGCCCGTGTCAAACGCTATGGGCCATGCCTCAAGACGGCACCGTGAAGCGCGACGGCATGGTGCCGTCCCGGTCCGTGAAGCCGTAGAGCCGGGCGAGATCGGCGACATGCAGCACGGCGCCCGCATGGCGCGCGACCTCGGCGTCCTGCAGGAGTGCCGCGACTGCGCGGCCGGCATAGAGCGGCGTCTCGCTACCCGGTTGGGCCAGGCCGGCATCGCGGACACGCTCGGTCAGGACATGCCCCGGCGAAAGCCCGAGCGCGGTGACACCGAAGGGCTTGAGCTCCTGCGCCATCGCCAGCGTCAGCCGGTGCATCGCCGCCTGCGCCAGATCGTAGACGATGTCGCCGAGATAGCCGCCGGCCGTGTCGAAGCCCACCGTGACGATCAGCCCCTTGCGCGCCTGCACCATGGCGGGCGCGACGGCCCGTGCCAGCAGGAGCTGCGCATAGACGCCGCTCTCGAAGCTCTGGCCCAGCCGCGCCACTGGCCTGCGCCAGAACGGCGCGCCGAAGGTCGAGCCATCCGGATAGCGCTCGCCGTCATAGCCCTCGCTGCCGCCCCAGACGGCGTCGACGACGCAGTCCAGCCGCCCGAAGCGGCGCAGGCACCAGGAGACGAGTTGGTCGACCTCCCGTTCCTGGGTGTGGTCGCAGCGATAGGGATGGCCGCGCCCACCGGCCACCTCGACCTCGCGCGCGGTGTCCTCGAAGGTCTCCGGGCGGTTGTCGGTGCGCGGGCCGGCTTCGCTGGAGCGACCGGTAACGATGACGGTGGCGCCGGCCTCTCCCAGCGCCCGGGCGATGCCGCGCCCGAGCCCGCGCGAGGCGCCGGCGACGAGGCAGATGCGGTCGGCGAGCAGACGCTGCGCCTCGCTCACGCGGCGAAGACGGCCGCCGCGTCGGCGACCGCGCCCGCGCCTTCCGTCACCGCCAGTTCGAGCGCCGGCGCTTCCGTCGCCAGGATTTCGGCGAAGAAGCGGGCCGTAGCGAGATCCTCCACGCCTTGTGCCTCCGAGCGGGTCGCCAGCGCCTTGCGGGCGAGGCCCGTGCCGCCCTGGGCGAGCGCGAAGAGCTTGAGATAGGGCGTCGCGCCGGCCAGGACGGCATTCTGGTCGCTGCCCATCGTCGCCAGCATCCAGCGCGTCGCGCGCTCCAGCGCATCGACGGCGGCGCCGAGCCGGGCCGCGCTGTGGCCGAAGCCCGGCGTATTGGCCGCCTTCACCTCCGACACCACGGCACGCATCTCGACGATCAGATCGGCCACCGCCTGCCCGCCGGAGAGCGGCAGCTTGCGAAGCACGAGGTCGATCGCCTGGATACCGTTGGTGCCCTCATAGATTGTCGCGATGCGGGCATCGCGCAGATGCTGGGCAGCGCCGGTCTCCTCGACATAGCCCATGCCGCCATGGATCTGGACGCCGGTGGAGGCGACCTCGACGCCGATATCGGTGGCATAGGCCTTGGCGACGGGGGTGAGGATCGCCGCGCGCTCGGCGGCGGCCTTGCGGGCGGCCTCGTCGGCCCCGCGATGCGAGCGGTCGAGCGCCTCCGCCACCTGATAGGCGATGGCGCGCGCGCCTTGCGTTTTCGCCCGCATTTCCATCAGCATGCGGCGCACGTCGGGATGGACGATGATCGGGCTCATCGGGGCGCCCCTGGGGGCGTCGATGGCCGTGCCCTGCCGGCGCTCCTTCGCGAAATGCAGCGCCTGCTGATAGGCCCGCTCGGCGATGGCGACGCCCTGGAGCGCCACGTTGAGGCGGGCATTGTTCATCATCGTGAACATGCAGGCGAGGCCCCGGTTCTCCTCGCCGATCAGCCAGCCGATCGCGCCGCCCTTGTCGCCATAGGCCATCGAGCAGGTCGGCGAGGCGTGGATGCCGAGCTTGTGCTCGATGCCGGAGCAGCGCAGGTCGTTATGGGCGCCGAGCGAACCATCGCCGTTGACTAGGTATTTCGGGACCAGGAAGAGCGAGATGCCGCGCGTGCCGGCGGGCGCATCCGGCAGGCGCGCCAGCACCAGATGCACGATGTTCTCGGTCAGGTCGTGCTCGCCATAGGTGATGTAGATCTTCTGGCCGGTGATCCTGTAGGTGCCGTCGCCCACCGGCTCGGCCTTGGCGCGGAGCGCATTGAGATCGGAGCCCGCCTGCGGCTCGGTCAGGTTCATCGTGCCCATCCACTCGCCGGAGACGAGCTTCGGCAGATAGATCTCCTTGAGATGCTCCGAGCCATGGGCGTGCAGCGCCTCGATGGCGCCGACCGTCAGAAGCGGGCCGAGCGCGAAGGCAAACGCCGCCGAGTTCCACATCTCGATGCAGGCCGATTGCAGCAGTGCCGGCAGGCCCTGGCCGCCATGCTCGGGCGGCGCCGGCAGCGCGTTCCAGCCCGCGCCGGCCCAGGCCGTATAGGCGTCCTTCCAGCCCGGCGGGGTTGTGACGGCGCCGTCCTTCAGAACGGAGCCGTGCTTGTCGCCGACGCGGTTCAGCGGCGCGAGCACGTCGCCGGCGAATTTCGCGGCTTCGTCGAGCACGGCCTGGGCCATGTCGGCGTCGAGTTCCGGCGTCAGCCCATCCGCGATCAGCCGGTCGAGGCCGGCCACATGGCGCATCGTGGCGAGCATGTCCTCGACGGGGGCGCGATAGCTCATGATGTTGTCTCCCTGACGTCAGCCTTGCCACTGTCGCAGCTGGCCGCCTCTGTTTTCGTGACATCGGCTGGCCGTGCGCCGTGCCCCGGCCAACCGCTTTTGGCGTTGCCGCAATGGTAGCGAGGAACTATCCCCGAGGCCATGCGCTGCGTGAACGGCACCGCTGCGGCGCCGATATAGTTTATATGTAAACCGTCTTGGGTCAATCGGGCACGACCGCCCGGCGATGGAGCCATGGAGACATCAATTCCCGTGACGCAGGATGCCCCCTCCCCCCGCGTGACCGAGCGGCTGCGCCACGATGCCGACGGCATCGCGCGCGCGGCCGCGCTGCTGCGTGAGGGACGCCTCGTCGCGCTGCCGACCGAAACTGTCTACGGCCTCGCGGCCGACGCGACCTCGGGGACGGCGGTCGCCGGCATTTATGCCGCCAAGGAGCGGCCGAGCTTCAACCCGCTGATCGCGCATCTGCCGGATCTCGCGGCAGCCCGGACGCAGGGCCTGTTCGACGCGAATGCGCTCGCACTCGCAAGAGCCTTCTGGCCAGGGCCGCTGACGCTGGTGGTGCCGGTCTCCGCCGGTTGCGAGGTCAGCGATCTCGCACGCGCCGGGCTCGCCTCGGTCGCGCTGCGGGTGCCGTCGCACCCGATTGCCCATGCGATCCTGCAAGCGGCGGGGCGACCCATCGCAGCCCCTTCCGCCAACCGCTCGGGCCGGGTCAGCGCGACCAGCGCCGCCCATGTGCTCGCCGATCTCGACGGCCGGATCGACGCGGTGCTCGACGGCGGCGTGACCGAGGTCGGCGTCGAATCCACGATCGTCGCCTGCCTCGACGGCGCGCCCCGCCTGTTGCGGCCGGGAGGCGTGCCGCGCGCCGCGATCGAGGGCGTGATCGGGCGCCCGCTCGTGCTCGCGGGCGAAGCCGGCATGGCGCCGATCTCGCCGGGCCTGCTCGCCTCGCATTATGCGCCCGCGGCGCGGATCCGGCTCGAGGCGGAGGCTCCCTGCCCCGGCGAGGCCTGGCTCGGCTTCGGCAGCGACCCGGCCCTGCTGGCGAGCGCCGCGCCTGCGCTCGATCTCAGCCCCGGCGGCGATCTCACCGAGGCGGCAGCGAACCTGTTCGGGCATCTGCGGGCGCTCGATGCCGCCGGCCCCGCCGTGATCGCCGTGGCGCCGATCCCCGATCAAGGTCTGGGCGAGGCGATCAACGACCGGCTGAGGCGCGCCGCCGCGCCGCGGTGAAGCCGCCCGCGCTCTTGCACACCTGCAAGATTTCGGATTGCCTGCCGGAGACCGTCGGCTGGGGCCCGCCATGAGCACGAATCTCGCCTGGGATGACTTCCGGCTGGTCAAGGCCATCGCCGACCATCACGGGTTGACCGGCGCAGCCGCGGCGCTCGGCGTCAACCATTCGACCGTATTCCGCCGGCTCGGGCAGATCGAGGAGCAGGTCGGGCTGCAGCTCTTCGAGCGGCGCAAGACCGGCTATGTCGCGACCGTCGCCGGCGTCGAAATGGCGATGCTGGCCGCCCGCGTCGAGGACGACGTCGCCGCCTTCAGCCGCCGGCTCGCGGGGCGTGACCTGACGCCCTCCGGCGAATTGCGGATCACCACAACCGACACGCTCTATCTCAACCTGCTGCTGCCGATCTTCGCCGCCTTTCGCGCCCTGCATCCGGCGATCCGGCTCGACATCGTGATCGGCAATCAGGCGCTCAACCTGTCCAAGCGCGACGCCGACATCGCGATCCGCGCCAGCGACGCGCCGGGCGAGACGCTGGTCGGCCGCAGGCTCGCGACGCTGAACTGGGCGATCTATGGCAACGCCGCCCAGGGCGCGGCCGGCCTGGGCGATCCCGACAGCCTGTTCGCGCGCGACTGGGTCGCGCTGGGCGACGCGCTCGGCCATGTGAAGGCGGCCCGCTATGTCCGCGAGAAGGTGGCGCCGGAGCGGATCGCGCTCAAGAGTTCGGCCGTGCTCGGCCTGGCGGAGGCGGTCGAGCAGGGGCTCGGCATCGGCCCTCTGCCCTGCTTCATCGCAGATCAGCGCCCCGCGCTGGTCCGCCTGCTCCCGCCCGATCCGGATTTCTCGACGGGCCTGTGGATCCTGACCCATCCCGACATCCGCAACGCCCCGCGCGTGCGCGCCTTCATGGACTATGTCGGCGGCGAACTGGCGAAGAAGCGCGGGCTGATCGAGGGGACGGGGTAGATCCTCTCCCCTGTCCCCGCTTCAGATCTCGATGCCGTCCGGGATCGCGACCCGCCCCTTGGTGTAGGCGTCCCTGAACCGGTCGAGGCCGTGGCTGCCGCCATTGACCAGCTTGCGCGCCAGGACGAGATCATCCGCTGCCGCAGCAGCACGGATCGCATCCTCCTTGTTGGCGAGGAACTGGGCGAGGATCAGGCCGGCGATGCGGGGCTGGTTGGCCTGGGCAGGCTGGGCAACGAGATCGATACCCATCTGCGTGCCGATGCGGGTGTAGTTGTCCCGGTGCGGATTCCGATTCCGACCGGCCATCATTCCGATAATTGACCGGCCGGGATTCC
>LSIG01000066.1 GCA_001556125.1 Rhizobiales bacterium CCH10-E5 | reverse complement strand
AGCTGGACACCCGCAAGAACCGGTTGATTTCTGGCGGTACGGTAGGGTCGGCGCGATTTCGGGATGATGCTGGGCCTCAGGCTGCCTGAGGGCCGTCATTTTGAGCCGATTCCGGCGTTTTTCGCCGCTTCTGGTCAGACTCACCCCATGGCTTTTGCCCGTTCATGGAAGACCAGGCGGTCGAAGTTGTAGGCGATGTTGGCGAGCGTGAGTTTGGCCTCGGCTCGGGCCAGGCCGATGGTGCGGATGAAGAGGCCGAACCTGTTCTTCTGGTGGGCGAAGACGTGCTCGACCGCAGCCCGGATCGCCGACTTGCCGGCATTGGCGCGCGCGACATGCGCCGGCATCGGCCGACCCGGCGGCTTGCGGCGATGGATGCGGCTGACCAGCATCTTCGCCGCCAGGCTTTTCTCGTTCGTCTGTGAGCGGTAGGCGCTGTCGGCCCAGACCTCGGAGGAGGTGTTCTGCGTCGTCACCAGGCGCGGCAGCATCCGTCCATCGGCATGCGCCGCCGATGTCACCGCGCTCTCCCGGATGAAGCCGAAGCGTCGGTCGATCGCGATGTGGGTCTTGTAGCCGAAGACCGGCAAGGCGATCTGCGGCAAGGGCTTGCCGTCGGGCCGATATCGGATCTTGCCGCCGATCTTCAGCGTCCAGCGCGCATCGACGTCCTTCTGTGCTGCCTTGCTGGGTTCGTCTGGCCAGATCTCCTTTGCCGTCTTACCAGCCTTGATCGCCTCCTTCTCCGCGTCCGTGTTGCGCTGCTTGGGCGCCGGCACGAGGGAGGCATCGACGATCTGGCCCGACATCGGGATGTAGCCCTTCTTCTGAAGCTGCCAGTCGAAGGCCTTCATCACCCGCCGCAGCGTACCGGTCTCGGTCAGCCTGTTGCGGAAATGGCGGATCGTGTTCTCGTCGGGCGTCGGAGCGCCAAGATCAAAGCGCAGGAAGCGCATCCAGGACAGGCGGTCCCGGATCATGAACTCCATCTTCGCATCGCTGAGATTGTGCTGCGCCTGAAGGATCAGCGCCTTGAACATCGACACGGGATCGAAGGGCGGGCGTCCGCCCTTGGCTCCATCGCCGTAGCCAAGGCCCTCGACGAGCCAGCCACGGAAATACTCAAAGTCGATCGTCGCTTCGAGCGTCTCCAGCGGATCGCCGATCTGGCTCATCCTCTCAAGATGCTCCGACAACCCGAACAACGACCGCTGTTCCATCGACCTGCCTCCAAATCAAGACAAGCCGAGTGAATCATGAAGCGGTCAATTCGGCGAGGTTTTTGCGGGCGTCCAGCTGC
>LSIG01000065.1 GCA_001556125.1 Rhizobiales bacterium CCH10-E5 | reverse complement strand
CACCATTCCGATTAATGACCGGCCACCAGCCGGGGGTATGAGCGCTCTGGGTCAGGCACCAGTTTCCGGCTCCGGCTCCGCCGCAAGCCGTCACCGGAGCCGCCTCGCCTGGGCGTTCGGTCTAACGGTCGCCTACATGGCGGCCGAGGTGATCGGGGGCCTGATCACGGGCAGCTTGGCGCTGCTCGCCGATGCGGCCCACATGCTCACTGACGCCGGCGGGCTCGCCCTTGCGCTGTTGGCCATCCGATTCGCCGAGCGGCCGGCGACCCCGCAGAAGACGTACGGTTATCTCCGGACGGAGATCCTCTCAGCGTTGGCCAACGCCGTCGTGCTGCTGCTTTTGACCGTCTACATCCTCTACGAGGCCTACAAGCGCTTCCTCGCCCCGCCCGAGATCCTCTCCGGGCCGATGCTGGCGGTGGCGGCCGTCGGTCTCGTCGTCAACCTAATCAGCATGCGGCTGCTCGCTGGCGGATCGTCCGAGAGCCTCAACGTCCAGGGCGCCTATTTCGAGGTCTTGAGCGACATGCTGGGCTCGATCGGGGTGATCCTCGCGGCCCTCGTCATCATGTTCACCGGCTGGACGCTCGCCGACCCGATCATTGGCGCCGGGATCGGCCTCTTCATCGTGCCGCGGACCTGGCGGCTTCTGAAACAGGCCATGCACATCCTCATGGAAGGCACCCCGCCCGAGGTCGACATGAGCCTTCTCGAGACGGGCCTCCGCGAGATCCCCGGCGTCACCGCCGCGCACGAGCTTCATGTCTGGACGATCACCTCGGGCATCGATGCCATGAGCGGCCATGTCGTCGTCCGCGATATGGCGGAATCGAAGATGGTGCTTCGGGCCGCGCGCCAGCTCATGAAGGAGCGCTTCAACATCGACCACGTCACGATCCAGGTCGAGGACGAGGCCTTGCGCGCCGAGGAGGCCGTGCTGCGGGTTTGATCACGCCATGCAGCGAGCCGCTCCCACCCCGGAGAGCTATGGGACCCGGAGCAGGCGGGATCCGTCTGGAAAATGGCGATGCACGCGCTCGAGGATCGCCTGTCCCGCAGAGCAAAGGGCACCAGATGAAATCCCCGCGGCAGTCTCTTCTCTGGGCCGTTCTCCGGCGCCAGAATACGCGAGCAGCCGTCGTGAAATCTGCACGGCCTGCAACTTTCCCTTCGGGGCCTCGTTGTCCTGCGGTGATCCAAGGAGACGACAGCCGTGGGTTTGCTCGACAACATCTTCGGTGGCAATCAGGCCGGCCGCGGCGGGACTTCCCCGCTCACGCTCGCATTGCTTGCTCTGCTCGCCTATCGGACTTACCAGGGCAAGGGCCGCCTTGCGGACATGCTGGGCCGGACACCGGACGGCCGTCCACCGGGGCCTGCTACGGGAGACCGCGCGCCGGGCGGAAGCCGCGAGCCCCCGGGCGAGACCGCGGGCTCGCCTAGAGGCGGCGGGCTCGGGAACCTTCTCGGCGGCCTCTTCGGCGGCGCGGCAGGGCGGCCGACGGGAGGCGGCGGCGGTCTCGGCGATCTGCTGCGGGCGGTTTGGGCGGCGTGCTCGGCGGCGCAGCGGCCGGCACGCTCGTGAATGGCGGTCTCGGCGACCTGATGAGGCGGCTGCAGCAGACCGGCTACGGCGATACGGCCGATTCTTGGGTGGGTCGTGGTCCCAATCGCGCCATCGGCCCGGCCGAGCTGGAAGGTGCAATTGGACGCGACACATTGCAGTCCTTGGCAAGTGAAACGGGACGTCCCTACGACGAGGTCCTGTCAGAACTGAGCCAAAGCCTCCCCGACACGATCGACCAGCTCACGCCTGACGGACGCATGCCGACCGAAGACGAAGCGTCTCGCTGGGTCTGAAGGCGCCGACAGGCAAAGTTCGTGGCGGGGCGATCGGCGGAACGTCCTGATCCAACTGAGCCCTCACTCAGCCATGATACAGTGGTTTACCCGGATCGTTCAGGTCGACAAGGCCGTGCATTGCCCCTCGAGAACACCTCAAATCCACCCGCGGTAATATGCGAGCGCCACGAAGAAAGCCGCGAGGACCACGAGCCCAATCACCAGCTCTACCATGAGCCTGCGCCGTGTATGGCCGCGAGGATAGCCTGTCTTGCGATTATCCATTGTTCCACCTTCGGTTCGAACGGCTCCCAGGACTGCGGACTCCGCCGCGAGGACAGGTGATTCGGTCCTGTTGCATGTATTGTTTGTGTGAGAATCGCTGATGGCATCTTGGCGCAGAGCACACCCTCGCTATCGATGGCCTTGCCTGCTACGCCCTCGGGTCAGCGACGCCACTCCTCCGGGTTGGCCGTGGAAACTGCCGGTGCCGCGCCGCGTTGGTGACCGCGGCGCAGCTTCAGGGGTTGCTTGAAGGCCTCGACTGGCGCCGGGTGCATGAACGGCGCGAGACGCGCGTCCCTGTCGCGGCAAGTTGACCGTTCAGCACTGGCAAGCCGCTGGAATCCATGGTTGAATCGGTCTCGTGAGCGACGCGGCCGAACCTGTGACCAACGATCCGATCGCACTTCGGGCGATGCTCGCGGCGGAGCGTGCCGAGAATGAGCGGCTGCGCCAGATCATCAAGGAGTTGCAGCGCCATCGCTTCGGGCGTCGGGCCGAGAGCCTGCCGATCGACCAGCTGTTGCTCGGGCTCGAGGAGGCCGAGCAGATCGAGGCCGAGGGCCTCGCCGGCGAGGAAGCGGCTGATCCCGCCAAGCGCGCTGACCGGGTCGGGAAGCGTCGCGCCAACCGCGGCTCGTTGCCCGCGCACCTGCCGCGCATCGAGCAGGTTGTCGATATCCAGGATATGGCCTGCCCCTGCTGTCGCGGGCAGCTCCACATCATGGGCGAGGATGTGTCCGAACGCCCTAATATCAGCTTTATTATTGTCGGTTGGTGCGAGTTAATGCACAATGTCTGAACCCGAGCAAACAAATGGCACGATCCAGGACCAATCTACAGCCGCCACCGAGCAAGCCTCTCGCGTATTCATACGTGCGCTTTTCGACGCCGGAGCAGGCTCGGGGCGAGAGCTTTCGCCGGCAGATTGAGCTGGCGCGCGCCTATGCGGCCAAGCATGGCCTGCATCTTGACGAGAGCTTCCGCGACGAGGGTGTGTCCGCCTTCAAAGGCCGCCACCGCGATGAGCGCGCAGCGTTGGGCGCTTTCCTAAGGCGCGTGGAAAGTGGCGACGTCGCCAAGGGGTCGTATCTCCTTGTCGAGAGTCTCGATCGCTTGTCACGCGAAGAGGTCGTCGATGCGCTGGAGCTGTTTCTGGGCCTGACCCGGAACGGCATCGTCATCGTCACACTGGCCGACCAGCGGGTCTATTCGCGAGCGAGCCTGCGTGCCGACCAGACGCAACTGATCATCAGCATCGTTGTGATGTCGCGCGCTCACGAAGAGAGTGCGATGAAGTCCAAGCGCGTCTCCGATGCCTGGGCAGCTAAACGCCAACGTGCCGCCGATGAGCGGCAGGCGATGACGGCCCGCTGCCCCGCCTGGCTCGAGCTCGTCGGTGGGCCGAGATCCGGGCGCTATGTCGAGATCCCCAAGCGCGTCGAGATCGTCCGAAAGATGTTTGCGGACACGATCGCCGGTATCGGACGCCGCACGATTCAAAAAGAGCTGAACGACAAGGAGGTGCCGACCTGGGGCATCGGCAGGAAGCGCAGCCAGTTCTGGCATGACAGCTATATCGCAAAGATCTTGTCGAACCCGGCGGCCTATGGACGCTATATCCCGCGCGGCAAACTCGCCGGTGGTTCGGATGCGACGGCGGAGGCGCCGATCGACGGGTATTTTCCGGCAATCATCGACGAGGCGACCTTTTGGGCGGCACAGGCTGCCTCAAAATCTCGCGGCTTCGGCAAGGGCACGCCAGGTCGCCGCAAGAACCTTCTGTCGAAGCTCGTGCGCTGCGAGGCGTGCAGCAACAACCTTGTCTTCATCGACAAAACGGTTCGCGGCGGCGGTCACAAGCTCAAATGCGGCCGTGCACATGCGAGCGCCGGCTGCGATCACCGGACGATGTACGACTACAAGCGCGTCGAGCTCGCGGTGGTGTTCGGTCTGGGCCAGCGCCGCAAAGGCCTGATCGCGGCAGCCACCGATCGGCAGAGCCAGGCAAAAGCCGCGCTCTCTTCGGCGCAAGCCCGCCGCGACGACCTTGAGCGTCAGCTCGACAATCTGATTCAACTCGTTCAGGCGTCCGGTGGCGGCAGCCGCCTCGGCAAACAGGTCCAGGCGCTCGAAGCCGCAGTCGACGCGGCCGACGATGAGATCGTGGCGCTGGACCGAGATTTCCGGCAATCGCAATCCGTCGATGTCGATAGCGCGACCGAGGGACTGCGGGCGGTCTATGACAGGCTCAACGCCGATCCCGACGATTTAGCCGTCCGCGCCGCCTTTCAGCAGCGCCTTAAGCTGCTGGTCGATCACGTTGTACTCGGCCCGAACGGATTTGTCGTTACCCACACCGACGGCTCGACCTCGAGGACAAGTTTCGCCGGTCCAGACCGTTAGCGGCGACGCTACAAATCCGCATTGCCGATGTGCTCTAACGGCATAAACTGAGCCGATCTATCCGAGACCGGCTGCGCATTGCCGGCTCGAAGCCCGCAATGGTGGGCACTCTACGCGCCGTCGCCGCTGTCGGGCTTTGGTTTTGCGCGGATACCGACGCCGCGCCCGTTCTCGAACAGGAACTCGACGCCTTGCTGTTCGAGGGCGGTTTGCAAGTCGCGAAGCGTGCGGTCGTGGGGGAGGCGGTCGCCTCCTTCAAAATGGCTGATCGTGCGCTTCGATACGCCTGTCAGATCGGCAAGATCCTGTTGCGACAGACCCAGCCAACCCCGCGCAGCGCTTATTTGCTGCCTATTAACCACAGTTGTACTTCAAAATTGCAATTGTGCATTTTATGAGCACAATAACGTCCGTGGACACGCCGTCCACGAGAGGAACCTTACGCCATGCATCACGCAGCCTCCAGCCTTGTTTCCGCCGCCGTCCCCGCCGTCCCCACGATCATGCCGGTCTCGCCGCCGCGGGCCTTGCCGGCCGATCTGCTCGCCCGGATCGAGAAGACGGTGTCGGGCGCGGGTTCGGCCGAGTTCGCGGTCGATCCGCTGCTCGGCCACAGCCTCAGCGCTGTGACGTCGTTCCTGACCTCGGTCGTCAAGCGCTCGGGCGCGGTGATCGAGGACGCTCTCTATGCCGCGCTGGTGCGCAATCGCCGTTTCCTGGTGATGCAGCAGGTGCGCATCCCGATCACCAGGGCGGCCGAGATGTATGTCCAGGAGAACGGTCCCGGACGCGTCGGCGAGCTCGCGCTCGCCAGCGACGGCGCGACCGTCCGGGTCGGGCATTTCGACATGATCGTGATCGACCAGCAGCGCTCGGTCGCGATGGTGATCGAGATCAAGAGGGGCTCCGGCATCACCGAGAGCAAGAAGCGCAAGGCGACCGAGCGCGATCTCGCCTGCGCCAGGCTCCAGCTCGCCTCCTATCTGCGCACGCTTCTGGGCATCAAGTTGAAGCACTATCGCTGCCACGTCATCGACTTCTACGGCCGGTCGGGGTTCCGCGACGAGCTGACCGTGACCCGCGAGGGGCTCGACAACCTGTTCGGCGTGCCGGTGATCCCGACCATCGACGCGGCGCTTTCCGCGCTCGAGGCCAGGATGGTCGCGCGCGTGCCGCCGATGCTGCAGATCGCGCAGGAGCGGCTCGCCGACCGCACGGCCGAACCCGTGCCCCGCCGCGCCGGCCGCGGCGCGCTGGCAATGCTGAGCGGGCGCCAGGCTGGTCCGGCCCTCGCGCTGAGCCCGCCCGCCTGATCTGACGGCGGCGCTCGCCGCCGCCGGCCTTCGTCTTTACCTCACCTTTGACCCGACGCCGGCCCAGTGCCGGCGATCGCTGGAGCTCGCCCCAATGACCGCCGCCATCCTTGCCCATCCCGCCACGACCCGAACCATGCCGCACGTAGCCATCGCCGCCTCGGCTTGCGAGGTTGGCGGCTCGGCCCCGCTGCTGCGGCTCTGGCGCAGCGTGCCTGCCGACGCGATCGCCGATCGCGACCGGGTCGAGCTGCGCGCTCTGCTTTGCGCCGTCACGCCGCTTCGGGTCGAGCACTGGCGCGAGGCGCTCGCCGGCGACCCGGCCGCCGCCGTCGCTGCGGCGCTGAAGCTGTCCGGGCTCGACGTGCTCGACACCCCGCGCCACGACCTCGTGATGTCCTTGGTCCTGCTGCACGCGCTTGCCGGCTCGGATGCAGCGCGCACGACGCTCGCCTTCGTGCTGCAGCGCCGGCGCTATCTCGGCGAGGATATCGAGCCGCTGATCGCCTCCTGGCGCAGGAGCGATCGCGCCGCGATCCGCCGGGCCTCCATCCAGGCTCTCATGGAGGCCCTGTCATGAGCGCCCACACCACTGCCGAAGACGACGCCTTCATCACCGGTATCGACAGCCTGTCGGATAGCGGCAGGGATGTCGCCACGACGCCGCTGATCCCGCTCGATCTGCTCGCGCTGATCGCCTGGCACGAGGCCGGGGGCCCGCGCCTGATCTCGCGGATGAAGCGTGGCCAGGCGGTCTTGATCAAGACCCCCTCCGAGATCTGGTATGAACCGATCAAGGCGATCGTCGATCGCGAGAAGACCGGCGCCATCGTCTTCGAGGGCAAGCGCAAGAACGGCGACAAGAAGTCGAGCGATGCCTTCGTCGTCGAACTCCTGCAGGACGGGCGTGGCGTAGTCGGCATCACCGTCGATGCCGGCCTTCTGCCGTCGCTGCTGCGCACCAGCGCCGACGCCGAGCTCGTCATCCCGGCGTTGGGCCCCACGCTGGTCCGCCGCGCGATCGCCGGAACTTTCGGCAAGCGTTGTTCAGTGGTCAAGCCAGGCGACATCGCCGGGCTCGACCTGATCGAGATCGCCGCCGCAATCCGGCCGTCCTCCAGTCCGCAGGCGAGCCTGCGCCGGCTGCGACAGGCGAGCGCGCGCAAGGCTGCGCCAGGTCCCGTCGACGACACGCCGCTTTTATCAGAACTCTCCGGCTATGGCGAAGCGAAGGCGTGGTGCCTCGATCTCTGCGCCGCGCTTGATGAAGCTCGCGCCGGCACGATCTCCTATGGCGAGATCGAGAGCGGCATCTTTTTTGGACCGCCTGGCACCGGCAAGACCCTGCTCGCCCGCTCGCTCGCCAGGAGTGCGAGGGTCCCCCTCATTGCCACCAGCGTCCCGGACTGGTTCATGCGCAAGACCGGCCATCTCGGCGACGTCCTCCAGCAAATCGACGAAGTCTTTGCCCAGGCACTGGCCCAAGCGCCGAGCGTGCTCTTCCTCGACGAGATCGACGCCTTGCCAGATCGTGCCGTCGCCGATGCGCGGTCGCGGGAGTGGTGGTCGAGCGTCGTGACAACGCTGTTGACCCGGATCGATGCGTGCCGGGCCGCCAGGCGCGGGGTCGTGCTCCTGGCCGCGACCAATCACCTGTCGCATCTCGACGCGGCGTTGACGCGGCCAGGCCGCTTCGACCGCAAGCTGCACGTCCCGCCGCCCGACACCGCCGGCCTCGCCGCGATCCTGCGCGCCCATCTGAAGGGTGATCTGGCGGAGCTCGATCTTCTTCCGCTCGCCCGCCTCATGCCGGGCGCGACCGGTGCCGACGTCACCGCAATCGTCAAGGCCGCGCGCCGCCTCGCCCGAGGCGAAGGACGCCCGCTCGACCTTTCCGATCTTGAGCGCGCCATCCTCCCGGCGGATGGGCGCAGCGAGGCCGAACGCCGCCATGTCGCGGTTCATGAGGCTGGCCATGCCGCAGTTGCGCTCGCGCTCGGGTTCGAGGTCGCGCGGGTCTCGATCCGCGGCCATGGGACCGCAGGCGGCATCACCGAGCTTGCCATCCCGAGCGTCTCGACGCTCGCCGACATCGAGCGTCGCGTCCTCGTCCTGCTCGCAGGCCGTGCCGCCAACATGGCGGCCGGCGCCGCGCCCGACACCGGCGCCGCCAGTGATATCAGCGAAGCGACGAGGCTGCTCACCGCAGCACAGGTCAGCTTCGGACTCGGCGACGGGCTCGTTGCCCGCGCCAGCCCGGACGGCGCACTCGCACTGGTCGGGCGCGATCTTGCGCTCGCCAATACCGTCGACGTCCGGCTCAAGAGCCTGATGCGGCAGGCGCATCAGCTCGTCGCGAACCAGCGCACCCTGATCGAGGCGATTACGGGGGCCCTCATGCGCCAGCAGGTCGTCGATGGCGATGAGCTCGTGGCGATTGCCTGTCGCAACGATGGCGAGGCGGACGAGCTTGGCTCTTCGGCCTCGCCGCCGGCAACGACGTCGAGGGTCTGACGACATGTGATGAGCAACCACGCGCGGCGCCACAGCCGCCTGCGTGTCATCGCCCGGACACCCCGACAGCGGACGAGTTGGCACACCGTCGCACATCCACAAATTCGCGATTGCAGCGCATCGCGCTAACCGTCGATCCTGATGGAGACGCTCATGTCACGCCGCAAGCATGCCGACTGGCAGGCCGAGATTTATGACAAGCACGCCGGCTGGATCGCCGGCACCCGCCCGTATATGTCGGTCGGCGACGGCTGGGCGGATGTCGTCTCAAGGTTGTTCGATCGGATATCTCAGGCGCTCGCCGGCGAGCCACCATCGACCAAAATCGTCATCATCGACATCAAGGAAAAATATGGCGAACTTCGTGTTGAGATCCTCGCCCCCGTCGGGCCTGAGACCGAAGCAGCGATCGATCAGGCGATCCTGCTCGCCGAGTTGCGTTCCGAATGCACCTGCGACGCGTGCGGCGCACCCGGGCGGATGAGGTCGACCCTTGGTCAATCCGCCTGGCTCGCCGTCACGTGCGATGATCATCAAAGCGGCTATCCCCGCACAGTCGGGGAGAGGTCCCCCAAGCGCCGGATCAAGGATCGCTTCGGCGTCTTCGAGATCACCTACGACAGGGCCGCAGACAGCATCACAAAGACCAGGGTCGCGGGGCGGCGAGAGGCGGAATAAGGCTCGATCTCGCTTCCTGGAACCATCCAGCGTCCGCAGCGCGTTGCAGGCCACCGCCGACAGGTCGAGGCCGGGCCGAGCCAGCTGATTCTAGCACCGCTTGCGAGCCCTGCAGCTGGCCCGCCGCGCGTTCAGCTCTGTAGCCTGTAGCACGTAGCCTACATCCTACAGGCGCTACATGGATCGGAGGGGGCTGGAGCGGTGAGTTAACCGTTCGATCGAGAGAGCCGTCAGTCGAACTTGGACGGCGGTGCGAATCGTGGTAATGTGCGTTATACATTCCTCACACGCGAGCCACAACCGCCATGTCGACCGACGACGACCAGCACGAGATCAACCCGCCGCCCTTCACCGAGGGTCCCACCGAGGACGAGCGCGTCGAGGAGCGCCATGTCCATGCCGCCTGTGACGCCCTGAACGCGCAGGGCAAGAAGCCGACCCATGACGGCATCCGCGAGCTCCTGGGCAAGGGCTCCTACACCACCATCACCGCCTTTCGCGCGACCTGGCGGCCGAAGTCGCTCGATCTCGCGCCACCCTTGCCGGAGAAGCTGATCGAGACCGGACATTCCTTCGCGGCCGAGTTCTGGCGCGAGGCGGTCCTTCAGGCCAACGGCCAGCTGGTCCAGGAGCGCAAGGCGGCCAGGGAGATGCTTGACGAGGCGCAAGGCGCGATCCGCGCGCTCGAAGCGCAGGTCGAGGTTGGCGAGGCGAGGCTCGCCGAGGCGCGCGGCAGGCTCGAGGAGGCGGCCGGCAAGCTGCGCGCCGCTCATCACCAGCAAACCGAACTGCGCGACAAGATCGTCCGTTGCGAGGGCGAGCTCAAGGTGCTGCGCCCGCTGATGGAGCGCCTGCAGCTTTCGGCCGGCGCGGGCGATGCCGGGGCTGCCGGCAGTCCGTGACGATCAGGCCGCGAAGCGCGGCGGCGCGCGGCCGCGCTCGATCGCGCGCGTCAGCCGCATCGCCTCGAACCGAACCATGCGCTCGACTGACGCCGGCCGCGGCTGCCGCTCGCTGAAGGTTCCGACCAGCCCGCCACCACCGCGCCGGCCATGCTCGGCGCGGCCATAGCGCGACTGGCTGCGGATGCTGCAGTGGCCAGCGCCGGCGGCGACCATCTCAGCGTTGGGAAGCGTCACCTTCCCGTCCGCGATGCACTGCGCGCGAAACGAGTTCGGCGAGACATTGCTGAAGCCGAGTCTCCCCGCAATCCGGCCCACCGCCTTGCGCAAGCCCTCCGTGCTCTCGACCGCGATCTCGATCGCGCCACCGGCCTCGTCGCACAGTTTTGCAAGATGCGCCGCCGGCGCCCCGCCCTGCGCGATGGCGACCACCACGCCGGACATGCTGAGCCCGTATTTGCCGTTATGGCTTTTCTGCGCGATCGTAAAAATCTCCAGGAGCCGGTCGCGCTTGATGACCCTGACGCCCGGCGAGTACTGCTGGTCGCGGATGGTCTCGGCATACTCGCCGACGCGGCAGGTCGACAGGCACATCGCCGCGATCGCGGCCTTGTAGGGGCTGGTCTCCGGCGTCGCGACGAAGACCTGCTCGCGCCAGTCGGCCGGCTTGTCTTTCAGGCTGTGCTTCTTCGAGCCGGCGCCGCGACGGGGCGCGTCCGCCTTGGCGCGGAACGGCGAGGCGGCGCGGTAGTCCGGATCGGCGCAGGGCGGGTGCGCCAGGATCGCCGGTTCGACCCGATCGAGATACAGCGCCAGCGCCTCCGCAGTGAGGCTCGCAGCCTTGCGCTCTCCAGCGCGCGAACGCGCTTCGAGGTCGGCCTTCAGCCGCAGCAGGGTCTCGCGGGCGCAGAAGTGCAGCGCAGCCCGTGCCCGGTTGTAGCTTGCCGGACAGGCGCAGGCCATCGGGTCGTAACAGCCCGCCCGGCGCATCCGCTCATGCACGCCACGGTACTGGCGCATCGTCCCTTCGGAGGGGGTTCTCTCGGGCAGCAGCGCCAGCAGACGCTCCATCCGGGCATGGGTTTCGACAAGGCTCGTCATGGCTGACCTCGACCGACGCCGCTGGGCGCCCCTTATTATCGGACGGTCGTTATCATCGAATCAGACGGCGCAAGGGACAATGGCCTGGCTCCACCGTCCGCGCGAGACCGACCTGACATCCTGGCCGGCGCCGATCCCGAAACGTCCCGTGGTCGATGCGATGACATCGAAGCTCAGGCCGTTGCGATCCCTGAACGCCTCGTAGGACGCCAGCGCGCCGGGCTCCGCCAGGACTATCAGCGCCTCGCTCTGCCGGCTGTGAAAATGGGCCCGCAGGCACCAGTCGACCCGTCGCCCATCGTAGCGCTCGCGGTCGCCGTAGGGGCCGACGATGATGACGAAGACCGGCCATCGTGGATGAACCCACCAGCACAGATCGAACGGGACCGCGAACCCGCCGACGACATAGCGTTCGACCTTGCCGCCGATCGCCGCAAAGCTCGCAGCGACGGCCTCCCGAAAAACCTGGTCAGCTCGCCTGTCCGGGCTCGGCTGATCGGCGCCGCTCGAACGCGCCGCCCGCTCCGCCTGCGCGATCGCGCGCACGCTGAGCTCGCCATCCGCCACACGCCGCGCCGCCACCAGCGCGCCCTGCCGATCGTGCCGTTGCCAGCGCGCGATGAACTCGACCGACGCCATCGGCGCGAGCCTAAGCCGCGAGCCCAGTTCGCCCGGTCCATCGAAGTCGTCGCGCAGAAAACGCACCGCAGCCGCTTCGCGCCGCAATGTCTGCGCCGCAACGCCAAGCGTCGCGGAAAGCCCCGCAATCACCCCGTCACGCTCGCCATAACGCGCAACAGAAACCGCAGCCAATGTCGCCTCGCCACGTTCATGCCAACCCGTCGTCATCATACCTAAATATATGAGATCGGTACGAAGATCATCTAAGGCCTATGGCTGCCGAAGTTCGCGTCCGCGCAGGTTGTGTAATTTCGGGGAGCGCTTCCCGTGGAAACGGCAGTGGAGAATCCGCTGCGTTTTTGGCCTGAGCCGGTGTGGGCACCGGGCCCGTTTGAGAAGGTGGAGTTGCGAGACTTCGACCTGACCGAAACGGAGAACCCGATGACCGAGGACAGATTAGCGCTTGCCGAGCTTCCCGCGAAGAGCGGCGACCCTGATTTTCTGCGCACGATCGCCGAGAGCGTGTGACCTGAGACCCTTTTCTCCTCCGTTCTGAGGGAGAGTCCTGGGTTTCATTGATCCGAGACCATCTGCTGGATCGCCGGAAGGTAGAGTTCTGGTCTTCGATCACGGCGGAGGGCTGGGTGTTCCGCCGGAATTTTGCAGCAGGATCGGTGGCTTGTTGCCGATGGCCCCGTGCGGCCGATCCTCGTTGTAGTATCTGAGCCAAGCCTCCATCTTTTCGGCCGCATCCGCAAGGGTCAGGAACCAGTGGGTGTTCAGGCATTCGCTGCGGAAGCGCCCGTTGAACGCCTCGATGAAGGCATTCTGCGTCGGCTTGCCGGGGGCGATGTAGTGCCACGCGACGCCGGTCTCCTGGCACCAGCGCAGGATCGCCATCGAGGTGAACTCGGTGCCGTAGCACATTGGGAAGAGGCTCGACCGTTGGCTGACGGCGCGCGAAGCCTTGCGTAGCGCAGCGCGCCGTCACGGCGGTCATGGCCGAGCAGCAGGTCTCTAAAGTGAAGTTGTCGAGACAACACCTTGGAGAGAGGCCGACCATGACCAAGCGCTTTTCTACTCCCACCGGCGTCGTGCTGGTAGCCATCGACATGTCGAAGCTCCGCCAGGAAGTCCTGATCGAGCGGCCGGAAGGCGGTCGACGCCGGCGGATGACCGTGATGGCGACCAAGCCGGATTACGACCGCCTGGCTGCGGACCTTGCCGCGATCGGGCGGCCGATCCTTGTCGGCTTCGAGGCGACCGGCAATTACCATCGCACGCTCGCCTATCGGCTGCTGACGGCAGGCTTCGAGCTGCGGCTGATCTCCTCGGTCGCGCTCGCCCGGACGCGAGAGGCGCTACACAACGGTTGGGACAAGAACGATCCCAAGGACGCCCAGGTCATTCTGCACATGCTGCGGATCGGTGCCACGCAGGTCTATGTCGACCCGTTGGCCGCCGGCATCAACGATCTCCAGGAGCTGTCGAAGACACCCGAGACGATCTCGAAGGCCAAGACGCAGACCTGGCACCGTATCCTGACGCATTATCTCCCGCTGTATTTCCCGGAGATCGGCCGCTTCGCCGGCAATAGCCGCTCGGATTGGTTCCTGGCACTGATCGAGCGCTTCCCGACGCCCGGCAGTATCCTCGCGCTGGAGCGGGAAGCGTTCGTGACGGAGGCCTGGCCTCTGGTCGGCCGCAAGGTCTCCAAGGCGCGGCTGATCAACGACATCTACGAGACGGCCTGCTCATCGATTGCATTGCCCGTGCCGGAGGAGAGCACCGCGATCACGATGTTCCGGATGATCATTGCCCAGGCGCGGGGCCTGATCCGGGAGCGCAACCGGATCGAGGAGATCGCGCAGGTCACGCTGGCTGATCATCACGATTACCAGTTGCTGCGGCGGATTCCGGGAATCGGGCCGATCAACGCTCTGACAATCCTCGCCGAGGCCGGAGACCTGAGACGGTTCGGCCACCACCGCCAGTTCCTGAAGTTCTGCGGCCTCGACCTCGCTACCTGCCAATCCGGCACATTCCGCGGTCGGACTAAGCTGTCGAAGTACGGCAATGCCCGCCTGCGCCGAACGTTCTGGATGGCGGCGCAGGTCGCCGCGCGCCAATGTGACAACAGCTTCCGCGACAAGCTCGGCCGCTATGTTGCCGGCCACGCGGACGATGCCGATCGCCGTCGCAAGGCGATGACCGCGCTCACCGCCAAGATGGCGCGGGTGGCGCATGCCGTCGTCAAGACGGGGACAGAATACCGGCCGTTCCTGGAGCGACCGGGTGCCAGGTGGAAGGACCCCTCTCTGCAAGGGCCGTGAGGGCGCCAAAGGCGACCCTGTAGATAATGTTCGGGCCTTCCACCTGGGTGCGTATCTCGTCTTGAGGACGGTGAGGACCACGGCCGCGTCAATGCCGCTGGATCCTGTGTTTGCTATGGCTGGGAGCGATCCCGTTGGCGGTGGAAACCATCTGGATCAGCTTACTGCCGACGTCGGCGATCTGCCGGCGCGATGAGACCTGTTGGCCAAAGCCCAAAGCTGCCTCCCGACATAGGACGTTGTCTGAACGAATATGCCCGGGCACGCCGCGCAGGATGAACAGGTCCGAGAGCACGTCGATGACATCGATCGCCTTCAGCCTTCGGTCGATGCGGATCGCCAGGCATTCATGCGTGAACTCGTCGATGATGTTGAGCATGCGATACTTTCTCCCGTCATGGGTGCGGTCCTCGACAAAGTCGTAGGACCAGGCATGGTTGGGCCGCTCGGCGCGAAGGCGGATGCAGGGTCCGTCCGCAAGCCAAAGACGGCCGCGCTTGGATTGTCGGG
>LSIG01000064.1 GCA_001556125.1 Rhizobiales bacterium CCH10-E5 | reverse complement strand
GTGGGGGTCCGGCCGGACCGGGGGGGCGGGGTCTCGCGCGAGGCCGCCCCCCAGGCTGCAGGCGAACGACGCTTAGCGCGAACGGTTAACCGCTGCGCCGCGCCAAGCCCTTGGAAAGGCTCGACATTCCCGGCGAAGGCGAACGCCGAACAGGCGAATGGCACCGCCTCGCACCCGCCAAGCCCTTGATTTTGCACGATCCGGCCCGCCGAGGCCGCGCCGCCCTGGTCGAGCACCAGGTCGAGCTCCGCGCGGGCCGCCGCGACGCCGGCCGGCGCCAAGCCGGCGGCGCACGCGCAGCAAACACCCCAGATCGGGGATCCGCGCCCCTCACCCGCCGATATCGGCGGATATTTAATCGATCGCGCGCCGTGGCTGGCGGTCTGGGCCTCGAGGAGAGGCGCGGTCCGCAACGTCGCAACGCCCGTTGCGGGCAGCGTTGCAAAATGCGTTGCAGCCCAAGTCATTGATATCACTCTCTTAAAAGAGCTTTGCAACGGCGCAACGCGTCCCGCGCGCGTATGTGTGCCCGCATCGCGTCGCGTCGCGCCCACACACACGGGCCAAAACCCCGTTGCAGCGTTGCAGCGTTGCAGATCGCGAAAAGCGCAGCAATCTCAATGACTTGACCTGCAACGCATCTCCCCGCACCCCGTTGCAACCCCGTTGCAGATCGCGCATCCACCCCGAACGCCCGCGCGTCCACTTCATGGGATGGAACACGGGTGCAGGGGCGCATGAATACTGGCGCGCAACGGGTCGGAGGGTCGCGGATACTTCGCAGGACTGCATCAGTCGCCCTCCTCCATCATGAGGAAAGCGCGCGCCGGCACCCTGTAGCCGCGGCCGCCGAAGCGCCTCGAGTTGACGTCGACGGCGCCCTTGATGCGCTTCATGCCTTGAGACCAGCCGCCAGAAACACCGGCCTCGCCGCGCCACTTGGTGTTGTCGAACAGCCGCCGCAGGCCTTCGCCGGTGTTCGGCAGCACCACGGTGGCCGTCGTGCCCGTCAGATCCTCGCAGCCGTCGACGAAGATCGACCAGGCCTTGAGCGCGTCGCGGCAGCTCTCGATCGAGTGCGGGTTCTCGCGGTCGAGCCCGCTGGCGCGGGCCACCAGGGCGCCCACGGTCTGCCGCTCGCCGCCGCGGAACACGTCCAGCGGGATCGAGAGCAGGTGGTGAAGCATCGCCTCGCAGTCGGTGCCTTCCTCGGCATCGACGGTTGAGAAGGCGGCCGCCAGCGCCTCGACAGTGTCGCTGTCGGGCTCGCCGTCGAAGCGCATCAGCTCGGCCATGCCGAGCAGCGTGGCGAACCGCTCGAGGCCGCGCTGCGCCTGCATGCCGCGTTTGAGCAGCGCGTCGCGATAGCGGGCGAAGACTTCGGGCCATCGGGGCCAGCCGTCGATCAGCCGGCGCACCAGCGCCTGGCCGACGAGCTTCCACTCTGCCTCGTCCAGGGAGAACGCGGCGCCGGCGGGCAGCGCGCCGAGCTCGAGGATCGACATGCGCGATCGGTCTGCCGGCTGCAGCGGGGGGATGATGATGGACGAGAAGATGAAGGCTGAGCGCGCGTTGAACTCGTGGCCCTTGTGGTCGGAGGAGCCGCGCAGCTTGTTGCCGCCGGTGGCGCTCTCGCGGGCGAGCTTGATCAGCTTGCCCATCTGCTGGCCCTGCGCCTCGTTCTCGCTCTCGTCCAGTAGAACGGCCTTGGTTGAGTGGCCGATGACAGTCGAAACGCCGGCCTCGGTGGCATTCGTGGCCTTCACCAGGCCGCCGCCGAGGACGATCGACAGAAGATCCATCAGCGTCGTCTTGCCGGTGCCGGCGTCGCCGGTGAGCCAGACGATCGGCCGCAGGCGCAGCGCGGCGCCGGCGCGGGCGGCCGCCAGCCAGCCCAGCAGCACCAGCGAGGGCAGGCGATGGCCGGAGCCGTCCAGGTCGAGCGGCTTGCCGCCCTCGCCGATGTCGTTCTGCCAGTTCCACTGGTCGAGGCGCTTGAGCAGCTTTTCGATCGCCAGGCGCGTGGCCTCGCCGCTCTCGGCCGGGCGCACCATGGCGTCGTCGGCCGGGTAGAGCAGCCCCTCATACTGGCCCGGCGGCTTCCACTCGCCATCGATGAGGACGCCGTCGCCGGCGTGCAGCACCAGGTTGCCGCGCGCATCGGCCCAGCCGCCCACGCCGCGGATCCGCGTCAGCGGGTTGAAAACGCCCTTGTTGCTGGCGGCCGTCATCAAGCTCTCGGCCGCTTCATCGGCCTTCCAGCCGGTCTGGGTGCCGTCCTCGCGGTATTTGGGCCAGAGGCGCCAGAGATACTCCACACGCGTCCCAGCGAGGTCGCGCAGGCCCATGGCGTTGTGGTCCTTGCCGGCGAGCTCGCGCAGCTGGCCGAGCGGGTCGAGGTAGAAATAGCGCCCGTTGAGCTTGCCGAGCGGCACGATCGGGCAGTCGGCCGGCAGCGGCTTGATCGGCCGCTCCTTCGGCTTGAAATGCGGCGAGCCTTCCCCGGCCGGCGCCGCGTCGTCGCCGCCCCCGTCGCGATCGCCACCGCCATCGGCCGCGGGCGCAGGGGCGGCGTCTGGCTTCGGCTTCGGCCGTGGTGCCAGCATTTCGGCGATGTCGTCATTGCCGTAGCCGAGCGCCCGGCCAAAGCGATAGGCCTCGCTTTCGCCCGTCTTCTTCTTGATCGCGCGGAGCTGGCGCCGGTCGGCCTCGCGCTGTCGCGCCTCGTCGTCGGCGCGCTGGATCTCGGCCTGGCGCTGCGCCTCGAGGCGCGCCTGGTCCTCCTGCTCGGCCTGCAGGGCCTTGAAGTGGTCCGCAATCGGCGAGAGTTTGGGCGCCTCGTCCGTCATGATGCGGCAATCGCCTCAGACGTCGCGGCGAGCTGCTGCCCAACGCCTGTCAACGCCTTGCCGTTTCGGATCTGCAGCGCGCTCATGGTGTCGGCCAGCGAAACCGAGCTGATCGCCTGCTCGCCCGATGCGCCCTTGACCTTGATGCGGATCGTCGTCGCTTCCGGGTCGACATCCGTCAGAGGCACGAGAGCCTGCAGCCAGAGCTGGGCCTGGCTCAGCAGGCGGTCATCATCTTCGGCGCTCATGGTGCCACCTCGTCGGCGGAGGCCAGCGCGGCGATCAACGCATCGGCCTGCGCCACGGCCCATTGAGCGCGCAGGCGCTGCCCGCTCTCAGTGCTGAGATAGGCAGCGGCTCCATGCTCGTCGTACGCCGGGCACCAGGTCCCCAGCGAAAGCAGCGCCAGGCCGGCATAGTGTTCTCGCTTGGTGAGGCCGGTGGCCCAGAGCTCGCCACCGCCCGCATGCGGGAAGCCGGCGACCGGATGAATGGGCGCATCGCCGCTCATGACACAACCTCAGGCTCGGGCATCCGCCCGACGAAGGTGAGACGGTACTTCTGGCCCTTGGCGCGATGCTCCTGCGAGCAGTACCGCCGCATGGCCTCGTCCGGCGTCTCGCCGGCCAGCATCGAAATGCCGTGACCGATCAGACCCCCTTTCCAAGAGCCTTTCTCCGGCCCGACCTCCGAGGCGAAGCGGATGTCGAGAGACCGGTCACGTTTGACCGGCCAGACATAGCCGAGCCAGCGAAACCAGCCCGTGCCGCGGCGCCAGCGGCGCTCCTCGACATGCGTCGACGCAGTGACGCACTCGCCGTCGTGGTCAACGATGGCGAAACGGATCCGCGGCAACTTGTCGATAGCGTCGAAACGCTCGCGCCAGTCCCAGCGCGCGACGTCGGCATGGAGCGAGCCGTCCGGATTGAACACCTTGTGCGAGACCTGGCGCCACTGCGTCCAGGGCAGAAAATAACCCCAGTCCTGCGTCGTGCTGCTGTCGTGCGTCTGGCGCCCCAGCTTGACCTGCAGGAAGCCGTCGCAGAGCGAGAAGCCATAATCGCGACGATGCTCGTCCCAGTAACCGGCGCCGGGGTTGCCCTTGTTCCAGTCGTACTGCGAGGTGTCGACCCATGAGCGATCAGGCTTTACCAGCGCGGGCAGCTCGCAGATCAGCGTGCAGCCGAAAGCCTGCACGCGCAGATGGCAGCCACCTTCTTCCGGATCGCTGCTGCCGGAGCTGAGCAGGATGGCAAAGGGGCGCCATTTTTCGCGACGCGCGAAGGTGAACGGCCCGAAATGGCGATCGTCATCGCCCCAGCGGCGTTTGAAGCGCTTCACGCCACCCTCCCCTGTTGCGGCATGGCCAGGCGCGCGCGGTCGGCGGCCTGGCGTGCCTCGTTGAAATCCTTGAACGGCTCGGGCGCCCAGATCTCGCGCACGGTCGCGCCGCGGCTGATCAGCCGGGCGATCGAAGCCTCGGCATCGCGGGTGGCGGCCTCGCCGTCGCGGTGGCGGTGCCACCAGAAGCGCGAGAGATGCGGCGGGAAATCGAGCTTGCCCATGTTGGACAGCGAGATCCCGGCCCAGATGCGCTCGCCCGGCAGCTCGTAAGCCGCTGAAAGCGCGTCCTCGATGCCCTCGGTCAGGATCACCCATTCGGTCGCCTCAGCCTCTTTCAGCGCCTTGCCAGAGCGGCCGCGCCACAACGGGATGAAGCCGCCCTCAATCGGACCCAGCGACTGCTTGGCTTTGGCCATGGGCAGGTCAGGATCCTCGCTCGCCTTGGTCACGCGCCCATCGGGATGAACATGCAGGAAGGTGCGGTGCAGCGCCGTCGGCGAGCCGTCGCCGCGCAGCACCAGGCCGAGCAGGCAAGGCCGCAACACGCCATGCTCGCCGCCATGCTCGGGGCAGAGCAGCCCGGGGTGGAAGCGCAGCGCGCCCGGCATCTTGCCGAGCTCGCGCAGATGGATGCCGCGGCCGGCGAGATAGGTCTCGGCCGGCGTGCCGCCGATCGCGCGCGCCTCGACGAAGAAGCGCCGGCGGATTGCCTTCTGCGCGGTCACGCGCCGCGCCTCGTCCTCGTCGGCCTGGCGGGCCTTGGCGCGTTCGGCGTCGCGCTCGCGCTGGCGTAGCTCCGCCGGCGTCAGCACACCCATGCGGTGATGCGCCCATTTCAGGGCCTCGCGGAAGGAGCCGTCGAACATCGCGGCCGCGACCAGGTCGAGCATGGAGCCGCTCTCGCCCGACGCCGCGTCGCGCCACTGGCCAGCCCGGCCGCCGCTGCGGTGGATATAGAGCGAGGCGCCTGGCTCGCCCGCGAGCGAGCCGATCTGCCAGTAGCCGCCGGCACGGCGCGCGTTCGGATAGAGCTGCGGCACCAGCCCGTCGACCTGCGCTGCGAGATCCCGCTTGATGGCGTCGAGGGAGACCGGGCCGCTCACTGGCTGCGCCCTCCCGTCGGCGAGCGCCGCATCCGCTGGCCGAGCCGCGAGCGGCCGGCATCGGGATGGTCCTCGCCATAGGTCTCGCGGCAGCGGTCCTGCAGCTGCCGGCAGATCAGGAAGATCTCGGCCGTGCGCATCTTGGCGGCGTCGGCGCCGGCCTTGGCATAGACCTCGAGGCGCTGCCGGGCCCGGCCCATATGCATGTTGAAGGGGGCGAGCTGGTAGACGCGGCGCAGCTCCGCCGGCATGCCGTCATACCGCGCCCAGTGCAGCACGCGGTCCTCATAGACGCCGGAGGCATTGGGGACGCTCACGCCGGCACCCGCTCGGCCTTGGCCGCATGCACGAAGAGCGACTTCTGCCCGCCGGTCACGCCGGTAATGGGCGCCTCCGCCGGCGCGGCCTCGCTCGCCTTGCGGGCGGCCTCGGCCCGGGCGGCGAGATCGCGGCGCCAGTCCAGGATCAGGGTCTCGATCGTGTCGACGGGCACGAAGCCGCCGGCGGTGCTGGCACGCTGCAGCAGCCGCCCTTCGGCATCGGCGATCATCTCGAGCAGCTTCACCGTCTCGTCGAGGGCGGCGAGCTTGAAGTCGCAGGCCTTCTGCAGCAGCCGGCCTTGGCGCACCTGGCACACCAGATAGGTCTCTTCGCTGCGCCGCTTGGCGCGCAGCTCCTCGACCATCACGTCGATATGCCAGGGCTCGCGCGAGGCGGAGCCGGGCACCGGCACGGCAGGCTTGGCCATCAGTGTCCTCGCGTCATCCCGGGCTTCGAGGGACACGACGCAACCGACGCGAAAAGGCCGGCGGGCCCGGGAACGGGCACCGCCGGCAAGGCTAGGGAGGAAACGCCCAAGGAGGGCAAACGCGACGCAACACACGCAAGAGCCGCCGGCCAGCCGCAGGGGGACCACGGCCGGCCGGCGCCGGACAGGCGGCGCCGCACAGGGCCGCCCACCCCGGCCGCGGCCACCCGGCCGGATGGAAGGGCCTTGCTCGCTCCCCGCAGGGCGAGCGAAGCTCCACCCTTGGAGGAGCGCACGATGGACAAGGCTTGGCTGGTCACGGACTTCACTTTCGCCTGCCGCGAAGACGGATTGGTGCGGCTGGCGCTGACGGCGCGAGACGGGCCAGAGGAAGCGGATCGAGAAACCGTGTTTCTGCTGCCTGCCCCGGTTGCGGCGGCTCTGTTGACGTCTCTAGCCGAAGCGCGCGCAACGATGCTTCGCTCTCCCGATAGCGCGGCCAAACTGTCCAGTTGAGCTGATCCATCACAGCAGCCCCGCGAGATCGAGAAGGCGGGCCAGGCCGAGGAAGACGCCGGCAGCGGCAATCAGCCCCCAGGCAAAACCGAAGCCCCAGTGCAGCCCATGCCAGATGGCGCGCATCACGCGGCCTCCCGGGCCGGCTCGGCGGCCGGCGCCGCGGCGATGGGGTGCTGCCGCAGCAGATCATCACGCAGCGCCAGCTCCTCGGCGACGATGACGGCCTCGACCGCCTGCAGGGTTGAGCGGCGCGCGTCGTTCTTCGCGTTCAGCGTCTTGTGGACAGTGTCCTTGTCGAGGCCGGAACGCCGGGCGATCTCGATCGCCGGAAGCCGGATCCTGCCCGCCCGCGAAGCCAGATCGACTGGGTCCATTTGCTAATCCGCCTCAAATATGATTGTTGACCGATGCAAATCTGATTTGCGGTCGCGTTGCAAGGGTCAAGTTGAGTGTAGCGGTGCATCATTCGCAGGTTCATCCCTCTGTCCGTGTTAAGTCGGACGGATGGACGTTTCCTGTGGCGGGACGCGCACGATCAGAGATCAAGATGGAGCTGCGGGAGGCGCAGAAGCGCTGGCTCGACCAGGTCCGCGCGATCTCCGGCGCGACGCTGACCGAGATCGCGCGACGGGCGAACATGAACCCGTCCAGCCTCACACAATTCTACAACAAGGAGCATCGCGCCGGGACGCTGGAAACGCTGTCCCTGCGCCGGATCTCCGACGCGATGGGCGTGCCTGTGTCTACCGATGCCTTGGGCGAAGCCGGCCCGCTTAATTCCGGTTTTCGTGAGCTCGAGGCGGAGCCCTACCAGATCGATCTGCGGCACACCTTTGCGGCGGCGGTGGACGCAATGATCGACGATCGCGACCACGTTCACCCTTGGACGCTGCGCAGCAACGCCCTCGATATGGCCGGTTATCGCCCCGGCGACATCCTGATCGTCGATCTCAACGGCAAGCCCAGCGCCGGCGACATCGTTTGCGCCCAGCTCTATGACTGGCAGACCGGCCGGGCAGAAACCGTGTTCCGCATCTTCGAGCCGCCATTTCTGATCGCTGCATCGAGCGAGGAAGCTTACCGTCGTCCGCGCCTGGTCGACGACAACTCGGTCGCGATCAAGGGCGTCGTCGAAGCAATGTTTCGGCCGCGGAAGCGCTAGTTGATCCGGCGGCGCAAGTCCCGAAGGCGGTTTATTGCCAAGCCATAGTGCAAGGTGAGGCAAGACTGACCAAGAAACTTATTGCGCGCCGGCGACACGCCTTCGTACTCAGCTAAAAAGCATTGAGCCTCAATGGCCGGCTGATAACTGCGCTCCATCGTCTCTGCGGCGCTGAGCATTTTCTTCGACAGTTCAATTTGCGCCTTCGTGGCGTGCTCTGTTGACAGCTCTGCCCTGTATTTTCGCTTCAGCGCCGCAATATAAAACTTGAACGTCTCCCTAGCTTCTTCGACAACTCCGTCGAGACAGCGATCTCTCACATGCGGATTTGAATGCGTCGTTCGGCAATCGACGTACGATGCCGATGCATCAAATGCTGCCTGTCGCCGCTCATCCTCGGCTGCAGCAGTCGCTACGTTCAACATCAGCGCGAGAGTGATTAGGCGCACCATCTGACAGTTGCCTCGTTATCCCCTGTCATGTGAAAATGGCTTAGGTGCGCCGCACAGGCCATCCGATACGAAACGGCACGCGATACGTTTATTGACCGATGATGATCGGTCAGCTATCGCTGGTTGCATGCCGCTGCTTCGCGGCTGCAACGGGAGCCGTTCATGTCAGCGCCAGCCCAAGCCACCACCGCCGGCGAGCCGCCGGAGTTCTCGCAGATCAAGGAGGCCCTCGGCCTCACCTTCCGCGGCATCGACCGCACGCTCGCCGCGCTCGACCAGGTCCAGGCGGATCTCGGCCAGGCCCGGGCCGACTGCAGCCAGTCGCGCGAGCTCGCGGCCGGCCTCTTCAACGGGCCCGGGCCGCGCGCGCCGCTGGTCCGCAGCGCCTACCGCACGGCCGTGCTCGAGAGCGAGGATCCCGCCTTCCTCAAATCCGTCCTGGTCGATGCCTGGAAGAAGAGCGACTGGGCCTATGACGCCCTCGCCAGCCAGTCCGCCGGCGTCGCCCTCCCGACGGGAGGGCCGGCCCGATGACGACGCTGACCCCGCACAGCGAGGCGGCCGAGCGCGCCATCGCCGCCATGCGCTCACACCTCTTGGCTTCGGCCGGCGAGAGCCCCGTTCACCTGCGGCACGCCCGCTGCATCGAGCAGATCCTGGCCGCGACCACCCGTGCGCTGGCGGCCGAGCGCGACAACGGCGCCGACGATTACGAGATCTTCCTCGCCCTCACCAACGCGATCGGCAACGCCGTCACCTCCGTTTGCTCGACGCTCGCCGGCGGCACGGAGAGCCAAGACGCGGTCGGCCTGTTCAACATGATGATGCGGCAGATCACGTTCCGCGCCGCCACGGTCCTGGGTCCGGGCGGCACGCCCGGCTCAGAGTTCGTCGAGGCGACGGCCGAGGTCGGCCGCGCATGAGCCGCCTCGAGCAGCTCGACGCCCTCGAGGCGCCGCCGGTGGCTTACGACCCCGTGCTGCGCCTGCGCATCGCGCTCGAGGCGCGGCTCGCCGCTTGCCCGCAATGCGGCGTGCCAGCCCGCCGGCTCGAGAGCCGCGGCTTCGAGAACGACGAGGGCGCCGGCGCCGTCGTCAGCGCCCGCTTTCTCTGCGAGGCGGCCGCCACCTTCATGGTCACGCCCTCCGCGCGCGCCCGCTTCTACGCCTTCGAACCCTGCCGCGAGGCCATGCGCCTGCAGCTCGAGCAGCTCGGCCGCGAGGCCGCGGCGATCGCCACCCCGCCCGACAGCGAGATCCGCTCATGACCGACACCAGCAAACCCGACACGTCCAAGGACGAGGCACAGCGCGACTTCGTCATCCGGACCACGCCGCCCCGGGGCGAGCCGCTGCTGCGCACCATCACCGCCCGCAATGAGGACGAGGCGCTGGACGCGCTCGCACTGCAGCGCGGCGCACCGGACCACCGCGCCTGGCAGGCCTGCCATCCCGACTGGATGGTCTCGATCGACCTGCCCGACGGCGAAGAAACCACCACTGAGGGGAGCGACACATGACCAAGGAGCCTCACACCGTCGATCGCTATGTCGGCCAGCGCATCCGCGCCCGCCGCATGGCGCTGGGCATGGGCCAGGAGACGCTGGCCCGCCATTGCGGCATCACCTTCCAGCAGATCCAGAAATACGAGAAGGGCGCCAACCGCGTCAGCGCGAGCCGGCTTCACGATCTCGCCCGGGCGCTGGCCTGCCGGGCGACCTTCTTCCTCGAGGGCCTGCCGGCGCAGGATGCCGGCCCCTCCGAGGAGCAGCTCCTCGAGGGCGCCTTCCTCGCCAGCCCGCAGGGCGTCGAGATCGCCCGCGCCTGGCCGCAGCTCGGCGACCAGGCCCGCCAGTCCGTCGTCGCGATCGTCCAGTCGATCGCCGCCGGCAGCAGCGCGAGGGCGGCATGAAGGACACAAAAATCGAGTGGGCTCGCCACACCTTCAATCCCTGGATCGGGTGCACGAAGGTCACGGCCGCCTGCGACAACTGCTATGCCGAGGCGCGCATGGATCACCGCCTCAAGACGGTCCAGTGGGGTCCGCATGGCGAGCGCAAGCGCACGACGGCGCAGTACTGGCGGCAGCCGATCGCCTGGAACAAGGCGGCGATCGCCGCCGGGGAGCGGCATTTCGTTTTCTGCGCCTCGCTGGCCGATGTCTTCGACAACCAGGTGGATGCGCAGTGGCGGGCGGACCTGTTCAACCTCATCCGCGCCACGCCGCAGCTGGTCTGGCTGCTGCTGACCAAGCGGCCGGGCAATATCGTCAAGATGGTCGAGGCGGCCGGCGGCCTGCCGGCGAATGTCGCGCTCGGCACGAGCTGCGGCGACCAGGACGACGCCGACCGCAATGTGCCGCTGCTGCTGGCGGCAGCCGCAGAGTTGCGGCCGATCTTCACCTTCGTTTCTGCCGAGCCGCTGCTCGGGCCGATACAGCTCGGTGCACTCTCGTGGCCAAAGAACAAGCACGACAGGCGCAACTGGTTTATCGATGCACTACGCGGCCGCTTCTGCTCCGATGCCGGTGACGGCGGCAGCTTCCCTGCAAAACTCGATTGGATCATCGTTGGGGGCGAGAGTGGCCCCGGCGCGCGACCGATGCACCCCCAATGGGTTCACCGGATCCGCACGCAGTGCGAGGCGGCCGGCACCGCCTTTTTCTTCAAGCAGTGGGGCGAGTGGAAAAACCCCGGCTGCGAGGTGGAGCCCGGCGATGTCCTGCTCGATGGCATTGTCATGCGCCGCAGCGGCAAGCGGGAGAATGGCCGCATGCTGCACGGGCGCTTCTATGACGCTTTGCCGGACGTGCGGCCATGAGCACCGTCACCCCGCTGCGTCCGCTGGGCGATCCGGCCAAGGGCTGGTGGAACTATGCGGATCTCGCCGCCGTCTTCGGCCTGTCGATCGACACGGTGAAGCGCCGCATGGCGGGCTGGGAGGCGCAGGCCTTCCCGGCGCCGATGCCGTGGCACCGCAACGAGAAGCGCTGGCACCCGCCGGCCGTGCTGGGCTGGAAGGCCAGGCGCGAGGCCGGCGCCGGCGCGCGCCTGCCCGCCCTCGAGCTGATCCAGGGAGGCCGGGCATGAGAGATTTGCGCAACTTTGACCGCCACCGCGTGACCAGCCCCGAGATCGAGGCATGGTTCAACGGCGCGGATCCGGCAATCGCTGGCCTGTTCGGTATGCGGTGCCCAGACACCGGCGGCGTGCTGCGGATCATCGCGACCAGCGGCGACGGATGGGATCACGTCTCGGTCTCCTTGGAAAACCGCTGCCCGACCTGGACGGAAATGGAGTTTGTCAAGCGCCGGTTTTTCCACGACGACGAGACGGCCATGCAGCTGCATGTGCCGCCGGCCGATCACGTCAATTATCACCCCTTCTGTCTTCACCTCTGGCGGCCACTGGTCGGATCCATACCGCGGCCACCGTCTATCATGGTGGGCCCCAAGACGGCACAGCGTCGCATCGGAGCCCGCCCATGACGGAGCCGCAGCCACCCCGCCGCGGCCCGGTCGAGACCGCCCTGCTCGTCGGCGCGGCGCTGGTCATCATCGCCCTCGGCGTCCGCTTCAATCCCTTCCTCTCATTCTGGGGGCCGTGACATGCAACCGCTCACCATCGGCACCGAGGCCTCGCTGCGCTTCCTGTGGTGGCGCAACCCGCGCGGCCGCTTCGTCGATCTCGGCGCCTTCGATCAGCGCCAGCTGCGCAAGCCGCTGCAGCTCGGCCTGGTCGAGATCAAGACGGGCGCCCGCGGCCGCACCAAGGCCCGCCTCACCCCGGCCGGGATCTACTATGCCCGCCTGCTCGCGGCCGTGCCGCCGCGCGCCATCAGACGGCCGGCCGCCCCGGTCGAACGCCTGCCGCTCTTTGCGCTCGCCGGCGGCGCCCGCTAGCCTTCATCACCGTTCAAGGGGGACTTGGACATGCGAAATCCACCGAAGCCCGCCCAGCGGCCGCGCAGGGCCGCGGCAGAGCCCATCCTGCGCCTGTCGCGGGATGCCTCCGGCATCTTCAAATGGAAGGCGGGGCCGGATATCCGCCCGCACTGGAAGGGCGTCTCGCTCGGGCGCGATCGCAAGGTGGCCGAGCAGGAGGCCCGCCGGCTCAACGCCGCCGTCGAGGCCTGGAAGCGCGAGCAGGCCGCCCCGGCCGAGGCGCCGGCCGCGGGCAAGCGCAGCATCCCAAAGCGCCAGGCCGGCCCGCTCACGGTCAGCCAGCTCGCCAATCTCTGGCGCTATGGCGGGCAGGACAAGGCGGGCAAAGGCAGTGACGCCTGGCGCGGCCTGCGAGAGAGCACGCGCCGGCAGTTCGGCTTCTACCTCAAGGCGCTCGAGGCCGAGTTCGGTGACGAGGTCGCGGTGCTGATCACGCGCGCCCGCGTCAAGGATTGGATCGACCCCTTGAAGCGCCGGGCGCCCGGCAGCGCCCGCTCCTATGCCACCTGCGGCCGCGCCCTGTTCAAATGGGCGATCGACACCGGCAAGGTCGGCAGCGACGTCAATCCCTTCGCCGCGCTCGGCCTGAAAGGCGCCCGCAAGCGCAAGCGGCTCATGACGCTCGAGGATCTGCGCCACCTGGTCCGCGTGGCCGACGGCACGGTCTCGCCCAAGGGCGGCCGGGGCTGGACGCCGCGGCCCTCGCTCGGCACGGCGCTGGTCTTTGCCTTCGCCTGTGCGCAGCGCATCACGGATGTAATCGACTGGCGCGAGGAGCATCTGCACCGCGAGGCCGACGGCTCGACCCGGCTCAAATTCGACCAGAGCAAGAGCCGCAAGGTCGGCCAGCGCTACGAGCTCGAGCCCGGCGTGGCGATCGACACCCGCCTGCCGCCGCTGATGGCGCGCCGCCTCACCGAGCGGCCGGAGCCGCTGCGCGTGCCGAGCGGACACCTCCTGGTCAACGAGCGCACGCGCGAGCCCTACACGCGCCGCAACATCAGCCAGGCCATGAACATCGTGGTGAAGCGCGCGATCGCGGTGGATCCGGAGCGCTGGGGCCACCTCGATGGGCTGCATGCGCGGGACGGCCGCCGCAGCGGCTTCGTCCACATGGTCCGCGTCCTCGGCATCCCGATCGAGCGCGCCGTCAACCTCTCTGGCCATAGCCTTAACGAAGGCTATGACATCATCGAGCACTACCTGCCGCACACTAGCGAGGAAGCCGACGCCGCGGCCGAGAAGATGACGGGAGAGCTGTGATGCACTTCACCTTCGATATAGAACAGCACGACGAAGGCCAGTGCTTCGTGACTGTCAACCGCGACGGCGAGCCTTGGACGATCCATGGCCCGATGCCAGCTGCGGCCACAGGCCCCTTCGTTGCGGAAATGTCGGTCATGCTGCCGCAGACGCTCGATCGGCTTTTGAGCGAGCTGCTGGTGGGCGTGCAGCAGGCCAAGAACGAGGCCGGAACATGAGCCAGCCCTACGCCCCCTGCCGCACCGGGATCCACATCTGCGGCAAGTCGGCCGACGAGCTCGAGCCGGTCACGGTCGCCAATTTCCCGATGCGCTCCGCCAATGCGGCCTATGAGCTGTTCGACGAGCTGCGGACTGTCTTCGCGGCCCGCGACGGCGAGCCGACGGATCTGATCGTCGACTACTGCAGCGCCGGCGACATCACGATGGATTTCCCGCTCTGCCGCCAGCGCCTCGAGGCGCTGCGCGAACATGTCGCCAACGCGGCCCGATGAACCACCGACGATCGCGAGACAGGGACGGCCGCGAGATCCAGCCGGCGACGGTCGGCACCGAGCGCGCCGCCGGCGTGCATATGGCGGAGATCTGGTGCGGCGACTGCCACCACCATGCCGAGATCTCGACGCGTTCCATGCCGGAGGATCTCGCCATCCCCGACATCTGCCTGCGCTATCGCTGCTCCCAATGCGGCGGCCGCAACCTCACCTCCCGGCCGAGCGTGATGGAGCACTATACCGTGCTGGCCGAGCGCACGGGCCAGACCCATGGGAACGGGCCGCTGCGCCCGCGCGTTGCCGCTGCAGCAGGAGCCGCCGCCATGTCCCCCACCGCCACGCCCGCGATCGTCATCACCAGCCTCGAGCAGTACGAGGCCGCGACCGCGCGGATCCAGGAGCTCTCCGGCGCGATCGAAGGCAGCCCCGAAGAGGCCGAGCTCGAGCGCCTGACTGATGCCGTCATGGCGTGGGACCGCACGCACGACGACGCCACCAGCTGGTCCTGATCAGCCCGGAGGAACAGCCGCAGAACAGGCGCCGAGAGGCGAATATTCGCCTGCTCTTCGCCTGCCGTTTTCATTCGCCCATGTTCTGCAACCGTTCCAGCGGTCAAACCAGCGGCAAAGCCCTGCCGTTGTTGAGGATTTGTTAACCCGCGAAGAAATCTTCACCGCTCGTTGAGGTTAACTCCTAAGGTTAAGTCTCATTTAAGGAATTGGCGGCATCGTTCCCTCGTCGGTAACACGCGCGGCCTGCGTAACGGGTGCCGCGCAAACGCGAGGGACACTGCCATGGGCAGCCTGAAAACTATTGCGCTGGCAGGCGCCTTGGCGCTCGGGGCGTCCGCCGCCACCGCCGCCGATCTCGCCTACCCTGCGCCGCCGCCGCCGGAGCCGCTCGGTCTCAAGGGCACGATCAGCAGCGGCTTCTATCTGCGCGGCGATATCGGCGTCGGCTCGCAGTCCTATGACGAGCTCGACGTGAAGCTGAACAACGCCCCGGTGATCGCCACGACCGGCGTGACGTCCTTCTCCACCGTCAAGCCCGATCGCGGCTTCGCCGCCTTCGCCGGCGTCGGCATCGGCTATCAGTTCAACAGCTATCTGCGCTTCGACCTGACGGGCGAGTATCGCGGCGGCTCCTTCAATGGCCGCGACCAGATCAGCTACAATTTCGGTGTGCCGACCAACCAGACCAATATCTACCGCGCCGATGTGGCGACCTTCGTCGCGCTCGCCAACGCCTATATCGATCTCGGCACCTGGAACTGCCTGACGCCCTATCTCGGGGTCGGCATCGGTATGGCCAACCACACCGTCAGCGGCCTCGCCGACAACGGCGTGAACCAGGCCGTCGGCGCCGCCTTCGCCAATGCCTCCTATGCCTATGGCGACTCGGCCAGCAAGACCAACCTCGCCTGGGCGCTGATGGCTGGCGTCTCCTACGACGTCACCTCGAACCTCAAGCTCGACATCGGCTACCGCTACCTGAACATGGGCGACGGCCCGACGGTCGGCCTGCGCGGCGCCCAGGGCCTGCTCACCAATCCGAGCTCCTCGGTGCGGTTCAAGGGCATCGACAGCCACGACGTCCGCATCGGCATGCGCTGGAACTTCAGCGATCCGAGCTGCTGCGGTCCGGTCGAGAAGCCGGTCGCCTACGCGCCGGCCCCGACGGTCCGCAAATACTGAAGGGCAGCCCCCTACCCTTTCGACACGGCGCGGACTTCGGTCCGCGCCGTTTTCGTTTTGGGCCGAGAAAGACGCGTTCAGCGCAACAGCGACGAGCCGGTCATCTCGGCCGGCTGCGGCACGCCGAGCAGCGCCAGCAGCGTCGGTGCGATGTCGGCGAGGCGGCCATCCGCCAGCCCCTTCGCCTCGCTGCCGATGACCATCACCGGGACCGGGAAGGTCGTGTGGGCCGTATGCGGAGCACCGGTCTCGGGATCGACCATCAATTCGCAATTGCCGTGATCGGCCGTGACGAGCAGCGCGCCGCCCGCCTGTGCCACAGCCTCCGCGATCCGCCCGAGCCCGGCATCGACCGTTTCGACCGCCGCGATCGCGGCGCTGAGCACGCCCGTGTGCCCGACCATGTCGGGATTGGCGAAGTTCAGCACGACGAGATCGTAGCGGCCCGACGCGATCGCCTCCACGGCCCGCTCCGTCAGCTCCGGCGCCGACATCTGCGGCTGTAAATCATAGGTCGCGACCTTGGGCGAGGGCACCATGACGCGGTCCTCCCGCGGATAGGGCGTCTCCTCGCCGCCGTTGAAGAAGTAGGTGACGTGCGGATACTTCTCGGTTTCCGCCATGTGGATCTGCGCGAGACCCGCCTTCGCGACCGTCTCGCCGAGGCCATTGGCCAGCGTCTGCGGCGCGAACAGCGCCGGCATCACGGCATCGAGTTCGGCGCTGTAAGAGGTCATGCTGACCGCCTTCGCCAGCACCGGCCGCCGCGACCGGGCAAATCCATCGAACTGCGGGAACAGCACCGCATCGAGGATTTCCCGGATCCGGTCGGAGCGGAAGTTGAAGCTCAGCAGCCCGTCGCCATCCTCCATGCCGCCATAGCTGCCGATGACGCTGGCCGGGATGAACTCGTCGGTGACGCCCTGTGCATAGGCGGCCGCGATCGCGGAGGCGGCGTCGGCGAATTCGGGCCCCTCGCCCAGCACCATCGCCCGCCAGGCGGTCTCGACGCGCTCCCAGCGATGGTCGCGGTCCATGGCAAAATAGCGGCCGGTCAGGCTCGCGATCACCGCTTGCGGCGGCAGGGCGGCGGCGAAGGCGCGGACATAGCCGGCAGCCGAGCGCGGCGGCGTATCGCGCCCGTCCGTGAAGATGTGAATCCGGACCGGGATGTCCTGCTCGACGAGCAGATGCGCCAGCGCCACCGCATGGTCCTGATGGGCATGCACACCACCCGGCGAGACGAGGCCGAGCAGATGGCAGGCGCCGCCGCTCGCCTTCAGCGCATCGACCAGGCCGCTTCCCGCGAGAGCCTGCCGGAGCGAGCCGTCCGCGATCGCCTGATTGATGCGCGGCAGGTCCTGCATCACAACCCGGCCGGCGCCGAGATTGAGATGGCCGACCTCGGAATTCCCCATCTGGCCGGGCGGCAGGCCGACATCGAGGCCCGAGGTTTTCAGGAAGGCATGGGGCGAGGCCTCCCAGAGCCGGTCGAAATGCGGCGTGCGGGCGAGCCGCACCGCATTGTTCTCGGCCTCCTCGCGCCAGCCCCAGCCATCGAGGATCATCAGCATGACGGGGCGCTTGGCAGGGACGGCGGACATGATGACCTGTGAAGATCTGTGATGGGGGCTGTGCCGGATACCATGCACCACTGCGGCAGTGCGAGTGCTAAGAAGGTTGCCGGGGCAGTTGGGAGAATCCGGAATGGCGATCGCGGCCGTCGTCTTCGATGCTTATGGCACCCTCTTCGACGTTCAGTCCGTCGCGGCCGCGACCGAGGCGGCTTTCCCCGGTCACGGCACGGTCATCACCCAGCTCTGGCGGCTGAAGCAGCTCGAGTACACCTGGCTGCGCAGCCTCATGGGCCGCTATGCCGAATTCGGCACCGTCACGCGGGACTCGCTGGCCTATGCGCTGGAGACGCTCGGCCTGCCCGCGACGCCGGCGGACATCGCCCGCCTCGCCGAGGCCTATGACGCGCTGTCGCTCTATCCGGAAGCGCGGGAGGCGCTGCAGGCCCTCGCGCCGCTGCGGCTCGCCATCTTCTCGAACGGCAGCCCGCCGATGCTCGCGCGACTGGTCGAGCAGGCCGGTATCGCCCCGCTGCTCGAGACGGTGATCAGCGTCGACGAGATCGGCGCCTACAAGCCTGATCCACGCGGCTACGCCCATGTCGAGGCAAGGCTGGGCCTGTCCCGCGAGCAGATCCTCTTCGTCTCGTCCAACGGCTTCGACATCGCCGGAGCCAAGGCGCATGGCTTCCGCGTCGCGCGCATCGCCCGCCTTACGGACGAGGCATTGCGGAGCGAGCTCGATGCCGCCGCAACGATCGATCCCATGCTGATGTTCAAGGCGCTGCGCATGCGCCCGGAGCGTCTCGGATTCACGGCCGACGCAACCATCGCCCGCCTGACCGATCTGCCGGCACATGTTCGTGCCTGAACCCTCCTGCCACCGTCCCAAGCCCGGAGACCGAGATGATCAAGCTCTACTACCACCCCTCGCCCAATCCGGCGAAGATCGCGCTCTTCCTCGAGGAAGCCGGGCTGCCCTATGAAATGGTCCCGGTCGATACCCGCAAGGGCGACCAGTTCAAGCCCGAGTTCCTCGCCATCAACCCCAATGCCAAGACACCGGCGCTGACCGATGGCGACGTCACCATCTTCGACAGCAACGCCATTCTGCTCTATCTCGCCGAGAAGACCGGCCAGTTTCTCCCCGACGACACGCCGAAAGCCCGGGGCGAGATGCTCTCCTGGCTCATGTTCGTCGCCACCGGCATCGGCCCCTATTGCGGCCAGGCGGTCCATTTCAGTCGCTTCGCGCCCGAGAAAATCCCCTATGCGATCAACCGCTACGCACGGGAGGCGGAGCGCCACTGGGGCATCATCGACGCGCAACTCGCCAAGGGCCGCTACATGCTGGGCGAGCGCTACACCCTGATCGACATGTCGGTCTGGGGCTGGGCGACGCGGCTCGGCTTCGCCGTCGGCGACCACTGGGCGGGGATGTTCCCGCATGTGAAGCGCCATCTCGACGAGATCTCGGCCCGCCCGGCGGCCCAGCGCGCGACGGCGCTGAAGGACGCCTTCGCCTTCAAGATGGAGGTCGATGACGAGGCTCGCAGGATCCTCTTCCCGCAGAACGCCCATCTCGCCTGAGATTGCCGCAAGCCGGGCGCCTCAGACGCGCCCGGCCTCATCGCCATCGCCGTCCTTCAGTGAATCCAGCGGCGCGTCCAGCGTAAAGACGAGGCCGCCCGGCAGATAGGCGCTTTCGGCGCGCCCGCGCGGCGAGGGGAAGGTCCGCTCGATCAGGCGCGAGCCGAAGCCGCGCCGCGACGGCGGCGTCACCGGCGGCCCGCCGCTCTCCTGCCAGCGCAGCCGGAACTGAGAAGAGCCGTCGATCTCGTCGACCCGCCAGGACAGGGTCACGATGCCGGTGGGGATCGAGAGCGAGCCGTATTTGACCGCATTGGTCGCCAGCTCATGCAGGACCAGTGTGAGCGCCAGCGCCGCGCGCGGCCCCAGCACGACCTCCGGACCGCCGATCTGGAACCGCGCCGGGTCGCCCTGGATGCCAATGACGCTGGCGGCGATGTCGGCCATGGCGGCATGGGCCCGCACGCCGCCGACCAGCAGGTCATGCGCGCGCGCCAGCGCCCCCAGCCGCGCCGTGAAGGTCTCGTTGGCCGCCTCCAGCGAGCTGGCGCCGCGCAGCGTCTGCGAGGCGATGGCCTGGATCATGGCCAGCGTGTTCTTCACGCGGTGCGCCAGTTCCTGCATCAGCAGCCGCAGCTGCGCTTCGGTTTCCTTGCGCTCGGTCACGTCGATATGGGCGCCGATCAGCCGCAGCGGCCGCCCCTCCCCGTCGCGCTCGATCTGCGCCACCGCCGAAATCCAGCGCACCGCCCCGTCCGACGGGCGGATGATGCGGTACTCCATCTGGTAATCCGTCGCGCTGCCGGCCACGCTTTCGCGGAAATGGCTCTCGACCATCGCCCGCTCCTGCGGATGGATGCGGCGGACCCAGTCTTCATGGGTCTCGTTGACCGCCTCCGGCGGCAGCCCGTGCACCAGGAGATATTCCGGCGAACGCGTGTTGCGGAAGCCGTCGCGCAGATCGACCTCGAGCCCGCCGACCTTGCCGATCTTCTGGACCTGCGCGAGTTCCTGCTCGCGCCGCCGGAGGGCCTGCTCGGCCGCATCGCGCTCGCGCTGCGCGTGAATGAGCTCGGTGGTCTCGAACACCACGGCGAGAACGCCGAGAGCGACGCCGGAATCATCCAGGATCGGGCTGTAATCCACGTTCAGCCAAACGTCTTCGGCAACCCCGTTGCGATGCAGCACCAGCGACAGGTCGCGGAAGGAGAGAGGACGACCATTCGCGAAGACGGTCTCCATCACCTCGTCATGCAGCAAACGGACCTCCGGCCAGGCCTCGTGCAATTCCTCCCCCAGGATGGCGGGATGCTTGGCGCCGGCGATCACCGCATAGGCATCGTTGTAGAACAGGAGGCCCGACGCGCCCCAGAACATCACCATTGGTGTCGGCGTCGCCAGCACGAGTTGCAGGGACGAGCGCAGCCGTTCCGGCCAAGCCACCGGCAGCCCGAGCACGGTCTCGCTCCCGTCCCAGCCCCGCAGCATGGCGCCGACCTCGCCGCCGCCGACAGGCCAGGATCGCTCCGTCATCCATTGTCCCCCGAACCGAGCGATGAACCGCTGATCTGGCGGTTCGTGCCAGTGATGCCAGCCTCGCGGGCTCCCCGCAACTGCGCCGGTTCGTTCGCAGCACTAGCAGCCGCGGCTCTGTGGGCTCGCGTCAAAAGACATAGTGCGGAGGTGGACAGGCCCGCTGGAAAGCAGTGGCAGAGCCGGCTGTTTCGCGGCAGTGTCGCCGCAACGATTCCGGCCGGAGCCACCGGCCTCGCAGAGCCTGGAGAGGGGCGGGAATGCCGACCGACATCGAGATCGCACGCGCGGCGAAGCTTCGTCCGATCGCGGACATCGCCGAGCGAGCCGGCATTCCCGTCGACGCTCTGGAGCCCCACGGCAAGTTCATCGCCAAGGTCGACACCAAGGCCATTCCGAACTTCGCGGGCAAGCCGGACGGCAAGCTGATCCTCGTCACCGCCATCAACCCGACCCCGGCCGGCGAGGGCAAGACGACGACGACGGTGGGCCTCGGTGATGGGCTCAGCCGTATCGGCAAGAGCTGCATGATCGCGCTGCGCGAGCCCTCGCTCGGTCCCTGCTTCGGCGTCAAGGGCGGTGCGGCCGGCGGCGGTCATGCCCAGATCGTGCCGATGGAGCAGATCAACCTGCATTTCACCGGCGACTTTCACGCCATCACCAGCGCGCACAACCTGCTCGCGGCGATGATCGACAACCATGTCTATTGGGGCAACGGCCTCGGCTTCGACACGCGCCACATCGCCTGGCGCCGCGTCATGGACATGAACGACCGGGCCCTGCGCCAGACCGTCTCTTCGCTCGGCGGCGCCAGCAACGGCTTCCCGCGCGAGGACGGTTTCGACATCACCGTCGCCTCCGAGATCATGGCGATCTTCTGCCTCGCCACCGATCTCGACGATCTGGAAGCCCGGCTCGGCCGCATCGTCGTGGGGCGCACCCGCGACAAGCGACCGATCACCGCCGCCGACCTCAAGGCGACCGGCGCGATGAGCGTCCTGCTCAAGGACGCGCTGATGCCGAACCTGGTGCAGACGCTGGAGGGCACGCCCGCCTTCGTCCATGGCGGCCCCTTCGCCAACATCGCCCATGGCTGCAACTCGGCCATCGCCACGCGTGCCGCCCTGAAGCTGGCAGACTACACGGTCACGGAGGCCGGCTTCGGCGCCGATCTCGGCGCCGAGAAATTCTTCGACATCAAATGCCGCAAGACCGGGCTGAAGCCCGCCGCGGCCGTGATCGTCGCGACCGTGCGCGCGCTCAAGATGCATGGCGGGGCGGCGAAGGAGGTGCTCGGAAATGAGGATCTCGCCGCGCTGCAGGCCGGGCTCGCCAACCTCGCCCGCCATGTCGGCAACATCCGGAAGTTCGGTGTGCCTCCCATCGTGGCGATCAACCATTTCATCAGCGACACCGAGGCCGAACACGCGCTGATCGCGAGCTATTGCCGCAACCATCTCGGCGTCGAGGCGGTCATCTGCCGGCACTGGGCGCAAGGCGGCGCCGGCACCGAGGAACTCGCCCACAAGGTCGTCGCGCTGGCCGAGAGCGGCGAGGCCGATTTCGCCCCGCTCTACCCCGACGAGCTCCCTCTCTGGCAGAAGCTCGAGACCGTGGCGCGAGAGATCTACGGCGCCGATGGCATTTCGGGCGATGCGAAGGTGCGTGCCCGCTTCGCGGAGCTTGAGGCGGACGGCCATGGCCATCTGCCGGTCTGCGTCGCCAAGACGCAATACTCCTTCTCGGCCGACCCGACGCTGCGCGGCGCGCCCTCCGGGCACATCGTTCCGGTGCGCGAGGTCAGGCTTTCGGCCGGCGCCGGCTTCGTCGTGGCGATCTGCGGGGACATCATGACGATGCCCGGCCTGCCTCGCGTGCCAGCCGCCGAGCGCATCCATATCGACGCCCAGGGGCGGATCGAAGGGCTCTTCTGAGCGCCCTCCCCTCAGCCAGGGACGATATCCAAGAACGAAAAAGGGCGCCGCAAGGCGCCCTTTTCATTCTCTTGCTGTTGGCTGCTCAGACCTGCGGCTGCGGCTCCAGCCCGGCATCGGGCTCGCCGCGCTTGCGGCCCTTGCCCGCGCTCGGCACGGCCGAGCCGCGCGGCGTCGAGGGCGTGTCGTCGATGTCGCGCGTCGGGCGCTTGCCGGCGATCAGGTCGCGGATTTCCTCGCCGGTGAGCGTTTCGAACTCCAGCAGCGCCTCGGCGACCGCCACGAACTGCTCGTGATGCTCGGTGAGGATTTTCTTGGCGTCCTGATAGCCCTGGTCGACGAGGCGCTTGACCTCGGCGTCGATCTTCTGCGCCGTCGCCTCGGAGACGTTCTGGCTGCGGCCCATCGACATGCCCAAGAACACCTCTTCCTGGTTGTCGCCATAGGCGACCATGCCGAGCTCGTCCGAATAGCCCATCTGGGTGACCATGGCCTTGGCCATCTTGGTCGCCTGCTGGATGTCGCCCGTGGCGCCCGAGGTGACGTTCTCGCGCCCGAAGGTCATCTCCTCCGCCACGCGCCCGCCCATGGCGACCGCGAGCTGCGAGGTGAATTCCTTGAACTTCATCGAGTAGCGATCGCCCTCCGGCAGGAACTTGACCATGCCGAGCGCGCGACCGCGCGGGATGATCGTCGCCTTGTGCACCGGGATGCCGGCCGGGACATAGAGACCGACGATGGCGTGGCCGGCCTCGTGATAGGCGGTCAGCTTCTTCTCCTCCTCGGACATCGCCATGGATTTGCGCTCGGCGCCCATCATGACCTTGTCCTTGGCGTCCTCGAACTCGGCATGGGTGACCATGCGCTTGCCGCGCCGCGCCGCCAGCAGCGCCGCCTCGTTGACGAGGTTCATCAGGTCGGCGCCCGAGAAGCCGGGAGTGCCGCGGGCGAGCACGCGCAGATCGACATCCGGCGCCATCGGCACCTTCCGAACATGGACCCGCAGGATCTTCTCGCGGCCGGCGACGTCGGGATTCGGCACGACGATCTGGCGGTCGAAGCGGCCCGGACGCAGCAGGGCGGGATCGAGCACGTCGGGCCGGTTGGTGGCCGCGATGATGATCACGCCCTCGTTCGGCTCGAAACCGTCCATCTCGACCAGGAGCTGGTTCAGCGTCTGCTCGCGCTCGTCATTGCCGCCGCCGAGGCCGGCGCCGCGATGGCGGCCGACCGCGTCGATTTCGTCGATGAAGATGATGCAGGGCGAGTTCTTCTTGGCCTGCTCGAACATGTCGCGGACGCGGCTGGCGCCGACACCGACGAACATCTCGACGAAGTCCGAGCCGGAGATCGTGAAGAAGGGCACATTGGCTTCACCCGCGACGGCGCGCGCCGTCAGCGTCTTGCCGGTGCCGGGAGGGCCGACCAGCAGCACGCCGCGCGGAATGCGTCCGCCCAGCCGCTGGAACTTCTGCGGGTCGCGCAGGAACTCGACGATCTCGGTCAGGTCTTCCTTGGCCTCGTCGATGCCCGCGACATCCTCGAAGGTGACGCGGCCATGCGCCTCGGTCAGCAGCTTGGCCTTCGACTTGCCGAAGCCCATCGCCCGGCCGGCGCCGTTCTGCATCTGGCGGGACATGAAGATCCACAGGCCGATGAAGATGACGAAGGGCAGCGAATTGACCAGCAGCGCCATGAACCAGGGCGTGCCCTCGGAGGGGGCGCGGGCCGAAACCTGAACGCCCTTCTGCGCCAGCGTCTTCAGCAGCGCCGGGTCGCCATAGGGGGCGTAGGTCACGAAGCTGCGCCCGTCGGAGAAGGTGCCGGAAATCTCCTGCCCGGCCACGACGACATTGCTGATGCGCCCGGCCTCCGACTCGTTGATGAGCTGGCTGTAGGGGATCTCGTTGACGTTGGCGCGCTGGCTCGGGCTCTGGAACAGCGTCACGAGCGCCAGAACCAGCAGGAAGATCACCACCCAGAGGGCGAAATTTCGGAAGTTCGGATTCATCATCTGTCCGATCAGGCCTGCCGGACCAACCGGAAGAGGCCGAGAGTTTGCAGTGTCAATCTAGGTGCGGGCGGGCCCATTGCCAAGGGAAAGACATTTGCGCCCTTTCGCCTATGTTGCCGCAGGGTGAATACCGCGTCGGCGAGGCCCCTCCGGCCGCAGCGCGAGTTCGCCATCCCGGCGCAGCGTGAGCATCGTGCCGGCCAGCGTGCGCGTCAGCGGCAGGCCCGCCTGTGCCGCCTGCAGCAAGGCGGCCACGCAGGCCTCCAGCCGCTCCAGCCGGACCGCGCCCTCCGCATCGACATCCAGCCGCGCGATCGCCAGGGCGACGACGCGCAGGACGATTTCCTCGGGCTCCTGCCGCAGAGCCTCGAAATCCAGCCGCAGCAGCGGCGCTCCCGGCTCGGCCGACAGCAGCGCGGCGGCAACGGCGTCCGCCCACGCGGCGACCGCCTCGTCGAGACGCGCCAGCCGGCCGGCCAGCAGCGACAGGCGTTCCGCATCCAGCCCCTCGGCGGCGAGCAGCGGCGTCAGGGCGCGCCAGCGCGCCCGCGCGAACCGCGGATCGCCATTGCTCGGATCCATGACGAAAGACAAGCCGCGCGCCTGTGCCGTCGCGACGAGACGCGCCTTGGGCACGCCCAGCAGGGGCCGGACCAGAACCGTGCCGTGCAGGCCGCCGCGGCGGCGCATCCCCGCGAGGCCGGCCGGCCCCGAGCCGCGCGCCATCCGCATCAGCAGCGTCTCGGCCTGGTCGTCCAGCGTATGGGCGGTCACCAGAACGGCGCCGCCGAGACGCTCCGCCTCCTGCGCCAGCAGGGCGTAGCGCGCGGCACGGGCGCGCTCCTGAAGCCGGCTCGAGGGCTTCTCCCCCTCCCAGCGCAGGATGCGATGAGGAACACCGAGGCGGGCGCAGAGAGCGGCGACGTCGCCGGCCTCGTCGGCCGAAGCGGCACGCAGCCCATGGTCGACCGTCGCCACCATGACAGCGGGACGCCCCGGCTCGCGCGACCACTCCACGAGCAACGCGAGCAACGCGACCGAGTCGGGCCCGCCGGAGACGGCGACGAGAAGGCGGTCTTCGCCGGCGAGGTCGGCGAACAGCTCGCTCGCCTCGCGCGCCCCGAGAGGCGGATGATCGCTGGAAAGCGGCTCGACGGCGCTCAAGCGCAGCCCGAGCGGCGGCGCTCGCGCTCCACGCCCTGCCGCACCGAATTGGGCGCGCTGGGATAGTCGACGCCGACCTTGGCATAGGTCGCGCAGGCCTGGTCACGCGCGCCGAGGCCGTTCAGCGCGATTCCGAGGCGCAGCAGGCTCTCGGGCGCCTTGGCCGAGCGCGGGGCGTCGCTGCTGACTTTCAGGAACTGCTCGGCCGCCTCGCGGTAGCGCTTGCGCTGGAGATAGCTCTCGCCCAGCCAATAGGTCGCGTCGATGGCGAGGCGGTCGCGCGGAAAGCTCTGCAGGAACTGGCGGAAGCCCATCTCGGCCTGCTCGTATTCCTTGCGCAGGATCGCGGCATAGGCGGCGTCGTAGGCCTCCTTGGCGGTGGCCGGGCCGCTGGCCGCCGCCACGCTGGCGCTGCGTGGGGCCGGCTGCGGAATCCCTCCCGCGGGCCCGCCTCGGCCGACGCCTTGCAGGTCGAGCGGGCCCTGCCCGCTGCCGTCATTGGCGAACTCTTCCTCGATGATGCCGCCGATGCCGCCATTGAGCGGGCGCGGCGCGCCGGCGGCGCCGACCTGCGTGTTCGGGTCGAAGGCGTCGCTGCGACGCTGCGGGCGCTGGGCGCCGGCAGCCGGAGCCGCGCCGCCGGGTGCGGCCGCGGCAGGTGCGCGGCCGCCGCCCCGCTCGTTCAGGCGGAACTCGACATCTTCCTGGAACTTGCGCAGCTGCTCGCTGAGGCGGCGGTTCTCGAACTGAAGCTGCTCGATCTGGCCCGAGAGCTGGCGAATCTGGTTCTCCATCCGCGAGGTCCGCACGACGAGATCGGCGGCGTCCTGCGCCGAGGCGGGCAGGCTCAGGCAGGAGATCGCCGTACCCATGGCCAGGGCGGCCAGGCCGGAGCGGATCTTCCAGGCGGGAGCATGGATTCGCAGCATGCGTCGGAAACCGGGTTGGAGTGGGGATGCGTCGCTATAACACGCTGCGACCACGGCCAAAATATGAAAGGGCCGGCACCTTTCCGAAAAGGAAGGTGCCGGCCCCGAAGACGATGGATAGCGACCGGGCGTCAGACGCCGCCGCCGGCGCCGTCCAGGACCGTGACCGAGCGGCGATTCTGCGACCAGCAGGAGATGTCGTTGCAGACCGCGACCGGGCGCTCCTTGCCATAGGACACGATGCGCATGCGGTTGCCCTGGATGCCGCGCGAGGCGAGGTAGTCACGTACGGTCTGGGCGCGGCGCGCCGAGAGCGAGAAGTTGTATTCGCGGGTGCCGCGCTCGTCGGCATGGCCCTCGACCACGAAGGTGTAGCGCGGATAGCGCTGCAGCCAGGCCGACTGCTTGTCGAGCGTCGCGACGGCCGTCGGCGTCAGGTCGGTGGAGTCGGTCTCGAAGAAGACGCGGTCGCCGACATTGACGACGAAATCCTGGGCGCTGCCCGGGGTCGCGGCGCCGCCGGCGCCGAAGCCGCTGCCGTCGGCGTTCTGGTTGTTGGCGCAGGCGCCGAGCGCGAGCGAGGCGGCGATGGCGGCGGCGAAACGGACGGCGCGGCCGCCGGCGAAGAGGGTGGCGAGCATGATGAACTCCGGGCGTTCGAACTTGGCGAGGCGCGTGTCTCGACGACGACGGACAAAGGATGAGATGCACTTGCAGGCATCAATGAAGCGTCAACCTAAACGAGACCTTGCCAGATCAAGGCGAAGTGGCGGCATTGCGGCATATGGTTAATCAATCCCTGCGATCGGGGATTCGCGGCTCGGTTGTGGCATCGGAGGCACAGTCCCGAGCATCTGCGCTGCGGTCGCCACGCGCTCCTGCGCCCCCGAGACGAAGCGCGCCCGGTACTCCAGCGGGCTGATGCCGACCCTCCTGCGGAAATGATGGCGCAGCGTGTCCGGCGTGCCCATCCCCACCCCGAGCGCGATCTCGTGGGCGCTGAGCTTGCCGGCCAGCAGCAGACGCTTCGCCTCTTCCACCCGTTCGCCGATCAACCAGTCGCCCGGCGACGAGCCCGTGGCGTCCTGGAACCGCCGCAGGAAGGTGCGCAGGCTCATCCGGCATGATGCCGCCATCTCGGCCGTACTCCACGGCGCGTCCAGCCTCGCCCGGATCCTGTCGAGCAGCGGCGCGATCTCGGCATGGCGGTGGCGGGCCACGGGCCGTTCGAGGAACTGCGCCTGCCCGCCGGTGCGATGAGCCGGCATCACCAGGCGCCGCGCGACGGAGTTGGCCGCCTCGGCCCCGAAATCCTGCCGCACGATCTCGATCAGCAGGTCGATGCCGGCGGCGCTGCCCGCCGATGTGAAGATCCTTTCCTGCGACCGGTAGAGCGAGGCATCGTCCACCGCCACGGTCGGATGCCGCGCGCGCAGCGCCTCGGCATAACGCCAATGCGTCGTCGCCACACCGCCGTCGAGCAGGCCCGTCGCCGCCAGCACGAAAGCGCCCGAGCAGATCGAGACGAGCCGCGCACCGCGCTCGTGAGCCCTGCGCAGGCGCTCGCGGAGCGCCTCGGGAACCGGATGGTCGGCCCCCTTCCACCCCGGCACGACGATGAGATCGGCCTCGTCGATCAGCTCCGGGCCGTGCTGCGGCGTCAGCAGGAAGCCGCCATGCGCCCGCAAGGGCCCCTCCTCGATCGCGCAGCTGGCGAAGCGGTACCAGCCCTCGCCCATCTCCGGGCGCGGCAGACCGAAGATCTCGGCCACGATGCCGAACTCGAAGGTGCAGAGTCCGTCATAGAGCAGCGCGACGACGAGGGGACCGGTCGTGTTTGGCATGATCTGCCCGTACTCTGTCATTTGCGCCAATTGCAAGAGGGCGTGGCGGTTTGCGAGATGAGCGGGTCACCAGGAGCCCACCATATGACCACGACCGCCGTCACCGCCGTCCCCGCCGCGCCGAGCGATCTCGCCCGCGCGCATTTCGCCGCCGAGTTCACCTTCGAGACCGATTGCTGGGATGTTCACGACGCGCTGTCGAAACAGCCCGACTTCGTGCTGCTGGACGTTCGCAGCCCGGCGCTCTTCGCCCGCGGCCATGTCGACGGGGCGATCAACCTGCCGGTGGGCAAGATCATCAGATCGAAGCTGGAAGACTGGCCGCAGGACACGCTCTTCGTGACCTATTGCGCCGGCCCGCATTGCAACGGTGCGGCCAAGGCCGCCCTGCGCCTCGCAGAACTGGGCCGGCCCGTGAAGATCATGGCCGGCGGCGTCACGGGCTGGATCGACGAGGGCTTCACCCTCGTTGCGGGCGAGGCGGCGGGCTGAAACCCGCCGCGCCTCAGCGCGCCGCCGTCAGCAGCGGCGACCAGGTCGGGTCGGAGGCGAAAGCGGGCGTCGGCACCGGCACTTCGACGCGGCCGGTGATGTCCACCATGTATAGCTTCCCGCCGGATTGGCCCCCGGGATCGCGAAAGAACATGATGTACTGGCCGTTGGGCGCCCAATTCGGCGCCTCGTTGTGGAAGCCCTCGGTCAGCAGCCTCTCCCCCGAGCCATCGGGGCGCATCACGCCGATGGCGAAGCCGCCGCCGCCGCGCTTGGTGAAGGCGATCAGATCGCCCCGCGGCGACCAGGACGGCTGCGAATAGGAGCCTTGGCCGAAGGAGAGCCGCTTGCCCTCTCCGCCCCCGGCGCTCATCACATAAAGCTGCTGCGAGCCGCCGCGATCGCTCTCGAAGACGATCTGCGTACCGTCCGGCGAATAGGAGGGCGAGGTGTCGATCGCCCCGGTCGAGGTCAACCGCATCGTCGTACGCGAGCCGATGTCGATGGCGTAGAGATTGGCGTTGCCGCCCTGCTGCAGGCTGAGCGCGATGCGCCCGCCGCTGGGCGCAAATCGCGGGCTCGAGGTCATGTCCGGAAAGTTGCCGACGATCTGACGCTGGCCGGTCTCGATGTTGAGCACATGCACGCGCGGCTGCTCGCCCAGCCGCTGCGACATGTATGTCACCTCCTGCGACACCGGCGAGTAGCGCGGCGTCACCACGGAGATCGAGCCGTCGGTCAGGTAGCGGACATTCGCCCCGTCCTGATCCATGATCGCCAGCCGCTTCCGGCGGTTCTCCTTCGGGCCGGATTCGTCGACGAAGACGACGCGGGTGTCGAAGAAGCCGCCGACGCCGGTGATCTTGGTGTAGATCGCGTCGGAAATGATGTGGCCGACGCGCCGGGCGTTGTTCGGGTCGGTGAAATACTGCTGGCCGTCGGTCTGCGTGCCGGTCGTCACGTCCCAGAGCCGGAACTCGGCCTTGATCCGGCCGGAGCCGTCGCGCGAGACGCGCCCCGTCACCAGCGCCTGCACGCCCGCCGCCTTCCAGGAATTGAAGTCCGGCACGGCGTCGAAGGGCGGGTTCTTGTCGGGATGGCGCGCCTTGTCGATCGGCGCGAAATAGCCGCAGCGCCTGAGATTGTTGCCGATCACGCCCGAGACCAGCACCCCGCCCTCGCCGCCGAAATCGGCGATGGCGATCGGCAGCGGCTGAAAGGTGCCGCCACGCAGGTCGATGACGAGTTCGGCACGCGCCGCAGCCGGCACGAGCAGCGAGGCGCCGGCGAGCGCGAGCAGCCGGCGGCGCGAGGGCGCGGCCGGCAGCAGCGGAAGAGGATTGCGGTCGATCAGGGTCACAGCACGTCCCTTGCGTCGAAATTGACGACGACGTCGCGCCAGTCGTCGTAATAGGCGGCGAATTGAGCCGGAATGCGCAAAGGCGCGCAGCGGCGGGTGGCAGTCAGGGCCGAATTGGCCGCGACCGCGAAGAGCGGGTCGGAAGAGGAGTTCACCACGCCGGGCGGCGCCAGCAGCGAGCCGTCGGCGGCGAGCTTCATGCGTACCTGCGGCACAACGGCGCCACGCGCATTGGCGAGCGCGATCGGCACGTTCCAGCACTTCATCAGCTGGTCCTGGATGATGCCGATGAGCTGCCCGCGCAGCGAAGGGCTCAGCTTCTGCGAGGAGCCGCGCTCGGTCCCGAGCGATGCGGTGCGGTTGACCTGCGGCGCGGCCGAGCCGGTCGACTGCGCCTGCTCCTTCGACTGCAGCAGCTTGGAGATGTCGCTCGGATTGAAGTTCTTGGCGATCTCCATCTCGCGCTTGGCCTTGGCTTCGGCCTCCTGCTTGGCCTTCGCGGCGGCTGCGATCTTGGCCTTCGCGTCGGCCTCGGCTTTCGCCTTGGCAGCGGCCTCCGCCTTCTCCTTGGCGGCCTTTTCGGCTTCGGCCTTGGCCAGCGCTTCGGCTTTCGCTTTGGCCGCAGCGTCCGCACGGGCATTCGCCTCGGCTTCAGCCTTTGCCTTCGCGGCGGCCCTGGCGGCCTCCTCGGCCTGCTTCGCCTTGCTGGCGAGCTCGGCCTCTTCGGCGAGCTTGGCCAGTTCCTCGCGCTTCTGCTCCGCGATCTCGGCGGCGCTCGGCCCGCTCTTTTGCGGCGGCTGCTTCACCGGCTCCGGTGGCTTGACCTCGGGCTTGGGCAGATTGGCGGCCCGCGATGGCGGCAGCGGTGCGGCGGCATTGTCCTCCGCGGTCTTGAGTTCGGCCGGGCGGCTCGGCGGGGCGGGCGCATCCTGCTTGGCCTCGCCCTCCTCCTTGCGCTCGACGATCTCCTGCTTGCGCTCGGCGCGCTGGAGTGGCTGCTCCTGAACCTTCTCGGCCTTGCGCTCGCCGCGCGTCACCTGGTTGAGCGCACTCGCATCGACCATCTCGACGGCGATCGCCTCCTCATTGTCCGGCAGCGGCGCAGGGGCGGAGAACGCCAGCAGCCCCGCGACGAGAAACGTCGCGTGGCCGAGCGCCGATACCACCATGCCCGGTTCGGAGGAGAGCTTCACCGCGTCGTGTTCTCCGCTTTCATCCCGCTCAGCGCGTGGCCGGCTCGGTGACGAGCGCGACCCGCTTGAAACCCGCCGACGTGATCGTCGACATCACCGAGGCGACCCGGCCGTAATCGACCATGCGGTCGCCCCGCACATAGATGCGCTCGTCGAAGCCTTGCTTCGCCAGCCCCTGCAGCTTGGTCACCAGATCCGGCTCCAGCGTCGGCTGGTCCTGCAGGAAGATCTGGCCCTTGCCGTCGATGGCGATGGTGATCGGCTTCTGGTCGACATTGATCGGCTTGGCGCCGGTCTGCGGCAGGTCGAGCGGCACGCCCGTCGCGATCAGCGGCGCCGCGACCATGAAGATGATCAGCAGCACCAGCATGACGTCGATGAACGGCGTCATGTTGATCTCGGCGATGGCGGCGTGCCTGCGCCCGCGGCGGCCGCGGCGGCCGCCCGACTTCGCGCCGGATGCTGCGGACATGCCCATGGTGTCAGCCCCTCACGCGGCCAGCCGCTCGTCGATCTGCCGCGACAGGATCGCGGAGAACTCGTCGGCGAAGGCTTCCAGCCGGCCCGAGGCCTTGGCGACCTCGGCCTGCAGCTTGTTGTAGGCCATCAGCGCGGGGATGGCGGCGAAGAGGCCGATCGCGGTCGCGAACAGCGCCTCGGCGATGCCGGGCGCCACGACGGCGAGCGAGGAATTCTTGGAGACCGCGATGGCGGTGAAGGAGTGCATGATGCCCCAGACCGTGCCGAACAGGCCGATGAAGGGCGCGGCCGAGGCGATGGTCGAGAGCACGAGCAGCTTCGATTCCAGCCGCTCGGTCTCGCGCTGGATGGTCACGTCGAGCACCTTGTCGATGCGCTGCGACAGGCTGGCGACGGAGCGCCCGCCATTCTCGAAAGACCGCTTCCATTCGCGCATGGCCGCGACGAAGACGGCGGCCATGTCGGTGGCCGGCCGGGCGGCCAGCTCGCGATAGAGTTCCTCGAGCGAGCGGCCGGACCAGAACACCTCCTCGAAGGCATCCATGTCGCGCCTCGTGCGACGGTAAAGCAGCGTCTTGTCGATGATGATCGACCAGCACCAGACCGAGGCGCCGATCAGCCCGAGCATCACCAGCTTCACGACAATATGGGCGTGCCAGAACAGGGACCAGAACGACATGTCGATCTGCGGCGCGGCCTGCGCGACGTCGGCGGGGTTCATCCTGTTTTCCTTCTGCCAGGCGGCTCGGACCGGTCGCCCAGCCAACGCCCCGCCACACGCGCCGTGGGTGACCCCGCGACGCCGCCCGATCCGCGATCCGGGGAAATGCCGTGGCCCTCAATCGCCTTTGAATCCGGCGAAAGATGGGCGCAAAGGGGGTTTCCTGCGAAACGCATGCGCGCGATCGAGTTAAGCCTCCGGCAAGGTTAATGCCGGGTATACGCGAGGCTCTCGAGGCACCGGCGAAGGGTTTCCGGACGTGAAAAAGCCCGCCCCGGTTTCCCGGGACGGGCTCTTGCACGGCTGGTGATGCCGTGGCGGCGGTCAGCCGGCGTTGGCCTGCGGCTCGGGGTTCTCGCCGCGACGGGCGGCCATGAACTGGTCGAACTCGGCCTTGTCGCGGGCCATGCGCAGCCGGCCCAGGAAATCCTGGAACTCCTTCTGCTCCTCCTCGAGACGGCGCAGCGTCTCGGCGCGGTACTCGTCGAAGGCGCGGTTGCCGCTGGACGGCCCGCCGCCCCAGCCGCCGCCGAAGCCGCCGTGACGGCCGCCCATGCGCTCCTTCAGCCGCTCCATCTTGCTCTGCAGACGGTTCATCCTGTGTTCGTAGCGGTCGGCACCGCTCATTCCGCAACCCATGCGTCCACTCCAGAACAGAAAGGCCAGGGTCGCCAGACCCAGAGGCCAGAACACGACGAAGCCGAGAACCGCGAAGGCGATCCAGGCTCCCTTCCCATATTCATCGAGCTTCTCGACGATCGGCATTGGTCCCTCACCCTGACAAAGCGTGAATGTAAATCACATTTACATAAATGGGGGACGGCGGTCCGCTTGTCAAGATCGAGCATTCAGAGGGCTGGACAATCAAAAGCGCTTCGATGGGAGCGGCGCACGATGGGCAATCACGCGTCGGGCGGCATCAAGGCAAGTTCGCTAGAGCGCCAATCTGCCAGACGACCAAATAAGCGCACTCGCCCTGCTTCGATCAACACACCGATACGCGCCTCGACCCTGTCGAGAAAGGCCTGATCCGCTTCGTTAAACAGCTCACCGACCCTAACGACAATCCGGGCGGTTTTAAGTGAGCGCGGCCCGAGCTCGGAGAGAATCGCTTCGTCGATCTGGGAATCCGTGACTTCAGTCATGGCTTCGGATCTTTGTCGGAATTGATCCCCAGCCCCTGCAGATAGATCAGCATGCCGGCCTCCAGCAGCTCGGCCGCCGACATCGGCAGCGGGCGGCGCCCGCCATCGGCCCGGCCGAACAGCGCGGCGACGCCATGCGACATCGACCAGACATGCAGCGCCATCATCAGGGCCGGCGGGCGGTTGCCGGCGGGCAGCAGCGCGATCAGAGCCTCCGAGGCCGCGCGCAGCCCCTGGAAGGCGCGGTCGGCCGCCGCGCGCAGCTCGGGGCTGGCATCGAGAGGCACGCCCGCCTCGAACATCGCCGCATAATAGGCCGGCTCGTCATGGGCGAAGGCGAGATACGCCAAGCCCAGCCGATGAAAGGCGGCCTGCGGATCGGGCCGGCCCTGGTCCCAGGCCCGCGCCAGCGCCGCCTCGAACAGGACGAAGCCGCGCGTCGCGACATCCGCCAGAAGCTCGTCGCGGTCGCGGAAATGCCGGTAGGGCGCGGCCGGGCTCACGCCGGCGAGGCGGGCTGCTTCCGCGAAGGTAAAGCCGTTGGCCCCCTTCTCGCGGATCAGGCCCAGCGCGGCGCGAACCAGCTCTTCCTTGAGATTGCCGTGATGGTAGCCGCGCGGCGGCGCCTCCGGCTTGTCGCGTTTCCAGCTCATGTGACGAGCGCTAACATGGCGCGGCGGGCGCGTCGATCAGCCCTCAATCCGCGATCCCCAGGCGCCGGCGCAGGCCATCGGGAATGCGCCGCGCCCGGCCGCCGCCGACGCAGGCGACCTTGACCTGCGCCGTGACGAGCACCTCCTCGCCACGCAGCACGCGCTGTTCGACATCCATGGTCGCGCCCCGCGCCGCGACCGACACCGTCTCGACCGTCAGCAGATCGTCCATCACGGCCGGGCGCAGGAAATCGATCGTCATGCGGCGCACCGCGAAGCCCAGCGCCGTCTCGCCGTCGAAGAGTTCCCGCTGCTCGACCCCGAGGGACCGGATCAGCTCGGTGCGCCCGCGCTCCATGAAGCGAAGATAGGAGGCGTGGTAGACGACGCCAGAGAAATCCGTGTCTTCGTAATAGACCCGGACGGAGAGGCTGTGGGAGGCGGTCATGGCGTTCTGCGGCCGATTGCGGGACCGGGAGGATTAGCGGGGACGGCGCGGCCGGCATAGCCCCGGCGGACAAACCGTCGCGCCACGGAACAGCCTTGTTCGATCGAGGGTTGCTCAAGTGCGATGCAACCAGAAGAAAAGGACAGCCCGCATGTCGCTCTCGACCAAACAGCTCGAACGCGTTCTCGACAAAGGGGAATGGGACCTCGTCGCCCGCACGCGCAGCCGCATCATCGCGACGGTGCCGGATGGAGAGCTGGTCGATCTCGCGAAGAACCTCCGCGAGCGGCGTGACCGGGCCCGTGGCATCGCGCGTCAGCAGCGGCCCGAGATGCGCGGTAAATCGGATCCGAAAGCGACCGTCGCCTCTGGCGGAAACGTCGGCACCAAAGCCAAGGCTGATGCTTTGACAGTAGCGCTCAAGCGCGTCGGCGCCGAACAGACCCGACGGGCCGAGAAGCTGCGCCAGCCGAGTCAGCGCTCGCTGGCCCGCAAAGCCATGGCGATGAAGATGCGCCAAGAGGCGCTGCAGCGGCCCCTCAGCCGTACCGGCGACGAGGGCATGAAGCCGATCGTTAACCCCAGACCGGCACCGTCAGGCGCGCTCGACCATGCCGGCCAGCGCTCGGCCATGCAGCGGTCCAAATTCGCGCGCTGAGCTCGCGACGCTCGATACCCGGAGCCCTGTGAGCTCTACCGCTTACAGGGCTTCTTCATGAAGGAGCCGCACTCATAGGGCTGCGACAGCAGATCGCGCACCGCATAGTCCTGCCCTTCGACCCGGTTGACGATGTCGTCGATCTTCCAGGCGCCGCCCTCCTCCACCATGCGGAAGCGCACGCTGACTGGCTGCTTGAAGCTGCGGAAGGAGGCCGTGACCTGCGCCTTTCCCCCGGCGGGGGGCACGGTGACGCTGACCTTCAGATTCTTGATCTCGCCGTCCTGCCCGCTGAGGAAGGGGTCGGCCCCGAGATGGCCCATCTCGCCGGCTTCCTCCTGATAGAGCTCGTCGCGCGCGAACAGGGCGGCGAGTTCGCGGCTCATCAGCCGGTCGCGATGCGGCTTCTGCCAGGGCGCCGCGACGGGCTTGCCACCGGAGCCGGCGAGCTGGCGGGTGGTGATGGCATAGGCTTCGCGCACCGGCGTCTCGGGACCGGCGGGGGCGGCAAGGGCACCGCCTGAGAGCGTCGCCGCGATGATCAGCCCGGCCGTCGCGGCCAGGAACGGCGGCACAGACCGTCTCGTGAGGTTCATGTCGTTCAGCTCTCCATCAGCGCGGCATAGTCCTGCCCGCCATACAGCACCCTGACGATCCTGACGCGGCTCCCAAGGACGCGGTACGCAATCACGGCCCGCCGGTAGGGCAGAATGCGCAGTCCGGCCGAAAGGTCGGCCCGCTCGACACCCATCTCGGGAAAGGAGCGCAATTGCAGGCATTGGCGCTCGATCGCGGCCACCCATCGGCGCGCCGCTGGCAGATTGTCCCGGGCAATATAGCGAAGAATGGCCTCGAGATCGGACCGTGCCCGTCCCGAATAGACCAGATCAAGCGGCATTCGGGCCTTGTCTCTGCAGGGATGCGGCGACGCGGTCGAGATGGTCCCGAATCTCGTCCGGCGTCACATCCGTCGGGTCCGAATCCCCTTCGGCGATCTTGGCGCGCAGTTCGTCGAGGGTGGCAGCACGCGCTTGCTCGCGCGCAATCCAGGGCGCCATTGCCGCTCGCAGCACCTCCTCGGGGCTGGCGAAGTCGCCACTCTCGACCCGGGCGGTTACCAGCTCCGCGATATCAGGGGGAAGCTTCACTGCCATCGCCGGGCCCTCCTGCCTGCGAAGATAAGGCCGTGGCGGCGATCCGCCAACTCACGCCTCCTCGTCGCCGAACAGCCCGAACTGCGCCCCCTCCCGCGTCGGCTCGGGCAGGCCGAGATGCCGGAAGGCGTGCGGCGTCAGGATGCGGCCGCGCGGCGTGCGCTGGATGAAGCCCTGCTGGAGAAGGAAGGGCTCGATGATTTCCTCGATCGCGTCGCGCGGCTCCGAGAGCGAGGCGGCGATGGTCTCGATCCCAACCGGCCCGCCGCCAAAATTGATCGCCACCGTGGTGAGATAACGCCGGTCCATCTGGTCGAGGCCGATGGCGTCGACATCGAGCAGCTTCAGCGCCTTGTCCGCGACCTTGCGCGTCACGATGGCGTCGCCGTCGACGATGGCAAAGTCCCGCACCCGCCGCAGCAAGCGGCCGGCGATGCGCGGCGTGCCGCGCGAGCGCCGGGCGATCTCGTTGGCGCCGTCATCCGACATCGGCACGCCGAGCACGCGGGCCCCGCGCGCGACGATGCCCTGCAGTTCCTCGACCGTGTAGAACTGCAAACGGATCGGAATGCCGAAACGGTCGCGCAGCGGCGTCGTCAGCAGCCCGGCGCGGGTGGTGGCGCCGACCAGCGTGAACTTGGGCAGGTCGATCTTGACCGAGCGCGCGGCCGGCCCCTCGCCGATGATCAGGTCGAGCTGGTAGTCCTCCATCGCCGGATAGAGGATTTCCTCCACCGCCGGATTGAGCCGGTGGATCTCGTCGATGAAGAGCACGTCGCGCTCTTCGAGATTGGTCAGCTGCGCCGCGAGATCGCCGGCCTTGGCGATGACCGGCCCCGAGGTCGAGCGGAAATTGACGCCGAGCTCCCGCGCCACGATCTGCGCCAGCGTCGTCTTGCCGAGCCCGGGCGGGCCGACGAACAGCACATGGTCGAGCGCATCGCCGCGGCTCTTGGCCGCCTCGATGAAGACCTGGAGATTGGCCCGCGCCGCCGCCTGTCCGGTGAAATCCGACAGCGACAGCGGCCGCAGCGAGGACTCGGCGTCGTCGTCGCGCTTCTCGGCGGAGAGCAGGCCGGGGCGTTTGGGATCACTCACTTCGCCAGCTCCCGCAGGCCGAGCTTGATCAGCTGCGCCGTCCCCGCCCCCTCGCCGGCCTCACGCGCGGCGGCTGCGACCGCCGCCACGGCCTGCGCCTGCGGATAGCCGAGATTGGCGAGCGCCGAGACCGCGTCCGCCACCGGCTGCGGCAGCTTTTTGTCCTGGAGCGCGCCGGCGAGCTGCGCGACGCCCGGATCGACATGGCCGAAGGCCGGCGCCTTGTCTTTCAGCTCGGCGCAGATCCGCTGCGCCAGCTTGGGGCCGACGCCGGGCGCGCGCGCCACCGCCGCCTTGTCGCCGGTCGCGATCGCGGTCGCCAGTGCGCCCGGCTCGAAGGTCGAGAGGATGGCCAGCGCGACCTTGGCGCCGACGCCCTGCACCATCTGCATCAGCCGGAACCAGTCCCGCTCATTGTCGGAGAGGAAACCGTAGAGCCGGATCGCATCCTCGCGCACATGCGTCTCGATCGACAGCACCGCCGCCTCGCCCGGCTTCGCCAGCCGCTGCAGCGTCCGCGACGAGCATTGCACGACATAGCCGACGCCCTGCACGTCGAGGATCACGTGATCCTCGCCATAGGAATCGACGATCCCCTTGAGCTTCCCGATCATTGCCCCTCACCCCGCCCGCATCTGCGCGACCAGCGCGCGCATGCCGCGGTGCTGGGCGTGGCAGATCGCCACCGCCAGCGCATCGGCCGCATCGGCCGAGCGCGTCTCAGCCTTGGGCAGCAGCACGCGGATCATCATCTGGACCTGCTTCTTGTCGGCATGGCCGACGCCGACCACCGTCTTTTTGACGAGGTTGGCGGCATATTCCGCCACATCGAGCCCCGCCAGCGCCGGCACCACCAGCGCGACGCCGCGCGCCTGGCCGAGCTTGAGCGCCGATTGCGGATCGCGGTTGACGAAGGTCTCCTCGACCGCGACCTCGTCCGGCGCATGGGCGCGCACGACGCGGCTGAGCCCGTCATGGAGCTGGCGCAGCCGCTCCGCCAGCGACAGCCCGCTCTCGCTCTCGACACAGCCGCAGGCGACGAAACCGATCTTGCTCCCCTCCGAGACGATGACGCCCCAGCCCGTCTTCCGGAGGCCGGGGTCGATGCCGAGAATGCGAATCGGTGGGTTCATGTCGGGCGCAGCCTAAACCTTGGACACGCTTTGTTCCATGCGGCGTCCTAAGGATTCCTTCCCGTTCCGGCCGTCGATGAACGGCGTGCATCGGTCGTATCACGCGGACGGGGGTTGTCGCGGGCGCCGCCAGGCTGTTGGTGCGAGGCATCACTCCTCGCAAAGCGCTGCGCTTCCCCGGACGGCATGACCGATCTCCTGGCCTTCCTGTTTCCCGCCGTCTCGCCGAGCGGGCTCGCCGTCCTGCTGCTGGCGACGCTGCTCGGCGGGCTCGTGCGCGGCTTCACCGGCTTCGGCTTCGCCATGGTCTTTATGCCGCTGGCCTCGATGGTGATCGGCCCGGTCGCGGCACTCGGGCTGATCTGGTGCATCGACGCGCCCTTTGCCCTGCCGATCGCGCTGCGCAATGCCAAGCACGCCGAATGGCGCGAGGTGGCGCCGCTGCTGCTGACCGCGACGCTGGCGCTGCCGGCCGGCATCTGGCTCCTGATCTGGCTCGACCGCGAGACGATGCGCTGGATCCTCGCCGGGCTGATCTTCGCCGCGGTCGCGCTGATGGCCTCGGGCTGGCGCTATCACGGCCGGCCGGGAATCCCGCTCTCCCTTGGGGTCGGCGTTCTCTCGGGGCTGTTCAACGGCATGGCCTCGATCGGCGGCATGCCGCTCGCCGTGTTCTGGCTCGGCGCCCAGCGCAACGACCGCCACAAGACCCGCGCCAATCTGCAGACGTTCTTCGGCTGCTCGACGCTGATCAGCGGCACGGTGCTGTGGTGGAAGGGCATCCTGACGCTGCCCGCCCTGCTGATGGCGCTGCCGCTCTTCGCCGCCTATGGCGCCGGCATGTGGGCCGGGACCCACGGCTTCCGCCTCGCCAATGAAGCCACCTTCCGCCGCATCGCCTATGCGGTGATCTTCCTGAGCGCGTTGGTCAGCCTGCCGCTGTGGGACGGATTCGTGGGGCGGTAGCGCCGCCGCATCTATCCCTCAGCCCTCATCCTGAGGAGCGCCGCAGGCGCGTCTCGAAGGATGGTCCAGGAGGCTCCGGCATCATCTGGAGCATCCTTCGAGACGCCGTTTCACGGCTCCTCAGGATGAGGGCTGAGAGAGACAGGCTTACTCAGCCCAGCTTCGCCATCACCTCGTCGGAGATCTCGTAATTGGCGAAGACGTTCTGGACGTCGTCGTCATTATCGAGCGCTTCCATCAGCTTCATCATCGAGGCGGCCTTCTCCTCGTCGAGCGGGGCCGTGGTGGTCGGCCGCCAGACCGGCTTGGCCGAGGCCGGCGCGCCCAGCGCCGCTTCGAGCGCCTTCGAGACCTCGTTCAGCGCGTCGAAGGCGCAGAGGATCGTATGGCCGTTCTCGTCGGAGATGACGTCGTCGGCGCCGGCCTCGATCGCCGCCTCCATGATCTTGTCGGCATCGCCGGCCTCAGGCGGATAGCTGATCTCGCCGACGCGATTGAACATGAAGGACACCGAGTTGCTCTCGCCCAGCGCCCCGCCCGCCTTGGTGAAGTAGGAGCGGACGGCGGAAGCGGTGCGGTTGCGGTTGTCGGTCAGCGCTTCGACGATGACGGCCGCTCCGCCCGGGCCGTAGCCCTCGTAACGGACCTCGTCATAGTTGTCGCCCTCGCCACCGGCGGCCTTGTTGATGGCGCGCTGGATGTTGTCCTTGGGCATGTTCTCGGCCCGCGCGGCGAGCACCGCCATGCGCAGGCGCGGGTTCATCGCCGGGTCGGGCATGCCCATCTTGGCGGCCACGGTGATCTCGCGCCCGAGCTTCGAGAACAGCTTGGCCCGCACGGCATCCTGCTTGCCCTTGCGATGCATGATGTTCTTGAACTGGGAATGACCGGCCATGGAACCCGAACCTCTGCTGCCTTCTGGTGTTTCCGGCCCCGCGGCGGGGCTTGGCGCGTCCCGGCGGGCATTGCGCGCCTTATAGGCGCCGCCTTCGCCGCCACGCAAGCGAGAGCCGCCGCTGCGCGAAACGCGGGATAGGGTCGGATTCATGCAACCACGGCAACCCGACGTTAAGTCAGCCCGGCCATACTGCAGGCACACAGACGACTGCGGCGCCGAGCGCCGGCCGACCCCCTGCGGACACTGATGACCACCCAACACAGCAAGCTCGTCGCCGGGCAGGAGATGCGCCTTCGCGCCTTCCAGATCGGCGAAGCCGATCTGACGGCCCTGCGTCCCTATGCAGAGCAGGCCAGACGGTGCCTGCCACCGCTGCTGGACGAGATCCAGACCCAGTTTTCGCCCTGGCCGGAGACCGCGCGCGCCTTCGCCATCACCGAATTGCGGGAGCTGAGGCTAGCCCACTGGATCAGGCTGACCTCGGGCGATCTCGGCGACGCCTTCCTCGACTCCGCCCACCGCCTCGCCTCGGCCCTGCAGCGCCATGACGTGCCGGCCCATGGCATCGCCATCGGCCACGCGCTCGTCACCAACCAGATCGGGATCGAGCTGGGCTTGGACCGGGCCTCTCTGCAGAAGCTTCGCTGGTGGCAGGGGCGCGAACGCAACCGGCGCATCGCCGCCCGCTCGGCGCTGAACAAGGCCGCCGCGCTCGACCTCGAGCTGCTGCTGGAAACCTATGGCCGTCTCCAGCATGAGGCGCGCGAGCAGACGCGATCCGAGATCGAGGGCTTCCAGGCGAGCATGCGCCGGGTCGTCGCGGCGGTAACCTCCGGCGCCAGCCGCGTCGAGGCTCTGGCCGCAACGATGAACGCCGTGGTGCAGGACACCGGCGCACAGGCGGTGATCGCCGCCCGTGCCTCGGACGACGCCTCCGATAACGTCCAGAGCGTCGCGAGCGCCACCAGCGAACTCACCGTCTCGCTCGACCACGTCGCCCAGGAGGTGACGCGCGCCGCCAGCATGGCCCACAGCGCCAATGCCGCCGCCGTCAAGACGGACGTCATCGTCAAGAGCCTCGCGACCTCGGCCCAGACCATCGGCTCGATCGTCGAGATGATCCGCACCATCGCGGCGCAGACCAATCTGCTGGCCCTCAACGCGACGATCGAGGCCGCCCGTGCCGGCGAGGCGGGTCGCGGCTTCGCAGTGGTCGCCACCGAGGTGAAGCAGCTCTCGGCCCGCACCGCCCAAGCCACCGACGAGATCGCTGCACAGGTGCCGGCCATGCAGGCGGCCACCCATGAGGCGGTACAGGCGATCGAGAGCATCGTCGCCTTCGTCCGCCAGATGCACGACACCACCGCGACGGTCGCCAGCGCGCTCGACCAGCAGCGCTGCGCCACGCAGGAAATCGCCCGCAGCGTCGATCTCGCGGCGGTCGGCACGCAGGAGGTCGCCCAGACCGTCTGCGGCGTCAGCGAACTCGCCGCCACCGCCGGAGGCAGCGTCGGCGAGGTGCTCGGCCTCGCCGCCACGCTCTCGCGGGAAGCGGCCTCGCTGGCCAGCGCCTTCGAGGGGCTGATGGCGCGCAGCAACGCCGCCTGAAGACGGCGTCCGGCTCCGCTCAGGCCTCGTCCCAGGGCGGGGCGGCCGGCGCCAGATGCGGCCCCAACCGGACCGGCCAGACGGCCTTTGCCAGGCCCGTCCGGTCATCGATCTCCACGGCGACGCCGGACAGGCTGCCCTCTCCGGTCGCGGCTTCGAGCCGGGCCCCCGGCGTCTTCTGCAGGAAGCGCCGGATCGGCTCCTCCTTCTGCATGCCGAGGACGGAATCATAGTCGCCGCACATGCCGGCGTCGGACTGATAGGCCGTCCCTCCGGCGAGGATGCGCAGGTCGGCGGTCGGAACATGGGTGTGCGTGCCGACGACGAGACTGGCGCGCCCGTCGAGGAAGTGCCCTGCCGCCTGCTTCTCGCTGGTCGCCTCGGCATGGAAATCGACGATCACGGCATCCGCCACCTCGCCCAGCGGGCAGGCGGAGAGCTCCCGCTCGAGCGCCTGGAAGGGGTCGTCGAGCGCGTCCATGTAGATGCGGCCCATGACGTTGACGACGAGCACACGCGCGCCGTTCCTCGCCTCGATCACCGCCGCGCCGCGCCCGGGCGTGCCCTTGGGATAATTGGCCGGTCGCACCAGCCGGTCTTGCCGCTCGATGAAGACGAGCGCCTCGCGCTGGTCCCAGGAATGATTGCCGAGCGTCACCGCATCGGCGCCCGCCGCCAGCAGCTCGTCGCAGATCGCCTCGGTGATGCCGAAGCCGCCGGCCGCGTTCTCGCCATTGATGACGACGCAGTCGAGCTGCCACTGCTGGCGCAGCCGCGGCAGGCGCTCCTGCACCGCGACCCGTCCGGGGCGGCCGACGACATCACCGAGGAAGAGAAAACGCATGGGGCAGGTCCGGAGGCGCAAGAGGCTCTCCGTGGCGCGAAAGCGGCCGGGAATCAACCGGCGCAGCGGTTCAGGCGCAGCGGATGGTCTCGCGCTCGGTCACAATCCAGTCGAGGCGCCGGTCATGCGGCTCGTCCGGCACGGCATCGATCTCCTGCGCGGCATAGGCGATGCCGATGCTGGTGACGGGGCCGATTTCGGCGAGCTTGGCGTCGTAATACCCCTTGCCGTAGCCGATCCGGTAGCCGCGCCGGTCGAAGGCGGCGAGCGGCACGATCAGGATCGCCGGCACGCTCTCCGGCTGGGCCGGGTCCGGCACCAGCGTGCCGAAGCCGCCGGGCACGATCGGCTCATAGGGCGCCCAGCGCCGGAAGATCATCCGCTTCGCCACGATGGCGGGCAGGCAGAGCGGCAGGCCGCGCTCATGGAGTGCCTCGAGGACCGGCCTCGGATCGGCCTCCGATCGCATCGGCCAATAGGCCGAGACGGGACCTTCGGCCGCGTCGAACGCTGGCAGAGCCAGCACGGCCTGCGTAATCGCCTCGTCCCAGATCAGGCGGTCGTCGATCTCGAGCGCATCGCGCCGGGCGAGCGCCTGCTCGCGGAGGGCCGCCTTGCGGACAGCGGGGTCGGGCGGGGAAGGCATGTCGGTCATGGAAGAGTGCTGAGCCACCTCGGCCGTGGAGATTTCGATCCCGGGACACCTACTAAAGTAGGTGGGCGCCGTGTGTCCGGGTCCAGGGACCTGGTCAGGGACAGCTCCCTAGGGAGTCGTATGGGCCCGGGAATACAGTTTCTCGCACGCACCAGGCAGCCCAGCTCCGCCAATGTAGGGGGGACGCCGGCAAAGCGCCAGTGCCATGCGGCCGTCCAGAGCAAAACCATCCACCGGCCGCTGCCGTCACCCTTGCGGGCTCGGCAGCAGGCTGCGCGCGACCGCCTCGATCCTCTCGGCCGCGCCGACGAGCGCCTCGGCCGCCCGCTCCTCGACCTCGCCGATGCGTTCGTCGGCGGCACCGGCATCGCCCTGCAGTGCGGCCAGCTCCGCCTCCAGCCGCGCCACGCGCCGCTGCAGTTCCGACGCCTCGTCGGCGACCATCAGCGCCGCCATGACGTGCAGGCGCATGTCGCCGATCTCGCCGAAGGCCTGGCGCATCTCCTGGATCTTGCCGTCCAGGGACCGGGCGAGCGCCTCGAGATGAGGCTCCTCCCCGTCCCCGCAGGCCATCCGGTAGGCCTTGCCGGCGATGGTGACGTTGACTTGCGGCATGACGCTCTCCGCTCAATCGTCCCGGCCGCCGGCGCCGGCCGGAGCCGGCTCCCGGTAAGTGCGACCGGGTTCGGCCTCGTCTTCGGGGTCTCCCACCTCGTCGGCGGCCGGCGCCTCGGCATCGACCCTGGCCCGCTCGATCACGGCTCCGATCACGTTCATCGCGCGCTGCAGCCGCTGGTCGACATCGGCGGCAGCGGTCTCGACATCGCCCAGACGGGCCGTGGCGCCGTCGAGCTCGGCCGCGAGCCGCGCCCGGTCGTCCTGCATCAGCGCCAGTTCGGTTTCCAGATTGGCACGGCCGCGTTCGGCCTCGATGCGGCGGCGGGCCGCCGCCTCCAGCTGTGCCAGGGCGCCGTCCAGCCGCGCCAGGGCCTTGTCCACCATCAGGCTCGCCACCGAGGCTCTCCCTTCTGATCGAAGCCGGCTCACACGATTCGGACCCTAGACCAACTCGCACGAAAACGTGAATCGGCCGGGGCGGGATGCCTCTCCTTCGCAAGGGCTTGGGCGCGATTGTTGTCGCCGCATCGCAGCGAAACCACGTCGCAGCGCACCAAAATCCGGGGCCGCGAAACCCCGCTTGCGAATTGACTCGCACCGAGCCCGCGGCCTAAGCCGGGCCACCATTCGTGACCGGAGCGCGGTCGGAAATCGGGCCGTCCCTGGCCCGCCGCCGCACGGACGGGGCCGCAGCCCCGCCCTCGCCAGACGGAGCCAGGAAGCACCATGACCACGACCGACCGTGCCCAGCACGACAAGCTCGCCAACGCCATTCGCGGGCTCGCCATGGACGGCGTCGAGAAGGCCAAGTCCGGCCATCCCGGCCTGCCGATGGGCGCCGCCGACGTCGCCACCGTGCTGTTCACGCGCGTGATGAAGTATGACGCCGCCGATCCGCGCTGGCCCGACCGCGACCGTTTCGTGCTCTCGGCCGGCCACGGCTCGATGCTGCTCTATGCCCTGCTCTATCTCACCGGCGTGCCGGGGCTGGAGCTCGACGACCTGAAGAAGTTCCGCCAGCTCGAATCGAAGACGCCGGGTCACCCCGAGAACTTCATGACGCTCGGGGTCGAGACCACCACCGGCCCGCTCGGCCAGGGCCTCGCCACCGCCGTCGGCATGGCGATGGCCGAGCGCATGCTCGCCGCCGAGTTCGGCAGGAAGGTCGTCGATCACCACACCTATGTGCTCGCCTCCGACGGCGACCTGATGGAGGGCATCAGCCAGGAGGCGATCGCTCTGGCCGGCCACCAGAAGCTGAACAAGCTGATCGTGCTGTGGGACGACAACGGCATCTCGATCGACGGGCCGCTCTCGATCACCGACAATGTCGACCAGGTCGCGCGCTTCAAGGCCTGCGGCTGGCGCGCCGAGCGGGTCGACGGCCATGATCCCGACGCGATCGAGGCCGCGATCCAGCGCGCCCGCAAGTCCGGCAAGCCGACGATGATCGCCTGCAAGACGATCATCGGCTTCGGCGCGCCGAAGAAGCAGGGCACCTCCAAGGCGCATGGCGAGGCGCTCGGCGCCGAGGAGCTCGAGGCCGCCAAGAAGAACCTCGGCATCACCGGCGGCGCCTTCGAGGTCGCGGCCGATGTGCTGAAGGCCTGGCGCGAGGCCGGCAAGGCCGGCGCCAACGAGCATGCCAACTGGCGCAGCCGTTTCGGCCTGCTCTCCGAGCGCAAGCGCGCCGAGTTCGAGCGCCGCCTCGCCCATGGCGTGCCGGCCAAGCTCGGCAAGGCGATCCTCGCCCACAAGAAGGCGCTGATTGCCGCGCCGCAGGCGGTCGCCACCCGCAAGGCCTCGGAGCTGGCGCTCGAGGCCATCACCCCGGTCATGCCGGAGCTGGTGATGGGCTCGGCCGACCTGACTCCTTCCAACAATACGCGTACCAAGGCCGCCGAGGACTTCACGCCCCGGACGCCCAAGGGCCGCTATGTCCGCTACGGCATCCGCGAGCACGGCATGGCCGCGGCGATGAACGGCATCACCCTGCATGGCGGCTTCCGCACCGGCGGCGGCACCTTCCTGGTCTTCGCCGACTATGCCCGCCCCTCGATGCGGCTCGCCGCGCTGATGGGCCTGCCAGTCGTCTACGTCATGACGCATGACTCGATCGGGCTGGGCGAGGACGGGCCGACGCATCAGCCGGTCGAGCAGATCGCCTCGCTGCGGGCGATGCCGAACATGCATGTCTTCCGCCCGGCCGACACGATCGAAACCGCCGAAGCCTGGCAGTTCGCGCTCGAGAATACCAAGGGCCCGACCGTTCTGGCCCTCTCCCGCCAGAACCTGCCGCAGCTGCGCACCGACGCCACCGCCACCAACCGCTCGGCCAAGGGCGGCTACGAGCTGCTGGCCGCCGAAGGCGGCAAGGCGCAGGTCTCGCTCTTCGCCTCGGGCTCCGAGGTCGAGATCGCGGTCGCGGCCCGCAAGCTCCTGGCCGAGAAGGGCGTGCGCGCCCGTGTCGTCTCGGTCCCCTCCCTCGAGCTGCTGCTGGCGCAGGACGAGGCCACCCAGGCCGCGATCATCGGCTCAGCCCCGATCAAGATCGCCGTCGAAGCCGGCGTCCGCTTCGGCTGGGATGCCGTCATCGGCCATGACGGCACCTTCGTCGGCATGTCCTCCTTCGGCGCCAGCGGGCCCTACAAGGAGGTCTACAAGCATTTCGGCATCACGCCGGAGGCGGTCGCCGAGGCGGCGATGAAGCGCCACAACGGCTGAGGCATCGTCGCAGCGGGCGTGCCGGGGCACACGGGCAGGGCGCGGCCCGCCGTCACGCGATCGCATCACCGTCCGCGCGCGCCGTCATCACGGTTTTTCACTTGCGTTCGGCCACGCTTTGGCCGAATTGCCCGCGTGAATGGCGCGCCAGCGCCTTGGTTCGGCGAATGAGAGGTTTGAGATGACGATCAAGGTGGCGATCAACGGCTTCGGCCGCATCGGGCGCAACGTCCTGCGCGCGATCATCGAGTCGAAGCGCAAGGACATCGAGGTTGTCGCGATCAACGATCTCGGCCCCGTCGAGACGAATGCCCATCTCTTCCGCTTCGACAGCGTCCATGGCCGCTTCCCCGGCGAGGTCATCGTCTCGGGCGACACGATCGATGTCGGCCGCGGCCCGATCAAGGTCACCGCCGTGCGCGATCCCAAGGAGCTGCCGCACAAGGCGCTGGGCGTCGACATCGCGCTGGAATGCACCGGCATCTTCACCACCAAGGAGAAGGCCGCGGCCCATCTCGCCGCCGGCGCCAAGCGCGTCCTCGTCTCGGCCCCCTGCGACGGCGCCGATCTGACGGTGGTCTACGGCGTCAATCACACGGCGCTGTCGGCCGAGCATCTCGTCGTCTCGAACGCCTCCTGCACGACCAACTGCCTCGCGCCGGTCGTGCGCGTGCTGCAGGACACGGTCGGCATCGACAAGGGCTTCATGACCACGATCCATGCCTATACCGGCGACCAGCCGACGCTGGACACCATGCACAAGGATCTCTACCGCGGCCGCGCCGCCGCCATGTCGATGATCCCGACCTCGACCGGCGCCGCCAAGGCGATCGGTCTCGTCATTCCCGAGCTGAAGGGCCGTCTCGACGGCACCTCGATCCGCGTTCCGACGCCCAACGTCTCGGTCGTCGACTTCAAGTTCATCTCCAAGCGCAAGACCACCGTCGAGAAGATCAACGAGGCCATCGTCAAGGCGAGCCGCCGCGGCCCGCTCAAGGGCATCCTCGGCGTGACCGACCAGCCGAACGTCTCGATCGACTTCAACCACGACCCGCACTCCTCGACCTTCGCCCTCGACCAGACCAAGGTCATGGACGACAAGTTCGTGCGCGTGCTCTCCTGGTACGACAATGAGTGGGGCTTCTCGAACCGCATGAGCGACACCGCCGTCGCCATGGGCAAGCTCCTCTGACCTGACATGACCGACGGGGCCGCGCGGAAACGATGCGGCCCCGCTTCCTTCTCGAAACGAACGGAACGACCATGGCCAAGATCGAGCCGACCGTCGCCTCGCCCGCCGACACCGCGATGCCGACGACCGTCACGCCCGCCCCGAGCTATGGCGCGCCCGTGAACATCGGTTCCTCCATGACGGCCGGCGACGCCGCTCCCGTCACAGAGCCGCGCCAGCTGGACCAGCTCTCCCGCATCGAGGAGAAAGCCGCGCGCATCGAGGAGAAGTTCGCCCGCTACGAGGCCGTGCTGACCCGCGCCGAGGCCTCGCTCGAGCGCAGCGCCCACAAGGTCGATGCCGCCGCCGGCACGATGGACTTCGCCGCCATCCGCGGCGAGATAGCCGCCCTGCGCTCGCGCATCGACGCCACGCCGCGCGCCGGCACGCTCTTCACCACCGCGATCGTCACCGCCCTGCTGACGGTGGCGCTGACCGTTCTGGTGCTGCGCTTCGGCGTGCCTGGCCTGTTCGGGAGCCTGCTCGTTCGATGACCGCCTTCAAGACCCTCGACGACGCCGATCTCGCCGGCAGACGCGCCCTCGTCCGCGTCGATCTCAACGTCCCGATGGAGGACGGCAAGGTCACCGACACCACCCGCATCGACCGCATCCTGCCGACCATCCGCGAGATCGCCGCCAAGGGCGCCAAGGTCGTGCTGCTCGCCCATTTCGGCCGCCCCAAGGGCCCCGACGCCAAGAACAGCCTGAAGCAGGTCGTGCCCGCCCTGGCCCATGCGCTCGGCCAGCCCGTGACCTTCGTGCAGGACTGCATCGGCGACGACGTCGCCAAGGCTCTCGCGGCCGCGAAGAACGGCGATGTGCTGCTGCTGGAGAACACTCGCTTCCACGCCGGCGACGAAAAGAACGACCCCGATTTCGTCAGGGCACTCGCCGCCAACGGCGATCTCTATGTCAACGATGCCTTCTCGGCCGCGCACCGTGCCCACGCCTCGACCGAAGGTCTCGCCCATGTCCTGCCGGCCTATGCCGGCCGCACCATGCAGGCCGAGCTGGAGGCGCTCTCCGCCGGCCTCGACAACCCCGCCCGCCCGGTCATGGCGATCGTCGGCGGGGCCAAGGTCTCGACCAAACTCGACCTGCTCGGCAATCTCGTGAAGAAGGTCGATGTCCTCGCCATCGGCGGCGGCATGGCCAACACCTTCCTCGCCGCGCGCGGCATCGATGTCGGCAAGTCGCTCTGCGAGCATGACCTCGTCGCCACCGCCCGCGAGATCGAGGACAAGGCGAAAGCCGCCGGCTGCGAGATCCTGCTGCCGGTCGATGCGCTGGTCGCGCGCGAGTTCAAGGCCAATCCCGGCCATCGCGTCGTGAAGATCGGCGAGGTCGCGGCCGAGGAGATGATCCTCGACGCCGGCCCGATGAGCGTCGCCGAGGTGGTGCTGAAGCTCGACACGGTGAAGACGCTCGTCTGGAACGGACCGTTCGGCGCCTTCGAGCTGCCGCCCTTCGACACGGCCACCGTCACCGTCGCGAAGGCGGCCGCCACGCGCGTCAAGGCCGGCCAGCTCGTCGCGGTCGCGGGCGGCGGCGACACCGTCTCCGCCATGAACCATGCCGGCGTCGCGGACGACCTGACCTACGTCTCCACCGCCGGCGGCGCCTTCCTGGAGTGGATGGAAGGCAAGCCTTTGCCGGGCGTCGAGGCGCTGCGGAAGGGCTGAGAAAGCCATCTCCTCAGCCCTCATCCTGAGGAGCGCTCCGCTGGAGCGCGTCTCGAAGGATGCTCCAGTTGGCGCTGAACTTGGCGTGCCTCGGCACGGTCCCTTAAGGAACCGCCTAGCGGCCAATGGGGCCGGTTCTACGCTCTCTCCAAGGGCAACGCGAATGAAATCGGCGAAGACCGCCTGAGAAGCGCGATCCGCACGGAGGTCGCTTCAATCAGGCGAAGGGCGCGTTCGCGTGCAGTCACTGACTCGCCGGACGAGGCGGGAGCGCGGACCTGGTTGCGCAGGCAGACCTGGTCGCGGTGGTTACGGGAACGCAGAGCAGAACTAACCGCGATGGAGGCCGAGATTGATCGGATGCTCCGGCTGGACGATCGCTTCTCCACATGACTGCGCAAGCGGCGGGACTGACCCTAAGGTGCTAGCCCGCGGCCGCTGAATCCGGCCTCCGATCGCCGCTTTGGCTTTGCCATCCGGCAAGCGGCGCACTACATCCTCCCCTATCCATGCCTCAAGGGGAGTGCCAACGTGGCCCGTATCACGCTTCGCCAACTGCTCGACCATGCCGCCGAGAACGACTACGGCGTGCCCGCCTTCAACATCAACAACATGGAGCAGGCGCTGGCGATCATGGCGGCCGCGGACGCCACCGACGCCCCGGTCATCATCCAGGCCTCGCGTGGCGCGCGCTCCTACGCCAACGACGTCATGCTCAAGCACATGATGGATGCGGTCACCGAGATCTACCCGCACATCCCCGTCTGCGTGCATCTCGACCACGGCAACGAGCCGGCGACCTGCATGACCGCGATCCAGGCCGGCTTCACCTCGGTGATGATGGACGGCTCGCTCAAGGCCGACGGCAAGACCCCGGGCGACTGGGACTACAATGTCGGCGTGACCCGCACCGTGACGGAGATGGCCCATCTCGGCGGCATCTCCGTCGAGGGCGAGCTCGGCGTGCTCGGCTCGCTGGAATCCGGCGAGGGCGAGAAGGAGGACGGCCACGGCTTCGAGGGCAAGCTCTCCCACGACCAGCTCCTGACCAATCCGGACGAGGCGGTGAAATTCGTCGCCGAGACCAAGGTCGATGCGCTCGCCATCGCCATGGGCACCTCGCATGGCGCCTACAAGTTCACCCGCAAGCCCGATGGCGCGATCCTGGCGATGCATGTCATCGAGGAGATCCACAAGAAGCTGCCGAGCATGCACCTCGTCATGCACGGCTCCTCCTCGGTGCCGCAGGACCTCCAGGACATCATCAACCAGTATGGCGGCAAGATGCCCCAGACCTGGGGTGTGCCGGTCGAGGAGATCCAGCGCGGCATCAAGCACGGCGTCCGCAAGATCAACATCGACACCGACAACCGCATGGCGATGACTGGCCAGATCCGGAAGATCCTCTCCGAGCATCCCGGCGAGTTCGACCCGCGCAAATATCTGAAGCCCGCCATGGAGGCGATGACGAAGCTCTGCAAGCAGCGCCTGCAGGAGTTCAACACCGCCGGCCAGGCCAGCAAGATCAAGCGCGTGCTCACCACCGCCGAGATGGCCAAGCGCTACGCCAAGGGCGAGCTCGACCCGACCTTCGGCAAGGCGGGCTGAGGCCAAGCCACAGCCGTCATTGCGAGCGCAGCGAAGCAATCCAGACCAGCGCGCATCCCTTGGATTGCTTCGTCGCTGGCGCTCCTCGCAATGACGGTCCAGGCGCTCCCGCAAAAAGCGCCCCTACAAAAACGCCCGGCAATTTGCCGGGCGTTTCTGTGTGAAGGGATGGTCGGCTCAAGCCCGACCATGACGCTTGCGATCAAACGCCGATCTTGCCGCCGCCCTTCTTGGTGATCGCCACCACCGAGGGCCGCACCGGCATGTCCGGCTTGAAATCCGGCCAGCGCGTCGAGAGATCCTCGTAATAGGAGCGGCGGCCGAAGGCCGGCCAGTCCGGGCCGTCGTCGCCGGGATGCTGCACGGCCACGAAGGCGGTGGTGTCGTCGGGCGTGAAGCAGGGGCCGCAGAGTTCGGCACCATGCGGCACGCGGTAGAACAGCTTCGAGGTCCGGCGCGCGCCGCCCTCGGTGTCGACCGCCCAGAGCCCGTCGGTCCGCCCGGTGACGCTGACGTCGTTGCCGTCGGTCGCGACCCAGAGCCGCCCGGCCGAATCGACCACGGCGTTGTCGGGCATGCCGAACCAGCCGCTCTTGGTCGTGTCGGTCGAGAAGGTCGCGCCCACGGCGGCCACCGAAGGATCGCCGCATTTCAGCAGGATCTCCCAGCGCCCCTTCGTGGCGGTGTGGTCGCCGCCCTCCTCGATGATCTCGATGATATGGCCGAAGGCGTTCTTCGCCCGCGGATTGGCCGCATCGACCTGCGCGTCCGTACGGTTCGAATTGTTGGTCAGCATCACATAGACCTTGCCGGTCACCGGATTGGGTGTGATGTCCTCGGGCCGGTCCATCTTGGTGGCGCCGAGCAGGTCGCCGGCGCGGCGGGTCTCGATCAGCACATCGGCCTGGCTCTGGAAGCCGTTGGCCGCCGTCAGCGGGCCCTGCCCGAAGACCAGCGGCAGCCATTCCACCGTGCCGTCCGCCGCGAACTTCGCGACATGGAGCGTGCCGGTATCGAGCAGGTCCAGATTGGCCGCGCGGTTATTGGCGTCAAAGCGGCCCGCCGTGACGAATTTGTAGACATAGTCGAAGCGCTCGTCGTCGCCGAGATAGGCCACGACGCGGCCGTCCTTCGCCACGATCATGTCGGCGCCTTCATGCTTGAAGCGGCCGAGCGCCGAGCGCTTCTTCGGCACGGAGGTCGGATCGAACGGATCGACCTCGATCACCCAGCCGAAGCGGTTGGCCTCGTTGGGCTCCTTCGCCAGGTCGAAGCGCTCCTCGAACCGGCCCCAGGCATAGGGCGAGGACGGGATGGCAAGGCGCTTGTAGTTCGCCTCTTCGCGATGGCCCTCCGGCAGCTTGCCGGAGAAATAGCCGTGGAAGTTCTCCTCGCCCGAGACGAAGGTCCCCCAGGGCGTCATCGCGCCCGAGCAGTTGTTGAGCGTACCCAGCACCTTGCGGCCGCTGGCATCAGCCGCAGTCTTGACGCGGTCGGTTCCCGCGACGGGGCCCGAGAGCTGCATCTCGGTGGCGACCGTGATGCGCCGGTTGAGCTTCGAATCCGGCACCAGCGCCCATTTCCCGTCGGTGCGGCGGATTTCCGCGACGGTCGCGCCATGCGCCATCGCCTCGATCTTGAAGCGCTCGGGCGTCGCATTCTTCAGCACCGGCTTGCCGTCCTTCATCTCGACGACGCCGGGGAACATCAGATGCGGGTTGGTGTATTCGTGATTGACGAAGAGCACGCCATGGGCGGACGGGTCCGCCGCGCCGGGCATCGGCAGATAGCCGACGAAGTCGTTGTTGTAGCCAAATTGCTGGGCCTGAGCCTCCGGCGTCTGCTTCGCGGGGTCGAAGGCCGGCGCATCGGCCGTGACCGCGTCGCCCCAGCGCAGTAGGACCTGCGCGTCATAGCCCTCGGCGACGTGATGATCGGCATCGACGCCGGCCTCGACCTCCTTGAAGGCGAAGGCGGATTTCGCAGCCTGCGCCTGCGCCTGCTCGGCCGTCTCCAGAGCGAGCGTGCCGACGGTTGCCGAGATCGCGGAGACGGCGAGCGCGCCCTTCAGCAGGCCGCGGCGCGAGAAGCGCTGGGAGATCAGCTCGCCCATCGTGGCGTTGTCGGTCGGGTTCTGCGGCGCGGCGTCCTCATGCTCCAGAAGACTGGCGCCGAAGGTCGATTCGTAAGGGCTGTCCTGGCTCATGGGTCCTGATCCCGGTGACATGCGCAGATTGGCATTGGAACAGATCGAGGCCTATCCGGCGAGGGTGACGCTGCGGTGACGACGGCGTCGGGCGGCCCTGCGCGGCCGGCCCTTCCGGCGCACCGCATATTCTGGTTCAAGGAGCCCCCGCCGCCGCAGAACCCGCATGTCCCTCCTGTTCTCAGCCCTCGTCGCCGTCTTCGTCGGCTTCGCCGCCTCGGTCGCCGTCGTGCTGGCGGCGGCGCAGGCGCTGGATGCGACGCCGGCCCAGACGGTCTCCTGGATCGCGGGCCTGGCCCTGGCCAAGGGGGTGGCGAGCCTCTGGCTCTCCTGGCGCCACCGCCTGCCGATCATCTGCGCCTGGTCGACACCGGGCGCCGCCCTCATCGCAGCGAGCAGCGGGCTCGACATGGCCGCCGCCATCGGCGCCTTCCTGCTCGCCGCGGCGCTGATGATGCTGACCGCCGCCTTCCGCCCGCTCGGCGCGCTGATCGAGAAGATCCCGATGCCGATCGCCGCCGCCATGCTGGCCGGCGTGATCTTCCGCTTCGTCGTGGCGGTCTTCGACGAGGCGCGGGTCTCGCCCGGCCTCGTCCTGCCGCTGCTGGCGGTCTTCCTGCTGGCGCGGCTGGTCAATCCCTTCCTGGGCGTCATCGCCGCGCTCGGCGTCGGCATCGCGGTCAGCTTCGCCACGGGGCTCGCCGCCTGGCCCACCGGCAGGCTCGCCCTCACCGGCCTCGAATTCGTCACACCGCGCTTCGATACCGCCGCCATGCTCGGCATCGGCATCCCGCTCTATCTCGTCACCATGGCGGCGCAGAACCTGCCCGGCTTCGCCGTGCTGCGCGCCGCCGGCTACCAGCCCCCCGTGCCGGCCTGCCTTTTCGTCACCGGCCTCACCTCCTTCCTCACCGCGCCCTTCGGCGCGCATATGGTCAACATGGCCGCGATCAGCGCCTCGATCTGCACCGGCCCCGACACCCATCCCGATCCGGCGCAGCGCTGGAAGGCGGGCATCCTCTACGGCCTGCTCTGGCTCGCCATCGCCGCGACGGCCGGGCTGCTGCTCGCCCTCATCCTCGCCATGCCCAAGGCGCTGATCGTGGCGGTCGCCGGCCTCGGCCTCGTCGGCTCGCTGACGGGCGCCCTCACCCAGGCCACCGCCTCGGACGCGCATCGCTTCGCCGCCATCATCGCCTTCGCGGTGGCGGCCTCGAGCCTGACGCTGTTCGGCGTCGGCTCGGCCTTCTGGAGCCTCGTTGCCGGCCTCGGAGTCTTGACATTGGACGCCATCGCGGGCCGTTTGCGCGCAAGATCATGACCACGACCTCTCCCCCCACCCGCCTGATGCTCGTCACCCCGCCCGTGGCGGATGCCGAGGCGATGGCCTTCCGCCTGATGCAGGCCCAGGCCGGCGGCGATCTCGCCGCGGTGCTGCTGCAGCTCGCCCCCGGCGACGAGCGCAGCCGCATCGAGCGGGTGAAGCGCCTCGCCGGCCCGGTGCAGGGCGCCAATGTCGCGCTCGTCGTCGCTGATTCCGCGCTCGTCGCGACGAGGGGCGGCGCCGACGGCGTCCATCTCGCCGGTGGGCCCGAGGCGATCGCCGAAGCGCGCTCGAGCCTCAAGGGCGAGCGCATCATCGGCGCCGGCGGGCTGCGCGCCCGCCACGACGCCATGGATGTCGGCGAGGCCGGCGTCGACTATGTCATGTTCGGCGAGCCGCGCCCGGACGGCTCGATGCCGCCTCTGCCGGCCGTGATCGAGCGCGCCGGCTGGTGGGCCGAGATTTTCGAGACGCCCTGCGTCGCCTATGCGCCCGATCCGGACTCCGTCGCAGCCCTCGCCGAAACCGGCGCTGAATTCGTCGCGCTCGGCGCATGGGCCTTCGAGGAGGGCCGTGACCTGCGGGCCCTCGTGGCCGAGGCGAATGCGGCCATCGCCGCCTGCGCCGCGCGGAAGGCGGCGCGATGACAGGCCTGCGCCGGGCCCTCGCCGGGCTGTGGCTGGCCGGCCTCTCCTTCGCATCGCCCGCTGCCGCGGCCGAGCGTGATCTCGCCTATGGCGCCTATCAGACCGGCCATTACCGCCGCGCGCTTTCCGAGGCGCTCAAGCGCATCGAGGTGGACAGCAAGGACGCCGCGGCGATGACGCTGGTCGGCGAGATCTACCGCCAGGGCCTCGGCGTGCGACCGGACCAGAAGGTCGCCTCCGAATGGTATGAGCGCGCCGCCGAGCGCGGGGACGTCAACGCCGTCTACGCGCTCGCCATCGCCCTGCTCGATGACGCGAGTGGCCGGCGCGATCCCGCCCGGGCCGGCGCGCTGCTGAAACGTGCCGCCGCGGCGGGCCACCCCGCCGCCAACTACAACCTCGCCCTCGCTTTGCTGGCGACAGGCCAGCCGACCGATGAGGCCGAGGCCATCCGCAGCCTCGAGATCGCCGCGAGAGGCGGCATCCCCGACGCGCTCCATGCGCTGGCGACGCTGGCGCGGCAGGGCCGCGGCATGCCGAAAAGCGACGAGCAGGCGGCCCGCTGGATGGCACAGGCCGCCAACGCCGGTCATCTCCCGGCCGAGATCGAATATGCCATCATGCTGTTCAACGGCACCGGCGTCGCCTCCGACGAGGCCGCGGCGGCGCAACTCTTTCTGAGGGCGGCGGGCAAGGGCAATCCGATCGCGCAGAACCGCATCGCGCGGCTCTACCAGAGCGGACGCGGCATTCCGCCTGACTCGATCGAGGCGGCCGCCTGGCACCTCGCAGCGCGCGCGCAGGGGCTGGACGACCCGGCGCTGGAGCAGCTCTTCGACCGGCTGAACCCGGAACAGCAGGCCCGCGCCGCCCGCCTCGCCGCCAGCCGGATCGAGGGCGCGGCCTTGACGGCGCCGTAACGGGCGAGCAAGGGACCGGGCGAGTTTCCCGAAGCCCTGCCGCGAGCGCCCGACGCGCCCCGGAGCCGGGCCCGCTGTCTGAACCGGATCCTGTCAAGCCGGGGTCCCACTGCTGCGCCGAACGGCGCGAACGAGGTTACCGATGATCCGCTCTCCCCTGATGACCGTGATGACCGACGCCGTGATGAAGGCGTCGCGTTCGCTGAAGCGCGACTTCGGCGAGGTCGAGAACCTGCAGGTCCTCGCCAAGGGTCCGGGCGACTTCGTCTCGAAGGCGGACCACAAGGCCGAGGAGATCCTGCGCGCCTCGCTCGAAAAGGCCCGGCCCGGCTATGGCTTCGTCCTGGAGGAGAGCGGCGTCGTCCAGGGAACGGACGAGAGCAATCGCTGGCACATCGACCCGCTCGACGGCACCCACAACTTCCTGCGCGGCGTGCCGCACTGGAACATCTCGGTGGCGCTGGAGCGCGACAACCAGTTCGTCGCCGGCGTGATCTACGACGCCGCCAAGGACGAGCTCTTCATCGCCGAGAAGGGCAAGGGCGCCTATGTCAACAACCGGCGCATGCGCGTCTCGGGCCGTCGCGAGCCGAGCGAGATGCTCGTGGGCATGGGCGTTCCGCATATCGGCAAGGGCGGCCATCCGCTCTTCCTGCGCGAGCTCGGCGCGGTGATGACCCGCTTCTCCAATGTCCGCCGCATGGGCTGCGCCGCCCTCGACATCGCCTATGTCGCCGCCGGCCGCTTCGACGCCTATTGGGAGCGCGACCTCAACACCTGGGACTTCGCGGCCGGGGCCGTGATGATCCGCGAGGCGGGCGGCACCTTCGGCACGCTCGACGGCAAGCAGCCGACCATGGCCCGCGACATCATCTGCGGCAACGAGATCGGCGAGCAGGCCCTGCGCGCCGCGCTCAAGACGGTCTGAGCCGCGCAACCTCGCGGCAACAGCCGCGGCTTTGGTCATATCCCCTTGATCTTTCGCGCTTGATCATCGCGGCACGGGAAGCGACAGTCCCTCCCGTGACGATGGCGAACGGATGATTAAGCATGGCGACTGAGGATCTGGCGGCCGAACGCGACATGGCCGCGCCCCCGCGGGAGGAGACGCGGTTCTCGCGCCCGCTGCGCTATGTCGTCCGCGCCCTCGTCTTCCTCGCGCTGATCGGCTTCCTCGGCTTCATCCTCCAGGGCGGCCTGATCACCGCCTTCATGACCAATCCGGGCCTGAACGGCCTGATCCTCGGCTCGCTCCTCGTCGGCGTCCTGATCGCGCTGCGCGAACTCTGGCGCCTCCATGCCGAGGCGCGCGCCGCCACCCGCCTCGCCGCAGCTCCCGCCGCCGCGGAGATCCGCCGCGGCGAGGTCATCGCGCCGCTCGGCCCGGTGCTGCCGGCGCTCGAGGCCCGCAGCCTCGCCCCGGCCCAGGCGGCGACGGTGCTCGAATCGATCTCGGTCCGGCTCGACGACGGCCGCGAGGTGCTGCGCTATCTGGCAGGCCTGCTCGTCTTCCTCGGCCTGCTCGGCACCTTCTGGGGCTTGCTCGACACGGTCTCCTCCGTCGGCAACGTCATCAAGAGCCTGCGCACGGGCGCGGAAGCCGGCGTGCTTTTCGACGAGCTCAAGGCCGGCCTCGCCGCGCCCCTCGCCGGCATGGGCCTGTCCTTCTCCTCCTCGCTCTTCGGCATCGCCGGCTCGCTGATCCTCGGCTTCCTCGAATTGCAGGTCGCGCAGGCCCAGCGCCGCTTCCGTAACGAGATGGAAAGCTGGCTCGGCACGCGCACGGCGGCCGCGGGCGCTGCGCCGGGTCTGCGCTCGCTGACGGGCGACCCGCTGGCCGACAGGCTGGACCGGCTCGGCGCCGCCATGGCCGAGAGCGGCGCCAACAACCGCGCCGCGACCCAGGCGCTCGCCAGCCTCGCCGAGGGCATCCAGGGCCTCGTCCAGCACATGCGCTCCGAGCAGCAGCTCATCCGTGACTGGGTGGAAGCGCAGGCGGCCCGCGAGAAGGACATGAAGCGCCTGCTCGAGCGCCTCACCGCCGACAATGTGATGGAGCCCTGACGGCGATGGCCCTCTCCCGCTCCCACCGCCGCGACGAGGTCAATTTCTGGCCGGGCTTCGTCGATGCGCTCTCGACGATGCTGATCGGCATCGTCTTCCTGCTCTCCGTCTTCGTGCTCGGGCAGTTCTTCCTGTCGCAGGAGCTGACCGGCAAGGACACGGCGCTGGAGCGGCTGAACCGGCAGATCTCGGAGCTGACCGACCTGCTGGCCCTCGAGCGCTCCTCGAACCGCCAGGCCCAGGAGAACCTGCAGCTCCTGCAATCCTCGCTGACGCGCGAGCAGGCCGAGCGCGGCCGTATCCAGGATCTGCTCGCCGCCCAGCCCGGCAACCAGGCCGCCCAGCTCGGCGAGGCGCAAAAGGCGCTCGAAGCCGAAAAGCAGCTCTCGGCCCGCGCCCAGGCCACCGTCGATCTCGTCAACCAGCAGATCCTCGCCATGCGCCGCCAGCTCGCGGCGCTGGAGGAGGCGCTCAGCGCCTCCGAGGCCAAGGACAAGGAAGCGCAGGCCCGCATCGCCGAGCTCGGCTCGCGGCTCAACGTGGCGCTGGCCCAGCGTGTTCAGGAACTGGCGCGGTACCGCTCGGACTTCTTCGGCCGCCTGCGCCAGGTGCTCGGCACGCGGCCCGACATCCGCGTCGTCGGCGACCGCTTCGTCTTCCAGTCCGAGGTCTTCTTCGATGCCGGCCAGGCCGTGCTGAAGCCGGAGGGGCGTGGCGAGCTCGACAAGCTCGGCGCCATCATCGCCGATCTCGGCCGCGAGATGCCGCCCGACCTGCCCTGGATCCTGCGTGTCGACGGCCACACCGACAACCGGCCGATCCGCTCGCCGCAATTCGCCTCGAACTGGCACCTCTCGGCGGCCCGCGCCATCGCGGTCGTCGAATATCTCGTGACGAAGGGCATCCCGGCCGACCGGATCGCCGCCACCGGCTTCGGCGAGTACCAGCCGCTCGACGTCGCCAACACCGACGATGCCTGGCGGCGCAACCGCCGCATCGAGTTCAAGATCACCGAGCGGTGAGACGCGTGAGGCAGGATCGGGCACTGGCCTGGGGGGCCGCCATCGTGCTCGCGGCCACGGTCGCAGCCGCCGGCGCGGCCCTCGCCGAACCGCGCGGCTCGGTGATCGAGGAATGCGCCGCCTGCCATGGGCTCGACGGCATCGCCCGCGACACCGAGGTGCCGCATCTCGCCGGCCAGAACGAGCGCTATCTCTTCAATCAGATGATGGCGTTCCGGAGCGGCAAGCGCGCCCACAAGGAGATGCGCTACATGGCCCGCCATATGAGCGTTCAGGAGATCGCGGCGCTCGCCGCCTATTACGCCGCGCTGCCGCCCCGCTGACCACCGCCGACCGGAGCCCGCCATGCTGCCCGCCGAGCCTGCCGACGCCGCCGCCCGCCGCTCCCGACCGTTGACCATCTGCTACCCTGTCGAGAGCCTGCCGAAGCCCGACATGGCGATGCTCGGCCGCGCCCGACAGGATCTCACGAAGATCGAGGAGGTCGTGGTCGCACCCCGCGACGCCGAGGCCTTCCGCGTGCAGGCCGGCCAGTTCTTCCGCATCGTCGGCGTCGACGGACCTCAGGTCGGCGATCTCAACCTCTGGAACGCGCACGACCTCTCCGAGCGGTTCTTCAGCGGCAAGACCCGCCAGCTTCATGCGACGCATGTCTCGACCGGCGACCGGCTCTGGAGCAGCCTGCCGGCCCTGCGGCCGCTCGCGACGATCACCCACGACACCCTCGCCTGGTACGGGATCGACGCCGATGGCGGGGCCGTGCATGACGTGATCGGCACGCGCTGCGATCCCTACACCAACCGCCTGCTCTCGGGCGGCGACTATCACCAGTGCTGCCATTCCAACCTGACGCGCGCGCTGGCGAAGGCCAAGGGCCTGCCGGTGACGGAGGCCGAGCGGCATGTCCACGACGTGCTCAACGTCTTCATGTGCACCGGCTTCACCCGCGGCACGCATCAATACTTCATGAAGGCGAGCCCGGCGCGGCCGGGCGACTACATCGAGTTCTTCGCGGAGATCGACCTGCTCGGCGCGCTCTCAGCCTGCCCGGGCGGCGATTGCAGCGCGACCCATTCGAGCGACGCCGCCGCCTGCTATCCCCTCAGGGTCGAGATCTACCGCACGGAGCCCGAACTGCTCGCCGGCTGGGCCTCCCCGCCCGCGAGCGCCTATCCGCGCACACATGGCCTTTGACGCGACCGCCGCGGCGCGAGTTGACAAGGCTGCCCTTGCGGCAGTCAGATCAGGCGGCGCGATGGTTCCGCTGGGGGGCGAGATGAGAATGGCAGGATTGGCGGCGGTTGCCGCCATGGCGATGATCGGCACGCCGGTCGCCGCCCAACAGCAGCAGACCGAGATCGTCTTCTGCAACAAGACCGGCTCGAAGATCTTCACGGCTCTGGCCAATGTCCCCCAGACGACGAAGAAATGGACGCTGACGGCCTGGCAGACGATTCCCGCCGGAAGCTGCAAGAGCGTCGCCCGGCTGAACACGGCGCTGTTCTACTACTATGCCGAGAAGGAGGGCCGGACCTATCACTGGCCGGGCCAGTCTGGCGTCGACAAGACCTTTTGCGTGCCCTCCCGCGCGATCACGCGCGAGATCGTCGGCGGCACCTGCCCGGCCGGGGAGCGCAGCGTCGGCTTCAAGGGCACCGTGCCCAACCCCGGCAAGTACACGATCAACCTGACCTCGTGAACTGAGGCGGCCGCCGGCTCCGGCGCTCAGGCCGCCTCCAGCCCGAACTGCAGCGAGGCCAGCCGGGCATAGAGCCCGCCGCGGGCCTTGAGCTCGGTATGGGTGCCCTCCTCGACGACGCGGCCGTCCTCCATCACCAGGATGCGGTCGGCGGAGAGGATGGTAGCGAGGCGGTGCGCCACGACCAGCGTGGTGCGGCCGCGCATCAGCCGGTCGAGCGCGTCCTGCACTGCCCGCTCGCTCTCGGAATCGAGCGCGCTCGTCGCCTCGTCGAGCAGCAGGATCGGCGCGTCCTTCAGCACCGCGCGCGCGATCGCCAGCCGCTGGCGCTGCCCGCCCGACAGCGTCACGCCGCGCTCGCCGACGATGGTGTCGTAGCCCTGCGGCAGATCGCGGATGAAACCGTCCGCCGCCGCCAGCCGGGCCGCATCCTCGATCTCGGCCTGCGACGCCTCGGGGCGGCCATAGGCGATGTTGTCGCGCACCGAGACGCCGAAGACGGTCGGCTCCTGGGGCACCAGCGCAAAGCGCTGCCGCCAGGCGTCCGGGTCGACCTGGGGCCCGGCCATGCCGTCGACGAGGACGCGCCCCGCGCTCGGATCGTAGAACCGCAGCGCCAGCTGCAGCACCGTGCTCTTGCCGGCGCCAGAGGGGCCGACCAGCGCGACGCGCTCGCCCGCCCGCACCGAGAAGGTGAGATCCGACAGCGCCTCGACGCTGCGGCCGGGATAGCTGAATGAGACGCCCTCGAAAGCGAGTTCGCCACGCGCCGGCTGCGGCATCGGCGCCGGGTTCGGCGGCGCCGCGATGGCCGGCTTCAGGGCGAGGATCTCGCCGAGCCGCCCGGCCGCGCCGGCCGCGGCGGACACATCGCCATAGACTTCAGAGAGCTGGCCGAGCGAGCTCGCCGCCAGCACGGCATAGAGCAGGAACTGCGACAGCCGCCCGCCGGTCATGCGCCCCTCGAAGACCTCCGTCGCCCCCGTCCACAGCACCCAGACGACGCTGGCGCTGACCAGGAAGATCGCGACCCCCGAGAGCAGCGCGCGCGAGGCGGTGGCGGCACGCGAGGCGGCATAGGCCTCGTCCGAGGCCTGGCCGAAGCGCGCTGCGGTCTGCCGCGCCGCGCCGAAGGACTGCATGGTGCGGATCGCCCCGACCGCCTCCGAGGCGAAGGCGGAGGCATCGGCCAGCCGGTCCTGCGCCGCCCGGGCGCGCCGGCGCACCGAGCGCCCTGAGAAGACCAGCGGCAGCACGATCAGCGGAATCGCGCCGATGACGATGGCCGAGAGCTGCGGGCTGGTCGCGATCATCAGCGAGAGCGCGCCGATGGTCATGATCGCGTTGCGCAGCGCGATCGAGGCGGTCGAGCCGAAGGTCGCCTTGATCTGCGTCGTGTCGGCGGTGAGCCGCGAGACGAGGTCGCCTGCCCGGCTGGAATCGAAGAAGGCGGGTTCGAGCCGTGTCAGATGGGCGAAGACATCGGCCCGCAGATCGGCGACGATGCGCTCGCCCACCGTCATCACGAGATAGAACCGGGCCGAACTCGCCAGCGCCAGCACCGCGACCACGCCGATGAGCAGCACGAAGTAGCTGTTGGCGAGTTGCTGCTCGCCGCCGGAGAAGCCGACATCGATCACGCGGCGCACCGCGACCGGCAGCGCCAGCGTCGCCGCCGAGGCGATGACGAGGGCCAGCAGGGCGAGCGCGATCCGCCCGCGATATCTCAGGGCATAGGGCCAGAAGGACGCCAGGGAACGGAAATCCGGCCGTGCTTTGGTGTCGTCTTTTTCGGCTGCGGGCACGCGTCTTCGTCCTGTTCTGCTTGCGCTGTCGGCCCGGCTGAGATATGTGCACGCGACTTCACGACAGGCTCATACGAATTTTTCGACGGGCCGGGCAGGCTTGCCTGCTTGTCGACCACGCCCGTTCTCGACGTTTGAGGATTTAGCCATGGCCAAGACCGGCATCCACCCCGACTACCACACCATCAAGGTCGTCATGACCAATGGCACGGAATACTTCACGCGTTCGACGCTCGGCAAGGAGGGCGACACGCTGAACCTCGACATCGACCCGACGACGCATCCGGCCTGGACCGGCGGTTCGCAGCAGATGCTCGACCGTGGCGGCCGCGTCTCGCGCTTCAACTCGCGTTTCGCCGCGATCGGCTCCCTCGGCAAGAAGTGATCTGCCGGCGGGTGCGCCCGCCTGCGCTGATCTGAATCAAGAACGGCCCGGTCTTTCGACCGGGCCGTTTCGTTTGGGCGGGTGCCGGGCGCGGCGATCGGCCGCGCGCGGAATCGTCAGAGTGCGAGGCCGAGGCGGGCCTGCAGGCTGGCGAGCTGGTCCTGGACGGGGTTGGCCTTCTCGGCCGGGGCCGGAGCGTTCATTTGGCCCTCGAGATGGCGGATGCGGGCCTGCAGCCGGAAGGAGTGGGCAATCAGGTCCTGAAGCCCCTGCGGCAGGCGCTCCAGCTCGGCCGCCGTCCCGGACACGCCGGTCTCGGGGATGCGGACCTTGGCGTTTTCGGCGCGCGCCTGCTCGGCCGTCATCTCGCCCTCGGCGACGGCCCGCTGCACCAGCAGCCAGGAGGCGATCTGCATCAGCCGCGTCGTCAGGCGCATGCTCTCCGTCGCATAGCCGAGCGCAACCTCGCGCGGCAGGGCGGCCGAAGCGGTCCGGCCCTCGCCGTCGAGATAGGCCGCGGTCTGCTCGACCAGGCCCATGCCCTCGCGGAACAGCGCCATGAAGGCATCGGACTTCACGAAGCCGCGCGCGAAGGAGATCGCGCCGTCGTCGCTGGTGGTCTCGCGGATCAGCAGGTCGTTCATGGCCTTGTCTCCCATCGGCACAACGCCGTGTCCGCTTGGCACGCGTCACGGCTCATGCCGTCGATGTCGCAAGGATAGCGCCGATGGGCGGGCGCTGCGTCGGTAACGTCCGGTTAACCTTAACGCGGGTAGAGACCATAAAAAAAGAGCCGCCCGAAGGCGGCTCGAAGGTCAACAGGGAGGCGTCAAACAGAGCGGGCAGGAGCCACTCGCATCCAGACAAACTGGATGATGCGATTCATACTTTGGAATCGTTAAGAGCCCCTTAACGCGGACGCCATCAGCCGATTTTTCAGCCGGGTTTCCGGAAAAACGCATCGGCCGCGCTGCGCGAGGCGTCCTTCTTCGCCCGCGCCTCGGTCAGCCGCTCGATCTCGGCCTTCAGCGCCGCCACGCGCAGGTCGATCTCCGCCAGCGACAGCATCGACAGATCCTGCCCGATCTCGTGGACGGGCTTGGGCTTGGGGCGGTCATCATCGGACAACAGCGACATTGGTGGCTCCATCGGCTCGTTTGCGCCGAGGTTACCGCTCTGCCCGGCCCGGCGCCACCGGCCGGAACCACCCCGCGCCGCACCGCTTTTTCTTGGACAGGCGGGCGGCGCGCGTCTATAAGCCGGCCATCCTGTTCATCGTCGATGATTTGGATGGCCGGCCGCAGAGGCCGGTCGGCGCCCGAGAGCTATTGCCCGCGACGTTGACCCGGCCCTGCGCCGGATTCCGAGATTCCAGGAGACAGCCCCGTGTCGTTACCCCCGCTGATGCCGAAAGCCACCGCGGTCTGGCTGGTCGAGAACACGTCCCTGACCTTCGAGCAGATCGCCGAGTTCTGCAAACTCCACCCGCTCGAGGTGCGCGGCATCGCCGATGGCGAGGTCGCGGCCGGCATCAAGGGGCTCGACCCGATCACCTCGGGCCAGCTCACCCGCGAGGAGCTCGAGCGCGCCAGCAAGAACCCGGCCCACCACCTCAAGCTCGCCGAGCGCAAGGTGAAGGTGCCCGAGATGAAGAAGACCAAGGGCCCGCGCTACACCCCCGTCTCGAAGCGGCAGGACCGGCCCAACGCCATCCTCTGGCTCCTGCGCAACCATCCCGAGCTCAAGGACGCGCAGATCATCCGCCTGATCGGCACGACCAAGTCGACGATCGCGCAGATCCGCGACCGCACGCACTGGAACGCCCAGACGCTCTCGCCGATCGACCCGGTCAGCCTCGGCCTGTGCTCGCAGATCGATCTCGACTTCGAGGTCGGCCGCGCCGCCAAGGACCGCCCGGCCATGGTCGCCGAGATCGGCTCGACGCTGCTGCCGGCCGAGGAGACCACGGCGCCGGAACCCGCGCCGCTGAGCCAGACCTTCGCCGACATGGGCAAGCCCAAGCGCGAGGAAGAGGCGGCGATCGACGTCGATTCCGTCTTCGCCAAGCTCAAGCAGATGAAGCGTCCGGTCGACGAGGACGACGAGGCCTGAGATTCGGGCGCCAGGCACCGCCCCCGGGCGGTGCCACCTCAGTTCAGCCAAGTATCCGGATCGCGCATGCCGTGAACGACCGCAATGACGGCGATGCCGTCCGGCTGCGGCTCGTAGATGACCACGTAGCGACCTTCGAGCAGAATGCGGGCGGACGGTCCCAACTCCGGCCTCGCAACGCCCATCAGCGGCATCCCGGCCGCCAGCAAGGCCTTTCCGGCGATGCGGCGGATAACGGAGTCGGCGGCCTTTTCGCTATCCACAGCGATGGTGAGCCAGATCTCGTAGAGATCGACCTCGGCTTGCGGCGTATAGCGAACGACCTTAGAGCCCGTCCCGAAAGGGTTGAGCGACTGGGGCACTCGTGATTCCAAGGGG
>LSIG01000063.1 GCA_001556125.1 Rhizobiales bacterium CCH10-E5 | reverse complement strand
GTCATAGCCCCATCCTCTCAGGAGTTGGGGCCTCCGGCAAAGCCGGGGCGGTTCATAGAGCGCCGTGAAACCGGGGCCAAATCATACGATGCCATTGCATTCATGCCCGATCGTCGCGTCCCACCGCTTCGACCAAGTCAATGATGCTCCGACGGACGAACCCGTGGCCGATTTTGCTGAACGCGCGGGATAGGCGCGCTCCCTCGGGGGTGGCCAGAAACACCGTCATCTCCGCCGTCATATCGTTGGCCGGATCGACCAGACGCTGCGGAGCGATCGCGGGCGCGCCGTCGAAGAAGTCCGCGACAGGGACGCCAAACAGATTCGCGATCTGCTGAAGCCGGCTCGCGCAGATACGGTTGGCCCCTTTCTCGTATTTCTGGATCTGCTGAAACGTCACCCCCAGAGCTTCGCCGAGGCGCTGCTGGCTGATCCCCGCAGAGATGCGCCGAAAACGTACCCGCGCGCCGACATGCTGATCGGTGGGGTGCGGAACCTTCGTCATCTGTTGCGGCTCCAGCTGGATCCCAGACAAGCCGATATCAATCTGATATCGTGAGGCAATTCTTTGATAAACCAATTGAACCACTGCCTAAATTGGTTCTCGAAGGCAGCATAAAGCAATGCGAAAGGTCGTCTCAGGCTTTCGTCTTTGCACGACGGCCTGAAGTCCCGGTCTTGCGGCCCAAACCGATCGACTTCGCCATCGCCGAGCGCGCCTCAGCGTAGTTCGGCGCCACCATCGGATAATCGGCAGGCAGATTCCACTTCGCACGATATTGCTCGGGCGTCAGGCCATAGGTCGAACTCAGATGGCGTTTCAGCGTCTTGAATGCCCTGCCGTCCTCCAGGCAGATGATCGCATCGGGCGTCACCGATCGCCGGATCGGCACGGCGGGGACCAGCGGCTCGGCTGCGACGGGCGCAGGAGGGCCAGCCAAGCCCGCGAGCGCCACATGGGTGGTCGCAATCAGGCGCGGCAAATCGGTCGTCGGCACGTTGTTGCACATCACATAAGCCGACACGATCGACGCCGTCAGCGCGATCAGCTCTTCATTCTGCTCAGGCATGCGGGTTTACCGTTCATGGTTCCAGGGATTGATGACGGTCAGCCCCATCGGAGCAAAATCCGCCACGTTGCGCGTGACAAGCGTCATACCATGCACGATCGCGCAGGCGCCAATGAAGGCGTCGCGCTCAGGCCGCGGATCGGGCGCGTGAAGCCGCGCGCAGGCGAGCGCCACGGCCCGGTCGATCATAACGGTGCGCTCCGCGAATTCAGGCAAAACGTTGCCGTCCATCCAAGTGCGCAGCCGCGCCCCCTGGGCAACGTCGCGGCGCTCGATCAACAGAATTCCGAGCTCCAGCTCCATCAGCGTGACAGCCGAGACATAGAAGGTCGCGGCATCGACCGCCGATAACCAGGCCACGACCCGAGAATCGGCCTTGCCGTCGCCCGCCTTGCGCAGCTCGGAAATCACATTGGTGTCGAGCAGAAACATCAGGAGAAGTCGGCCGGTCGCGGCAGATTCCGCATCGCCGGGATCTCCACGTCGATATCCGCCAGCCCCGGCATGGCCAGCGCCTCGACGATACTGCGCCGCGCGCCTGCTAGCCGCTGATAGGCCTCGTAGCTCAGCAGCACCTGAGTGGGACGGCCCCGGTTCGTGATGACGACCGGCCCCGTCCGCGCCGCCTTCTGGGCCTCGCTTGCGTTCTGCTGGAACGCCCGGCTCGAAACCGTCGTGATCGACATGGCGAACTCCTCCAGACTAATGTTGACACATTAGAACATCAATTGGGAGACGACAATGCGGCAGCTTGCCACTTTGGCTGTGATGGCCCTGAGAACCTGCATTGGCCGGCGGTCAGGCCGCCGATAACGGGCTTTCGACAAAGGTCTCATCGCCGACCTATCGTCACGAGCCGCGCCAAAAGATCGGGTACCGTCAAGTCGCCGGCTGGTTTCTCCTGACCTGATCCAGCGATGTATTGTCCGGTCCAGGGATCGAGAATCGGCACGCCGGCGGCCACGAAATGCGTCTCGTCGCGACTGACGATGATCAGGTTGGCCACGGCCGCCGTGGCCGCGATGAACAGATCGAGCTGCCCGAAGTTGTGCCCGCGCCGTCGACCGGCCTCCAGCATCATACGCCAGCGCAGGATGACGTCTTCGGTAAGGGGCAGCACCCGGCCTGCGAACAGCGGCCGAAGCGTATGCGCAAGCCAATCCGAAACGACAGCCCGGCGTTCGGCATCGGGCGCCTGCTCGATGCCAAAGCGGATCTCGGCGAAGGTGACGTCCGAGACGAACAACACCTCTTCCGGCTGCGCCGACACGAACGCTGCGACCGATGGATCGGAGCGCGGCTTGCGAAGTTCGGACAGGACATTGGTGTCCAGGAGAAAGCCGTTCACACCTCGACGTCCCGAACCGGGCCGGTGACGAAGGGCCGCTCCAGCATGATGTTGGCCAAGGGTGACGCGGCCAGCGCTTCGACCAGGCGACGCCCGGTGTGGCGCTCCCGCCCACGGTCATAGGATTCGGCCGAGACGATCACGACCGCATCCTTGCCGTGCAGCGTCACGCGCTGCGGACCGTGCTCGCGCGCGCGCCTCACGACCTCGCTGAAGCGCGCTTTGGCGTCCTGAAGCCGCCAGCGCTCGCCGACGCCGACCAGTTTGTCTTTCTCGCGCCGCTCGGATTTCATCATCGCCGCTCCAATGGTCACCGTGACTAGAATATGCGCCACGGCCTCCACTTTGCCAAGCGGCAGCGAACCCCAATCGCGATCGTCATATCAAACGAACGCATGCACGACGCGCATGGCCCGCCACCTGGAAATCGGAAGAACGCGACCGAAATCCCCTGGCTTTTTCGAAAAGCCAATTGCGACCGTGCCGTTTGCTCAGTTTGAGCAGAATAGAGCCTGAAGTCGGCCGTGAGGCCGCGCTGATCGCCGTCAGGCGACGGCCGCAGGCCGCCCGTAGGGTCTTTGCGCGGCCTCCGTTTGCGGTCGTCCGCTTAGAGAACAAGCCGATCTGGATAGATCGGTGCCCGTGGGGCCTAATTTTCTAGACCCTATCTTTCGCGAGAATTTGCTGACCGTCGTCTGGGCTCGAAACGGCAATGTGCCGTCTTCGCGCTCGGCGTTGATGGCGTGGCGGCGCACCTTGCCGCCGATGATGAGCCAGGCGTTCCAGGCTTGGCTGATGATCCGGATGATCGAGGGCAGATGCGGGCGCCCTTCCCTCTTCCGGAACTGCGTGCTGATCAGAAACAGCCGCTCGGCGATCCGGATCGCGTTGCGCGCCAGCGCGATGCAGACGCCGGCGCGCGCGGCGATCTCGCCGATCGTCAGCGCGCAGGTCCCGCGTCGGCCCTCGACCTCGTCGGCGATAATCCGCATCACCGCGAGCTGGCCGGTGGTGAACTTTGCCGCGATCTGCGGCGGCAGCGGTCCTGACGCCGCAAGCCGTCGCCGGCGCGCGATCGAGCGCTGGCGGTCGGGCGACTTCGGCCGGCGCTTTGGCGGGAAGATGCTGTTGCGCCCGTCTAGGGCGCGCTCGAGCGCTGCCGTGGGTGCGCGCACCACGACACGGTCCTGCCCCCTCACCTCACGCTTGCGCGTCTCGATCGCTTCGCTGAGCGATTGCGCCTGGTCCTCCGTCAGCGCGTCCGCCCCATAGGCGCTCCACAGATCCCGGGCGATCTCGTCCAGGCGCGACAACGTTCGCACCTCCCTGATCACCCTCAACATCTCGACTGCGAACATGGCCCGATCCTTCAAGGCTGGGCCGCGTCGAACCTCCCTCCAAGCTCATCCCGCGCAGGCACAAGTCCGCGATCGGACCCCATCCCCCTCGCCTGCGCAAAGGGCATAGAAATCCGTTCGCAAACCGAATGGTTTGCGTTGACAGAATGATCCGGCTGTGGGAGTTTCAAAGCCGTCCTATCGGCGTCTCCCACAGTCGTCACAAAAGGCCTTCAGCTCGCCAAAGCTGGGGCCTTTTCGCTTTTCAGGGGTCAGCGCGGCATTGGATTGCTGTCCTGAGATAGAAACGCGCACTCGATCGCGTATTCCATCGCGGCGCGACGCGATTTGAAGCGACCATCGGAAATCGCCTTGTCGATCGCGTCACGGACGCGCTCGTGAACGAAGACCGTCGTCTCGTAGAATCCCGCTTCACGCTGTCGCTTTCTCACGACAGCCATGCTGACGGTGGATGCCTTACGAAATGCAGCCAACACCAAATCACCTCACTCCACTAGTGAAGTGGTGCGTGAGTCGCGTGATTCTGGCAACCTGTTAAAAGCGTCAGGTTGACCGCCGGTCCTGACCACCGTCGTCAGCTCGATCCAGCAGTCGCTCGATGCCCTCCCAGTACGAGAGCCGCTCCAGATCGCAGAACCGAACGAAACGATTATAGACCGGCACCGGGCACTTCACGTTGAGCTGCGCACTCGGCCCGACCTCGCGCCGACGCCTGATGATCTTCTCGTGTCCTGATTCTCGGCTGTGGAAACCGTGCGCCTCTCCAACGCGATCAATCGCAGAAAGCGACGAAGCCATCAGCAGGTCCGCATCTGGCTTCACCTCTGCTATTTTCGCAGCAATCCGGTTGGCTGCGGAAAACCCAAAAGGATCTTTGTTCATCACGCCGCTTCCTTGGCACTGGTCACGATTGAAATGAGTTCGAAGGTAAGCTTCAGCGCATTTTCCTTCGCGGCCTCTAGCCCGTTCACATTGGCGGGGTCGAGCTCGTCGAGGCTGAGCTTATCAACGAACATAGCTTTGTAAGCGGACCGCTCATGAAGATGTGTCTTCAATGACGGTATCCCCGCCTCTTCAAGTGAGGAGACAATTTTTCGGTCGATTTTTGTCGCAATTGCTGCGCTTGTTCTCGTAAAAACAAGGCGGAACGGTATCTTTCGTTCAATAAGTTCTTCTTCTTCACGAATTAGACCAACAGCCCTGCCCGCCTGCCGAGCGTCCACCGCGCTCCCCTGTAATGGTATCAACACTAGAGATGCCCTTGCGATCGCCCTAGATACAAGTCGACTGGCAGTTCCTTCCAAATCGACTATCACAAATTGACAGATCTTGGAGTGCTCATGAATCACCGATATCACAGAGCTTTCCGTGACATCTCCTATTACATGGACAGTCGTTTTTGATGGACCAGCTTTCCAATCAACGATCGGGCGATTAGGGTCGCAATCAATCATCGCAACTGTAGCTCCTTGGGATGCCAAGGTGGTTCCGAGAACTAGGGACATCGTGCTTTTTCCTGCGCCGCCCTTCGGATTTGCGACAACGATCACGGGCATGGGTTCCTCCAACGAAAGAGCGACTGGAAACACGAAGCTACTAATACAAAGTAAAGCTACTATGTAGTAGCTGCGGTAGCTACCATATCAAAGCTACCATAGCTTGGCCAGCTATCCCAGTGAGAGGAGGGCAGGCGAGCATGAGGGGCGGGGCTTTGGGGCGCCCCTGATCTGGTCCTGGGCGGGTCGATCCCGCGCAGGGGCAGTCCCCGCGCGTGAATACCGCCCGAGCGCGAGGCCCGGGCAGCTAATCCGTCGATGATCTTCGGCTTGCGCAGGCGGCGGCGTTACTCAGCCGCCATTCGCATGACCTCGCCGTCGTCGGCGTCATCGTCGTGACCATCCTTTTCGTCTGCCTGATCCACAACTGGTGTCAAAAGCGGAGAGGGGAGCCAGCCCTTGCCGTCCAGTTCGCGCTCGGCCCGAGCGACGGCCTCTGCCTTTGGGCTGCGCTCGATGCCCTTGGCGGCATCCTCGGAGCACCCGGCTTCACGCAGGATGCTGGCGATGGTGGATTTCGACAGGCGCGACAGGAACTCCTGCTCCGGGCTCCACCATGAGGGGGGCACCTCAAGGTTTGTTCGCTAAACCGCGTTTAGTTGGACGGACCGGGAAC
>LSIG01000062.1 GCA_001556125.1 Rhizobiales bacterium CCH10-E5 | reverse complement strand
CCGCAATCCGCAACCGCCTAAAGGCAATCGGCATGGGGGTCAGTTCTTCATGACGCAAAGGGGTCAGTTCCGAATGTCGCTGGACACGGGTTGTTGCTGTTCTGGAAGCTGATCTTGCGAGCCATCGTCGTCTCCTCCGTTGCGGTGTCGTAGGGCGCCAGAGCGGCGCGACACCGAGAACTTAGGCTCGCCCCAATCATCAGACTATGGCAGTAGTCTGATTGAACTTATCACTGAGGTGATGAATGCGTCGCGAGGACATGGCCGATCTGGCGGCCTTCGCCGTTGTGGTGGAAGAACGCAACTACACCCGCGCCGCCACCAGGCTCGGCCTGTCGCAGTCGGCGCTGAGCCAGATCATCAAGCGGCTGGAAGAGCGGCTCAGTGTGCCACTGGTCGCCCGCACCACACGCAGCGTCGCCCCGACGCCGGCGGGCGAACGGCTCTGGCAGACGCTGGCGCCGATGCTGCGCGATCTCGATCAGAGCCTGATCGCGCTGGGTGAGTTCCGCGACAAGCCGTCGGGGACGATCAGGATCACCAGCGTCGAGCACGCGGCTAAGACGATCCTGCTGCCAGCCTTAGCGAAGCTCGTTGCCGACTATCCCGACATCAATGTCGAGATAGTCGCGACCTATGAGCTCTCCGATGTTGTCGCCGAGGGCTTCGATGCAGGTGTGCGCCTCGGCGAGCATGTGTCGAAGGACATGGTCGCGGTTCGCATGGGCCCGGATATCCCGATGGCGATCGTGGCAGCGCCCAGCTACCTGCGCGAGCGACCGGCTCCGGCAACACCACACGACCTCGCCAGCCATCGCGGGGTTAATCTGCGGCTGCCGACGCCGGGCACGGTCAACGCCTGGCGTCTGGTTCATGACGATCGCGAAATCCGCGTTCGCGTCGAGGGCCCGCTCGTCTTCAACACGATCGAGCTCATTCTCGACGCTGCGCTCGCAGGCCTCGGGATCGCCTATCTGCCGCTCGATCAGGTCGATGCCCATCTGCGCGAAGGTAAGCTCGTCCGAATGCTGGGCGAATGGACGCCGCCGCTGCCGGGATATCACCTCTACTATGCCAGCCGCCTTCAGACCTCGCAGGCGTTCCGCCTGCTGCTCAATGCCGTGCGATATCGGCCATGATCCTTACGTCCGCTAATGGGGCGGCAGCCAATGTCAGGAAGTGGCGCAGCGCAGCTCAACATCATTCGTGATAATATCAATCCGGATGCGGCCTCCAAAGGAGGACACGCTATGCCGATCGAACATCAGCAACGTGACGAGCGTCCCGCCTGGAACGCGGGTCGCCTTATCGGGCCCAAGCCGCCGCTGAAACCTCGCCATATTTGGGCGATCCGAACGCGACTGCAGCATGATCAGCGCGTACGAGACCTCGCCATGTTCAATCTGGCGATCGACAGCAAGTTGCGAGGCTGCGATCTCGTTCGATTGCGGATCAGCGATGTCGTGCTGGGCGGCACGGTCAGACTGCGGACCTCGATCATCCAGCAGAAGACAGGTCGGCCAGTGCCCTTCGAGCTGACCGACCCGACGCGGGAGGCCTTGACCGCTTGGCTCAGGCGTCGACCATCCGGCGATGCTGACTGGCTCTTTCCTAGCCGGAGCCATAAAGGCGATCACGTCACCACCCGCCAATATGGGCGCCTGCTCGACGACTGGGTTTCGCTGATCGGGCTCGACCCCGCTCTGTATGGGACCCATAGCCTGAGACGGACCAAAGTCGCGCTGATCTATAAGCGGACCGGCAACTTGCGAGCATGCCAGCTCCTGCTCGGCCATTCGAAGTTGGAGAGCACGGTCAGATACCTCGGCATCGAGGTCGACGACGCCTTGATTCTCTCTGAACAGACCGACCTTTGAAGAGGCGCCTGGCGGCAGGGCTCACGCAGCCGCTGGGCGCGCCTTCGTGCTAAACGAGCCCGTTGGAGTGAATCTGCTTGAGCAACAGATCCGTCGTGACAGCGGCGCGGCGACTGGATTCCGGCGCAATGCCGAGCAATTCCGCACTACCTTTCGATGCACTAAATTCTTTCGTGAAACTGGGGCCGGCCGGCGCGCCGAGGACAGCAAGGAGAGAGCTTCCGATGCTCAATTTGATCCTGCTTCTCGCGTTGGTCGCATCGGTATCCGTTGTGATTGCTGTGCTCGTCGTCCGCTCCTTTCCGAGTGGGTCCGAAGTCCGCCGTCGTTTGGGCGCACTGTCGTTCATGATCATACCCTGGGGTCTTATGATCCTCTCGGGCCCTTTCATGATCGACCATCATGCGGCCGGCACGGAAATCCGCGGATGGATGATAACCGGCCAGTTCACGTCCATGGCGCTTCTTTGTGGAATTGCGGCAATCGGCATCGTTCGGGCGCGGGGTGCGAGGCGGTTCGCATCGGTGATCGGCGGCGCCAATATCATCCTGGTCTTCCTGTTGGTCTGCGTCAGCGTCACGATCATCGAGCCCGGTTCCGAGCAAGGCCCGACGGCAATCAGAGAACAGAGCGCCGTCCACTCACAGCAGCCGGAGCCGATCCGAAGGCCATAGCGCACAGGGTCATGATCGATCGCGCACGGCAGGATGCCGATCGCAATGCGATGCAATCGGCATCAATTGCCTGGGCCGGCACCGGCACGGCATGCTGGCCGCTCAAGGAGGCGGCGATGAGCGTTTGGAGTGATTGGCTCGACAGGTTGCATCCCATCGTCCAACGCCTTCGGCAACCGAGGCCGACGGGCATGCCGGCGCCGGACCTTTACCCACCGGAGCCATACGATCCACCCCTCGGGCCGGACATCATCGCGCTCGCCTCCGTTCTCGATTGGCGATCGTCGGGCTTGCAGGCTGCTCTGCGCGGCGAGGATTGGCCCGAGGCGCCGGCTTCGTTCGGGGCGCTCCATGAGCGCGCGGAACGTTCCGATCGGTTTCGCGAGGCCTGTCAGGAGCATCGTCGGAGCCCCTCGCAGCTTCTCCTCGGCGCGCTGCATATGGTTGCCTTCGGCCGACTTCCGGATGCCTGGCGGGGGGAAACCAGCTCTCGACTTCCAGAGCGTCTGTTCCCCGTGGTCGGCCTGGACTGGGCTAATTTTGCTCGGACGAGGGCAACAGCTGGACCAAGCATGTCACCCGGTCCGCTTCTGTTGACGCTGGCTCCTCAACTCGACTGGAGCGATCCGAAGTTGCGGCGAGGGCTGGTCGATCAGGTTTGGACACCGACGCCGGTGCTGCGCGAACTGATCGAGCAGGCGCGCGAGCGTGCCAACGCGACTCTCCTTTACGAACTCGGCGTGGCGCTGCCGACGCATACGCTTGTGCTCGGCTGTCTAGCCCTGCTGCGCTCGCGCGACGATCCCGCCATCGGCGAATTGCCTTGCCCGGCGGCCGGCGGATCGGTTCGGGATTTCCCGACTGCCGTCCAGACGGCAATGTTCCTACTCTTCGACCTCAAATGGCCGCCCGAGACGCCGGGCGACCCGGTTGGCTTGGTTTAGGTCGGCTCCGGCTGGCTTCCGGGTTCAGCTGGCATGCGCCAGGCCTGCCATGCTCCGGCGAGCGCCGGGTAAAGCGTCCGCCCGTCTTCGGCCTTCGCAGCGGCCGGCAAACGCAGTGGGTGGCGCTCGCCGATGTCGACGGTAAAGTCGTTTTCGCCGGGGAGCGGCGGCTCTATGCTTCGAACCTCCGGCCAGGCGACGCGGCGACTGCGGCCTTCGAGATCGCCGAAGAGGTCACCTGCCGCATTCGGCAGGGCGGTAGCGGTGAAGCCGTCCGCCTCGATCGTCGCGACCGGCCAGGTGATGTGTTGGCCTCGGGCGCGCCAAGCCCCGAAAGCGGCGGCGACGATCGCAAAGGCGAAGAACGCGATGATCCCGCTCCAGCCCAGCAGCGTGAGAAAGGCCTTGAGGTCGAGATTGGCGCTCTTCGTCGCCGCGGCTGTCGCGGTCAGCAGGAGAGCGAAGACGGCCGCGCCCGCGAGCAGCACGCCGCCACCGAGCACGCGCCAGATCGGCGGCGCCGCCCTTACGACCGGAACGAGGAACGTCCCCGTCGCGGCCCGGGCCGCGGATGAAAGCCCGGCCAGATAGCGCTGCCGAGCGGCGAGGAGCGTGGCGTACGGCGTCGCACCGGCCTCGCTGCGCGCCTCTTCGGGGATTTCGTAGACGGTCTTCTGAACCCCGTCCTTCTCCGCCACCGTCACGGGAAACAGGCCCGTTTCCTTGACCGGCCCGATCGCGGCGACGTCCCGCCAGGGCACGAAGCGGCGGCGGCGCGCTCCCAGAGGTCCGGGACCGGCATAGGGATAGGGGTCGATGAAGATCCCGCCGGCCGTGACGACGAGAGGCGTGATCCGCCTTGCGGTGGCATCCGGATCACGCCCGGCCCACCATGCGTTGAGATGCATGGCGGTAAAGCCGAGGCCGGCCGCGAGCCCGATCAGTCCTCCGACGCCGCCGAAGAGCAGCGGGACGGCGTTCGACGGCGTCAAAGGCCTGGTCACGAGTTGCAACAGGCAGAGAATGGCGCCCGCGAGAGCGCAGATGCCGAAGATGGAAAACACGCCGATCGGGCTGCGAAAGGTTTTGCCCTCGACACTGAAGGCGACGCTTGGTTCGTCCATGTCATACCCCGCATTCGTCGTGCAACGGGCGAGACATCACCGCCGCGCGCCCGGGTTTCGAGATTATCTTATGGTCAGCCCCACCGAAAAGTGGACCTGGCCGATCATCGCGGTGCGGGTGCCGCCGCCATCGCCGGATCAGCCTGCCGGAATCTCGGCGCAGGCCGGACGCCTCAGCTTGGCGTAGCGCCCCAGCGCGCCCAGAAGCGACATCTCCTGCCCGCGGCTCGACCAGCTCCCGTCCTTGAGCTCCAGCGTCACCGTGTAGATCGGCCCTGCGGGCTGCCACGGGCTCCAGGCGCCTCTGGTCCCGTCCTGGCCGACCGAGATCTGGCGCAGGGCGGCGGCGCTGTAGGCCAGCGTTCCGCGCCAGGCGATCCCGTTGCGGCGGTCGATATCGGTCGTGATCTCGCGCCCGTCGAGGCGGACATCGGCATAGGCGATATAGAGCGTATGGCCGGAGGACGCTCCGGGCACAGGCGTCCCCAGGGTCGTGGTGAAGCCGCCCCTCGGCGGCGGCGAGACGTCGGCGGCGACGACATAGTCCTTGCCGCAGCGGGCCCGAAACGTCTCGAACTGCGCATTGGCCTGGCGCTGGGCTTCGAGGCGCGGCGAGGGCACGGTCTGCGCCGAGGCCGCCAATACCAGGAGCGTGGCCAGCGCCGCGACCGAGGCCGCGGCGACGATGCGAATGCGAGAGAGCATGGGAACCTCCTCTTGCGGTGTCGGCGGCTCACCCGGCGAGCCGGGTGAGATATTTGTTCCAGAAGGCGAGCAGCGGGCCGGTCAGCTTGGCGCGCTCCAGCGCCGCGCAGTCGTAGCGGCCGAGCAGGGCGGCCGTGTCGGAGGCGCCGTTGTCGAGTTCGCCCAGCACCATGGCCTGCATCGCCGCGTCGATCTCGTTGCTTGCCTTCCTCGTCCGGTAGGCCCGCTCGAGCCGTTCCAGCCGCGCGCCGTCCTCGGCCGAGAGGATGGTGCAGGCCCGGTGCAGGCTGCGCGTCATGCCGATGGCGTAGGCGATGTTGCTCCGCTGGAAGATTTCGGGCTTGCCGACGATTTTGTCCTCCAGCTGCCCGCTGGTGATGGCGACGATCATGTCGCGGTTCTTGACGGCGACCTTCTGCTGGCTCTGCTGGGCCTGCGCGCCGGTCGCGGCGAGCAGGACGAAGGCGGCGAGGGCGAGGTGTTTCTTCATGGCTCAGTCTCCGTTCCATCGGGGCGATCCGATGGACGAAGGGATAGCCGCGACCCGGCGGCCGCGGTATTGCACCGACTTGCCCGGCCTTGCCGATGGATGCCGGCGCTCAGCGCGGCCTTCGTCGGTGCTTGTGGCGGAATTCCACAAGCACCGGGCTCGTCCAGGGCTCGAAGCGGCCGTTGCGGGCGACATAGGCGACACCGGGCTCGATGCCGTCCCGCCCGACCAAGCCGTGAACCCAGCGCTTCGTCGCTTCGTCCCAGGCGACGAGCAACGCGCCGTCAAAGCCGCTGACCCGCCCCCGCTTTGCGACGACGACCGCATGCCCGCCACCATGGACCGCGACCTGCTCGCCCCCCGCGCCGATGGCGACACCCAAGTCCCCCGCCCGAGCCTGGCCCCCCGATGGTCCCCTGGCGATGGCGATGCCGCTCTCGCCGGCTATCGCGGTCGTACCGTTCCACTCCGCAATCGCGATGCCATGCTCGCCCGCGACAGCCTGTCCACCGTGGTCAAGTTCACCGGGGTAGGTCAGAGGAACACTCAAGGCGATCCCGGACTCGCCGGCGATCGCGCGGCCGTTCTCGCAGAGGGCGAGGCCATTGGCCCCGGCTCGCGCGACGCCCAGGCCGCGCGCACAGGCCACGCCGCGATCCCCGGCATGGGCCTCGCCGTCGCAGATGGCGAAACCCTCGTCTCCGGCCACGGCGAGGGAGGGATAGCGGCCGATGGTGCGGTCGCCGCGCAGAAGGTTGGACGGGGTCCCGTAATAGCGCTCCTCGATGTCGGCGGGATGCGGAGGCGGCAGCGGCACGGGGTCCATCCGCGACGCGACACGCGCGACGCCGCCAGGCCCGGCCAGCGCGATATGGCCGTCGAGCACCTTGTCGGCGCCAACGGCGCGGAGCGAGGCGACCGCGCCACGCAGGGTGCCGCGATAGAGTGCCGTCCCCTGTCGGAAGCCGACCATTTCGCCGCGTCCCTGCCCGAGCGCATGCTCGCCCTCAACCCTGACCAGACAGCATTGTGCCCCATCGCTCAGCGGCAGATCGCCCTGGCCCATGAGGGCGCCGAGCCACAATTTCCCGTCCTTACGCCCCGCCGCCAGCTCCGCTGCTGGAATATTGCCGCACAGAACGACGATCTCTCCCTCTCGTATCGGCTCTTGCAGGATTTCGGCCTCCGGATCGTGGTTCCGGGCGGCGACCCACCACGGCAAGCCCGAGGGAAAAGCCGGGGCGGGAGACTTGGAAAGAGACACCGCGTCGTCTTTCTCAGACTCCCACGGCTCGATATCGACGGAACCGAGTCGGTCGGTGGACTCCTCGTGGAGCTCGTCGTCCCAATAGCTATAGACCTTGGGCTCAAGGTTTCCGCCGCAGGTCGTGAACACTCTGACAACGCCCTCTGTCCGCCGGTGACGCATGATCAGCGTCGCTCGACGGCCCAGACGGAAACGGATCGCGCTTTCCAATCCCGCCGCGACGACGAGCGCATCGTCGGCGATGTCCAGCTGCTCCACATCCCCCTGCGCCACGCCGATCCCGCCACGGCCGACCGCCAGCCAGCGCGTGCTCTCGGTCGCCACGGCGACGCCTTGGGCCTCAACGGTCACGGACCCTTCACTCGCCTGCGAGATGGCGATGCCGCTGCCGCCGGCCTCGACGACGCTGAATTTGCCGAAGTGGCCACGAGCGATGCCGATTTTGCGGGGATGTCGGCGGGCGATCGCCACACCGCTATGTGCCGCCCGCGCATGGCCGCCACTCTCAACCACGGCAATCCCTTCCCTGCCGGCGGACGCATTACCACGCACGCCGGCCAGAGCCACGCCAAAGGCCCAGTATCCGGACCAGTCGACCTCTGCGAAAATATCAGAACTCCCGCGCCGCTCCGCCATTCCTGCCTGGGCGACGCCGCAGAAGCCAGCGCGCGCGAAGCCTTCATCGCCCGCGATCGCCACGCCGAAATCGCCGGCGGAGGCGACGCCGGTGCGATCCTGGAACGCCGACAGGGGCGTCTTCAAGGGCATGCCGCTCTTGTAAGCGGTGAATATGTTGAGCGCGGTCCGGCGCGGACCGCGGAACAGCACGAAACCGGAGGCAAAACAGACCAGACCGGGCTCGACCGTCCCGTCCTCGCGCTTAACCCAGTCGCAAGGATCGTCCCGATCGATCTGGACCACGGCCCATTCGGAATCGTGGAGATATGCCAGCGCGTGTGGTCCATCGAGGTCCAGCATTCCGGTGAAGCGGAGCGGCCGCGTGAAATCTCCCCGGGAATACATCGGCCACTCGATCCGCTCGAAGCGACCGAAGGCAGGCAGTGCCGGGCCGTAACCTTGGAAGGGGCCGCACAGCACGAAACAGGGAAAGGCATTCAACTTCCGCATCGGTCCCCTCCTTCTCTTCAGCCGGCGGCGGCTTGCGCGGCGCGGTACGTCGCCAGGCGTTCGCGGAGACGACCGGCGATGCTGTTGTGACGATCCTGCCCGTCCCAGAAGACGAGACGACCGCGTTCGTGGATCGGGCTCTTCAGCTCGATGACGAAGAAGAGCTTGCCCTCGAAGGCCGGCAGATCCATCGAGCGCAGCTCCTGCACCTGCGCCCAGGGCACGTGCACGGTCTTGATGTCGCCCTCCCGATAGCCGACGCCGTCTTGCGTCAGCTCGCGAATGACGACGAGCTCCCGGCCGAGGCGCCGCAACGGCCTTTCCTTGCGCAGATCCGCAATGGCCTCCGTCAGCGTGAAGGCTGCGAATAAGGCGACGACAATCGTCGCGACCGCGCCCATCACGATCGAAGAGAAGGCAGCGGATTCGCCCCGCAAGGACCGTGTTCCGAGCCCGGCCCACCATTCGTGGATCGCCGGGAGCCCGTTTTGCGGCACGAACGCGAACATGAGGTAGATCGCCGCGACGGCGGCGAAGGCGCCGAGGGCGAGGAACATCGCGATTTTCAACGGCTTGGTGGGCCGCTCGAGCGAACCGTCGAAAGCATCCCTGAAGGTCCCGCCGCCTTCGGCGACCGTCTGTCCTGTCATCGTGAATTCCCCCTGATCGAGCGATCGCCGTCACAGATCCGACGGGCGCTCGTCCCCCCGAACTCTTCCCTCGCGAAAACATAGCGCAACGAGGCCTGCATGACGCGTGCCTCCTCGCTGCCGGCGCCCTTCGCCACCAGCCGCGCGGCCGCTTCCTTGCCCCGCCTCCGGGCCGTGTTCAGCACCGCCGGCCTGATCTCGCCGAAGCCAGGCCGGGATACCGCGTCCCGCGCCCAGGCAAGTGCCGAGCGCATTCGCACGGCCTCCTCCGGCGTGAAGCAGCTCCAGGCTCGCTGCAAGGCGAGCCCGAGCGTCGCGTCATGGACCAGCGGGCCGAGCGCATCGAGCTGCGCCGAGAGCGGCTGCGCCGGCCGGCGCGGCCGGACGATCAGTGCGCCGCCACGCGGACCGCACGTCGCCTCCGCCGCGGCAACCGAGGACAGCAGCGGCAGGCTCAGCAGGGACAACAGGAAGCGGCGTGTTTGCATGAGGTCCCTCGAACTGCGGATCGAGACTTTCTGCTCCGGATCGGGCCCGCCGCGCCATTGCGCCGGCTTGCCGTGCATTGCCTCCTCTTGGCTGGCAATTCCGCCGACGCGGGAGGTCACCGGGCCTCTCCCATCAAGGGCGCAGGATCGATCCATCGCTCGTTTCGCCGCAGGGCGAGCGTGAAGGGCGACGAGGTCGTGCGGCCCAGTCTCGCGCCGGCCGCGACGCAGCGTCCGGCACGGACGCGGAGCTGCGACAGCGGACCGTAACGCAGCTCGCTCCCGTCGCGCTGCCGGACCCGGACGAAGCGGCCGATCCGCGTGGCTTCGACGGGCTCGACCCGGCCGCCTCGCACCGTCACCACGGCCTGGCCGCTGAGAGTGCGGAAGACCATGTTCGGCTGGAAGACCGCCATGCCGATGACGGGATGCAGGCGGTGCCCGAACCGGTGTTCGATCGGGGCCTTCACCGGAAGCGGCCGGGCCCTGCCCTCCGGGCAATCGGAAGCGTGCACCGGGACAGGCTGCAGGAGCAGCGGGCCGAGCACGGCGGCGAGACGGGGAGCGAGTCTCACGAGCCTGGTCCTTCCAGCGGATAAAGCTCCATCTCCACCGGCTCGTCGTCGCCGGGCACCCTCTGGAGACAGGGCACAGGGTTGCGCCCGGAGCCGCTCGCGCAAAGCAGGCTGTGGTTCGGCGCGCCGTTGGTGCAGGCGCTGAAGTCGATCTCGACCAGGGTCGGGCCGTTGCTCGTGCGGTAGGTCACCCGGCCGCAGCCGGCGACATCGCCGTAGAAGGAGCTTTCGCGGACACGGCCATAGCCGTCCCGGCGGAGGCACAAGACTTCGGCCGCATTGCCGCGTTCGGGCTTCTCGCCCTTGGGCAGCACCATCCAGCAGCCGCCGGCGGCTAGCGGCGCGCGGGGCTCGGCGCCGGCAGGCAAGGCCGGAACGAACAAGGTCGAAGCCACGAGCAAGACATAGGCGCAACGACGTCGCATCGAACGCTCCTGTTGGCAGTGATGTGCGGATCGCACGGCGTCGATCCTGCTTGCGTGCCGGGCTTGACGGAATTGCCGGGCCTTGCGCCGAGTTGCGCCGCCCGGCCTGCTGACGAGCGGGGCGCCTCCTTCACGTCGGCGCTGGTCGTTCATCCGCTCCTCGCGCGCAGACGCCGAGGTTGCGCGCGAGGAGCGCTTGGACGACGAGCGCGGGCATGTATCGGATATGATGGAAGTTCCTTGCGCTCAACGGTCCTAAGACCAATGTCCATGGAGGCCGAGCAGACGGGACGTTCGGCCGCTACACAAAGAGAGCGGGAGCCGTCACATTAAGGGAGAACGAAGGCTCATCACCGTGAAGCCTTTGCTGTTGGCGTGATGGCCAGCTTCGCCGTCGGCCACGGGATGAAGGAGAGCGAGATGTGCGTCCGGTTCGTGGGGCTCACGATGAGCGGGCTGCCGGAACCGCGACCGGGCGAGATCCCATGCGCCACGTAGTCCTCCTTCTCGTGCTGCTCGGCCTCGCCGTCCCAGCGGCGGCCAGCCCTCGCGACGATCTGGTCGCAGCTTTCGGACGCGGCGACCGCGGGGCAGCGCTGTGGCTGGCGAAACCCCTCGCCGAGCAGGACGACATGCTGGCCCAGTACATGCTCGGGACGCTCCTGCGTGACGACACGGGGACGCGTCAGGAGGCGGCCGTCTGGCTGCGGAAGGCGGCAGAGAAGGGCCATGTCGCGGCGCAGGGCGAACTCGGCTACCTCCTGTTCTTCGAGCTGAAATCGCGCGCGGAGGGCCGAAGCTGGATCGAGCGGGCGGTCCGGGCGAACTATCCGCCCTCCTTCAGGGACCTCGGCTGGATCCTGGAGAACGAAGGACGCGGTGCGGAGGGCCTGAAGGAGGCAGCCGAGCACTACCGGCGCGGCACGGAACTCAACGATCGCAACGCGACGTTGCTCTACGCAAACGCGCTGCTCAAGGGGCGCGGCGTTGCGAAGGACATCGCGGCGGCTGCCGCACTGTACTGCAGTCTCGGGCGCGCTTCCGGCGACCTGCAATGCGGCAAGCTGCTGCTTCAAGGCGCCGTCCCCGGGAAGACGGCGTCCGATGGCGTCGTCATGCTGCGGCGGCTGTCCGACCAGGGAAACGCCGACGCGCGCGTCGCCCTGGCCGAACACCTCCTCAACGCGCCGGCCGGGGCGAACGACGTCGACGATGCGGTGAAGCTCTTGCGCCTGGCGGCGGAGCAGGGCCATTCGGCCGCCCTTTTCGACCTCGGCGCGCTGGCGATCCGCGGGGTCGGCGGCCCGAAGGATCCGCGAGCGGCCTTCGAGTGGTACGGCAAGTCCGCTGCCGCGGGCTATGCCGCCGCCTACCAGCGCATGGGAGATATCGCAGTTGCGGGGCTCGACGGCAGACCGGACCCGGCCGAGGCGCTGCGGCTCTACCGGCTCGGCGCGGAAAAGGGCGATCCGTCGGCGCAGGAGAGCCTCGCGATCCGCCTCTACAACGACGAGGCGCCCACGCGCGACCGGGCGGCGGCGGCGGCGCTGTTTTGCGGCCTCGACACCGCGAGAGCGAATTACAACTGCGCTGCCGCGATTTTCGCCGGGTATGCCGCGGAGAAGGACAAGGCGGTCGCGGTACGCCTCGTCAGGAAGGCCGCGGCCGCCGGCCACCTCACGGCGATCGCCGAGCTCGGGAACCTGCTCATCACCGGGACGAATGTCGAGAAGGACATCGCGGAAGGCGTGCGGCTGACCAAGCAGGCGGCCGAGCACGGCTCGCCCGTCGCATATTTCAACATGGGCTATATCTGCGCCGCAGGCCTCGACGGGAGCCAGGACTATGCCGATGCTCTGCGATGGTACCGCAAGGCGGCGGACGCGGGAAACGCCGAAGCCCATGCGCGGATCGGCTGGCTGATGAGATACGGCCCGAGCGAGCTCCGCGACCCCGCAGCGGCCTATGCCCATTTCCGCAAGGGCGCCGAATTGGGGAGCACCGATGCACTCTTCCAGCAGGGGATGGCACTGCAGGACGGGTTCGGCGTCGCGCAGGACGAGACGGCGGCGGCCGGGATCTTCTGCCAGATGACGACGACGCTCGGCCGCTATCACTGCGCGCGGATGGCCATCGCCGGCAAGGCGCGCGGCCTCGACAAGGCCGCCGGCTTGGCATTGCTCGAAGCGCTCGTGAAGGAAGGCGACCGGGAGTCGATCCGGCTGCTGGCCTACTACAACCTCAACGGCATCGGGATCAGGAAAAATATCCCCGAGGGCCGGCGCCTCGTCGAGCTGGACGTGGCGCAGGGCGACGCCACCGCCATGGCCTGGAAGGGGGAGATGCTGGAGAAGGGCATCGGCTATGAGCGTTCCCTGGCCGAGGCTGTGCGCTGGTACGAGCGCGCCGCCGAGCAGGACCAGTCGGATGCGCTGCTGGCCCTCGGGCGGATCTACGAGAAGGGATTGCGCGGCAAAGCCGACCCCGATTCCGCGCTCAGATTCTACCGCCGGGCCTTGCAGGCGGGGAAGGCCGAGGCCGGCGCCGGGGTCAGCCGCCTGTCGCGGCGCCCGGATGCGTCGACGGTCCTCGATGTCCTGCCGCCGCAATAGCGCCGCACCGATGAGCCGGATCGAAGGCGATCGGCGAGGACGGAGAGTGCGGTCGCCATCGGACCGGCGAGGCCCAAATCGGAAGCGACTTCACCTCGAAGGGTCGCCATCACCCGAAGAAGGACGAGCCGCTGTCGGGGGGCATGTGCGATCGCCCAGTCTCGGCGGTGCGACTTTCCGATGAGAGAGCATCGCGTCACCGGACGCCTCACCGCGACGACGATCGCGCCGACGGTCAGGGAGGCCGACGAGGCCGCACTGCGGCGCGAGCAGATCGATGAGGTCTTCCGAATGGTGATCCCGGGTGTGGCCGGTGCCGGCCTCGCCGCGCTGATCCTCGCGGTGTTCCTGGTCGCGCTCGGCGCATCCGATCCCCGCACCGCCTCCATCTGCCGCCTGTGTCCTGACATGCGCCGTCGCGCATACGCTCCTCGCCCTTGGCTACCGGCGCGCCGATTGCGTTGTCAGGGCCGCATCGACATGGCCACTCGCCTTCACCGTCGTTGCGGGGCTGGAAGGAATCGCCTGGGGCTTCGCCCCCGTGGGCCTGACGCCTGACGCTCCCTTCGACATACGCTTCCTTCCTCTCGCCGTCACGCTCGGGGTGACGGCCGGCGCGATTCCCGCCTTCGGCCCGTGGCTGCCTGCCTTCCTCGCATTGTTCCTGCCCGCGACCTTGCCCTATGTGGCCGCGAATTTTTTCGCCCCGGCGCTCGTCGAGCGGGCGAGCGCGTTCCTGATGCTGATCTATGTCGTGGTCATGGGCGGCCTCGGCGTCCGCAGCCACCGCGCCTTCATCGAGATCGTCGGCTTGCGGCTGCGGAGCGAGGCGCTGGCGGAGGACCTGCGGCGGGAACGGGATACAGCCGATGCAGCAAATCGTGCCAAATCGAGCTTTCTGGCTGCGGCAAGCCATGACCTGCGCCAACCGGTGCATGCGCTCGGTCTGTTCGCGGGAGCGCTGCTTCGCCTGGACCTGCCCGGCGAGGCTCGTCTCCTCGTCGAGCGGATCGAGGCGTCCGCCGCTGCCATGGACGGCCTGTTCAACGCCATCCTCGACATCTCGCGGCTCGATGCCGGCGTGGTCGAGGTCGCGCCGCGAGCCTTCCGGGTCGGCCCCTACCTCGCCCGCATCTGCCGCGACCTCCGTCCCGAGGCGGAGGCCAAAGGGCTGCGGCTGCGCTGCCGCTCCTGCGACGAGGTGGCCTGGACGGACCCGTTTCTGCTCGAACGCGTGGTGCGCAACCTCGTCTCCAACGCGGTCCGCTATTCGGACCGGGGCGGCGTGCTCGTCGCGTGCCGTCGACGCGGCGGCCGCCTCGCGATCCAGGTCTTCGACACGGGTCCCGGCATCGCCGCGGGCGACCACGAGCGCATTTTCCAGGAATACGTTCAGATCGGAAATGTCGAGCGCGACCGCACCAAGGGCTTGGGCCTCGGATTGGCGATCGTGCGGCGGACCTGCGCGATCCTCGATATGCCCATCGCGCTGCGCTCCCGCATCGGCCGAGGCTCATGCTTCGAGGTTAAGATGGCACTCTCCGACGAGGCTGCCCTGGCGGAGGATTCCGTCGCGGCGGCGCCGGGGGCGCTCGCGGAGAGAAGCCTGATCGTCGTGATCGACGACGAGGCGTCCATCCGCGAGGCGATGGAGCGCCTGCTCGCGGGCTGGGGCCACGACGTCATCGCAGCGGGTTCCGGTGACGAAGCGGTCGCGCGGCTCGCATCGCACCCGACGCGGCCGGATCTGATCGTCTCCGATTATCGCCTGCGGGACGGCGAGACGGGAACCGAGGTGATCGAGCGCCTTCGCTCGGAATTCAACGAGACGATCCCGGCGTTGATCATCACCGGCGACACCGCGCCCGACAGGCTGATCGAGGCCCGGACGAGTGGCCTCGTACTCCTCCACAAACCTGTGCCGAACGGGAAACTGCGCGCCGCGATGCGCAATCTCATGGTGGGCGCGCGCGCATCCTCGGGCGAATGAGACCGCCTCAGATAAGGCCCGCCGCACGCGCCGCCGCAGCCGCCTGGGTGCGGTTGATGGCGCCCAGCACCTTGAAGATGGCGGTGACGTGCGCCTTCACGGTCTTCTCCGAGAGATCGAGTTCGTAGGCGATGATCTTGTTCGGCTGCCCGGAGCTCAGGCGGCGCAACACCTCGACCTGACGCGCGGTGAGCGCAGAGGCGGTGACGTCCGCCGGGCTCGGCGGCACCTTCTGAGGGAGCGCCGTTCCCGTCACCTCGGCGAGGATGAGGGGCGGCACATAGACCTCGCCATCCATCACGAGGCTGATCGCTGCGAGCAGCGTGTTGTGGCTCGCCGATTTCGGGACATAGCCGAGGGCACCACTGGCTAGGGCGCGGCGAGCGTCTTCCGCCTTCTCCGAAGAGGACAGGACGATCACCGGCACTTCCGGTCGCACGCGGCCGAACTCGCCGATCGCGCTGAGCCCGTCCATGCCGGGCAGGACCATGTCGAGAATGACCACGTCGAGATCGTCGTTCGCTTCGGCCAGACGCAGGGCCTCAGGCACCGTTCCGGCTTCGAGCATCGCCACCTCGGGTCCGGCCCGCCGGAGCAGGGCCGCGATGCCCTCGCGCAAAACGGGATGGTCATCGACGATCAGAAACTTCATCGCCGGAGTATTGCCCGACTCCGTGACGCCGGAAAGAGCGCGTAGGTCTCGCGACCAAAGTCCCATTCGTCTCGACTCCCGGCCGACCATCGGTCAGATTGTCCCACATTTCCAATATTGCAACGTATTCGCCATGACGGACACTTCAGCGACCGCAGGGGAAGGCACCGTGTTGGCTCTCGCGCAGGGCGGGCCGCATCCATGGCCGACGGTGCCGGCGGCCTGGCGCGTCCGGCTGACCGCGCTGGGGATCGCGGCCGTCGCCATCCTCGTGACCACCCTGATGACCGTCCCGGATTCCCCCACGGCCGCTCTTCTTCTCGACCGGCAGCGCTACAGCGTCTTTCCCTATCCCTTCACCATCCAAAACCTCATCTACCTCGCTCTCGCCTGGGCGATGGGTGAACTCTACCGACGCTGGCGCGCCGCACGACGCGAGCGCGCCTTCCTTCAGGCCGGCTTGTTGCCGGAAGACCCCAATTCTCTCCTCGAACTGCACGAACTCGGGCCGATCCGCCGCCGCGTTGCCGAACTGCACGATGCCGAAAGCGGCTTTCTTCCGGCCCTGATCGACCTGACGATCCTTCAGCTCCAGGCGAGCCGCTCGGTCGATCAGGCGATCAACGTGCTCACCAGCTCGCTGAACCTAATGAGCGACCAGGTCGACCTGCGCTACCAGATGCTGCGCTACATGGCGTGGCTCATCCCGACGATCGGCTTCCTCGGCACCGTCATCGGCCTGTCGCTCGCGCTGCACCTCATCGACCCTGCCAATATGGATCTCGGCAAGGTGGTCGGCGGCCTCTCGGTGTCGTTCTACACCACGCTCGTCGCGCTGATCGCCAGCGCGATGATGGCCTTCGTGCAGCATGCCGTTCAGGAACAGGAGGAGCTCGCGCTCAATGCCGCCGGGCAATACTGTCTCAAGAACCTGATCAACCGCGTCTATGTGGACCACGAGAGCGTGGTCGCGCGATGAGGACAGGGCCGGCGAGGCAGCCGCGATGAGGAGGCGAAGGCGGCAAGCCGAAACCAGCGAGGTCGCCTTGATGGCCGTGATGACGAAGGCGATGGGAGCCTTCCTCATCCTCATGGTCTTCGGGATGAAATATTACATTCCCGACTTCACCTCCGAACAGATCGCCGCAATCGTCCGGGCCTCTCTCGACGGCGTCCGCACGCAGCTCGAGGCTTCCAGCCGGAAGTTGAAATCCGGTGATTACACCAGGGAGGATCTCGATCGTCTCCAGCAGCAGATCGACGCGGCCGTAGCCAGCCTCGCCCAGAGCCAGCGCGACGTGTCGCGGCTCCAGACACGGCTCGATCAGGCGAGCTCCCAGCTGCACCGGGTCGAGGACGAGCGAAAGCGCCTCCAGACGGCGCTCGCCGATGCCGAGGCGCAGACGCGGCGGTTCGAGGCGGAGGCGGCGGCGCTCAGGGCGGAGGTCGAGCGCCTGAGGGCGGAGGACAGCGTGGCGCTGAAGGCACGCATCGCTCAGCTCGCTCGGGAGAACGCGGCGCTTGCGGCGCGGCGGACGGCGGTCGTTCAGTTGCGTTACAGCTGTTCGGATGCGGTGATCGTCGTCGGTGTCTCGCATCAGCAGGTGCGGGAGCTCGGCAAGCCCGAACCCGTGATACCCGCGGACGACTCGCCAGGTTACGGGCCCATCCTGCGCGGCCCGGACGAGATAGACCCGGGCGAGAGCCTGGACTTCAGCCCGCTGCGGGGCACGCGCGAGTTAGCCTCGACCTGGATCGGTCGAACGCTTCGCCCGGGCGATTCCCTGGCGGTCTATGCGAAATACCTGAATGCAGTCCCGGCGGGGGGCGGCCAGGGTCCTAGCTTGGCGGAGAGCTCTTGTGCCGTGTCGAGCTTTCTGTCTTCCGGCGGCCCTGCCGTGGGAGCGCCGCCCATCCGGATCGGCCCGCAGCAGCCCTTCGTCTTTATCGGCCTCGTGCGTCTCGATGGCGAGCAGCTCAAAGCGGTACCGCTCGACGAAGCACAGCAGCGCTGGTTCAGGGCGCGGTTGGACGACGCACCCTGCAGGGCGCCGATCTGCGACCCGTCGAGCGCCGCCGCCCGCACGGCGCTGCGCGGCTATCTCGCCGTTCTCTATGGCAGGCGCCTCGCCGACAAGCCCGCCGGTGCGCCTGGCAACGAAGGCGCCGCAGGGTCACTTTTGACGGATCTGCTCGACGGCTATGTCGCGGGTAGCATCGACCAGCCGGCGCTGACCCGTTGGATCGGTTTGATTGAGGCCGATTCCACGCAGGCGGCCGGCGCGCCGCCGGGCGCGCCCGACGCCCTCGCGCCCGAACTGCGTCCGCGTCTTTCGGCGGCGGGCGTGCCCCCGGGCGTGGCCGAAGCGTTCGTCCGGCGGGCCTCGCTCGGCTGGTGGAGCCCGGCGGAGCGGGAGGCGCGCTTGCGCCGCGCCGGCATCGCACCGATTCCCGGGGAATTCGAGGCGCGGGCGGCTGCGATACCCGCGCAGCCCGGCCATGTCGCACTGATAAAGCCGATGGTGGACGAGGGCGCGATGACGGCCGCCCAGGGCATCGAATGGCTGACACTCATCACCCGGGCCCGCGAAGCCGGACGCCCGGGCAGCACAGCCGGGCCGCCGCCATCCCCCAACCCGCCGCCGCAGCTCGACCGCCTCTCCGACGGCCTCACCGCAAAGGGATTCCCCGAGCAGATTCGCTCGATCGTCTGGGGCCTTGCCCAAGGCGGCACTCTCCGGGCCGCCGACGCCCTCGACCTCCTGTCACGCACGAAGGGACGCCAGAGACGATGAGCCGGCGTATGCTCCGCTGCCTCGATGGCCATCCCTATGATGCCAATGCCCACGAAGCTTGCCCGGTCTGCGGCGCGGCGCCCCGGCTCCAGGCGGAAACGAACCCACCCCCGCAACCGGAGGCGGAGGAGCAACAGCAAAGCGCATCCCTGCCGCCGAAACCCCGGTGGCGCGGGCCTGTCCTGGCCGTCCTGGGTCTCGCGCTCCTCGCCTGCGGCTGGTTCGCCTTCGAACAGTTGCGGCCGGCCGATTGCCGGCGGCCGGAGAACGCCGAACGCGGTCCATGCGCGGCCGAGGCCGGGCAGCGCCGGCAGGCCGAAGAGCGCGCGCGCCTGGCGGCGGAAGAGGGCCGAAAGGCAGCAGCCGCGCGACAGGAGGCCGAGAGCCACCGGCGCGGGGAGGAAGCGCAGCGGGTGGCGTCCGATGCCCGGTTCAAGAGCGAAGCGGAGCGCGCAGTCGCAGCCTTCCTCACCGAGCCCAGCGGTGCGGTGGCGCGCGTGCGCGCGGCCTATGCTCCGCTGGACCCAGCCGAGGTGGAGCCGCTGCTCGATACGCTCTCGCCGCTGCCCTTCGCCGAGGGGCAGTTGCGCCTCTCGCGCGCGCTTCGCCACGGCCTCGTGCTGACGCGCGCCTTACGCGCCTTCCGGGCCGGCCAGACGCCGACGGCCCGCGCCCTTCTCACGGGCCTCTCCAAGGCGACACCCCCGGAGCCGAACCGGCCCCTCGCCTACGCCTCCTTCGCCCTGGGCTTCATCCTCGCGACCGCGGGCACCGACCCCGGCGACGCGGCTGCGGCCGCCTTTCACCTGCGCACGGCGGCCGAACTGGGTCTCGTGGACGCGGTGGTCGAATTGCTGCGCCGGCCGAACCTCCTCACCGCAGCCGGGATCGATGAGCGAGGCGCCGCGCGTCTCCTCGAGACCGCCGCCATCCAGGCCGGCCAGTCGGCCGCGGTCGAAGACCTCTACAAGCGCCGCAACCTCAATCCGATGCCGGCCGCTCTCCTGATCAAGGCGTTTACCGATGCGCTGGCCGCGGGCGATTGGCCCGGCTTGATCGCCGCGTACAAGGCGATCGGCGAGCGGCGTGCGCCGCTCGTCGATGCGAACATGGCCTATGCCGTGAGCAGCGCCCGGGGACTCGACGGGCCCTATGACCGCCTTCTCGTCATGGCGGACGGGGGCGCAGCCGTCATGCACCCGCGGTCCCGCGGGGTCATCGGGTGGCTCTGTGAGACGGGGCGCGCCGGGCTCCCCAAGGATCTGCCGAACGCCGCTCTTTGGATTGCGCTCGCTCTCACGGGCATGAAGCCGGACGATGCGCTCTTCGCTGAGCTGAGCAAGCGCTATGCCGGGCTCAAGGACGCGTTGCCACCGGGCCAACGCGCGCTCGTCGAGCAGGTCGCAAAGGATATCGGGGTTCAGTGAGCCCTCCCGGCCGCCTGCTTCGGACTGGACCTCCATTTTCCGCTCGGCGCTGTTCTCGCTGCCATCGAACCGCGTTCGCCCGCTCATCGCGGGCGCTTGTGCCGCCTTGACCTGGAACGTGCTTCAGGACGAGCAGAACGCCTCCTTCACGGTGCACCGGCCCTTGTCGTCCTGCTCGCACTCCGCCAGGGCCGCACGGCGGGCGGCCGCGAGCGAACCGCGCCAATATGTGCAGATTCCGACGCGACCGGCCGGGTAATCCAATAATTAACCGGCCACTGT
>LSIG01000061.1 GCA_001556125.1 Rhizobiales bacterium CCH10-E5 | reverse complement strand
CCGGCGTGAACAGGACCGAGTAGCCGGTGACGATGGCTTCGCGCCCGAGCGCGACAGCCAGATGGGTCTTGCCCACGCCGGGCGGGCCCAGGAGCAGCACCGCCTCGCCATTGGCGATGAAGCGACCCGTCGCGATCTCGCGGATCTGTGCCTTGTCGAGGGAAGGCTGGGCCCCGAAGTCGAAGCCGGTGAGGTCGCGCACGAAGGGGAAGCGCGCCAGGCCGAAGGACATGTCGATCCGGCGCTGGTCGCGGCGCGCGACCTCGCGCTCGCAGAACAGCGTCAGCGCCTCCCGGATCGTGAGTTCGCGGCGGCCGGCCTCGTCGATCAGGCTGTCGAGTTGATCGCGCAGCGCCGTCGGGACTGTCAGGATTTCCGTGTGCGGGCGGCGGGTTGAACATCAGGCCGCCATG
>LSIG01000060.1 GCA_001556125.1 Rhizobiales bacterium CCH10-E5 | reverse complement strand
GCGCCGGCACAAACGCCGGCGCTCCACTGGATGGTTTTCTCACCGCCGTGCACACTGCGGCACGCCAAACAGCCCCATCGTTCCCCCCGTCAGCGCGGTCCAGCGCTGGGCGCCAATTTCGATGATGAAGCCGAAGGCGAGGGTCGCCATGGCGAGATATAGGCCGCGCGTCCTCAGGCAGATCAGACCCACGAGGACGCCCGCCAGCAGTGCCACGCCCACGCCCGCCGGTATCGCCGCGAAGAGCGGCCAACCGAGCCCCCCCGCGAGCAAAGCGGAACCATAGGCGCCCAGCGCATAAAAACCGCCGTGGCCGAGCGACATCTGGCCCGACAGGCCAAGCAGGAGATTGAGTCCAATCACCGCGATCGCCGTATAGGCGAATATCTGCCCGATATGAACGAAGAAATTATTAGGCATGACGAACGGGAAGATACCAGCGACGGCGATTGCTAGCAGATAACCGATGCGATGATCCATAGGATGCCTCAGCGCACGTCGGCCAAACGCTCTCCGAAGAGACCGCTAGGCTTGATGGCGAGTGTCGCCAGAACGAACAGAAGGGGATAAAGGTCGCCGAAGGCGCTATCCCAATAGTTTGCGAAAGCTTCTGCCACCCCGAACAGGAGCCCGCCAATTAGAATGCCCACAGGGTTGGAAAAGCCGCCGAGGGAAGCCACTGCTAGCGCTTTGATCGTGAAGATCAGGCCGATATGCGGGTGCAGCGAGACTAGCGGCCCGATGAGTACGCCTGAAATGCCGGCCAGGACGGAGGCAATTACAAATACGAGCACAATGACGCCGCGCACGTCGACACCTAGGAGTTGCGCGGCTTCCGGGTTGAAGGCGACGGCATAAACCGCCTTGCCCCAGCGCGACGCGAACAGGAACCAATAGAGCGCGCCTACGACGCAAAATGCGACCATAATAATGGCCGCTTCCTCGACGAAGATGCCAACGCCCATGACATGCATGACGTTGTTACGCGTACCGGAGAAGACCGGTGGGGAGTATTGCGCCGACTTGCCCCAGACGAGTTCGACGACGTTCTGAAGGATCAGCGCGACGCCAGCCGTGGTGAGGACCCAAGAATAGGCGGCGGAGCGGTCGCCGAGCTTGTCGAGGGGACGGATCGCGATCCGCTCGAGGATAAGTCCAAGAAGACCCATGCTGATCACGACGATGATCATGACGAGGATCACCGGGATGCCCGCGAGCAGGAGCGCCATGGAAATGAAGGCACCAACCATCAGGAAGTCGCCTTGCCCGAAATTGACTCGGTGCGTCGCGAGATGGGCAATAAACAGCCCCTTTGCCGTAAGCGTGTAGATCGCTCCCATGGCGACCCCGCTAACGAGCAATTGCAAGATATTGGTCAGTGTCACGGCCGGGGTCGCCCTTGCTGCACTCGAACTGGGGGAAGCCTCGCGGCGGCCGGAGAACCGCCGCCGCGAGGCGCGATTGCCATTACTGGAGGCGGACGACGGCGCCGTTTTTCCAGACGCCGAGGAAGACGTGCTCCTTGTCGAGGCACTCGTGATCAGTTGAGCTGAAAGGCTTGGCGGGCGTAGCGGAAATTGCGTCGATGCCATCAATGTTCTCGATAGCGTCGCGGATTGCCTTCGGATCAGACTTGCCGACCTTGTCGACAGCCGTAAACATGATTTGCCCCGCGTCGTAGCCTAGCGCAGCGACGACGGGCCAGCGATAGGCGGCGCCGTACTCGGCCTTCATACGCTCGTCGAATGCCTTGGGCTTGGGTGCACCGAGGTCGAGCGCCTGACCCATAACCGTTCCCTCAAGTGCTTCACGCCCGACGATTTGCTCGACCTTCTGGGACGACAGTCCCCAGTTTCCGGCGATCGTGGGGCGATAGTCGAGGCGCGCCATCGGCCGGTAGATCAGCTCAAAACTCTCGTGGAAGTTGAAGACAAGCTTTGCCCCGGCGTCGCGCATCTTGATCATCTGCGGCGTCAGGTCGTTGACACCCGGCGCCACTGCCTCGATCGCGGCTAGTTCCTTGTTGCGAGCCTTCATCCCGTCTTGGAGCTCTTTGGCGGCGACGTTGCCGTAGCCTGTCGTGGAGTGAACGAGACCGACCTTTTCGAAATTCTTCGCCGCCCAGTCGAGCATTGCATCGATCTGGAACTTCTCCACCATCGAACAGCGGAAGATGAAGCTCGGCTTCTGGTCGAGGAACTGCGTCGTAATGTTGGTGGCGATGGAAGGGCCGGCGATGAGCGGAATCCCTGCGCGCTGGAGGATTGGCGCGAAGGCCAACACGTTGCCGCTGCTCACCGTGCCTATCACGGCGGGAACACCGTCGTTCTGGATGAGGCGCTGGACCACCGAGACAGCACGCTGCGGATTGGCCTCGTCGTCATAGACGATCAGCTCAATCTTGGTCTTGCCACCACGCGCCTCATAATCCTTAAGTGCCAGCCGTACGCCCTGGAGGTAGGATTCGCCAAAATCTGTGATCGCCGGCGGGCCGCTCAGACCTTGGACCACGCCGACTTTCACCGATTGCTGCGCGAGGGCGGTGCCGCCCATGGCGAGGACCATGGTGAGGCCCAAAATCGTCGTCCTGACTTGCGTTCTCATGGCGTTGTCTCTCCCTTATGGTTTTTGTGGTTGGAGGCGTTCAGGACATTCAGCGGCCCTGAAATCTGGCGTTCCTCTTTTCGCTGAAAGCCGTTGTGCCTTCGGCTAGGTCCTGCGTGCGGCCCAGATCGTAGAATGAGCGGGATTCGAGGCGCAGAGCCTCGTCCATTGGCAAGCCGACGGAGCGCTTCATAACATCCTTGGCCAAACGCTGGGCGAGGGGCGCGCGCTGCGCAAGAAGTTGCGCATATTCGAGCGTTTTCTCGACCAGCACGTTCGGCTCATACACGCGGTTGACGAGACCGATGCGGTAGGCGTGGTCGGCCCCGATCCGCTCGCCCGAGAGCACGATCTCCATGGCGTGGCCGAGTCCAACGATCTGGGGCAGGCGGATCAGGCCGCCGTCGCAAGCGTGGAAACCCCATTTCACGTCCTGGAGCGCGAATTCGGCGTTGGGTGAGCAGAAGCGGATGTCGCAGGCCAGCGCGAGTTCGAAGCCACCGGAAATCGCGAAGCCGTTCACGGCGGCCACAATGGGCTTGCCGATATCCATGTTGCGTGTGATGCCGCCGAAGCCAGGGCCGTCGGTGTAGCGCTTCCGAAACTCGGGCGCGGGACGGTTAGCAAAGTCCATCGTATAGGTCTTGAGGTCCGCGCCCGCGCAGAAGCTTTTCGCGCCCGCGCCCGTGACCACGGCCACCCTCGCGTCACCGTCATCGTCGAACGCGCGGAAGGCCTCGACCAGCGCGTCGTTGGCTCCAAAATCGAGGGAGTTCATCTTATCCGGCCGGTTGATCTTAATCAGCCGAACGGGACCATGGTTCTCGACGAGGATGTCTGAGCTCATGTCGCACCTTTCGTGAAATAGGGGATCTGGTCGCGGACCTCGAGGAGCATCACGCGAGAGCCAGGCTCCGGCTCTTCTCCCGAGGGCAGCCGGCCGGTTATGCGCACACCACCATCGAGATCGACCACGGCGATTGCGTAGGGCGCCTCGGCCCTAAAGCGGGTGGGCGCGCGGCGAATTACAGTCCAGGATATCAGCGTGCCCAAACCGTCCACGCGATGGTGGAGGAGCCGGGAACTAGCGCAGGCGGCGCACAGCTCACGCGGGCCAGGATCGAGGCGCCCGCAATCCTCACAGCGCAGAACGTCGAGGGTAGGAACTTCTGGCGCCAGTGTCTCAGGCATCGGCGCGCCTCAAAATGTTGACGGTGCAGGCTACACCCGTGCCGCCGAGATTATGGGTCAGGCCGATCTGGGCGCCCACGACCTGGTTCGGGTGCGTGCCGCGCAATTGCAGTACCGTCTCATAAATCTGGCCTATGCCCGTGGCGCCGACGGGATGGCCCTTGGCGAGAAGTCCACCGCTCGGATTGATAGGCAAGTTGCCGCCCACCGCCGTACGTCCCTCGCGTGCCCAAATCGCCCCCTGGCCGCGCGGGATCACGCCAAGGTCCTCGGAATCAACGATCTCGGCAATGGAGAAGCAATCATGGAGTTCCACGAAATCCACGTCGCCCGGCGCGATCCCTGCCATGGCAAAGGCGCGCTGGGCGGCGGCAACCGTGGCGTCGAAGCTGCAGAGATCGGCATGACCGGCGATGCGGGCGTTGCCGCGCGTCTGTATCGAGGCCAGAACTTCGACACCGGCGCAGGCGAGATCGGCAACGCGATCCGCCGCCACCAGCACCACCGCTGCCGCGCCGTCACTGACAGGACAGCAGTCGAACAGGCGCAGAGGATCGCAGATCAGGGGCGATTGTATGATCTCGTCCTCGCCGATCACGGCACCCATCTGCGCGAGTGGGTTTTTTAAACCGTTTGCTTTGTTCTTTCGCACCACGGCCGAGACATCGGACCTCGTGGTGCCGTAGCGCTGCTCGTGCAGTTTCCACGCGAAGCCGAACAGGCCTGGGAACGTGAGCCCGCTGACCCCGTCAGTACGATTGTCCATGGCGCAGTTGAGTGCCGCCGTGACCGCGGGGTTGTCTGCGTGGGTCATTTTTTCGACACCGACCGCGAGGGCCACGTCGCACATACCGCTCGCGATCGCCAAATAGGCATGGCGAAAGGCGATGCCGCCGGATGCGCACGCGCCCTCCACCTTCGTGCAGGGGACCTGAGCAAGGCCGAGCCCGTCCGCCACGAGCCCCGCGAGGACCTCCTGGCCCACAAGCGGCCCGGCGACGAAATTGCCAAGGTAGACGGCTCCGATCTCTTTCCGATCGAGGCCAGTTTCGCGGATCGCAGCATCGGCAGCGCGGATCGCGAGCACCTCGATGGCGGTATCCGAGTGGCGGCCGAAGCTCGTTGAGCCAATGCCGGCGACGATAACCTTGCGCATTTCAGCCCTTCCCCGACTCTGCGTCCAACCTGGCGCGCAGTTCAGTCTTGAGAACCTTGCCGTAGTTGTTTTTTGGCAGGCTCTCGACAAAGCGGTATGATTTCGGCCGCTTGAAGCGGGCGATGTGGTCAAGGCACAGGGCATCAAGGGTGCCTGCGTCTACCACCTTATCGGGGCTGACCACGGCGAAGGCGACGACCTCTTCGCCCCATTCGGGGTGGGGCCGGCCTACCACCGAGACCTCCACAAGATCGGGATGGCGCAGCAGCACCTCCTCAATTTCGCGAGGATAGATGTTGCTGCCTCCGCTGATGATCATGTCCTTGGATCGGTCCCTTAGGGTGAGGAACCCCTGTGGGTCGAGGCTGCCGAGATCGCCCGTGTGCAGCCAGCCGCCGCGTAGAGCCTCTGTGCTAGCCTTTGGATTGTTCCAGTAGCCCCCCATCACGCAGTTGCTGGCGGTGATGACCTCGCCGATCTCGCCGGGCGGCAGATCCCGGTCCTCATCGTCCACCACCCGCACCCCGACACCGGTGCGGGCGACGCCACAACTGCGAAGATCGTCCGATGACCAGGGCCTAGCGTGCATAGCCTTGTCGAGGCCAGTGATGGTCATGGGCGACTCGCCCTGGCCGTAGATCTGGTAGAGGCGGGGTCCGAAGATCTCGAGCGCGCGCTTGAGATCGGCGACGTACATGGGGCCACCGCCGTAATAGATGGTCTTGAGGTTATCGACCCTGAGGTGCCCCGCACTCGGCGAGTGGACAAGTCGGGTCAGCATGGTCGGCGCCGCGAACATGGTGACATTGGAGTAGGTCTCGAGCGCGTCGGCGATCGCTGTAATGTCGAAGCCGGGTAATACGACCTGATGGGCGCCCTTGAGAAGATGCGGCAGTGCGTAGAGGCCGGAGGCGTGGGAAAGCGGCCCTGTGTGCAGCTTCACGTCTCGATGATCGAGCGCATCGATATCTGCATAATAGGCATGGCACATGAACAGTAGGTTGTCGTGGCTGAGCATGGCGCCCTTCGGCCGGCCCGTGGTGCCACTCGTGTAGAAGATCCATGCAAGATCCTTGGGGCTTGCGGGGTGCGGGGCGATTTCATCGCCCTGGTCGAGGCTATTGAACTCCCTCGTGCCTGTGCAGATGACCGCCATGAGATCCTCGACGACCGCTCCCAGAGGCGCGAGAGCGTCGACAAGGCCGGGCGTGGTAACGAGTAGCCTTGCGCCAGAATCGCGAACGATGTGCTCGACTTCGCGGGCGTGCAGTTTGGCGTTCACGGGCACGGCGCACAGGCCTGCCGTCCAGCAGGCGACGAGCATGTCCAGAAAACCGCTGCAATTCTCCATGGCCAGGGCAACGCGATCACCCGGCCGAAGGCCTTTGGCGCGCAGCGAGCCTGCTATGCGAAAGGCGCGCGAGCAGAAATCACCATAGGGGACAGTCATACCGCGGTCGGTGACCGCTGGTGCCTGCGGCAACCGCCTTGCGACGGTTGCGATCAGCGCTGCGAGGTTCATAGCGCTTCCTACTCCCCAGTAAGTTCGTTTACTTTTGAGTTAGGCTAGCTATTCTTTTCCTGCCTTGCAAGCTGCCGGGGGAGGGTGATTTCGCGTGAGTCGGGAGATTCCACAGGTGGAGACTGCATTCTCAACGCAGTCCGACGAACGGACGCTTCTTGCTTTCGATCGTGAGGAACAGCGACGCCTCAAGCGCGAGGCCGTGCTGCGGGTTGCGGCGTCAGCGTTCAATCGGCGCGGCTTCGCCAACACCTCCATGGACGATGTCGCGGGCGCGCTCGGCGTCTCGAAGCCGACGCTTTACCAGTACTTCCGCAGCAAGCAGGATATCCTCTACGAGTGCCACCAACTCGCCATGGACCACGGCCAGGCCGGGCTTGCGCTGGCAGAGGCGCATTACGGAGACGGTTTCGAGAAGCTCATCGTCTATCTGCGCCGCTACATGCAGGGCATCTTCGGCGATTTCGGTACCTGCCCGGTTCTCACCGACGTCGATTCCCTCACACCCAAGCACCGGGCAGAAGTGGTCGACCGGCGCGCCGTGATCAGCCGCACCACGACGCAGCTCATCGAGTCCGGTATTGCCGATGGTAGTATCGCGCCGTGCAATCCTAAGCTCGCGGGTCTCTTCGCCCTAGGCGTTATCAATTGGATCCCGCTCTGGTACCGGGAAAGTGGACCCAATACGCCCGACGAGATCATCACCGAATTCGCGCGGCTGTTCCGCACGGGTCTTGCGACCTCCGGCGCAGGCATGAACGGCGCGAGCTGAGAGGATGCAACATGTGGATGCGCGCGGCGGTCGTCAGAGACGGGAGGCTCGTTCTAGAGAAGGTGGCCATGCCCCGGCCCGGATCGTACGATCTCTTGGTAAAAGTTCACGCGGCCGGGCTTAACCGGGCGGATCTCGGCGTGGCCGCCGGTGCTCGTCACGGGTCCTTCGGCGGACCGGGCACAATACCCGGACTGGAATGGGCGGGCACGGTTGAGGAGACGGGCGCTGAGGTCAGGGACTTCGCACACGGTGACCGGGTGATGTGTTCCGGCCTTGGCGCCTATGCGGACTATGCGATCGTCGATGCACGGCGCGCGATGCCCATACCCGAAGGCATCGATTTCGTCACCGCCGCCACGTTGCCAGTGGCACTCCAGACGATGCACGACGCGGTCGTCACCAACGGGGGGTTGAGGCCGGGGGAGACGATCATGGTTCAGGGTGCCAGTTCGGGCGTGGGCCTGATGGGGCTCCAGGTCGCCGCGCTCACCGGGGCATCCGTGGTCATCGGTACGTCAGGCAACGCGGAGCGGCGCTCCCGCCTCACGAATTTCGGGGCAACGCACGCGATTGACACCACGCAGCCGGATTGGCCGGACGCCGTACGCGATGCGACGGGGGGGCGGGGCGTCGACGTGATCATAGATCAGGTGGCGGGCCCGATGATGAACGCCAACCTCGCAGCCGCGGCGATCAAGGGCCGCATCGTCAACGTCGGCCGCTTAGGCGGCATTACAGGCCCCTTCGATTTCGATCTCCACGCCCTCAAGCGCATCGCCTATGTCGGCGTCACCTTCCGCACGCGGACTATCGACGAGATCGCTGAAATCAACGCGCGAGTGCGGGCAGACCTCTGGGACGCCGTCTCCGGTGGGCAGTTGCGATTGCCCATCGCGGCGCAGTTTCCGCTCGAGGCGGTTGAAGACGCCCTCGCGCTGATGCGAACGAACTGCCACTTCGGCAAGATTGTGCTGAAGACAGAGTGCGGCGCCGGCGCCTGATCCCTGCCGCGTGACCCGAACCGGCCTCGGCTTGACGCAATCGAGGCGATCGATGAGCCCGCTCGTCCTACCGCCTCGACTAGCCGGATTGCCTCGGCGTCCACTAGGAGGCTGTAGAAAAGCCCGCCATACAGGAACTCGTCGCGAAGCTTGAAATTGAAGCTCTCGCCGTAGCCGTTCTCCCAAGGACTGCCAGGCTCGATGAACGCCGTCTTCGCGCCGACCTGCGCGATCCACTCCCTGACCGGACACTGACTTCTTTGATTTTGCAAAATTGCAAACCGTGCCTAATATTTCCACTCGGTGACGGGTCTGGCTGCAAACCTAGAGTTGATCTACAGCCCACCGCCAAGTGACGAGCCGGTTAGATAGGAACATCCAGGCTGCCCGCCGTGGAAATGCAATTCACAGTACCACGCAGTTTTTGTTCGACTCTAACTTGACGATAAATTGCCATCCGCTGACGTTATATAGAAAGTCGATTCGGGAGGTCGCGTAAAAGCCGTCGGCCTTAATAACGGGACGCGAGGCGATATTGGAGCGTGCCACGGGACGCGATTTTCTGGATGCTGATATCGCATCGAATTTTCAGCGCTTCTGCGATTGTGATTCGTTGGCCGACAGGCTCGCGATGCTTAGAGAGGTCGTCCGCAGGCAAGGGGGCCGACGCAGTTTCGAGCGAAACGGGCAAGATTGGCTCGCGGCGCACAGGGATGAACTCGCGCGGTTTGGCCTCGAAATCGTAGACGGGGGAGCGTCGGTAGCACTGCGAGCCGGTGATCATACGACCAACGCGATACCCGACTTCGTTTTCCGCCTTATCGAGCAGGAATCCGCTAACGCAATAGCAACATGCGCGCCTGATGCCTTCCTGCTTCGTTCTACGAACCGGTCGGGATACCGCTCCATCGCCCAGAAAGCGGCCGTTCGCGCCGTGGTAACGATGCCAGAAAGTGCCACGCTCATGGTCGGCCTGCCGACCGGAGGCGGCAAAAGCCTTTGCTTCCAAACGCTCGCCCTGCTCGAGCGGGAGGCGGACCCGCACGCGTTCGTGCTGCTCATCGTCCCCACGATCGCCCTGGCCCTCGATCACGAGCGCTCCCTCAAAAATTTCCCGGGCCTGGACAAGGCCAGGTGCCTCACAGGCGACCAACCTACCGACGAAAAGCAGGCAATAGTCGACGCCACGCGCCGTGGAGAGGTTCCCATCCTCATCACTTCTCCCGAGAAGGCGCTCGACCTCAAAGATGTTCTCACTCAGGCAGCCGACCGTTCGGACGGGCTGAAGACCATCCTGCCGGGGCGTCTCGCCGCCATCGCGATCGACGAGGCCCACATGGTCGAGGATTGGGGGCGGAGCTTTCGACCTGCCTTTCAGCATTTCGCGACCTGGGCCAACTCCGTTCGGTCGCGTCATCAGGTGAAAATTCTCCTCCTGTCGGCAACTCTTTCCCCATCGACGGAAGATTTGCTGAGGGCGAGCTACAAGCGCGACGGCGATTGGCTCTACATCGACGGGAGCGAGCCGCGATACGAGTTCTCGTTGTCGGCGAAGAGTTTTCAGGACGGCCGGGTTCGCGACGCCGTCCTCCTGGAGGCGGTCGACCTCGCACCCCGGCCGACGATCGTCTACGTAACCGAGGTAGATCGGGCCAAGGAAGTCTTCCGTCGGTTGACCAACGAGCGCGGTTACCAGCGGATCGGCCTCTTCACTGGCGAGACGCCCCAACGCGAACGGCGTGACATCGTGCAACGGTGGTCGGAAAATCAGATAGACCTGATGGTCGCCACGTCCGCCTTCGGGATGGGGATCGACAAGGCCGACGTCCGGACCGTCATCCACGCGTGCCTGCCCGAGACCACCGCTCGCTACTACCAGGAGATCGGCAGAGCGGGTCGGGATGGGAACCGCGCCTTCGGCATCGCGCTTTGGACAAAGTCGCCGGCGATGCGGAGCGATGAGAGCTTGGCTCGGCGTATGGCCATCGGCGACAACCTGTCCTCCGAAACGGCCAAAGCTCGGTGGCGGGCCCTCGAACGCTCCGGGATCTGGTCTTGGACAGGCGATGGTCGGCGACTCGGAGACCTCGACCTCAAGGCTGCACACGCCGGAGTGAACGTCGCGGACTCAGACTACAACATCAACTGGAACCGGCACCTTCTGCTCTCCATGCAGAGGGCCAATGCCATCGAGGTCGTCGAAGGCGATGGGGATGATGGAACGGAGGCGGACCGCTGGACTATCGTCATCCAGCACGACGAAATCGTCGAAGCAGATGCTGACAACCCCGCATGGAAGGAATTCGATCGCTTCATCCGCCATGAGGCAAGCAGAGGCCAATCCGACCATGAACATCTGAAGGGGTTACTGGAGGGACAAAAGGACTGCCTCTTGATCGGCGCATTCCAGTCGATCGTGCCCGACGCGATCGACTTTCCGCCTTGCGGCCACTGCGACTACTGCCTTCGCCGTGGTCTCAGGGCTCCGGAAGAGCGGACCCGCGCCCGGCCGAAGCGCGAGGGCGGTTGGCGCGCTAAGGCCACTGCGCCGGCAAGTCATCCTCCCGGAATTCACCTTTTGACGTACGAAGGCGCGAGGGAGCGCCGCGCGCTGCTGGAGTCGGTTCGGCTCTTTGCAAGAGGCGGTGCGCAGCACTTCGTCGTGCCGCCCGAAGACGCAACCTCCGTTGCCAAGAGGCTTTCGAAAGAGCCGCTCGCGCTCGGCCTTGTGGACCCCTGGCCAGCCGACCCGACGGATCTCGATCCTATAGAAGGATGCCCCCTGTTCCTCATGCCGCCCGAATTCGATCCTCCCGACAGTTGGTGGCCCGTCGTTGACCATCTCCGCGGGTTGCCGGGCAAGGCCATGGTGATGGTCGCCGTGCCGGCGAGAGCCCGCCTGGCGGGCAGACCGATCACATCAGCCACCATCCATCCGCCCATCACGCTCGAGAGCCTTCTCGACGGCGCAGGGCAAGCGGAGCCCTCGCGCCAATGAGCCTCCTGTCGGACACCGCCCATACGCCAGAACGCATCTTCGGCCTGCTCAAGCTGTTGGACGCGCTCGGCGGCGAGGCTCCAAGGGATGTCGTCCAATCGATCATGATATCGAGGGCAGAAGAGCAAGTTGCATTTACCCAGACGGTCGGGGCCGCGACGAGCCTGAATCTCATCGGGACGGACAGGACGACCCTGCGATCCCAGGTCGCGCCAACGCCGACGACGCAGGCCGAATTCTCCGACCTCTGCTATGATCGCATCCTGGCGGCCACGGATGGCGGACGCGGTGACGCCGAAGAGGACGACGACAATGCGCTCCTGCTCATCGCCTACGCCATCGTCGCGCTCAAATGCGATCAACTGCGCAGCCTCAGCTGGTTCTGCGATCACCTCGACGTCAGCAGCTTCGCGGACGAAGTCCGAGCAGCAGCAGCGACTGCCAATCCCAGCGGCGCCCTATTCAACACGACCAAAAAAGCCCCGTGGCAGCGCTGGATGGTCAACCTTGGCCTCATCGAGGACATCGGCCAGGGATCTTTCATCCCAGACGTCACGCGACGCCTGCGTTCTGAGATCGCAAGAGCCGGCCCCCAGTTCGCGGTAACGCAACCCGCCTCGCAATTCGTCAGGTGGGCGCGGACGCGCTTGCCCTTCCTTCCCGGCGGACATCTCTTCGCGAGCGTCACGGGTCAGGCTCCGCGGCCCGGAGAGTGCGGCGTCCTGTTGAGCGCCGCGCTCCGCAACCTCCGCGACGAAGGCATCATCCGACTTACCACCGTCGGTGATGCTGCCGGCCAAGTCGGCTTGACCTCAGACTATGCCGACCCGACCAAGTCGTTCTCGGAGGTGAGCTTCATGGACCGGAGTCCCGCATGAGTGCCGACACCACACTCGCGACCTCGTGCTGGGGCGAGGATGGCGCAGGAGCCGTCCTCAGGACGGAGGCCCTGGCCGCCCGCGACGGCATCTTCCTCGCGACACACACGCCGATCCGCGACTTTTCCATCGGAGGTTCGGAAATCGCCTCAGTCCCTGAGGCTTCGGAAGACGGCGTACTCGAGGCACTCTCCAATCCAGGACGCCGGCACGCCTTCGCCGTCGTGCGAGGCGAGCCGGGCTCGGGCAAGTCGCACCTAATCCAATGGCTGAAGTACGAGTGGCCGACCGCCGACGGCAGGGACATCCCACTGCTGCTCCAGCGCGCCAGCGCCAGTCTAGAAGGGTCCCTCCGGGTGCTTCGGGCCGAACTGGCATCCAGCGCGCCGGCCTACGCCTCGGTCATCGGAGACTTCGGCGCTAGGCAACCCAAAAGCTTCGAGGGCAAGCTCGCCGACTTCACCTCGAAGCTCGCAAACTCGCTCAGGCCCGACTACCTCGAAACGCCGCCCCCAGACGTCGGGTTCTGCCAGACGCACGCGCCGGGCGACATCCTGGCAACGCTCATCGTGCAGCGCGAATGGCAGGCGCCGCGCAGGGTCCTCAGTGTCCTCACCAACGAGGACGGACAGCGCGATTCCGAGACCGCGACCTTCAGCCCGTACGAGATGACCGATCTTGTCCGGTTCAAAGAAAAGGTGATCTCAGGCCCAGCGCAAAGGCTCCTGAATCGAATAGCCCAGGAAGCGCCCATCCTCGACGACTTGCAGCAGGCGGAATGGTCTCCCGAAGAGGTTCTGGAGAGACACGCGAGCAAGGTCCCGTTCTCAGCCGGACTCGCTAAAGCACTCAACGCGCGGACGAACCCCGCGATCCAAGAATCCCTCGGCGTGCCCGCGTCGAAGCTGAAGGAGATATTCTTCGATTTGAGGCGCGCGCTGAAGCGCGACGGCCGGCGCCTCGTCCTTCTGTTAGAGGATATCACGGCGTTCCAGGGCCTGGATGACGCCCTGATCGACGTCCTCGTCGCCGACTCCACCACCACGAACGACCTGTGCGACCAGATTTCCGTCATCGGGCTCACGCCCAACTACTTTCGACAGCACCTTGCGGCGAACTACCGCCAGCGCATCACTCACGACATCAGCCTGGGCGACGGCGACGACGACGCGCTCCAGGACGTGGCCAGCGTCCGAAGTGCCGAGGCGCGCTCGCGGTTCGTCGCGACTTACCTCTCCGCGGCGAGGGCGGGGCCGCGGGCGATCGACGCATGGGCCGCCGCACCCCGCTTGAACGGCGAGCGGCCGCCCCCGCCCAACCCGTGCGTGTCGTGTCCCCGCCAACAGGATTGCCATGATGTGTTCGGCGCTCGAGACGGGGTCGGCCTCTTCCCGTTCACAGAGCATTCGATCGAGAAGTTCTTCTCGGCACTGAAGTCGAGCGACAATGGCAGCAACTGGCAGACGCCGCGTGGAATCATCCAGGGTATCCTGACGCCCACGCTGACGCGCCCGTACGTCCTGGACGAGGGGCGCTATCCCAATGCCGAGGTGACGAGCCATGACGCCCTCGAGCCTGGATCAACTTCACTCCATCCCGTCATCGAGCAGCGCTTGTCGGCGATCCCCGAAAGGGACACGCGCGAGCGCGCCAAACGCTTGATCGCCTTCTGGGGTGAGCGGAAAGACCCTTCAACGCGGGAAGATGCGCATGGGACGCTCTATGCGGGCGTCAGTCAAGCCATCTTCACGCGGTTCAACCTTCCATGGATAGGTCAGGACGACGCTATCCAGGAGCCGCCCACCAACGCGAGCCACAGTGGCGAGCCTACGGAAGCACCAGTCGAACTCCAACCGGCGGCTGCAGAACAAGAGCATGCGGAAGGGTCGCAAACGGCCTCGGAGGTTAGCAGACCTGTCAGCACCCGCGCGCCCTCCGACAGCGCGAAGCCTGAGCGCCGTGATACGGCGAACACACCCAAGGCCGTCCTCCGCAAGATGAAGGTCACGGCAAGCGACCATGAGCGCCTGCTGAGCGATCGCGACCAGTTCCTCCTGTCAGGGGCGCAGCTTCCACCGATTTGGGACCGCCTTGCCTTCGACCTCGTCTCCCGAATCGATCCCCGACGGATCGATGCCTCGCCCTCGGTATTCGAAGCGATGCTCAGCGAGAGCAACGTCAAGTTCACCGGCACGACGACGCGGAAGAAGGAGTCCTACTTCATCTTGCCTGCCGACGAATGGGCCTTCGCTGCAACCATGGCGATCTCGGAAAGCAAGCAGGCTGAATTCAGGAACGCGCCAGATGGCCAACGAGACTCCAACCGGCGAAACGTAGCGAAAGCCATCAGGCTCCTCGAGCCGCTCGTCCGAAAGCACATCGAAGCCAGGACGCCCAAGACCAGCGACGGCCCCCTCAGCCTGACCCAGGCGAACGTCGGCATCTTGACCGTACGGGCCTGGCTGCGCGGCGACGTATCCCCGCTCGCCCCTCCTGAGGCTCAGTGGGCGGCGATCCTCGCCGAAGAGGGCGAAGTTAGCAGCGATCCGAAGGCACGCGTGCCCTCATGGGACGAGACCCTGACGCTCTCGCACCAACATCACGGGAAGCTGAGGGATCAGGTGCTGAAGGCGGCCCGATTGACCCAGGGGAGCGGAGCGGCGGCTCTTCTCGACGCAGCCGAAGGCATCGCGGTCATCAAGCGCCTTGCGGCCGAGTTCAAACTGCCGGAACGGCCCGCGGACGGTGCGACAGATAACGCTGACGACATCTTCCACTACCCTGTCAGCATCCTCGCCGAGACGGTCGCGAAGCTGACGAGGCTCCCTCGCGCCGAGTTCGATCGGCTCGCCGGCGCAAGCGCCGCGCTTGACCAGATGCTGCGAGGCAGCACGATCGACGAGCATCTCGAACGCGTTGACAACGTGATCGTCGCGACCGATTCCAGGCTGCCCGCGAAGCTCCCGATCGTCGGACAATGGCGCCAAGCTTTGGTGCGCTTCAGGCAACCGGGCTGGGAAACACGCCTTTCGTCGGTCGAGGCCGCGATCGACCATCTCCTCGCGCACCCCCATCCGCCCGAGACACGAGCGGGCATCATCGACCTGACCGCCAAACAGCCGGCCGCCGCTATCAACGAGACCGAAGCCCTCCTCAAGCTCGGCGAGGCGGCGCTAGGCCAACTGACAAACGCGTGTCGCGACCAGATCGGATCCCAGCGGGACAACGCGCTCACGTTGGAACGACTGAACGCCCTCGGAGCGAATTGTCGGGATCTCGCGAAGCGCGCGATCGTCGCATTAGGGGGTTCCGCATGACCGCCGATCGTATCGTGTCGCCGGCATCGGACGACCCGCTCGCCTATCTGGAGCAAAGCCAAAAAGCGCTATCGGATGCAGTCGCTCGGAAGGACCTCGCCGACAAACTGGACGAATTCGGAGCAAAGTGGGAAGCTAACAAAGCCGTCCTCGCCAACCTCGAGGCGCTTGCCGCGCACGGTCATGATCTCCGAGGCGCCGGTTCGGTCGCCGTGGGAGAGGCGCGCGATGCCGTATCCAAGATTGCCGAGTTCGGCGGCGACATGGAGAAGGCTGGCTCGCGCGAGGCCCTGGTCAGCCTGATCGGTGACTTTGAGGAGTGGCTGCGAGGGCCAAATGGCCGACTGACCCGGCTCGTCCGGCAGGCCTACGACGACCTCGTCAAGAGCGAATTCGAGCCGCTCGAAGCGGCTGGCGGCGTGCTCGTCCAAATCGATGCGGTAACCGATCTCGGAAACGCGCTGAAGACACTAGTAGCCCGGGCGCGGAGCATCTCTTCCAAGCCCTTGACCGAACTCCTTCCGAGCATCGCTGGCCTTCGAGCCGAAGCTTCAGTCCTAAAGGCCGAATACGAGGCGATCAGCCACGCGGACGGCGCGAAGGAGTTTCTCGACGCCCTCATCGACGGCAAGGCGACCCTCGCCCATGTAACGCCCGCGGTCCTGGATTGGTTGGACACTTTGAACGGAGCCAGGCAAGGGTTCAGGATAGTCTCGGCCTGACCGTCTACGTTTCGGCGAGAAACCCTTCCAGCAGGGTGCGACTCACGCTGACATCCAGCAGGGCGTCGGGCATGATATCGCTGCGCTGGCGGACGCAGGCGTTGCAGCCGTCGAGGCATAGGCGGCCTGCAGCAGCTTCGACCTGTTCGGCGAAGCGCGCAGTTGGCGAAAGGGATCCCTCGCCCTCAAACGTCTCGGGGATCTCACCGTACCACTTGAAGAGATCGTCCAAGACACCGACCCTGGCCGTCTCCGAAGCGACCAGTCTGCTGGATAGCTCCCACCCCATGACCGGCCGTCCTAACTCGGCCTCGAGCGCATTCCGCGCTTCTTTCGCGTCGCGAAGGACGTCAAACAGCCTCGCCGAACGTCCACCGACTTCCAGCGTCCCGAAAAGAGCTCTAGTCAACGGCGCCGGAACCGAGCCGGAGCCGTTGACTCCGATTTCGGCTGCGATGGCGGCCAGGGCCGCCGTATCGCGCGGGCTCGCCTGAAGCCACCGCCCGTGCTCCGAGCGGGCGTCGAGCAACCGATCCATGAACCTGTCCTCCGCCGCGTTAGGGCACGCGGTTGCAAACCCCTCTCTCCAGAGCCGGGAGAATTCGGGGAGCCGCTCCCTGAAGGCCCGGGTCGTGCCATCGCCACGTTCGCCCACCTCGGAGATGGTGATGATATCCTCGGCCTCGACCCCATAGCGGACGGGAACCTTCACGTGCACCGCCACGGAGCGCTCGTCCCCCTGGGACACGAGCACGAACATGTCCCGCAAGCGCAGCGCCAGCGAATGCAGTACTGAACTCCGTACATGGGCGCGGTCCGCCTCAGGCTCGAGGCAGGCCCGCAACGCGTCCCTCAGGACCATGGAGTAGGCAGGGGTGCTGATTGCCGTCAGCGCTGCCTCGACGCGGCGCGTCGTCAACATCGGATCGCATTGATGGCGACCGTCGACGAGGTCCTTGATTAAGGGCTTGAAATGCCTTTCGACGCTGAACCGCCCCAGGGAGCCGCGCAGCTGCCCCGAAACCTGTGGGGTCGTCATCGCCAAGCCGGCCAACTTCCCGATCGTCGTCGCGGAGTAGCGGTCCAGTCCGGCCATGACGAGATTCGAGGCACTGAGTTGATGGCATCGCGCCGCCAGTCGTCGTAGGGAATCGCTGTCCGACGATCCCGTGACGACTTGGTCGACGAAGGCGGAGAGCCGCGTCCGGTTGACGCCGAAGCGAACGCCCTCGCTCTCAGTGGCATAGCCATGGAGCGAAATCAGCCCGCTCGCCTCGTCGGCGAAGGTTTGCGAGAACGGCGCGTCGTCGATCTTCGGTTCGTCGAAGACGACCCTACCCTCGGCTCCCCAATAGACCCGCGAAAACTGCAAGCCGGTCGATGCTCCGTCGCCTCGACCGACGAAGAAGGAGACGCGGTCGACGTGAGGCTCCAGATCGGGGACGATGGCCACCTCCGCCTGATCCTCATCCGCCGTGATGATCGTCGTGCCGCACAACCTTCCCTCACTTCGATGACCAACGGCGGCCTGCTTTGCGGGCCTTTCCGAGCGCGGGTACGCGACACCCGCGACAAAGGCCTGATCGGGGGTCCAATTCCCAAGAGGCGCGAACTTGCCCGCCCTCTCGAACGTCATAACCGTCGGGCGCACCATCTCGCCCGACAGGCAGTCCCTCAGATCCCCACCTCTGGCCAATGAGCGGGCATCGACGGGCAAGTTGGCTATCAGCCGGTCGAGATCGCCCCCGAACATGGGAACCCGCTCGGCCAAAGCTAGATCGTGCGCCGACAACCAAGGCGCCCGGCCGTCGCGGGGCGGGATCCAAGTTCCGACCCGCCCGTCGAAGCGGCGCGATATGTTGCCGGGAGCGGCCAAGGCAAGCACCAAGGCCACATCCTCTTTCTCCACTTTGTCACGCGATCGGACCTCGCCGGAAAGTGGCGAAATTTCGATCGCCGGCAAGTTGATCGTCTCATGGAGGAACTTCGGCACCCACGGCATTTGCTCGCGAGCGTCGCGGGCCGACAGCACTAGCCCGTCCGCTTTGCGCGCTGCGGCCTCCCAAAGGTCGCGCAGCGTCGAAAAGCCATACCGCACCCACGCATCGCGGCCGAACAGGTCCGCGACCCAACCTTGCGCCATGTCCATCGCGCCGTCGACGATGCGTCCGTCAGCGCCGACAAACGAACGGCCTGCCTTGGCGTGCCAACTGGCGAATGCGTCGAGGCTAAGGCTCAGGATCTGCGCCCGTCGGACAAAATGGTTGTCGGGATTGACCGGGGCGTCGAACCTGCCGGTGTCGAGCATCAGCTCCGGCCTCGCATACCAATAGCTGTCCCTCGGCGAATACATCGACAACGTGATCGCCGTCAGCGGCCGGTCATCCGCACCCCGGCCGCCGCGCCCCTTCCGCTGGATGAAGCTCGCCAGGTTCTGCGGCGCATAATGCTGGAAAACGAAGGCGATGTCCGGATCGTCGTACCCCACCTCGAGCGACGAGGTCGCGAAGACCACATCGCTCTCCTTGATCATCTGCTCGACCCGGTCCTTGACCTTGGAGGACACCGGATTGGGAGCCACCGCAAGGGGCTTGCCCCGTTGCCAACCACGCCCGTCGGCAAAGACCTGCCGGGCGTCGTTGGCGGCGAACCACCAGCACTCGCCGTCCGTCGAGCGTTTGCACCTGGACGGATCCCCGCAGCACTCGTCCACGATCCGGCCCGTGATCGGGTCATCGGGAAACATCACCGTCCTCAGTCGGGCAAGGTTTTGGTTCCGCTCGGCATCCTGGAAGTCAGAGTGAAGGCGGCGTACCTTGTCGATGGAGTCGAGGAAGGCCAGCGTCCTGTAGCCGCCCTCCGATCCCGTCCGGCGCCTCATCCCGTGCGACAGGCACATGATCGACTGGATGGCAGTGGCCGCGCCCGCGACGTCTTTGGATCGGGATTCGATCTCGGGCTGAATGAACAGAAAAGCCTCGCGACCCCTGGGGTTAGTATCGGCCTCGGCCAAGTCCGCGGCGATTGGAACGACAACGTCCCTTCCCACTAGCCGAGACAAGGTGCGGACGGGGTCCCCGAGCGTCGCGCTCATGCCGATGGCCAGCGGGCGCTGACCGTCAGCGTGATTGACCTCACTGCGGAAGAGCAGGCGACGAAGGGTATGCCCCACCTGCGCCCCGTGGATGTGCGAGTACAGGTGGATCTCGTCCGCCATCAGCGCGCGCGGAGGCGGCAAGTCGCGATCGCCGAACATCCGCCCCGCGGCAGGGTCCTGCAGCCATACGTGAAGCGAGTCCACGGTCGGAAGGAAAAACGTCGGAGGAGACGCCTTCATTCCGTCCTTGGTTCCGGCCCATCCGCGGAACGTCCATCCGCACGCGTTGCAGTCGAGCCGGTCGCGGCCTTCCAGTCCGCCACCCATCGCGACCGACAGCGCGCCACCGCAGCCGTCGATTGGACAGTTGAACAGCGGAAAGGAACAGCGGTCGCCTGAGATGACCCAGCTCTTGTTGTCCTCGGATTTCCCGACGGAGCGCCAGTTCTTCGGGATCTCCCCAAATTGCACGCCGAGAGACAGCGTCGGCATTCCCTCGACATTCGCAAGGGCGGCAATGTACTTCGCAAGCCTCTGGGACTGGTTCGCCGCAAGCCTGACCCGAGGATACGTCAGGACGGCACGCATTCCGCGGATGCCGACCAGAGCATCGACGCAAGCGCCGGCAATCATTGGCAGCGCCACCGCCTCGGTCTTGCCCGAGCCCGTGTCGGCGGAGACGACGAAGGCGTCTTTGAGGTCCCGCCCGATCCACGAGTTGAAGATCGCCTCGAACCCTCGCTTCTGGAAGCCCGCGACCGTGGGGCGCTCACCCCACATCGGCCGCAGGGCGGTCAGCAAGCCGTCCAGCGCCTGCTTGACCTCCGGACGATCGCCATCCGAGACACGATCGAAAAGCTCGTCGAGATAAGATTTTCGCATCGGCTTACGTCGATCGCGAACCAACATCTTGATGCCGCGCACGAGGTATGGGCGCGAACTGGCGTCGTCCTTTACGAAGCGCTGCTTTAGATAGCGAACCTCTCGCGCCAACTCCCCGATGCGACTGCGAAGCTCGCCGTCTTGGCCTCTCATCAAATGACCATGCGCATGCAGACGCGCGATCGAATCTGACACAATCGAGCTCCCGGAGCCCGTGGACAGCTCCAGTTCCCGCTGGTGAGACCACAGTTCGAACAACCCAGCCTTCGCCCGCTTGGCGTCGAGATCTTCGAGGGCATTCAGGACACGAAAATCGTCATCGGACAGAGCGGGCAAGGCCGGGAGCGCTACAGCCTCCTGCTCCGGCTCCGCGACGAGTTCACCCTTGGCCCCCTCAATGAAGCGGAGCTCTCTGGCCCTAACGTGCGCCTCGACCAGCGGCCTCAGCACGTCCCTCTCCGCATCATCCATCCAGACGAAACGGTCTCGAAGGCGCCCATAATCCAAAGGCGACCCTCTCACCAGCGACAGGATCCTCGCCAACCTGTCGGGATCGTCGACTGGCCAAACCGCCCTCGGATGATCGAATGGTTGCGCCGTCCAGAATGTGCCGTAGTCGCTGTGGCGCTGCGCGAGCTGAACCCATCCGAGCCCGTGCAGACTTCTCAAGCCCAAGAAGAGCGTGCGCTGGCCACCGGAAACGGGCGCCACCTTGAGAATCTGCGCGAGGGTGGCATGCGGAAACTGCCCTGTTCCCTCGGTGACCGCGCGCCTGACCGCCACAAGAATTGCCTTGAGGCTCTTGTCGAGTTCGACGACCTTCTCATCGGTGGCGTCGCCACCATCCATGCCCTCAATCGGTACAAAGCCCTCGACCCTGACGTCGACTGCGACCGGCGGAAGCGCTCCTAGTGTCATCCGGGCCTTGAGCGCGCTCGCGGCCGAGAACGCGAACTCACGCAGGACCTCCGCCTTTTCGAGCGTCTCATGTTGGGCCGGCACGACGTCCAGCAGGCGCCGGGAAATCAAAACGATCAGCTTCGAGCGGGCCCGCGTCACAGCGACGTTCAACCGCTGCGGACTGAAGATGAACTCCGCCTCCATCTCCGCGAACTCGGGGTCAGAGACGGCGTAGCTCAGGATGACGGCGTCGCGCTCCTTGCCCTGGATCCTATCAACCGTCTCGATGAACGGCTCTTCAGATCCGAGAGAACTGGCCAAACGACGCCGGATTGCCCGACCCTGCGCGCGATGCGGCGAGATGACGGCAAGGCCCTCTGCCCAGACCTCGCTCGCAGGCGCGCCATGCGAGTCAACCATCCTGTCCTTCAGCAAGGCAACGAGCCGAGCGGCCATCTCGGTCTCGAACGGGCTCTCTACCGAAGCGGAGGGCCCGTCGTGAACGATCACCACCTTTGAGTTGTCCGGATCGAGCGCGATCTTCTCCCAGTGCTCCAATCCTGAACCCCAGTCTGGAATCAACTGAAGCCGAGCCTGTGGCACCGCCGATTGATAACTCGGCCCATAGAAGCGGCTCCTAGGGAAATCCACCAAGGGCTCGCTGAGGCGGAACGTCTCCTCGAGCGGAAATTCCGGGATACCCTCCCGCTTCATGAAGGCGTAGAGCGAGCCTCCAAATTCCTTACCGTCGACGGTTATCCCCGAAACCGCGTTGACTGGGGGCAACTGGCGATCGTCGCCGGCCACGACGATCCGACCGTCCTCCGCGAGGCCCGCCAGGGCAAGCAGGCCGTGAGAGAGGGGCAATTGGGAAGCCTCGTCGATCGCAATCAGGTCGAAGACCGGAGCCGTCTCCCCCGCAGGCTGGCCCAGAGCGCCTCTGCCGAGGGCGTCCGAGAGCTTCCAAATGGTGCCCCCTACGACAACAGGGCCTGCTTGGAGTGCCTGGGCCAAGAGCTCCCTGCCTCCTGAGGTCTTCAAATCCACCAACTCGACACCAAGCGGCATCGCGCCGCCGGTCCAACTGCCCAGATACAACAACCGAGGCGCAATAGGCCCCCCAGCGGTTCGCTTCGCGAGGGCGGAAAGGAGGTTCTCAATCGCGCTGCGCGTGAATGCGGTCAAAAAGACCCGAGATCCCAGGCCCACGTCCCCTCTCGCCCAAACATGCCCGAGCATGAGGTACGACAGCAGATGCGTCTTACCGGTCCCCGGCGGGCCCAGCACCAGTGAGGCCCTCGTCCTTGCAATGCCGTCCCATGCCTGCTGCTGCGCCAGGCGCAGATCTTTGTCGCCATTGGCGCGAACGGCATTCGGCAAATGCGTCTGTCGCTGCCGCGCAAACGTCGCACCGAAAGAGGGATCGCCCGACGCGCAGAATGCCGCCGACGACCGCAAGAAGGAGAGGATTTGAGTGCGAGTGGTCACGCTACGCCCCGCCTTCCAGATGCCGCAGGTATCGAGCGATGCGAGGCGTATTCGGATCCTTCAGAATGCCGTCTATGCACCAGTCCGGCTTGTCGAGGCTCTCTCTCAGCATCGCCTGAAATGGCGGTGACTCGTAGTTGGCCTTGTTCATCTCTACGACGATCCTCGAGCCCGACCGCGGCAAGTCCCGCACCGAGCACTCGAACCCAGCCCACGCCAGCGGATCCAGGAGGACATCGTAGGCCCCGTTAGTCACGATTAGACCGAAAGATCCGGGGCCGACCTCGGTGTCCCGTGCGTCCCGCGGGACGTCGAACTCCAGAGCGACGCGGCCGTGACTGGCAGGGACGCGACCCATGTACGACAACCCGGTCAAGGACCTACCGGAGGCGGTCCTGGCAGCCGGGGGTCTCGCAAGTCCCACCAAAGTGCCGAGCATGGACGCGCGGGCCTGCATCAACTCGAAGGCCTGGAGGACATCGAGATCACCTGCGTTGAGAGGGTCAAACTGTCTCCAGAACCTGAAGGGCTTCTTCGGCAGGCGAAGGAGCGCGCCCCCGTCTGGCGTCGCGTTGCGCGCGCTTTCCCGCTCGAGCCAGCCGCACAATCCAGACAACGCGCGCAGCCTGGCGCGCACATCATCCACGACATGACGAGCCTGTATCGGGTAGCCCTCGATTGCCTCCCCCTTGATGCCCCTGGCCACCTCGATCGAGAGAAGCGAAGAGAAAGGCCGCCCAAAGCCTGGAGCGGGCACGTACGGGTCCTTGAAGGCCCCCGTCTTCGCAAGAACCTGAGTCACCTGACGCAGGTCGTAGGAAACGCTCACCGGGAGTGCGTAGAGATGCTCGACGACGCTGCGCACGGCGGTCGCCGGCAGATGGTTTGCGCCCCGGTATTCGGGCTCCGCAACGACGTTGTCAGGCGGAAACATCCTGATCAGTTCCAAGAGCGTCGCCCTGACACCCGGGTCGTCGATATGCCTCTTGACTGCCGCCTGGATGGCAACCGCCTCGGACGGCTCGTAGAGATAGATATGGGCGAGGATCGCCTGAGCGCCATCAGATCCGCCCTGGTCGTTATTCGCCGCTATGGCTTGCAGTTCACGCAAGACCACGCCGAAGACCCGCTTCAGCGCCTCGACCTCGTCGGAACGCATTGCGGTGGGAATGACGACGATCTCCTCGGCCCGCGTACCGTCAGCGCGCTCGATGGCACATCCAAGCGCCACCAGCATGTCGTCGACAGGATCGACATCGACCGAGAGAAGAATGCGCGTGCCGACCCTTCCGGGCATAAGCATGCTGTAGGGCTCACTGGTCCTGCGCACCTCGGCGCCGCTGATTGACCGCGCGCGTTCGACCAAGGCGCCAAGCTTTCGCTTGAGGGACCAGCTCGCGCCGTCCGACTGGGCGACGCCCCTGGCATTGGACAATGCCCCTACCGTCGCAATACCCTGGCCATTAAGCTGGCGCTTGGTGTGATGCGACATTCCGGCGACAGCCGAGACGTCTCTGGCGGCAGCGTCTCCCATCGAAACCGAGGCCAAGCAACTTCCGCCCAGATAGGCACATTCCTCGCATTTGAAGTATACGTGGAAGGGCGTCTTATCTTCGCCCCCCTCAGAGTCCGTCCCGGAACTCATGACGCTCGCGCGATGCGGCGGATAAGAAC
>LSIG01000006.1 GCA_001556125.1 Rhizobiales bacterium CCH10-E5 | reverse complement strand
AGCTGGCCGCCGCCCGTCTTCACGAGCGTCCCGCCGAGGGACTGCACGCCGCTGCTGAAGACGAGCTTCTGCAACGCACCTGTGTTGTTGTCGGCCGAAACGGTACCGCCCGTCGCGTTGACCACCACCGAGCGTGCCATGGTGATGTCGGCGCGGCTGCTGAGCGTGCCACCGTTGAAGACGAGGCTGTTGGTCGCGCTATCGTTGCCGAGATTGCGCTTATCGTCAACCTGCAGCGTGCCCGCGGAGATCGTCGTCGCACCGGAATAGGTGTTGTTGGCCGCGAGCGTCAGTGTGCCGGTCCCGATCTTCTCGAATCCACGCGGGCCGGCTGTCTCCGAGATCACGCCCGACTGGGTCGCGGAATCGGCGGCGAGCACCTCGAGTTGGGTGGTGTTCGAGTTGATGTTGATCGGCGTCGCGCTGTTGACGCCGTTGGCGAAGCTGATGACCGAGCCGGTCGTCGTGATGGTGTTGCCCGCCCCGCCGGCCGCGCCGCTCGCGCCGATGACCAGCTTGCCGTTGACCGTGATGCCGCCACTCAGCGTGTTGGTGCCGGTCAGGTTCAACGTGCCACCGTCGATGGCGATCGCCTTGTTGCTGTTCAGGTTACCCGTCAGGTTCAGAGTGCCATTGCCACTGAGGACGAGGCTGTTGAACCCGCCGAACGGGTTCGTTCCCGCGTAGCTGTCGGTCGTGCCGTTCGCCATCTGCACCGTCAGGTTGCCTGTGCCACCCGTCAATGCGCCGCCCGTGCCACCCAGCGATCCGACGGTCGGATTGTCGATGGCACCGAAGTCGAAGGTCGCACCGGCGTTGACGGTGATCAGCGATGCGCTGTTCAGCGCGCCACCGGCCCCGATCTTCAGCGTACCAGCCTCGACGAGCGTGGGGCCGGTGTAGGTGTTGATGCCGGTCAATGTCAGGACGTTGCTGTTCTTCTTCGTCAGTCCCCCTGCACCAGCAATGATCGCTCCGACCGAGACATCGTCGCTTCGGTCGAAGATGACCCGCGTGCCGGCATCGAGAGTGAGCGTCTTCCCGGTGTCGACCGGGGTTTGGCCGCTCATGCCGCCATCACCAATCTGCAACGAGCCTGTCTGGACACGGAAGCCCTCGAGTCCGAGCGAGGACTGACCGGTGTACACCAGCGTCCCAGCACCGGCTCGTAACGCGATGTCTTTGCCGGCTGCGGCATCGAGCCGGCCAGTCCATTTGGCGGTAAAATTGGTGCTGCCGTTGAAGTCCTGGAAAATGATGTCCGTATTGCCCTGTGCCAGCAGCCGAACACCGATTTCGCTGGGTCCCTGAATGAAGACCTCGCTGCGGTTCCCATTGGCGTGATTGTAAAGGCCGGTCGTCTGGATCGTGCCCGTGTTGACGAGCCCGCCGGTGTTGATGCTGCCCTGAAGATAGGTCCGGTAATCTGCCGTGACCGTTCCTCCCACGAAGACATGGTTCTGCGTGCTGGGATGCACGCCCGGCAGCGATTTCAGGACCAGAAGATCGCCGACATTGACAGTTGCACCCACGCCAATATCGAAGCCGCCATTCGTCACGGAGATGGTGCTGATATAGGTGTTGGTCGAGAAGGTCGGCATATTCGACAGGAAAGCGGCCGAAGAAAAGCGCGGCAGCCCTGCATTGAAAACACCCGTGTAATACCAACGGCCCTCATTTCTGACCGATACGGGCCCATTCGCGCATCCCGATGGA
>LSIG01000059.1 GCA_001556125.1 Rhizobiales bacterium CCH10-E5 | reverse complement strand
CCGCACAAACAGGCCGGACATATGAAAGCAACCGATCAAATCATCCCGACATAAACGCCTTGCCAAAGGGGGCGTCCACATATGAGTTTACGGCCTAGTTCATCTTCTGCCCTCCGGAGAAGCGCGGGAGATCATCGATGCGACGCCTCCCGCTGTCTTCGCTCCAGGCTTTCGAAGCTGCGGCCCGAACCGGCTCGTTCCGTGCGGCCGGCGAGGAACTCGGCATTTCACCGAGCGCGATCAGCCATGCGATCCGCAAGCTCGAGGATCTGATGGGCGCGACGCTGTTCGACCGGCAGAGCCGCAGGGTGCGGCTGAACGCGGCCGGAGAGGCGCTGCTCGCCCATGTCGCGGCGGGGTTCGACCAGATGCGGCAGGGTGTCGAGACCGTCGGCGCCCGCTCCGGCAACCTGCTGCGGCTGCACTGCGCCCCGTCGATGGCGGCGCAGTGGCTGCTGCCACGCCTGCGCCACCTCTTTCTCGCGCAGCCGGGCCTGGAAGTGCGGCTGGCGGCGGGCATCGACTATCCCCGCTTCGAGCATGACGCGTTCGATGCCGACATCTGCTACGGCCCTCCACGCCAGGAAGGGCTCGTCGTCGTGCCGCTGGGCGAGGAGACGGTGACGCCGCTTTGCGCGCCCGAACTCGCCGCCCGGATCACCTCGCCGGAGGATCTGACGGCCGCCCGGCTGATCGAGAGCGACAACAAGCGCGTGCGCTGGGCGAACTGGTTCGGCGCCAACGGAATCATCCCGCCCACGCCTCGCGGATCGCGCTTTGACCGCTCGTTCATCGCCATCGCCGCCGCCGTGGACGGGCTCGGCATCGCGCTCGAATCGACGCGTCTGGCCGAGCGGGAACTCGCGGACGGCCGCCTCGTGGCGCCGCTGGCCGGGCGCGCCCGGGACGTGCGCTACACCGGCCATTACCTCGTCTTCCCGCGGGTGGCGAAGTCGCGGCGCGCGGTGCGGATGTTCACGCAATGGCTGACCGAGGAATTGCGGCTGCCGCCCTACGCGTTCTGACCGACCCGAGAGCTCCTACGGGGCGCCGGGGTCGAGCGGGCCGGTATCAACCCGTCAGCCAGATCAGGGCATGGGGCGAGAGCGTCACGATGGCGCGGCTGCCGATCTCGTGCAGGTCACGCCCGGAGCGGAAGGGCGTGTCGACCGCAACTTCGGTGGCACCGACGCGCACACCATAGCGCACGCTCGCGCCGAGGAACTCGCGATGCGCCACGATGCAGGGCAATGCCAACCCGTCGCCGGCCTGGCCGCCGGCGTCTGTCAACGCGGCGTGCTGGGGCCGGAACACCAGCTTCGCCCCTGCGGGCACGACGGCATCCGCCGGGAGCGGGAGCCGGATTCCGCCCTCGATGACGAAATGGCGCTCCGCGCCGGTGTCGACGACGCGCCCATCGAGGATGTTGGCGGTGCCGAGGAAATTCGCGACGAAGAGGTTGGCCGGGCGCTCATAGAGCTCCATCGGCGTCCCGACCTGCTGGACCACGCCGTCATTCATCACTGCGATCCGGTCGCAGATCGTATTCGCCTCCTCCTGGTCGTGGGTGACGAAGATCGTGGTCAGTCCGAGCCGCTGCTGCAGGTCGCGCAGTTCGCGCCGGACCTGAACCCGCATCTTGGCGTCGAGATTGGAGAGCGGCTCGTCCAGCAGCAGGATCTTCGGCTCGACCGCGATCGTCCGCGCCACCGCGACCCGCTGCTGCTGCCCGCCCGAGAGCTGCGAAGGCCGACGTTCCGCGAGATGGCCGAGCCCGACGAGATCGAGGGCCTGCGCGACACGCCGGGCGGTCTCGGCCCGCGGCACGCCGCGCTCCTCCAGGCCGAAAGCCACATTGCGCGCGACCGTCATGTGGGGCCAGAGCGCATAGGACTGGAACACCATGCCGACATCACGCTTCCAGGGCGGCAGCCCCGAGACGTCCTTGCCGCCGACGAGCACGCGGCCGGTCTCGGCCTGGTTGAAGCCGGCGATCAGCCGCAGCAGCGTGGTCTTGCCGCAGCCCGAGGGGCCGAGGAAGGCGAAGAATTCGCCCGGCCGGATCGAAAGGTCGACGCTCTTCAGGACATGGTTGTCGCCGTAGGACAGATTGACCCCCTCGATATCGACCGAGACGGCCGGGCTCGCGAGGTCGGTTTTGCTCGTCATGGCTGGCTCGTTCTTCATCACTGGCCCATGCCCTTGGCCCGTTGGCTGCGCTCGATCACGAGATGCGAGAGGAACGTGCAGAGGGCGACGAGCAGCACGGCGACGACGCCGAGCGCGGCTCCCGGACCCCGGCCCGCGGCCGACTGCATGAAGACGTAGAGGCCGAAGGCGAGCGGCGCGTCGGAGTTCGACTGGACCAGCATCAGCGTCGCCGAAAGCTCGACCGCGGCCGTCGAGAAGCTGGTGACGAAGCCGGCGAGGATGCCGCCCGCCATCAGCGGCACGACGACCCGCCTGACGGTGCGGGCCTTCGTGGCGCCGAGGTTCTCCGCCGCCTCCTCGAGCGAGACCGAGATCTGCTGGAGCGCCGCATAGCAGGCTCGCAGCGCATAGGGCAGCCGCCGGATCGCGAGCGCGAGCACGATGGTGATCCAGAGCGAGGCCAGCGGCGTCCCGTCCGGCAGGGTGATGCCGTAGAAGGTGCGAAGATAGCCGATGCCGAGTACCACGCCGGGGATGGCGAGCGCGGCTGAGGCCGCCCAGTCCAGCCATTCGCGGCCGACCAGCTTCGTGCGCAGGACGAGATAGGCGATGGCGACGCCAAGCACGATGTCGATGCCGCCGGCGAGCGTGGCGTAGAGCAGCGTGTTCTTGATGTAGACGGAGCTCTCGCCGAAAACGCGGGCGTAATGCGCGGTGGTGAAGGCGTCGGGCAGCGGCGAGAACGACCAGATCGTCGCGAAGGAGAGCAGCAGCAGCCCCAGATGCGGCGCCAGCACCAGCGCCAGGATCAAGATGACGACGCCATAGCCGAGCACGGCCTCCCAGGGGGTCATGACGCGCCGGGCCAGACCGCCGCCGCCGCGCTGGGTGGTGGCGTAGTCGCGCCCCTTCAGCGCCAGCGCCGAGAGCCACATGGCGATGACGGAGGCGACGATCAGCACGACCGAGATGACATAGCCCATCGGGTCGGCGATGCCGATCGAGGTCACCCGCAGATAGGCCTGCGGCGCCAGCATGTCCTTGACGTTGAGCAGCAGCGGCGTCGCGAGATCGTCGAAGACCTTGACGAAGACGAGCGAGGCGCCGGCCAGATAGCCCGGCAGCGCGAGCGGAAAGACGATGCGGCGGAACAGGCGAAAGCCCGAGGAGCCGAGATTCTGCGCCGCCTCCTCCATCGCCCGGTCGATGTTGCGCAGCGCCGCCGAGAGATTGATCAGGATGAAGGGGAAATAGTGGACGGACTGGACGAAGATGACGCCGTTCAGCCCCTCCATGAAGCCGATCTTGAAGCCGAACCAGTCGTCCAGCAGCAGGTTGATCGAGCCGTTGCGGCCGAAGAAGAGCTGCATCGCCACCGCACCGACGAAGGGCGGCATGATCAGCGGCAGGAAGCCGAGCGTCTGCACCAGCATCGCGCCGCGGAAGACGAAGCGCGTCGTCAGATAGGCGAGCGGCAGGGCGAAGACCGAGGCCCAGACCACCGACATGGCGGAGACGTAAAAGGAGTTCCACAGCGAGCGCATGAACAGCTCGGTGCGGACGAAGTCGTAGAAGTTCACCAGCGTGAAGTTGGACGTGCCCTTCTCGGTGAAGGCGACGTAGAGCACGGTCCCGACCGGCAGCCCCAGGAACAGCAGGAGGAAGGCCGCGATCGCCAGCGCCAGCGCGATCTGGCCTGGCGTGGCGGAGAGCCGGCGGGCGCGAGGGAGGGTGGCTGTGGGGATAGCGGTCATGCCCGTCCTGATCGTTGAACCAAGGGCGCGCCGTCATTCCGGACGAGCGGCGAAGCCGCGCTGATCCGCGATCCATTCCTGAACTGGTCCGGCATGGATCCCGGATCTCCGCTTCGCTGCGTCCGGGATGACGCGAGGATGGGTTAACGCTCAGCGCGCCGCCTTGAGTGCCTCTTCGGCCTTGGCCTTGGCCTTGGCGTAGTGGTCGCGGGCGAAGCTCGCCCATTGCGCCTCGACCTCGGCCTGGCGCGCGCCCTTCTCCTTGCCGCCGGTGAAGGCGCCGCGAAGCTCGGCGCTGGAGGCCTGCGCCTCGCTGACTGGCATGGCGGCGATGAGGGTCCGGGCTTCGTCGAGCAGAGCCTTCGCCTGCGCGTTCGGCTTCTTGGCCAGGGCCGCCTCGACCTCGTGCAGCGTCTTAGTGACGCCCTTGAGCGCATCGAGCTGGAAGGAGATCAGCTGGTCGAACAGCGTGTCGACGACAGCGGTGCGGCCTTCCGACTTGTCGACGTCGAAGCCGATCATCTTCTGGAAGCGCGGATCGGTGAAGGGGTTAGGGTAGTCGGCGCCGGCCTTGGCGTAGACGGCCGGGTTCACCGGCAGGCGGCGGATGCCCGGCTCGAGCAGGACCTCCTGTCCCGCCGGCGAGAGCAGGAACTCGACGAAGGCCTCGGCGGCCGCCTTGTTCGGGGTGTTGGCGACGATGCCGACATTGGCGGGCACCACCGTGGTCACGCTCGGATAGACGAACTTGACCGGAAAGCCCGAGGCCTGCGCCGAAAAGGCGAAGAAGTCGATGACGATGCCGACGCCGACTTGGCCGGAATTGACCTGCTCGGGCACGCCGAAGGAGCGCTCGTTGATCGCGCGGAAATTGCCCGCCATCTCCTTGATCGTGCGCCAGCCCTTGTCCCAGCCCTCGCCCTGGAGGATCGTTTCGATCGTCAGATGCGTCGTGCCGGAGCGCGAGGGCGCGGCGATCGCGACATGGTCGAAGAAGACCGGCCTGGCGAGGTCCTGCCACTCCTTTGGCTCGGGCAGCTTGTTGGCGCGGGCATAGCGCTCGTTCCACATGATGCCGTAGCCGGAGGCCGCAAAGCCCGAATAGAAGCCGGCGGGGTCGTTGATCGGATAGGAGCCGATCTTCTCGGGGATGCCGCTCGCCTTCGGCTTGTAGGCGGACAGCAACTGCTTGCCCTTGAGCACCTCGAAGGCGTCCGGCGCCGAGGCCCAGAACAAGTCGACCTGGTTGTTGGCCTTCGTCTCCTCGATGTATTTCACCCCCGCATTGGTGTTGCGGTTCTGGACCTCGAGGGTAACGCCTGGCGTCGCCTTCTCGAAAGCCTTCTTGATCGGGTCGGTCACGTCCTTCGAGAACGACGTCACAACCGTTACCTTGCCGGCCGGTGTCTGAGCCAGGGCGACCGAGGACGTCAGGACGAGGCCCAACGCCAGAACCCACTTCTTCACCACCACGATGACCTCCCAGAGACGTTGTCCGCGTTCGACATCGAGGCCGAACTTGCGTCGCAGAGCTGAATCCACCGCTGCGCGTCATCAAACTGTCACATCCAGCGGCGGCCTGTCACCCCTCCCCCTTTGCCGGCTACGCCCGCAGCGCCTCTCCTAACGGCATGGGCGCTGGAGAACGGCGACGGCAGACGGCCGGGCGGGACGGCGGCCAAAACCGGGTTGAATATGACGGTTTTGTGTCACATACCTGGGACAAGCCGGTCGAACCGGCAGCGTGAGAGGAAACGTACGATGAGCCGGAAAACGACCCAACTCGCAGCCACAGTCTCGCTGCTGGTGCTGAGCCTGAGCGCGTGGAGCGGCGACGCCGCGGCGCAGGATGCGTGCCCGAACCGCGGCCAGCTCGACACGATGTATTGCGACGCGAACGGCGATCTCGTCGCCGATGCGCCGACCGATCCGAAGAAGTGGCGCGATCCCTCGGCGCTGGTCTGGGCCTATACGCCGGTCGAGGATCCGGCCGTCTACGCCAACATCTTCAAGCCCTTCACCGATCATCTCGCGACCTGCACGGGCAAGCGGATCGTCTACTACCCGGTCCAGTCCAACTCGGCCGAGATCGAGGCCATGCGCTCGGGCCGCCTGCATTTTGCCGGCTTCTCGACCGGGCCGACCGGCTTCGCGGTCAATCTCGCGGGCGCCGTGCCCTTCGCCGCGAAGGGCGTCGGGTCGGAAGTGCGCGGCTACAATCTCGTCGCCGTGGTGAAGGCGTCGAGCCCCTATCAGAAGCTCTCCGACCTCAAGGGCAAGAAGGTCGCCCATACCTCGCCTTCGTCCAATTCCGGCAATCTCGCGCCCCGCGTGCTCTTTCCGGAGCATGGGCTGACGGCGGATGTGGACTACAAGCCGCTGATGTCCGGCGGGCACGACAAGTCGATCCTCGGCGTCGTCTCGGGCGACTACGACATGGGCGCGGTCGCGGGCGATGTCTATGAGCGCATGATCGTGCGCGGCACGATCAAGAAGGAGGATGTGCGCGAGATCTACCGCAGCGCGGTGTTCCCGACCTCGTCCTTCGCCTATGCCCACGACCTCAAGCCCGAGCTCGCCAAGAAGCTGACCGAGTGCTTCTTCTCCTTCCGCTTCACTCCGGAAATGACCAAGGAGTTCAACGGCGACGACCGCTTCCTGCCGATCACCTACCAGAAGGACTGGGCCGTGGTGCGGGACGTGGCCGAGAAGTCGGGCACGCCCTACAACAAGTCGGCCTATGACGCCGAGGCCAAGCGCGAGGCCGATGCGCTCGCCAAGAAGAACGCCGCGCCCCCCAAGGCCCCCTGATCCGACTACGCCGTCACCCAACGAGGTTTTCCCATCATGAGCGCCCTGCCTGTGGCGTCCGGCCAGGGCCGGGCGCTCGTCATCCGCAACCTCGTCAAGGAATACCGGCCCGGACAGCCGGTGCTGCGCGACATCTCGCTGACCGTGTCCGAGCCCGGCATCGTCGCCATCATCGGCCCGTCCGGGACCGGAAAATCGACCTTGATCCGCTGCATCAACCGGCTGGTCGATCCGACCTCCGGCTCGATCATGCTCGGCGGCACGGATCTCGCGAAGCTCCAGGGCGAGGCGCTGCGGCAGGCGCGGCGCCGGCTCGGCATGGTCTTCCAGGAGTACAACCTCGTCGAGCGCCTGACCGTGATCGAGAACGTGCTCTGCGGCCGGCTCGGCTATGTCCCGGTCTGGCGCGCCTGGACCCGGCGCTTTCCGGAGGCCGACATCGCGCGCGCCTTTGCGCTGCTGGAATCGGTCGGGCTCGGCGATTTCGCCACCCGGCGGGCCGACCAGCTTTCGGGCGGTCAGCGGCAACGCGTCGGCATCGCGCGCGCCGTGATGCAGGATCCCGATCTCGTTCTCGCCGACGAGCCGACCTCCTCGCTCGATCCCAAGACCTCGGTCGAGATCATGGAACTGCTCGCCCAGGTTGGGCGCGAGCGGGATATTCCCGTGCTCGTCAACATCCACAATGTCGCGCTGGCGAAGCGCTACGCGCTGCGGATCGTCGGCATGTCCAAGGGCGTCGTCGTCTATGACGGACCGCCGGCCGGGCTGCAGGACAGCCATCTCGCCGAAATCTATGGCGGCGAAGGCTGGATGGAATGAGCGCTCCCGCCCTCGCCTCCCGCAACCTGCGGGCCCGCGCCTTTCCGCCGAACTGGCCGCTGCGCATCGGTGCGGCGCTGTTCCTCGCCTATGTCGCCTATGCGGCGCAGATCCTGGACATCCGCTGGGAGCGTTTCGTCCAGGGGCTGGACAATGGCGCCCGCTTCATCGGGCGGATGTTTCCGCCCAACACCGCCGCCGACAAGATGCAGCTCCTGTGGTCGGGCATGCTGGAATCGCTGCAGATCGCGATCATCGCGACGGCGATCGGCGTGCTGCTGGCCCTGCCGCTCGGACTTTTCGCGGCGCGCAACCTGATGCCCCTTCCGGTCACGGTGGCGGCGCGCGGCGTCATCGCGCTGTGCCGGACCTTCCACCCCGTCATCGTCGCGATCCTGTTCGTCAAGGCGGTCGGGTTCGGCGCGCTCGCCGGCGTCATGGCGCTGGTCGTCGCGACGCTCGGCTTCATCGCCAAGCTGATCGCCGAGGCGATCGAAGAGATGTCGATGAAGCCGATCGAGGCGTTGCGCGCCGCCGGCGCACCCTTCCTCTCGGTGGTGACGATGGGCGTCGTGCCGCAGGTGCTGCCGCGCTTCATCGGTTTTGCCGCCTATCAGCTGGACTCCAACCTGCGCAATTCCGCGCTGGTCGGCCTCGTCGGCGGCGGCGGCATCGGCGCGACGCTGTTCACCGCCTTCCAGCGCTTCGACTATGATTTCGTCCTGACGATCATCATCGCGATCATCGTCACAGTGATGGCCGGCGAGGTGCTCTCGGCCTTCATGCGACGGATCTACCAGGACGAGGCGCCGTCGGGCCTCGTGGTCGAAACGCCGGCGGGTCGTCTCTGGCGCCGATTCACGCCGCTGGAGCGCGGCATGCGGCTGGCCTTCTGGGGATTGGCGGCGCTGGCGCTGGGCTGGTCGGTCCAGACCATCGAGGTCATTCCCGAGTTCCTGTACGATGCGCCCCAGCAGACGGCCGATCTGTTCGGCCGGATGTGGCCGGTCGACTGGGCCTATTTCGGCACCACCGTCGGCACCGCCCTCGTCGAGACCCTGCATACCGCGACACTGGGGACGATCCTCGCCATCCTGCTCGCCACGCCGGTCGCGCTGATGTGCGCCCGCAATGTCGCACCCTCGCCGGTCGTCAATGCGCTGGGGCGCTTCATCCTGGTCTCGACCCGATCGGTCCACACGCTGGTCTGGGCGCTGCTCTTCGTCGCGGTCTTCGGTCCCGGCGCGCTGGCGGGCGTGATGGCCGTCGCGGTTCACTCGATCGGTTTCACGGGCAAGTTCCTGTCCGAGGCGATCGAGGAGGCCAAGGCCGGGCCGATCGAGGCGCTGCGCGCGGCCGGTGCCTCACGACGCGCCATCCTGCTCAAGGGCTTCTGGCCCCAGGTGAAGCCGGCCTTTCTCGCGGTCAGCCTGTTCCGCTGGGACATCAATGTCCGCGAAAGCGCCGTGCTCGGGCTGGTCGGCGCCGGCGGTCTCGGCGTGGCCTTGCAGGCCTCGATGGACAATCTCTACTGGGACCAGGTGGGGCTGGTGCTGCTGGTGATCTTCGCCGTCGTCGTCGTCACCGAGATCGTCACGGCGACCATCCGCTCGCGCGTGATCTAGGAATTGGCCTGGCCAGTCCGGGCACAGCGCCTCGCTTACTGCTGTGTCCGCCGCAAGAGCGTGGTGTCGTAACCGAGGGTCCGCGCCCTGGCGACGAGGGCTTCATACTGGCGCGGGCTGATCCTGCGCTCGCGCGTCAGCAGCCAGAGATAGCGTCCCGACGGTTCGCCGACGATCGCCCAGCCGTAATCGTCGGCCCGGTCGAGGACCCAGTAATCCCCCTCGAAGGGACGGAAGAAACTAACCTTGAGTTTGGCGCCGTTCGAGCCTTCGACGATGCGCGCGGTGGCGTCGGCCGATCGTAGCGGCCCCGTCGGGCTGCCCTGGCGGCAGGAGTTCACCACTGCAACCGTTCCGTCAGGCTTCGCCGTGTACTTCGCCGTGACGCCCTCGCAGCCCTTCTGGAAGCTCGCCTCGTAGCGGCCCTGCTCGTACCAGGTCCCGACATATCGACCGAGATCGACCGCCTTTCGCGGCTGGGGCACATTCGCATTGCCGACGGGGCCGGTCTCGAGCGGATTGCAGGCGCCCAGGGCCAAGGTCGCGGTCAGCGCCAGCACGAATAGCGGAGTCTTCATCATCGTTCCTCGCATTGAACTGCCAGCCAACGCCGCTTGCTGCACGCGGTTCCGGCGGCACGCGCCGGTCGATCCATATCATCGTCCCTGCCGGATGACCCAACCATCGGCTCGCCGTCTCCGCTCGGCCCGCATCAGCGTTCAATCCGTCACGATTTTTGGAGCGCAGGGTAGCCCTTAGGACATTGCCATTTCGCAGCGGGCCGATCGGGAGCATAAGGACGCCGCGCCAAGAGGAAGCCATGGACACGCAGATCGCCTTTCACGACGACGATTTAACCAATAGGGCGGAGGGCCTGATGGCCACGCCGCTGCCGCTGCATCCCGACGAAAGCGAGGAGCGCTCAGGCGTTGCGTCGGGGCTGTCGCAGAGCCCCCTAGGGCTTGAGCGCGAGGCGGCACGCTTCATCGGCTCGTGCTGAGCGCGTCGACGGGCCTTGCTCCGCGGCGGGAACGGGTCGAGATCCCGCGCGTTCCGCACCAGCCCCTCCTGTCCGGTTGCATCCCGTGCAGCCCGGGCCGGGCCAGCCGGCTGGCCGGTGGGGACGAAACCAAGACCGCAACGCCCCTCCCCGAGGTCCGATTCCGGAGTTCCCGATCCCGATGACCGCGCAGACCGAGCACAGCCGCATCGATGCGGAGATCGAGAAGATCGGGAAGTCCTCCGATCCCTTCGCCTCCGCTGTGCGCGCGACGCGGATGCCGATGCTGATCACCGATCCGAACCAGCCGGACAACCCGATCGTCTTCGCCAACAATGCCTTCCTGCGGCTGACGGGCTATCAGCGCGAGGAGGTGATCGGGCGCAATTGCCGCTTCCTGCAGGGCCCCGAGACGGACCCGCGCGACATCGCGCGGCTCAGGGACGCGATCGGCCGCCGCGCCCAGATCGAGCTGGAGATCATCAACCACCGCAAGGACGGCTCGCGCTTCCACAACCGCGTCCTGATCTCCCCGGTCTTCGACGAGGACGGCCACCTCTCCTATTTCTTCGCCTCGCAGTTCGACGTCACGCTGGAGCGGGACCGGCTCGTGCGGCTGCAGCAGGACCATGACAAGCTGGAGAAGGAGGTCGAGCGGCGCACGCGCGATCTCAGGCTCTCGGAGGAACGGCTGCGCTTCACCATCCGCGCCGCACGGCTCGGCTCCTGGACGCTCGACCTGACCGATCTGCGTCTCACCTGTTCCGATATCTGCAAGGCGAATTTCGGCCGCCGGGCGGAGGAGCCCTTCGCCTATGAAGACCTGATCGCCGCGATCCTCCCCGAGGACCGCCCGAAGATGGAGCTCGCCGTGCAGGAGGCGATTGCGCGGCATGAGGATTACGAACTCGAGTATCGCATCACAACCCCGGCCGGGCAGACACGCTGGATCATGGCGCGCGGCCGTCCGCATTACGCGGCGGATGACCGGCCGATCAGCATGTCGGGCGTGACCCTCGACGTCACCGAGAGCCGCCGCAACGAGGAGCAGCGGCTGCTGCTGACGGCGGAGCTGAAGCACCGGGTCAAGAACTCGATGGCCACGATCCAGTCGATCGCGACCCAGACGCTGCGCCATGCCGAATCGCTGAAGGAGGCCACGGAGGTTCTGACGGCGCGGATGCAGTCGCTCGCCTCGGCCCATGACCTGCTGACGCGGGAGGAGTGGCAGAGCGCCACCATCGCCGAGATCGTCGCCAGCGCAACGGAATCGTTCGACATGCCGGGATCGCGGCGCTTCCGGGTCGGAGGTCCCTATCTCAGCCTGCCGCCGCGGGCCGCCATGGCGATGGTGCTGGCGCTGCACGAGCTCGCGACCAATGCGGTCAAGTACGGGGCGCTCTCCGTCCCCGAGGGCCATGTCTTCATCGACTGGCAGGTCGTCCGCCACGGCTCGCAGGCGATGATCGAGTTTCGCTGGCAGGAAGCGGGTGGCCCGCCCGTCAAAGCCCGTCCGAGCCGGCGCGGCTTTGGGACGCGGCTGATTGAAAAGGTCCTGGCCGCGGAGTTGGACGGCACGGGCGAGCTGCAGTACCGCGCCTCCGGTGTGGTGTTCACGCTCGTGGCGCCGCTGCCGGATCAGGACAAGATCAGCGGAACGCCCGATGACGAGGAACTGTTCCGGCGCAATATCAGCGTCTCGCTCGGTTGAGTGCGCACCGGCTCCCTCTTGCAGCCTCCGACCCGCTGGACATCAACGCCACATGCCGCGCATCTGCGCCCGCAGATCGAGACGCGGTCCCTCGCGCGGGGTCCGGCCCGCTTCGGCCGGTGCCGCCGGCCATGACGTCCGCTCGAAACGGCCAAGCAGCGCATTGGGAATGAAGCGTGTGCGCGCGGCATAGACATGCCGGTCGCCGGTGGCGGATTGGCCATGGGTGAAGAAGCGCTGCGGCACCATCAGGTGCAGATCGTCCTTGGCGCGCGTCATCGCGACGTAGAGCAGCCGGCGCTCCTCCTCGATTTCCTCCGTGGTGCCGGTCCCGAGATCGGAGGGAATGCAGCCGTCGACGACGTTCATCACGAAGACCGACTTCCACTCCTGCCCCTTGGCGGAATGGATCGTCGAGAGGATCAGATAATCCTCGTCGAGGAGCGGCACGCCGGCCTGGTCGCTGGTCGCGTCCGGCGGGTCGAGCGTCAGCTCG
>LSIG01000058.1 GCA_001556125.1 Rhizobiales bacterium CCH10-E5 | reverse complement strand
CCGCAATCCGCAACCGCCTAAAGGCAATCGGCATGGGGGTCAGTTCTTCATGACGCAAAGGGGTCAGTTCCGAATGTCGCTGGACAAGAAGTCCCGCTCACCGTAATGGTGGGTCGGTCCGCGCGTCTGTTACGTCAACGCACCCGCGTCTCCTTGATCCGCATCAAGGTGCGAAAAGCTGGAAACGGCTTTCCCGGGGCGTTCGCACGAGGACCGCCTCTATCTACTGGGCAGCTGAAAGACCGCCGATGACCCGTGACGAAATTCTCTCAGCATCCTCGATGCCCTAGCCAGCCCGAGCTACCCGAAGGTGCATTAGGAGGCTAGGACGATGCGCTGCGGCGCTGCGTGGACGAGATCGACGGCCTGGGCCGCACCTCGGCTGAAGGCCGCAGCAAGTGCTACGGGCACAGGTCCCTTTCCAGTTCGGAGTCGGGTCGTGAGGCAAGGTCATGGCAGCCGTCGCATGGGGAAGCGTTCTCTCTGGATGCTTGCCAGCCGGTCCCTCATCGCCGTCGCCTTCGTCGGGGTCTGCGCGCCCCAGGCTGTCGCGCAGTCTGGCGGCCACGCCGAGCACCATCCCGGCACGACGGCCGGCACCCCCGACGCACCCCCCACCTCAGCGCCAGCAACCCCGACCGCTCCGCCAAGCAACCCGCCTGCGGGCGTTTCGAGCACCCAGCCGCCGATGCCCGGAATGGGTTCGGGTGGTCCCGGCATGGGGGGCGGTATGGGTGCCGGCGGTGCCATGGGCGGAATGATGGGCGAGATGATGGGCCGCCCGCGCAAGGAGTTCTATCCCTCCCTGATGGACGTCCCGGCCTTAACGGCCGAGCAGCGCCAAAGCCTGGAGGCCCAGGCGCGCATCCAGATCAGCGCCGGGACGGACGGAATCGCGAGCGCCGAGAATGCGCTCCGGCATGCCAACGCCGCCGGAGACGCGGCCGCGGCTGAGCAAGCCACTTCACGTCTCCGTGACGCTCTCAATCAGGTGAAAAGCGGCGCCACGACGCTCCGGTCGCTCACGGAGGCAAAGCCGCCACAGCAGATCGCGCAGGACTGGTTCAAGACCCAGCTGAACATCCCGACCGGCGTCCCAACACATGGGATCAGCGGACCCCTTGGCCTGTCGTGGTTCCACGTCATCACGATGTCGCTCGTCGCAACGTTCGCCGCGGCCATGCTCGCCATCTATCTGGTCCGCATGCGCCGCGCGAACGCCCTCGTGAACCGCCTGACGAGCGCCACCCCTGTCCCGGCCACATCCGCCGTCCCTGCACCCCCGGCCGCGGCCCCGCCCGTGCCGCCGGTATCGCCTTCGGCGAGGGTCGCGGCTGCCCCGGCCGCCGTGGCTCCGAGCGCTGCCCCTGCCGCAGTTGCCCCGGGTCCCGGAGGCGCGCCAGCAACGCCTGCGTCGGCCGCCAAGCCAACCCCGGGCAAATTATGGAAAGGCAAGCTTCGGGTCGCCGCCATCTTTCCCGAAGCGACGGGGGTCAAGACTTTCCGGCTCAGAGACCCCGGAGGCGGGCCGATCCCCTTCACCTTCGTGCCCGGCCAGTTCCTGACCTACTCGGCGGAGATCGACGGCAAGCTGGTCCGGCGCTCCTACACGATTGCGTCCTCGGCCGCGCAGACAGCCTATGTCGAGACCACCATCAAGCGCGAGGAGCCGGGCATCTTCTCCGACCACATGCACGACCACGTGGTCGAGGGCGACCTGGTCGACGTGATGGGGCCGTCGGGGGTTTTTACCTTCACTGGGGCGGAAGCCGACAGCGTCGTCCTGATCGGGGGCGGCGTCGGCGTCACGCCGTTGATGGCCGCCATCCGCTACCTCTTCGACACCGCTTGGCCCGGCGAGATCTTCCTCGTCTATGGGGCTCAGACCACGGCGCACTTCATCTTCCGGGACGAGCTCGAGTTCCTGCAACGCCGCATGCGCAACCTGCACGTGGCTGCCACGATGGCGCGCGCGGCGGGCACGCACTGGATGGGGGCGGAAGGCCACATCACGAAGGAGTTCCTCGCCCTATCCGTTCCCGAGATCGTCAAGCGACGCGTCCACCTCTGCGGCCCGCCCGGCATGATGGAGGCGATGAAGAAGCTTCTGGCGGAGCTCGGCGTCCCGCCCGAACAGGTGAAGACCGAGGCCTTCGGACCGGCTCTAGGCGCCGTACCCCCGCCCGGCGCCACAGTCATCGCGCACATCGGCGCTCCTTCACCCGCTCCCGCCGGCGCGCCGCCACCCCCGGCCGCGATCGGGCCGGCGACCGCGACGGTCCGCTTCGCGCGGTCGAACAAGACCGCCCCTCTTCCTCCGGACAGGAGCGTGCTGGAGGTCTCCGAGGATATCGGCGTGAACATCGACTACTCGTGCCGGGTCGGCATCTGCGGCGTGTGCAAGACCCAGCTTCTCGAGGGCAAGGTGACCATGGAAGTCGAGGAGGCCCTGACGCCGGAGGACAAGGCGAGGGGCATCATCCTGGCCTGCCAGGCCAAATCGATCGGCAACCTGGTCGTCGAGGCCTGACATGAGCCGGACCGAACGGCTGACCGTCGAAGTCGTCCTCACCCTCCTCCTGTTCCTGGTCCCGGCCTTCGTTCTGCATACGTCGCCGCGCTTCGCCGGGAGCCTGGCGGGCTTTGCGCTGGGCGTTGCCGCAGCCACCCTGATGGTCTCGCTGCTGATCTATCCTCTTGCCAAGTACAGCACCCGCCTCAAATCATGGATCACCCGGGTCGCGCCGATGGGTGCGCTGCTCACGTTTCACGTCTACGCGGGAGTGTTCGGTGCCTTCCTGGCCATCCTGCACACCGGGCACAAGTACCAGAGCCCGCTGGGCATCGCTCTCGTGACCGCCATGCTCGTCGTCGTCGCCACGGGGGTCGTCGGGCGCTACTACCTTCCCGAGACGTCGGCCGAGCTGCGGGAGGAGCAGTCGCGGCTCGCGACCTTGCGCTCCGCCTACGACCGGACAGCCGCGGCGTTCGCCGAGCGGCAGGCCCTTGAGGATGCAGCGGCCGCCGGCATCAGCGCGCCGGCCCTGCGGGATGTGTCGGTCCGCCAGCTCGTGGAGGGCATCGCTGACCTCGAATACGCCGTCGGCTCCCGAGAGGCGATCAAGAAGACATTCATGCGCTGGATCGTGGCGCATGTGGTCGCGGCGATCCTCATGTATCTGCTGCTGATGCTCCACATCGCCGGCGAGATCTACTACGGACTGCGGTGGCTCTCGTGAGGAAGCTCAGCCTTTTATATACGGTGCTGATCACCATCGCGGTCGTGGGCGGCATGACGGCGGTCGTCGCCTTGTACCGCTCGGGTTCGGCGTCGGTTCCAGGCTGGCCGACCTCCTTCCAGCCCGGCCCCCTCTCGGCGAAGCACGCGTTCCTCGGCGACAAGTGCGAAGCGTGTCACACGCCAACGAAGGGCGTCGAAGCCACCGCTTGCATCACGTGCCATTCCACCGCCGCTGCTGACCTTGGCAAGCAGCCGACTGCGTTTCACGCCAACGTTCAGGATTGCCGGGGCTGTCACGTGGAGCATGACGGGGCCGCCCGCCCGACCAAAATGGATCATGCGGCGCTCCTGCGGATCGGATCCCATCTCGCTGTCGGCGCCTCAGGTCATCCAGGCGTGTCGCGCCAGATGATCGACGACATGGCTGCGTTCCTGGGGGTTCCCGTGTCCCAGTCGGCCGAGAAGAATGCCCTGAACTGTGCGAGCTGCCACAGCAACCAAGACCCGCACAAGCAGCTCTTCGGGCGCGAATGCGCCACGTGCCACGAGACCGGCACATGGCGGATAGCATCATTCCTGCACCCATCCCCGACGTCGAAGGACTGCGCGCAATGCCACCAGGCGCCGCCAAGCCACTACATGATGCACTTCGAGATGGTGTCCAAGAGCATTGCCGGCCAGGAGCATGCGAACGTCAGCCAGTGCTATCTGTGCCACAAGACCAATTCGTGGAACGACATCAAAGGGGTCGGTTGGTACAAGCACCACTGACAGGATCGACTTGCAGCAGTTTCAAGGAAGCCGGTGTCGCGCGCCGCGAAAGGCGGGCTCAGAGCGTCCCGATTCATGCCGTCGGGTTCGGACAGGTAGCCGCGGGTCGCGGCGTGTCCACACGACCCGGGAGGAGCGACACTCATCGCAAGCTGTGTTTCGGCGTGCAAGTTTAGGTCTGACTCAGTTTCGCTGCAGGTTGGGGCTGTTCTGACGCTGGTTTCCAG
>LSIG01000057.1 GCA_001556125.1 Rhizobiales bacterium CCH10-E5 | reverse complement strand
AACCTCCATCGGGTCCATTATGGCCGCCCGCACACGGAAATCCTGACAGTCCCCGGACAGGAGATAGCCCATCTGCGCCGGCGTGATCGCGACGACGCCATCGGCCGGCGACGGCCACAGAAAGCGGCCCTTCTCCAGTCGGCGCACATAGAGGCTCGCCGCCTGCCCGTCGTGCCAGATCACCTTCAAAAGATCACCGCGACGCCCGCGGAAGCAGAAGATGTGGCCACCGAGCGGATCGCGCTTCAAGACCTCCTGCGCCACCAGCGCCAGCGAGGCGAACCCCTTCCTCATGTCGGTTTGGCCGGTCGCCAGCCAGACCTTCACGCTGACAGGAACCGGGATCATCGAAAAGCCTCAAGGCCCCGCGCAAGCTTCAAGACGGCGTCCATATCGGCGGCGCCCTCGACGATCATCTTCCGACCCGACCGCAGGACGATCTCGATCCGCCCCGGCGTCGGCGCGGCGACCGACAAGGCCGGCGGCGCACCAGCGCCCATCATCCGCGCGTCTTCGCGCTGGTCAGTCTCGGGCGTCACCAGCATCGGAATGAAGCCTGAAGGCGCAGCTCTCGGCTCGACAAGCATCGCACGCCGCCAAGCCAGCAATTGCGAGCGCGCGATCCCGTGCCGCCGCGCCGTCGCGGAGATCTGGCGCGGACCGACCATGCTCTCCAGCACGATCCGCTCCTTCTCGCCGTCGCTCCAGCGGCGACGACGCCCCGTATCGACCACGTCGAGGCGATTCAAGACACTGTCAGTATGGCTGTTCATACTCACAGTACTCAACGATTTGCATCAGACCGCGCAAGGCGGCCTACGCCGGATGCGTACGCACGATCCGCCGGGGGTGGCCTACCTCTACGCGCCCGATCGCAAGGCCGAGCAGGCGGTCCGGCACCTTCAAGGCTTCGTCGGCACGCTGCAGGTCGATGGCTTCGCGGGCTACAAGGTCTTGGCCGACCGCAATGCCGTCAGCCTGGCGTTCTGCTGGAGCCATGTCCGACGCAGGTTCTACGATCTCGCGCAGGCCGGTCCCGCGCCGATCGCGACGGAAGTGCTCGCGCGGATCGCCGAACTCTATCGCATCGAGGGCGAGATCTGTGGCCGATCCGCCGAGGAGCGCCGTGACATCCGCCAAGCGAGAAGCCGCACGATTGTCGATGCGCTCGAGCCATGGTTGAAGGCGAAGCTCGCCCTCGTCAGCCAGAAGAGCAAGCTCGCCGAGGCCATCCGCTATGCCCTTCCGCGGTGGGCGGGGCTCAGCCGCTTCCTCGACGACGGCCGCGTCGAGATCGACTCCAACATCGTCGAGCGCGCCATCAGGCCGATCGCTTTGAATCGCAAGAATGCACTGTTCGCGGGTAGCGACGGCGGCGCCGAGCACTGGGCCGTCATCGCCTCGCTCGTCGAAACCGCCAAGCTCAACGGTGTCGACCCGCAAGCCTATCTCGTCGACATCATCGCCCGCATTGTCGCCGGACATCCGCAGAGCCAACTCGACGAGCTCCTGCCTTGGTCCTATGCGCCGGCACCGCTCAAGGCCGTGGCCTGAGAACAGCGCATACCGCGAAGCGACTATCCCAAGATTTTGCTTGCGCCCGAGGTGGCGTCCACACATGGCCGTGCGGCACGCCGGCCCGGCAGCGTTCACGCCGGATGCGTACGCCGCGCAGGCGGGCCATCTTGGTCGAGAGGCCGGTCTCGTCGATGAAGATCAGGCGCTCCGGGTCGAGCTCGGGCTGGCTCTCGAACCAGGCTTCGCGCCGCTCCGCGACGCCTGAGCGGTCCTGCTCGGCCGCGTGCGCGGTCTTTTTTTGACTGTCAGGCCACGCCGGTCGAAAAACTTCCAGAGCGTGCCGATCGCCGCCTTCAGGCCATGCTCAGCCAGCAGCCTGGCCTGCATCTCGGCCAGCGTGATGTCGCAGTCGGCGTCGATCAGCCCTTGCAGATAGGCCCCCTGCGGATCGAGGTTGGACCCCCGCGGCTGACCCTGTCAGCGCGCCTTGCGCTCTTCGGTTTCGCGCGTCCGGCGAAACCAGACGATCGCCGTTACGATCCCGACGCCAAACCGCTCGGCGGCATGACGGGCCGGCAGCCCTGCCTCAGCCGAGGCGATCACCCGCTCACGCATCTAGCCAGTTTTCCACTTCTCCCGTTTGCGACCAAAACAACAAAAACCCCGGGTCTCCCCGGGGTTCCTGTGCAATCACCGTAGGTTCTACGGAGCGAAACCAATCAGAAGTCGCGCTGAATCCGAAGTCGGCCTTCAAAGACGTCTTGATTGCTTTTGATAAACGTTAAACCATTAACACTGCGGTTGAAATCGACGACTTTGCCTGCCGGATCAAGACGACGGTAGAGCACTTCTACGCCAAGATCAAGATCCTTTACTGGCGACCAAATCACATTCGAACCCACCTGGATGAGCGACGTATCAGCCGTGTAGCCCGTCAGGTTGCCGCGGGCACCCGCAACAATCGGCGATTGAACAGTCGAATCATAGTCAAGCTTCGTATAGTTGGCGAAGACGGCTTGGCGAACCTGAGGAGTCCAGTAATGCCGGAAGGCGGCCGTCAGCGAATAACCTTTCGTCTTCTTGACGTTTCCAAAGGCATCGACCGCCGCATCAGTCTGAAGCGAACCAAGACCGCCAAGCTGACGAGTCGAGGAAGCATTGAGAAAGCCAAGATAGGCAATCGCGCCTTCGGCATATGTCGCCTGCAGCCAAAGAACGTCGCCAGCCGCAAAAGCAGGCAGGTTCAGCATCAGCCCGCCCTGAATGGCGTATCCGTATACCGTATCCTGGTTGAGAGCTCCGCCGACCGGCTTATTGAGCTCCTGCAGCGCAGCGGAAAGCTGAGCCGAGCCCCAGCCCTGCGTTAGGTTCAGGTTGCCGACGATATTGGGCAAGCGCGAACCGCCATAGTTGTAGGCAGTCGTACCGGCGGGAAACACGCCCGTGCCGGCAATACGACGCGACGTCGGCTCTTCCGCGCTGATCGTCGCGCTGAAGCCGCTGCCGAATGTCGCCGTGTAGGCGAAGAGAACTGGATCGAAAAGATAGCTGTCCGAGCCCGATGACCCGCTCCAGTTCAGAGCGTTGGCGTAGAAGTCGAAGAACGACGTCGCACGACCGGCCGTGATCGGACCGAACTGAATGAACGCTTTGTTCAGATCGATGGTCTGGGTGAAAGCCTGGGTCGCAATCGGAGTCAAGATAGTCTGATTGGTCACAAGTCCGGCATAGTTGCCGCCATTTCGGGTCATCTCGTAACGAATAAAAGTTCTCAGCGTGCCATAGGCGGTCGCGGTGCGAGCGTCGATGTTCAACGTTCCGCGTGCGCGAAAGCCGGAAACGTCCTGCTGTCGGTTGAAACCCTCAAGATACCGCGCTTCGGCGCGAACACGGCCAGCCAAGCGCAGGCAGGTTTCGGTGCCGGGGATGTAGAAGAAGCCTGCGCCATAGGCGGAGCAGACGCGAACGTATTCGACCGGAGCGGCCTTCCGCGAAGGAAGATCGGCGGCCTGAGCCCCGGCGACCGCGGCGATACCGGCGGCAGAACCGAGGAGGAGGCTCTTAACGAGCTTCATTGGTAACCTCCAAATGAGTTTCGAGACCCTCGGGCTTCGGTCCGTTCCGTTTCGGCAGCCCCAGGAGACCAAACCGAAGAACTCGCCTATTCCCGGCTTTTCGCCCGTCCCTGAACCATTCAGAGGCGAAGACGAAAAACAGCGACCGGGAATTGCCCGACGCAGAAACACCATACGAATGCGGGGTTGCCGATCAACCTCAATCACGCCGCCGGAAGCCTAAAAGGCGGCGCTTCGGCGGGATTAGCCGCCAATGTGGCTATCAGGCAACATATAGGAAATGGACGCCTTCAATACGCGCCAATTAAAGATCGCAGCTTGAAAAGCACTCCAAATATTAAAGGTTAATTCCTTTAGCTATAGAATTAACTTGCTGCATTTGTTTGACCTCTTCTACGAGATTTGACGAAATTCGTCGCATGTCAGCTAACAATTTTTTGATCTTTTTTTCCGACACAACCATACTATGTATGCCGTTAATACGGTACTTATCCTGTATTTTTCTTGCTAAATCGACAGATAATAACTTTTTTTGCAGTAACACTGCGCTAACAAATGCTGGAGAGCAGTTCAATTCGCTAGCGAACTGTTTTTGATTCAGTCCGGCAACAGATAGTGCAGCATTTATAATATCACGCGAGAAGTTTATATATGAATCATACCCATCAATATAAACCTCTATTTTATTAAACTCAGTCGCTATTTCGTTCAAGCCAAAACGGTCATCGTACTCTAACTTCAATTTTACGTTTCCGCTATCATCATAATTCGCTTCATTAGGCTTATCACGGCACGTAATTTCGTCGCCGCTGTCGGTCGATTTGAAGCCAATCCCCTGTGCAATGTAATAGCCTCTAAGGCGCGCCAAAGTGGTATCAGCTATCGCGCGCGAGCCCCGCTCGAATTCCGTCAGCGTTCGTTTTCCTATTGGAGCTTGCTCGCAGACTGTCTTCATATCCAGATTCAAAAATGCGCGTGCTGCTCGGGCCTGTCCAGGAGTCATTCCATCTCTTTCCGGCGCTACACTGAAGTCACTCAGAATACTCCCTATCATAGCGGGCAGGAAGCGGTTGCAGGAGGCATTCCCGGCCAGCCTCGAATCCGCGTTGTGAACCGCTCCGGACTTGTCGGAGGCTCCAACTCCTGAGCAACCAGCCATGGCGGCGTGACTCAACGAAACGGCCTACGGGAAACCCGGAGGGATCAACAAGCTGACCCCAATTAGGATCGATTAGGACGGGCCGACTTTTTCACTCGCCATAGCGGAGGTCACCCGACCAAGGCAAAAAAGCTTAACGAAAACGAAAATGCACTATTGCAACTCATTCTCATATGCATATTTTCGCTCATCGTGGGGTTAGAGCCCGTCCCGAAAGGGTTGAGCGACTGGGGCACTCGTGATTCCAAGGGGT
>LSIG01000056.1 GCA_001556125.1 Rhizobiales bacterium CCH10-E5 | reverse complement strand
GCAGCGAGGCGTTCGTCCGATCCGGACGATCAAGACCAACGCCCAGCCGATCCTCTTCGCCTATGAGCAGGGCTGCCACGCCCTGCAGCCTGATCAGCGGGATCTCGCGCTCTACAACGAGCGCGCAGCGCGTGTCCGCGAGCACGCCGGCTTCAGGGAGAACCTCGCGACGGCCCTCGCCAACCGCTTCGCCGATCGCGAGGCTTCGCACCATCCCGAGGCGACGCTCTACAGCGGCGGTTTCCTCTCGAACGACGATGCACGGGCCTGCGCCCGCTGGCATGCCTCACCCTGGGAGGACCGGGCCGCGATCGCGGCCGGGTTCGGCGACGAGCGGCTGAAAGCCTTCGCCAACCGACTGGCGCTGCTGGAGGCGCCGCAGACGTTGTCGCCGGTGGGCTGGCAGAAGGGACAGGCCTGGCTGCGCGACCGGCTGACGACGCAAGCCGACGTGCCCTGGCTGACTTTGCCGAGAGCGCTCGGTGAGGTCGCGATGCTGCGCCAGACGCTTCCCGCAGGGGACGCCGCCCGGCATGCGCATCTCGACGCGATCGAGCGGTGGCTTTGCGAGCAGAGCCGGTTCTTCCAGCTCGCGGCCTGAACCGAATAGCCCGGGAGCGGATGACGATGAGAAGGCGCCGGCGACGGCGCCTTTGTCGATTCCGGGAGGACGGAGGGAAGCGCAGCCGATGGGGCTGTGACCCACAGGATTCAAAAGACCATGACGAACAACGATTCTGACCGCGACCTCACGCCCGTGGCGACTGATCACGAAGGCGGCGGCGACCGGCCGCTCGGGCCTATCCGTGACCCGCTCGCCGAGCCGACCCGCTGCATCGGTAACGATCCCTCGCTCGCCGAGTTGATCGCGGTGCGCGACCATGCGCCCGACCTCAAGGTCGTCGCGCGCGAGGCAAAGCGCTGCAACGACGAGGCGGAACGACTGCCGCTCGGCCTCGAACGCACCTACGAGGAGCGGATGGCAGAGGTCGGACTGCAGATCGTCGGCTTGAGCTGCGCGGCGATCGTGGCGATCTGGCCGACGGACTCGCTCGACGACGCCGATGCGAAGCGAGCGCTCGCCCGCGAGACTCAGCCACACTACGAAGACACCGACTTCGGGATGGCGCCGATGCTCTCGGTTGAGGACGCGGCTCGCATCAGGCTCCACCGCGCCGCCTTCGATGTCGGCGCGCTCGTCGTACCTCCAGGCCCTCCCGGACCGGCGCCCACCGACCGGGGTCTCGCGACCTGGCCGCTCTCGCGGTTCGATCTCGTTGACGCGGTGCCTCTCGCTGGCGGGCCAGCCAGCCTGGATGCGAGCGGCATCGCCCGGTGGAAGGCCTTCGTCGACGCCTATCCAGACCTGACCGCGCTGGTCGACAGGTTCAGCGCGATGATTGCGGTCGCCGATCGCCTCACCGTGATCGCCCATCGCAACGAGCCCGACAGCGCGGCGCTGCGCCGGGCCGCCGAGGGCGCTCGCATCCTCGCCTACCTCGCCGCGGCCCGGGCCACGATCTGGCCCTCGATGCTGCACTCGGCCGACGAGCAGGCCAAGCTCAGGCTCGTCGCGCTGATCAACGACCGCGCCTGCCGGCATGATCCTCTCCACATGCAGGCCGCGATCCGGCATCTGGTCAACGAGGCGAACTTCATAGCCCGGCGGTTCCGGTTCGGGGCAACGCTCGAGCTCAATCCGCAGTGGATCCCCATAGTGTAACGGAATCGCCGGAGAGAGAGGACATGGCGATGGCGTCCTTGCGAGGACGCCATCTGCGTTTCTCAGGAGCGGAGGGAGACATGCGGCCAAATGGTCGCGACCCCATAGGAAAGTTCAGCATGACCAAAAATGAGCAGGATGGCGGGCGCTCGCTCGCCAAGCGCGGCGAAGGCCCCGTGGAGGATCCCGGCAACCAGGAGCTGCGCGACCCGATCGCTGTCGCAATGGAGATCACTGGGGGCGACGACCCCAGCGTCACCGAACTCGCGGCCTTCCGTCGCCAGCCGATTGACCTGAAGAACGCGGCGCGGACCGCCAAGAGCCTGCAGAGCGAGGAGTTCCGGCTCGGGCTGTTCGACGTACTGGAGCATGATGTCCAGGAACGCGTCTGCGCCGGGCTGCAGATCATGAGCCTCAGCCTGGTCGCGCTGACCGCGATCTGGCCGGCCGATGACGTCGACCAAGCCGAGGCCAAGCTCGCGCTGGCCGACCAGATCGGCGCGCTGCACCATCCCAGAGACAAGACCTTCGTCTCGACGATGGACGCGACGCTGGCGCGCCGCGTGCGCTGGAAGCGCGCGGCCTTCTCCGTGCCCGCGCTAATGCTGCCGCCGCCCACGTCCCCGCCGCAGGGGGACCAGCGCGGGCTCTCGACCTGGCCGCTTGAGCGCTGGAACCTGACCGAGGGTCTGGAGCTGCGCGGAGGCCTGCCAGCCTACGCCCACACCGAGATCGCCGCCTGGGTCGGCTTCGCCAAGGACGCGCCCGACCTCGATCATCTGCTGCGGCGGGCGAAGACAATGTTCGAGACCTGCGATCGGCTGATCACGCTCGCCGGGCGCGGGCCGCAGAACGCGAGCGAGCTGATGGAGGCCGCCGAAGGCGCTCGCATCGCAGGCTACCTCGCCGCGGCGCAGGTCATGATCTGGCCGATCCACACCCGCGCCGCGCTGGCGACGAAGCGCGAGATCGTCTCGCTGATGAACCTGCGCGGCGAGCTCGGCGATCCCGTGAACATGCAGGGCGCGGTCCGGCACGTCACGGCCGATGCCGCCTGGGTCAAGTCGCTGCCTGTCGATGCCCGCGACGATCTCGTCTTCGACTTCAACGAGCTGGTCTGACAGCCCAGCAGCCTACGCAAAGACAAGGAAGGCAGCGCCGACACCGCCGCTGCCTTTTTTGATTCCAGGGACGGGAGGGACAGCGACTGCCGAGAGCAGATCACCCCACAGGACACGAAAGCAAGACCATGAACACCAAGACCCGCTGCGACGAACGGCTCAGCACCATCGCCATCGACGCGACCCTGCATCACGTCGTCGACGACCTCGCCGGGCTGGAGCGCCTCGTCCCCGAGGCGCCCAGCGAGACTGAGAGCCTTGCGCTCTTCCGCAACCAGCTTCCCACGCTGCTGGAGATCAAGGGCCGTGGCCAGGCTCATACCGAGCAGGTCCGCCGCATCATCGGGCTCATCGCCCGCGAGCCGCACCAGGTCGAGACCTGGATCGACGTCGTCAACGCGCTCACGATCATGACCAACGCGTCGAACCTGGCGCTGCTCCTGCTGCCGGCCCGCTCGGACGACGACGCCTGGGCGCGCGAGCAGTTCGGCCGCAACCTGCTTCGCCATGCTCACCGTCATGGCGATGGCGAGGATGTCGCGCTCGCGCGCCGGGCGGTCGGCGAACTGCCGCGACGCCCGCAGCATCTGACGCTGCCGGAGACCGGCGACGCCGTCCGTGAGCTGATCGAGACGATGGCCCGCCGCGCGGGCGCACTCCGGCCGGTCAGGGTCGCCGGGCCCGGTGCGCCTGGCGTGCATGCCCTGGAGCAGGCCGAGAGCCTGAAGGCGTACTTCAATGTCGCGCCCGATCTCGGGGAGCTTCTCGACGGCGCGAGTCATCTGCTCAATGTGGTCGATCGGCTGCGGGACGTCGCCGAGCCCGATGGCATGACCACCGATGCCATCGAGGGCGGGCTGATCCTGGCCTATGCCCGCCTGCTGCGCCTCGCGCTGTGGCCGGCTAGGACCGAGACAGACGTCGGAGCCAAGATCGCCGCGCGCGATCTCGTGCGCGCCCGCGATGCCGATCCTGACGGGTTCGGCGCGCTGTGGGAGATCGCATTCGGCCAGGGCGAGACGGTCTCCGGCCAGAGCTCGCGGTTCCTGAACGTCGAGGAGCGCGGCTGACAGACGCGTCGCGGCGTTCCGCCGAACAGCGAAAGGCGCGTCTTCACCGACGCGCCTTTCGTCGTGACGAGGGTCGGATCGTGAAGGGGCTGAAAGGCCGACCCCAAGGATTAAAGCCAGACCATGACAGACATTGTCGCCTCGACGCTTCACGATATTAGGCTCTCTACCGGCACGAGGATCGTCATCGATGAGCTCGCCGCTATCGAGACGCTTCTGCCCGATGGCTCCGATGAGCTAGAGCGCCATGCCGCGCTGTTCGAACGTCTGCCGCCGCTCCTGACGCTGCGCGGGCGTGTTCTCCAGCACTCCAGGCAGTACGAACGGTTCCTCGCGCTCGCGGAGGCAGACCCGTCTGCGCTCGAGCAGCGTGTCGACACGGCAAACGGACTGGCGATTATCGGCCATGCCGGCGAGATCGCCATGTTGCTCGTGCCCGCGATCTCGCCAGAGGATCGCTTCGCCTGGACGCTGTTGTCGCAGGAGCGTTCGCTGCAGTACGCCGACGGCGGCGGCGTTCATGCCGCCGAGTTGATGATGCGCGCCCTGCGTGGCCCCGGTTCGTCTCACACCATGAGGCTCACCCTCGACGGGCGCATCCCGCCTGAGCTTGCCGAATTGGCGGAACGGTTCCGAGGCCGCGCAATCTGCGGCGATGCCGTGGAAAGCGAACCCTGCCTGCACGGCGCCTACCGGCTCGAGGACGCTCCTGCGCTCGAAGCGTGGTTCAACGAACCGCCCGATCTGATCTCACTTCTCGACGAGGCGAAAGCCTGTCTAGCTTCAGTCGACGCCTGGTCGGAGCAAGAGGACATAGGCCCGCATTGGTTCGGGGCGATCGGCGGCGCGCGGGTTCTCGCTTATGCAAAACTCTGCCGCGTCGGACTCTGGCCCGCGCGCAGCCACGACGATCTGGTCGTGAAGATGGAGGTTGAGCGCGTGATTGGCGAGCGCGCCGCCGATCCCGATCACATGCGCGCGCTCGCCGAGATCGCGCTCGGCGTTGGGCGGCGCATCGCCCGGCAGGGTTCTCCCTTCGTCACGCGCCTCAGCGGTGTCGAGTTGTGAGGCCGGACATGCGCATCGAGACCTCCGCAGCTTCCGACGACGCCGAGGCCGGGTTCGGCCAGGCTTGGCGTCATGACGAGAACATGGCGCTGCTCAGCCATCTGCGCCGGCAACGTCCCGATGGCGGGGGGGTCGCATCGGAAGCAATTCATGACGCTCACGATGCCGGATCGGACGCGCCACCGCGCGGAGCGTCGCTCGCGATCTTTGACAAGCCAGCGCTGATGAAGCAGCTCAGGCTGGGCCAACCCGGCGGTGACATCTTCGACGAGACCGTGATGCCCTTCGCCGGCGCCTCCAGCGACGAACAGACGCGGCTCGAACGGTTGCGGGCACTCGCCGGCGAGGAGCCGCTGCGCCATCTCGTGGTGGCGGATCAGAATACGCCGGACCATCTTGCGAAGCTCCGCGAGGAATGCCCGGGCTTCGTGACGATCATCGCGCTGATCGAGCGGGCCGTGGCGCTGTCGGCCGTGTCCGGCACGGCGATCGCCTTGCCGCCGCTCCTGCTCGTCGGACCGCCGGGGCTCGGAAAAACTCACTTCTCCCGCCGGCTCGCCGCAGCGCTCGGTGTCGAGCAGCATGCCTTCAGTTGCGCCACCAATTCCGATGCGCAAGCGCTCCTGATCGGTCATCCGCCGAGTTGGCGTGGGGCGCGCATGGGCGTGCTGACCGAAGCGGTCCTCGGAGGCGACACCGGCAATCCGCTGATCTTGCTCGACGAGGTCGACAAGTTCGTCACCCACTCGAGCGAGAAGCCGTACAATACGCTTCTGACCCTGCTCGAACCGGAGAACGCCTGCGCTGTCGTCGACGAGTATCTGCGCGTCCCGTTCGACCTCTCTAGGTGCCTGATCGTCGCGACCGCGAACGATTTCGAGACGCTGCCAGGCTTTATCCAGGACAGGTTCCTGGTCGTCGCGGTCACGCCGCCGGACGGCGCCATGCTGCGCGCGATTGCCAGCCGCATCGCCGGCGAGATCATTACGGCTCACGGCGATACGTTTGCCTTGCCGAATGAAGCGGTCGTGGCGCGGCTCGCCAGAACCAACCCGCGCGGCATCCGCAGGCTCGTCGCTCTGGCGCTCGGCTTCGCCGCGCAGGTCGGGCGGCGCCATCTCACCGTCCTCGACGTCACCGCCGCCGAGGACATCTGCGACGTGAAGGGCGCGAGGGAGCCGATCGGGTTCATGCGGCCGAGCTCAAAGGAGGGGTGGTCAAGCGGGTGAGGGTCAGAACGGGAATGCCCCCGGGGAGCCTCGCACGGAGACCAAGAACAATGACGACGATCGATCACATCAAGAGTGTCACGGACCCGACTAAGCGCGCCGTCGGGAGCCGGCTGCTGCCGGAGGGAAGCGCCGGTGCGGTCACCGAATGGTACCCGACGAGATGGCCGCGCGTCGGCGGCAAAGCCATGGTCAAGCTGTCTGAGGACGCCTTCGTTACGCCGCGCTTCCAGGACGCATATAAGCCCGGCAAGCTTGTCTTCGTGTACTGCGCCGGATGCGGCGAGGACAATCGGATGCCGGTCGCGACCGGCCTGCTCGGCCTCGCGCGTCGCCTCAGGATGGCCGTGCACAAGGTCTCGGTCACCGCCCAGGTCAATCTGCGCGACCGCATGCGCGAGCTCAACGCTGACCGCTATGGCGCGCTCACCACGAGCGCTGACGGCCTTCCCTGCAGCGACCTCGGCTACGACAACTGGATGCTGCAGCACATCCTGCCGCCGAGCGCCCCGCTGCCGGGCTCGCCGGTCATGCTCGCCGAGCGCTCGCTCGCGATCCGCCTGCCGGACGACCTATCGGTCCGCGAATTCGACAAGCGCTTGCACACCCGAATGCGCAACGCCGCACTCAATCCCTGGCTCACGAGCCCGGCCGGTCAGGCGCACTGTGCCCTGCTCGGCATCGCGCCGACGCAGTTCATGCGGGCGACCGGCTACGGCTTCGGCGAGACCAAGCGTGCGAGCGCTGCGCAGGAGTTCTACTTCTTCCGCCCCAAAAGCCGCGATGCTGAGCGTCTCCTGCGCATCGCCGAGGCCATCGTCCACGACCATGTCGTCTATCCGCGGCGCCGGGCCGCCGCGAGCTGGAAGTCCAGGGGACAAGGCTATGGAATTGGCCTGAGCCAGTCCCTCTGACCAAAGTCCAAACAGAATTCGGTCAGGGGCATCCGCGCACCCTTGCAGGTAACTGGTCGGGACGCCAACGCGTCATTCTGTACGATCGGGAATCTCCAAATCGCGCTCCGCGTCCGCCTCCAGCGGCGAGGTCGCGCCCGATTTGAGATCGAGATCGTAGCGCGGGTAGCGATCGATGATCTTCTTCAGCTCCGCGGGGCTCGGCGCATAGTAGCCGTCGCTGGCGTCTTTCTTCGTGTTGTGACCCGTAATCGCATTGCTCTGCCGTTTGACGATCCCGGCATCCTCTGCTCGTGTAATGAAGGTGTGACGCCACCCATGGTTCGGGCTGAGGCTTGCATCCAGAGCGACCTGCTCGCGAATCCATTCCGAGAGTTCGCTCGCGCGCTGCTCCTGCTGGGTGCGCGTGGCGCCGGGCTTTTGGGGCACGTCGCCGCAAAACAGGTAGCCTGACGGAGCATCGGCGTGGAAGTCGAGCAGGCCCTCCTCGATCAGCGCGGGGTGGATCGGGACGCGCCGGGCAATGTCGATCTTGGTCTTCGGGAAGTTGATCAGCCAGACATCACCGTCGCGGTAGATGTCGTCCTTCGTCACCCAGCAGGTCTCCTGGATCCGACAGCCCGTGTAGGCGCAAATCCAGGGAGTCCAGCGCCTCGATGCCGACGCGCGGGGCATCTTGGCGTTGAAGCGCGCCTTCCGCGCGGCGAGAAGAATGGCAGCGATCTCGCTGTCACGGAACCGCTTCTCGCGGGTGACGGTCCTCCTGTCTTCGGGAAGCCTGATCCTGTAGGCCGGGTTTGACGCCAGAAGCCTTCCGGCCAGTGGGGTCGTGGCCCACCCCAGGATCGACGAGACGGCAACGAGATCGTTCTTGTTGACGGTTGAAACTGGAATGGTCTTCTTGCGCTCTTTGGCGAAGGCCAAGACATCCTCAGACGTGATCAACCTGACGTCCTTCTCGCCCCAGAAGGCAATCAACGCATCGATCGAGAAGCCGTAGCGGCGAAACGTCGAAGGAGAGCGCGAGGTGGCGTTCTCTTCTTTCCATTTGGCGAAGAGCTTCTCCACGGTCAGGACGCCGCGCGGTGCAGCGACAGGACCGGGCGTCGCAGGCATCGGCGCGTTCCAGGCGGGCAGCCCCGCACCGAACGGGTCGCTGAAGTCCAGGCTGGTCAGCCGGCGCGTCGCCATCTCCCCGAAGGCGTCCGCAGCCTGATCCATGACCTCGAGCGTTTTGCCACGGGACGTCTCGTCGACGAGAATCCGCTTGCGGGCGATCTCGCCGTCGACGAGGGGGCCGTAGAGCTGTTCGAGCGCGACCGCGCGCTTGGCGGGATCGGTTTCGTATTTCAGGGCCCAGGCGGCAAGGGCCTTTGGATCGTACATGTCGATCGCGGCCAGGAGTTCGGCCGTCTTTTCGTCAGCCGGTCGCGCAGGGATGCCCTCAAGCGCTTCGTCGACGGGCGCTTTGCCGAGGTGGTGCGCAACATTGGCGTCGAACTCTGTGGTCGTTGCCTCGATGGCGTCCAGAAAACAGTCGTCGGTCTCGAGATCGCGCACCGCCCCCCGGTAGATGTCGCCAACGAGCGCGGTCCGCTGGGTGCGCGTCAGCGGCTGAGGCCCTTTCTCCAGGGCCTCGAAGTATTGATCGAGCGCCTGCGCCGCCAGGCGAAAGCGCGTCTTTGCCGTCTCTGGGTCCTTGGTCCTCAGCGACAGGACGACCTTCTCACCGATCATCACGCTGTGCTGCTCTCCCGCCACGGGGAGGCTGACGCGTCGGCCTTTAGCCTGCGCGCGAAGGGCTTTGGGCACCTTCACATTGAGGTAGTAGGAACCCTGCTTGGTAGTGAAGGGTCGGGACATTGCGAGAGCCATGGTGTCAAACCGCGGTGTCAAAGCGGATACCATGTAACTCGTTATCAATGCTTAACTCTTTGACGCCGAAGGCGAAAAAGAGTGGTGCCCAGGAGAGGACTCGAACCTCCACGCCCTTGCGAGCGCCAGCACCTGAAGCTGGTGCGTCTACCAATTCCGCCACCTGGGCAACGGCGGTTCGTTTACGGACGCGCTGCGGGGCTGTCAACGGCCCTGCAGCGATTTGTTGGCAATCGTGCAAAATTCCTGTGACGGGTCGCTCAGGCGGCGCGGCGCTGCACGGCGGCCGGGGGCGCGACAGCCCCGCCCTCGGACCCTGTCCTGAAGGCGGCGACGAGGTCGTTGAGCTGGCCGATCTTGCTGGCGAGCGAGCCGGCCGAGGCCGCGCTCTGCT
>LSIG01000055.1 GCA_001556125.1 Rhizobiales bacterium CCH10-E5 | reverse complement strand
GAGTATGAGGCGGTTGTCGGGGGAGGCTTCTGATGAACGACCATGATCACCTGACTGCCTTGCTCGGCCGGTTGAAGCTGACGGCGCTGCGCGATCAGCTCGACAGCCTGATCGACGAGGCCGGTCGCCGCGAACTCACGATCCGGGAGGCGCTGACGCTGTTTTGCGAGCGCGAGGTCGCACGCCGCGACCAGCGCCGGATCGACATGTCCTTCGGCCTGGCGCGTTTCCCCTTCGTGCGCGACCTCAGCGGCTTCGACTTCGGGGCCCAGCCTTCCCTCGACAAGGCGCAGATCCGCGAGATCGCGACGGGGCGCTTCATCGCCAATGGCGAGGCGGTGCTGCTCCTGGGCCCGCCGGGCGTGGGCAAGACCCATCTGGCGGTCACGCTCGGGCGCGAAGCCATCGTCACCGGCTACTCGGTCCTGTTCACGCCGG
>LSIG01000054.1 GCA_001556125.1 Rhizobiales bacterium CCH10-E5 | reverse complement strand
TCTCGGACCAGTTCCTGCGCGTGATGCTCGATCCCTTCGCGATCGGGCGCGACGGCAGCCTGGTCGGCACCTCTGGCCCTGTCGGCTTCACGGCCGATCTGCCCGGCCGCAAGGGGGCGGTCTCCGCGCCGGCGCCCGTCCGCTTCGAGCCGACCTTCCATGTCTGGGGCGCAACCTTTGGCCAGATCGATCGGACCAAGGGGGACGCCACCGGTGCCGGTTCGTCGACCCGCGACATCAGGGACGCCAATATTGCGGTCGGCGCGGATTACCGCATCGCGCCGGGCTCCGTGATTGGCTTCGCGCTGGCGGGCGGACAATCGCGCTCCGAACTCGGCCGCAATCTCGGGTCCAGCAACGCCGACATCTTCCAGCTCGGCCTCTACGGCGCCACGAAGATCGGGGCACTCAGCCTGGCCGGTTCGCTGTCCTATGCCGCGATGCAGGTCGAGACGCGCCGCAACGTACCGGCGCTCGGGTTGGGCACGACCGCCGATTACAGCGCCCATGTCTGGGGCGGAAGGCTGCAGGCGGCCTATGATCTCTTCAGTGCGGGCGGCTTCACCGTCTCCCCGATCGCCGCTCTTCAGATCCAGAGCGTCCACACGCCGAACTTCCGCGAGACCAACAGCTTCACGGGCGCTGCTGCCGGTGTCACCGGCCGTTCCCATACCAACACGGCGTTGCGCTCCGATCTCGGCCTCAGGATCACGAGCGTGACCATGCTGGGTGGCCGCAAGACGACGCTGTTCACGGAGATCGCCTGGGCGCATTACTTCCAGCGCGATGTCACCTTCGCCGCCAGCCTCACCGGGATCGCGAATACCAACTTCGTGATCGAGGGAGCGAGGTCCAACCGCGACGCGGCGCTGTTCAGCGCGGGCGCCGACGTCCAGCTGACCCCCACCCTGACGCTCGGTGGCCGCTTCGATGCGTCCGCTTCCGGCAACACCACCAGCTTTGCCGGATCGGGCATGCTCCGGGCGAGCTTCTGAACCCGGTGATGCAACCCATTGCCACGGCTCGTCCTCGACGGACATTCACGCTGTTGATGGCGTCCGGCTCCTGTTCTCCAGCGCGGCGGGCGACCAGGCTGGCATCAATGGCTGGCCTGCTTGCGATGCTGGGCAGCAGTGCGGCCCTGGCGCAGGTTCCGGCGGGAGCGGGCACACCGGCGCCAGCGGCTGCAGCCCCACAGAACTCCCGTGCTGCCCCGGTCAGCTCCTCGCCTGATCGCACGACAGCGTCCTTTGGCGATTGGACGCTGCGCTGCGAGCGGCCCTCTGTTCCGGCGGGCTCCGCGCGCATCTGCGAGATTGCCCAGTCGATCCAGATCCAGGGTCAGCAAGCGCCGATCGCGCAGATCGCGATCGGGCGTGTGAACAAGAGCGATCCCCTGACGGTCACGATCGTCCTGCCCCACAACGTGACACTGTCGACACAGCCGGGACTCTTGGCAGAAGAGAAGGACGCAAAGCCGTTCGGCGCCACGTGGCAGCGTTGCCTTCCGATCGGGTGCATGGCCGAGCTTGTCCTGCGCGACGACCTCGTGAAGCGCTTTCGGAGTTTGAATGAGGCTGGCGCCATCCTCTTCAAGGACGGTGCGTCCCGTGACATCAAACTGCCGTTCTCCATGCGCGGGTTGAGCCAGGCGCTGGATGCGCTCGCCAGGGAACCATAGATGCGAAAACCCGGCTCGTGACCGGGCGGCACCGAGCCGGCCGCCGCGTCGGTCGCATCGCGTCAGCGGAGAAACGCCTCCGCTCGTTCCGGGCTCGGCCAGTCCGAACCACAATCTGCGATGAGCGCGACCGCGCGCTCCCTTTTGGTCTGGCACGTCGGCGGCGAGGTATGTGTCGTCGTCCGTGAGTGTGGCCTGCCAACAATGTCGGCTTTGGCCTGGACGGGCAGGCGGACCGTTCCTGGCTTCTCGGGATTATCGGTTTACCGGAACGTCACCTGCGATGCCGCATAACGTCCCATCGTGATGGGAGCGTTCGCATGAGTGACCATGATGCCCTGGTCGTCCGCGGTCTGGTCAAGCGGTTTGGCGGCTTTACGGCGGTCAACGGGCTCGATCTCCGTATCCATCGGGGTGAGCTCTACGCCTTGCTGGGTCCCAATGGGGCGGGGAAGACGACATCGCTCCGGATCGTCGCAGGGCTGCTTGCGCCGGATGCGGGCGAGATCAGCATTTGCGGGATCGACCGCCTGCGCGATCCGATCGCGGCCAAGCGCGTGGTGGCGTGGCTACCGGATGAGCCGATGGTCTACGACAAGCTCACGCCCGTCGAGTATCTCGATTTCGTGGCCGGCCTTTGGCAGGTCGAGCCCAGGGCCGCACAGCAGCGCCGCGACGCCTTGCTCGAGACGCTCGAACTGGGGCGCGTGGCCGATCAGCGCTGCGAGGGCTTTTCCAAGGGCATGCGCCAGAAACTGGCGCTGGCCGGCGCGTTGATTCACGAACCCGACCTGCTGATCCTCGACGAGCCGCTGACGGGTCTCGACGCCTCGATGGCGCGCCATGTGAAGGAGCTGCTTCAGGCCCGTGTCGCCACTGGCGCCACGGTGATCCTGACCACCCATATCCTCGAGGTCGCCGAGCGGCTCAGCGACCGCATCGGCATCATTCGCAATGGCCGTCTGGTCTGCGAAGGCACCATGGCGCAGCTGCGCGACGGCGGCGGCTCGCAGGGGTCGACCCTCGAGGATGTGTTCCTCGACATCGTCGCGCGAGAAGAGGCCGCTTGATGAGCGCCTTCCTTTCACATGCGACGCGCAGCGTGCTGGCGCATGAGATCCGCCTGGCATTGCGCGGAGTTGCCGACATGGCAGGCCCGAAAACGGCCCTGCGTCCATGGCGCATCGCCGGCGTGCTGGCCGTGGTCTGCACGATCATCTTCGGTGTGTCGCACCTGCTGTTGAAGTCGGCTGGAGATCTGGACCCGACCGATCCGCGGGTTCAGATCACCCTGACGATCAATCTCGCCTTTCTGTTCGTTCTCATGATCTCCGCCGCGCTCGATTCCGCGGCCTATGCGCTGTATGCGCGCGGCGATTACGATCTGATGTTCTCCGCGCCGCTGCCGCCCCAATCCGTGCTTCTGATCCGGGCTCTGAACGTCTTCGGTTTCACGCTCGCGAAGGCCGGCCTCTATGGCGCTCCAGCGCTGATCCTGCTGTCGCTGCAGCGCGGACCGCACTGGCTGGCCGGTCTGCCGCTGATCATGGCGCTCGCGCTCGGCGCGACGGCGATTGCGATCGCTCTGACCATGGGGATGGTTCGCCTGATCGGTATCCGCAGCACGCGTGTGGCGGCACAGATTGCGGCCGCGCTGGCCGGTCTGCTGGTAATCGTCATGGTGCAATGGGAGGCCATTTTCGGGCCGGGTCCCAAGGATGCGCTTGTCGCAAGTTATGGAGCCAACCCGCAGTCAATCTTTTGGCAGTGGGCGACGCTGCCGGCCCGCGCCGTGACGGGCGATGTTATGGCCCTCTCGGCCGTGATGGTCGGCAGCGCCGTGGTCGCCGTGCTGATATTCGCCGGCCTCGCCGAGAGTTTCGTGCGCAATGCCGTCCTGGCGGCAGGGTCGGCGGCTCCGGTTCCCGCCCGTCCGAGGCGCAGTCGCGCCTCATTCGGAAGGTCGCCCATGGCAGCGCTGATGCTCAAGGAACGCCGCCTCATCTTGCGCGATCCATGGCTTTTGTCGCAGATCCTGATGCAGTGCATTTTCCTGATGCCGTTTGCGGTCGTCACGGTCTATCGCGTGGCGAACGGGGCCGACGACGCCGCGGCACTGGTGCCCGTGCTGATCGTTCTGTCCGGCCAGATTGCCGGCGGCCTGACCTGGATCGCGATGTCGGCCGATGACGCAGCCGAGTTGGCCCTGACCGCGCCGCTGGAGCCGCGTCTGCGGGCGCGTGCGCGTTTCGGCGCCATCGGCTGGCTGGCCGTCACCTTTGCCGCACTGCCGTTGATGCTGCTGCTGATCGTCGATTCCTGGGCGGGGCTGGTCAGTCTGCTCGGGGTCGCCTGCGCCATTGCCTGCGGCATTCTCGTCAATGTGTGGCATCAACCCAGATTGGCGAGGACAGGCCTGATCAGGCGGCGCATGAAGAGTCCCATTTCGGTGACGCTGATCGAACTTCTCGCCTTGACGATGGTGGCGGTAGCCGTCTGGCCCCTGCTGTCGGGCAACTACGCGGCCACGATGCTGGGTGCGGTCCTTGCCGCGGCAACGATGGGCGTGCTGTACGCGGCCCGCCCGCGCAGAGCAGCCTGAGCCAGCGGGCTCACCCGACAGACGCCGATCGAGCTCGCTTCAGCGCGCGCCAGCCAACCCCGGCTGCCGCCTGGCCAACGCGGAAGCGCGCCGATCGCCAGCCCCAAAACCTCAGATCAACCGAGGCAGCTCCGCTGGCTGCCGCCCTTCGATCGCAAATGGGTTCGAGAGTCGTTCCGGTAGACCTTGGCCCGTCACCGCCCTGGTGAGGATCACAGTCGCCGCCATCGCGACCCGATACCGGATCGCCGCACGGCGTCCATCCCCGACACGGGTAAGGACAGCGCGTCGTGGACCCCCGGTCTACGAGCGAGCGCGCGCCGCAGGCGTGCTATGGCCTGTTCTTAAGGCGCCCTCGATCATTGCGAGAACGCTGGCGGCCGACACGGCACACGATCATTCCCGATCGGGCTCGAGCGCTGCCGAACGCGCTCGTCGGTCCCGGTCCGGTCCTTCAGTGCCTGCGGAGGCCGACGCCATCCGCCACGGTCTTGAGCGCTTCGGCCTCGGAACGGATCAGGGCATCGGTCTGCCGACCGTCGGAGATTCTCGGCGTGGCGCCCTGCTTGGCCATCAGCGCCTTGAACCGCTCGGTCGAGGCGGCCTTCGTGAAGGTGGCCTCAAGACGGTCCATGATCGGACGCGGTGTCCCTGCCGGTGCGATCAACCCCCACCAAAGGACCGTTTCGACGCTGCCGAGGCCGACGCTATCGAGGCCTCCCGCCTGGGGCAGGGCGGCATTGTCAGCCGCCGAGGTCAGTAGGAGACATTTGGCCTTCTTGTCGCGGACATGGGGCAGAATGGTCGAGAGCGAACCGCCATAGATGTCCACCTGACCGGCCAGGAAATTACGCGCCGTATCGGTCGAGCCGACATAGGGAATGGCGTTCACCTTGGCGCCGATCTTCTGGAAGATGCGCTCCGAGGCCAGATGCATGGTGCCGCCCACGCCGTCATTGCCGACGCTGTAGCCATTGGGCTTGGCCTTGATCTCGTTCAGGAACTCCTGCGCCGTCTCCGCCGGGAAACCCGGCTGCGCGCACAGCACATAAGATGAAAAGCCGATCGACATCACCGCCTGATAGCTCTCCAGCGAGTAGGGCACCTGGGTTGCGAGCGGCTTGGCGGTGAGGGGGCTGTTCCAGACGAAGGCCAGCGTGTAGCCGTCGGGCGACGCCGACACGGCCTTGCTGACGCCGTCGATGCCGCCGCCGCGCGGTCTGTTGTCGATGATGACCGCCTGCTTGAGGTCTTCTTCGACGATCTTGGCCAGTTCCCGTGCGAAGATGTCCGTGCCACCACCCCGCGGAGCCGGCACGACGATGATGACGGGCTTGACCGGATACTGTCGGGAGGCCGAGATGACAGGCTGTGTGGCAGCCAATACAGCGGCGACCGCCGCGATCGGGGCCAAGGTTGCGACCGACTTCACCATCTTCGCCCTATCCAGATTGACGCATGTCCGACGGGTGACGAAACGGGGCCGCAACAGCAAGCGCCCCCAGCTTCGTTCCGGGTTGCTTTCGCACAGGAGCGGTTAACATTCGCTGATGAGGTTACGTCTTTGCGTTAGTTCAGCATTAATGATAAACAATCGGTAAATATTTTGTATTTTCTGTTAAATGATCGTCAACGCTGAAAGCAAAAAGCCGAGCAAATTGTTTACGTTCCCCTGAAGCGCGGAAGTTTTTACGAGGCGCTAACGCCGCTCCCCTAGATGTCGACCATCGGTCGCGAGGACCGTGGGAGTTCGGGTCAGCGCGACGCCTTGGGGGGCAGTTGATGGCAGGCGGTCTTTTTCGGCAGGAAGCTCTCGATGCGCATAGCCGCATCGGGAAGCTCCAGAACACGATGCATGTCACGAACGGCCTGACGCGCGGCGCGCTGCTGGCTCTGGTCGTCCTGCTGGGCGGCGCCGTGGTCTGGAGTCGCTTCGTTCAGGTCCCGGTGCGGGTCAACGGGACCGGCGTCCTGGTCGACACCTCGGGCGAGTTGCTGAAGCCGGTGCGCTCGGTGATGGATGGGATCGTCGAGACCATTCTCGTGAACGAGGGCGACCACGTCACCGCTGGTCAGGTCGTGGCCCGTGTGCGGCTGCCCGACAGGATCAACGCGCTGCAGAAGGCCGAGCGCGACATGGCCTCGCTCGAACAGAAGGCACGGGAGACCGAGGCACTCCAGGTCTTCGAACGCGAGACGGAGGAAAAGACCCGGGCTGAGCGCCGCAATGCGTTGGTTGACCGGATCGCCAATATGGAGACCCGACTCGCCTGGCAGCGCGATCTCGAGCGCGACCAGGTGAAGCTGATGGAGCTGGGATCGACCACGCGCAATCGCGTCTTCGAAACCCGCGTTCAGACGCAGCAGATCGCCGATCAACTCGCCAGCGCCAAGAGCGATCTTCTCGCGATGAAGATGGAGCCCTTCGCGACCGACAGCAAGATCGAGCGCGAGCGCATGATGATCAAGTTCCAGATCCAGCAGCTGCAATCCGAGATGGCAGCACTACGGTCGGAACTCGAGCGCGGCTCCGTTCTGAAGAGCACGGTCAGTGGCACGGTGGCCGAGCTTTCTGCGGAACGGAACGGCCTCGTCACGGCCGGACAGCCCGTTCTCAGCATCATCCCCGAGGATTTCAGCGGCAAGCTGGAAGCGCTGACCTATGTTTCGATGGCCGACGGTAAGCTGGTGCAGATCGGCGACGAAGTGCTGATCCGTCCCGCCTCGCTGCCGGTGCGCGAGCAGGGCCGCGTGCGCGGCACCGTGATGGAAGTCTCGGAGGCGCCGATCACCGAGCGGGCTCTGACGCGCATCCTCGGCAATGCCTCGCTGGTGCAACAGGTGACGGGCACAGGCGCTCCCTTCGCGGTTCGCATCGCACTGCATCGCGACCCCGAAACGCCGTCCAGCTATGTCTGGACGTCCGGGGAGGGCCCTGAACTGCGGATGACGCCGGGCACGCCGGTGAGCTCCCGCATCACGGTGGAACGCGAAACGCTGCTGTCGCTGGCGATGCCGGCGCTGCGTCGCCTGCTCGGCTCGAGCGACTGAGCGCGGGCGGGGTGCGGCCGAGCGGCTGCGACCCCGCCGCACCCTCGCAAGACGTTTCAGCCCGATTCCGCCCAGACCGGCCCGGCTGAGCCAGGCCACAGGAGCCCCCATGTTGCCGGTGAAGAAGACGCCGCTCTTCCTCCAGATGGAAGCCACAGAGTGCGGTGCGGCCTGCATCGCCATGGTTCTGGCCGCCCATGGCCGCTGGATCACGCTGGAGGAAGCGCGGGAGCGCTGCAATACCTCGCGCGACGGGGTCGACGCGGAGGGGCTGCTCCAGGCTGCGGAGAGCTACGGGCTAACCGCCATCGCCTTCCGCCGCGAGCCTGCAGAACTGTCGGCCCTGCCGATGCCGCAGATCCTGCACTGGTGCTTCAACCATTTCGTGGTGCTGGAGAAGGCCAGCGCCGACAGCTTCACGATCCTCGACCCGGCCCAGGGACGTCTTACCCTGAGCGCCCAGGAGTTCGGCGACTGTTTCACCGGCCTCACCATGGCCTTCGAGCCCGATGAGGGCTTCGTCAAGGCCGGCCGCCGCCCCTCGGTGGCGATGGCTCTGATCCGCGAGGCGGCGCATTCCAAGGACGCCCTCGGCGTCGCCTTCGCCACAGGGATTCTGGCGGTCATTCCTGGCCTTGCGTTGGCGGGGGCTACCAGCGCTCTGGTCAACCACGTTCTCGGTGCGCGCCAGGCCGACTGGCTCGGCCCGCTGCTGGCGATCCTCCTGCTGATCTCGCTGGCGCAGGCGGCGATCTCCTATCTCTCGTCCTGGACGGTCGCGACCTGGAAGATCAAGATCGGTGCAGTGTCGGCCCTCAGCGGGTTCTATCGGGCGCTGACCCTGCCGCTGTCCTATTTCGCCCAGCGCAGCGCCGGCGAAGTGGTCTCGCGCATCCGCATCGGCTCAGAACTGGGCAGCACCATTGCTGGCCCCCTCGCCAATCTCCTGCCGCAGATCGTCCTGGTCCTCGGCTATCTGGTCGTGCTGTCGCTCTACGACCCGATTATCATGGTCGCCGCGATCGTGACGGCACTGTTGAACTTCCTGATCCTGAGCCTGATCACATCACGGCTGTCGGACCGCACTCGCGAGCACCAGCTGGCGGAGGGCCGCGCCGCCGCCGTCGCGACCTCCGGAATGGCCAATCTCGGCACCTATGCGCTGATGGGCCGTGAGAACCTGCTCCTCGCCCGCTGGACGACGGCGGAGGATGCCGCCATCGCTGCCGAACAGCGGTTGGGAATTCTCAAGACCATGGCGGGGCTCGGCCCCGTCCTTGCCGGTCTCCTGCTGACCACGGTTGTGCTCGTCGTCTGCGCCGTCCGTGCGATCGAGGGGAGCCTGTCGCTCGGCGACCTCGTCGCGACCCAGATGCTGGCCAGCCTGCTGAACAAGCCGATCGCCGGGCTGGCGGCCGGCTTCTGCGCCATCCAGGAATCGGCGGGCGCGCTGATGCGGCTTTCGGACCTGGAAGGCCATCGCAGCGCCGCCGCCTTCGACAACCGTGAGCGCAGCGCTTCGCCGCAGACGCGCGACGGGCGGCTCGTTTTGAAGGATGTAGGCTTCGCGCACACACCGGGGCGGCCGATCCTGTCCGGCGTCGACCTGTCACTTGAGCCGGGGCGCATGATCGCCGTGATCGGCCCCTCGGGAGCCGGCAAGTCGACGCTGGCACGGCTGATGGGCGGGCTCGTCGAACCCACGGCGGGCAGCGTCACGCTCGATGGCATGGCGCTGGCGGACTGGCCCCAGAGCGAGTTGCGCAACAGGCTTCTCTATGTCGGCCAGATGCCGGCGAGCTTCTCCGGCACGATCGGCGAGAACATCACGCTCTGGGACACCGAGATCGACCACGGCGCCGTGACCGACGCGGTCAGTCGGGTCGGACTCAGCCAGGCTGTCAGCCGCCGTCCCGGCGGTCTCTATACCAAGCTCGTCAGTGGAGAGACCGGCCTGTCGGGTGGCGAATTGCAGCGCCTGTCGCTGGCGCGTGCTCTGGCTCGCGGGCCGGCCGTGATCGTGCTCGATGAGACGACCAGTGCGCTGGATCCGTCCTCCGAGGAAGAGATCATGGAGATGCTCCGGGCCTCCGGGGCCGCCGTCGTCATCGTCACGCACCGATCGGGCACCGCCTGTCGCTGTGACGAAGCGATCCTCGTCGGCAATGGCGGCATCGTCGGGCGCGGGCACCCGGCGCAGTTCTTCGCCAACGGGCCGCTCGCACGGCCCGCCCATGCCCAGCCGTCGCAGATCGTTCACGCCCCTGTCGTCCACGCCGTCGGAGCCGCCTGATGTTCGTCGCAACAGCCTCGTCCAACCGGGACCTTACCCTCGTCGAGGACGTCGTCGGGCGCGTCGAGACGATTCTGGACCCCGCTTCCGGTGGCAGCTTCGCTGCCTCGGAATCGCCCCTGAGCGCGGTCATTCGCGCCGTTGCAAAGCACTACGACAAGAAGCCGGAAGCAGGTCAGCAGCGTGGGATTGGCGAGAGCACCGAAGATGCGATCGACCGCATGGCCCGATCCGCACAGCTCATCTCGCGCGAAATCCCGGTCGAGCCCGGCTGGCAGCGGCGGTATGCACTGCCATTCATCGCCGAACGGCGCTCCGACGGGACCCCGTTCGCGCTGATCCCATCGGGATCCACCTGGCTTTATGTCGACGGATCGCGCCCGCGCAAACCGCTTCGGCTCGACGCCGAAACGGCCGCCTCACTGGGCTCGGAGGGCTGGGCGCTGAGCCCGGCTCTCCCCGACAAGGCATTGACCCTCAAGGAGCTCCTGCTGTTCGGACTGGGCACCAAACTGCCCGATCTCGCCGCCTTCGCCGCCTTGACCTTCCTGGCCGGCCTGGTGCTGTCGCTGCTGCCGCTCGCAAACATCGCGATCATGGACATCGTGATCCCCGGCGGCGATTTCGTCATGCTCCAGCATGTCGCGGTGATGCTGGTGGCGTTGATCGTGGCGACACTGATCACTCGCTTCGCAGCGGCGCTGAGCCAGCTGCGCATCGATGGCCGGACCGGCCTGATGCTGCGAACGGCGGCCGCTGATCGCATGATCCGTGTGTCGCGCGGCATGGGCGCGGGCAAGGCCCCCGCTCCGGCAGCGGCGGCGCTCATCACCCGATCGGTCGAAACCTGGCACAAGGGCGTCTGGAAGCTCGGCCTCTCCGTCGTCGGAGGGCTGCTCGTAGCGCTGCCCAGCCTGGCGGTGATCATCCACACCGCGCCGCTGGCGGGCACGCTATGTCTCGTCGTCATGATCCTGGCCGTTGCGCTGTCGGCCTGGATCGCCAAGCGCCAGGTCGATCTGCTGTTCTCGGGCGCCTGCTCGCCGACGAGCTGGATTTCGCTGTCCTACGAGACGCTGTCGCAGATCGAGACGGTGCGGGCGACGGGCTCGGAAAGCCGCTTCTTCAAGCTCTTCGCCGAGAGCTTCCTGGCGCTGAAGGAGCGTTTCCTCGTCACCGACCGTATGGGCAGCAACATTCATGCCCTCGAGGCCGCGCTCGAAGCCCTCATCCTGACATTGGGCATCGCGGCTGCGATCCTGCTGCAGAAGAACCTGCCGGCCCAGGACGGAGTCGCCTTCACCACCGCGCTGATGACGGTGACGGGCGCAGCCGTCGGCCTCGTGCATGCGTTTCTCCAGGCCAGCATGCTCGGCCTCCAGCGCCGCATGATCCAGCCGATTCTCGACGCCGTTCCCGCGCCTCACAGCGGTGGCGCCCGGCCCGAGCGGATCACCGGCGATATCGAGATCTGCGACATCGTCGTGCGTCGCTCGCCGGGCGCCAGGGCCCTGCTGCAGAACGTCTCGCTGAAGATCAAGCCGGGCGAGCATATCGGGATCGTGGGCGCTTCGGGCTCCGGCAAAAGTACGCTGCTGCGCTCGCTGCTCGGCCTGGAGAAGCTGGAATCAGGCTCGGTGAAGGTCGATGGCGTCGATCTCGCGCTGCTGGACGCCGCCGCCATCCGACGCCAGATCGGTGTCGTCGGCCAGGCCGGGCGGCTCTTCCCAGGCACTCTCTTCGAGAACATCAGCGCGGGTCTGAAGCTTTCCGAAGATGAGGTCTGGACGGCCGTTCGACTGGCCGCACTGGAAGACGACATCCGAGCCCTGCCGCTCGGCCTGTCGACGCCGATTGGCGATGCCGAGCCGATCCTGTCGATCGGCCAGATTCAACGCGTGCTGCTGGCGCGCGCCCTGGCGCATCGCCCGGCGCTGGTCGTGCTCGACGAGGCGACGAGCGCGCTCGATCCGAAAGCCGAAGCGCATGTCGCCGCCTCGGTCGATGCGCTGAAGGCAACTGTGATCACCGTCGCGCACCGCCTGGACACCGTACGGCGCTGCGACCGGATCTATGTGCTGAAGGATGGCAGGATCGCGGAAACCGGCACCTTCGACCAACTCGCTGCCTCGGACGGAATCCTGGCGGAGTTCCTCTCGGCCGATGCGCGTTCGCTGCGGCAGGAGATCGATCCGGTCGGCGACAGCATTCGCAGGATCGAGCGCGAATTCGCTGCTCGCGACGCCTGACGGCGCAGAGCCCCACGCTCCGCCAAAAGCCTCCGGCCCGACCGGGGGCTTTTGGCATGGTAAGGACCGTTGGGTTGCCGGAGAGGAGACGCCGCCACAGCCGGGCGCAGCGGATCAAGGCCTCAGCCGGTTTTCGATCTTTACTTAACTATAGACCGCAATAGCCTGAAAGTGGGTCGATAAGGCGCAATTTGATCAATTTTAACTGCGTCTCCTAAGCAAAAAACAAGGCCCGCCGCCCTAGGTTCGCCTCGTGACGTTTCGTCCATTGGGGGTTCAGAAGATGGCGCGCCAGTCGGCCTTGAAGTTGAAGCAGTTCGAAGACGCTCTGCCGCGGGATGTCCTGAAGGCGGTTTCCGGTGGAAACGCTCAGGTCAAGGTCGATGACGGTTCGCAGTCCGGCGTCGCGATGGCGGCGGTCGCGGACAGCACGGGCAATGCCCAGAACGGCGCCTCGGGTTATGCGTCGGTCTCGGCGGGTACCAGCATCACCTCGGGCGGCGGCAGCTATGGTTTCTCGTCCGGGTTCCAGGCCAGCGCCGGCGGCGAGGCTCACGGCACCGCTGGCCCGGCCAGCGGGTCGGTCTCGGGCGAGGTGGGCGTCAAGTCCGGCGTCGCAGCCGAGGTGCATCACACGGCCAACGAAACCGGCGCCAGCTTCCAGGCTGGCTCGGTCGCCTATGCGACGGCCTCGGTGGATGGCAAGATCAGCGCTGGCGGCGTGTCCGTCAGCGGCGGCCTCGAGGCAACGGCCAAGACCGGAACCTACGCCGAGGGCAGCGCGAGCATTCAGCACGGCAATGGGGCCTATGGTGCGGCCGGCGAGGGCAGCGCCTTCACGGGCCATGGCGTCGAGGTCGGCTACACCCAGGGTGCAGGCATCAAGAACATCGGCTCGGGAACGGCTGGTGCTGGGGTCGGCATCGGTGAGATGGCGGGTGTCGGCGGTGGCGCCAATGCCGGCTACGACAACGGCAAGATCAATATGGGCGTCAGCGGCGACGTCGCCTTGCTGGTCGGCGTCAAGGTCGATGTCGGCATGACGGTCGACACCAAATATGCCCAGGATGGCGTGAAGGCGGTGACGCCCGGCGCCACCGAGGCGGGCATGAAGGTCGCGGAAGTCGGTAAGGATGTCGGCACCAAGGTCGGTGCGGACACGAAGGCCGCTGCCGACAAGGCCGCTGCGGAGTCGAAGGCTGCTGCGGACAAGGCGGCTGCCGAGGCCAAGGCCGCTGCCGACAAGGCCGCCGCCGATGCCAAGGCCGCCGCCGACAAGGCCGCGGCCGAGGCGAAGGCTGCCGCCGACAAGGCCGCTGCCCAGGCCAAGGCCGCTGCCGAGAAAGCCGCCGCCGATGCCAAGGCTGCCGCCGACAAGGCGGCCGCCGAGGCCAAGGCTGCGGCGGATCAGGCGGCCAAGGCTGCGAGCGACGCCGCAAAGAAGGTCAGCAATACCTTCAAGAAGATCTCGAAGAAGTGGTGATGGCCTGATCGGTCCCCGCGGACCGATCGTCAGCCACGTCGAGAGCCAGACGCCTCCGGGTTTGCCCAGGGCAGCGGTTGTCTCACAGATCAGCGACCCTGCCGGTGGCCAGCACGCCGGCGGGGTCGAGCGCGTGACGCAGGCGTCGCACCACGGCCGCCCAATCGCCCTGTGAAGGGGCCGCGGCGGCCGTCGCGGGCAGGGTCGGCCGGTAAGGGTGAAAGCCCTCGCGCGTGAAGGCTTCCATCAGCATGGCATGCGCGGCCATGGCCTTGGCATCGGCGCCCGGCACGTCGCGGTCCCAGGCGAAGGAAACATATCCATGGCAGGCCCGCTCTGTCGCGGCTTCCGCCCCGGCCATGATGAAGATGTCGAACTGTCGAGCGGCGGCCTGCGTCAGCTGCGCCATTCGCGCCAGAGCCACGCCATCCAGCGGGATGACGGGGCATAGCCAGAGAAAGCCGCAGCGGTCGCGGTCGGGGTTCAGTGGCCCGTCTGGCAAAGCGGGCTTGGCCCAGTAGCAACTCGTGACGTTGCCGCCATCGCTGAATCCGCGCAGTCCGGAGTTACGGGAGCCCGGCTCGCCATCCTCATCGATCGTGAAGGAGTTGCAGAAGGGCAGCAGCGTCTGGATGACGATCGCCTTCTTGCAGTCGAGGATCATCGCGTGATTGGCGCTGATCGAGATCGTCGCCAGCCATTCCTCGAAAGCCCGGGGTGGCGGCGGCTGGGTCAGGTCGGCTGCGATCCCGGCGGAAGCGATCTGCTTCGCGCCGTCCCAGAAAAAGGCGTCATGGTAATCGACGACCCGGTCGCGGATCAGGCCCGTGAAGGCTTCGACGAAGGCCGGCAGCTTGTCGGACAGGCCGATCTCGAAGGCGATGTAGCAGCCATGCTGCGCCGTCGGCGCCAGACCCAGGCAACCCGAGAGCACGCAGCCGAAGCTTGCCTGGCTGAAAAGGCCTTCGATCAGCGGCCCGACCGGCCGGCCATGCACGGGCGCCAGTCGCGCATTCTCGAAACGGCCATAGCCGGTGCGCAGGCGTTCGCCTGTCGTCAGCCCGACATCGAGGTCCCAGAGCTGGCCGAAGCGGTCGCCGAAGGCGCCCGAACCTTCCCCGCGATCGAGCGCGTTGGCGAGCACGCTGGCGCTGGGCGGACCGCCGAAGGAGGGGACGTGGAAGGGGATTTCCCGCGCAGTCAGCTCGTCCTGCAACTGAGAGAAGGTGACGCCGGGCTCTACCCGGACCGTACCAGAGTTGGAGTCGACGTCGATGATGCGATTCAGGCGCGAGAGATCGAGAATGACGGCGTCGCGCGGCGGGCGGCGTGAGCCCAGACCCCAGGACCGTCCGCGGCTGACCGGATGCAACGGGCAGCCATGAAGGCCAGCCAGACGCAGACAGGCGACGGCCTCTTCCGCCGTGCCGGGGCTCAGCACGGCCAGAGGATGGCCACTCCATGGAAAGGTGCAAAGGCTCCAGTCGGCGAGATCGACTGCCGAAACCGAGACATGGCCGGCCCCGATCGCGGCGGCGCATGCGGCAAGGAATGTCGTCAGAGCCTCTGGCAGCGGAGCCTGAATAGATCCCAAGTTCGTCACGAATCGCACCCCCGCAACCTGTGTCGGCGCTTGTTGCTATCTCGGGGGCGGCCTGCCGGGTCAATGCTCCCCGCGCCGCCCACCGCCTGTCGAATGACGGCCGCGACACGCATTTTTAAGCGCTGTGCATCATGGTTTGGGGCCGGCGTGCCTGACGAGGCGCGCTGTCGGCGGTTACCGCCGCGAGACGAGTGCGGCCTGCCGCAGAGAGGCGACGGATCTTCAGCATGGCGACGGGGTCGACGCGCGAGTTTCTGCCGCTCAAGCGACGTGCCGTCGAGGCCACCATGCTGGGGCTGGTCGCGATCCTGTCCCTGCTGCTGCTGCTCTATGTCGCCTTCGAAGACGCCCGGCGGACCATGGAGCGCTTCCATTCCGAGAAAATGGTCGCGCAGGGCCAAGTCGTCCAGAATGCACTGGAGAGTTTCGTCCGGCCGGGTTTGCCGCTTCGCCATTTCGTCGGTTTCTCGGGGTTGGTCGAACCGATCATCGACGGCGACAGGCTGGTGTCGTCCGTGGCTGCCTATGCGGCGTCGGGCGAGCGCGTTTTCGCGGTCGGGCCGGCTGCGGCGCGCTTCGACGGGCCGGCCCGGCTGAAGGACACACGCGCCGCCGATATCGTCGTTTCCGCCGAGGCGATCGAGGTCGTGCTGCCGCTGGATGACCGCTTCGAGCGCGTCGGCCATATCGTGCTCGTCACGCCCAGGGCCCTGATCGCCACTCAGGTCGAGGCGGCGTTCAAACCACTCCTCGGCTTGGCGATGCTGGCGGCGGCAGCGTTCGCCCTGGCGGTCGCTCTGCTGTTTCCGCGCCAGGATGGCCCGCTGCGGCTGCGCTGGGTCGGGATCGGCTTCATCTCCACCTTCGCCATCACGGCCGCCCTGGTCGTCGCCACGCTGGTTTCGACTTATTCGCTGGCCACTCAGGAGCGAGCCAAATCTCTGGCCGACAGCCTCGGCCAGAGACTGGACGACATCGTCGCCTTCAATTTGAGCTTCAACGACATCACAGGCATCGGCGCGCTGCTGGCCGAATACCGCCAGGCCAATCCGGACATCCGGGCTGCGGCCCTGATCGTCGATGGCCGCGTGATCGTTCACACCGATGCCGGCCTTGAAGGTGGAGCTTGGGACCACCGCTCGGACGATTACGAGTTTGCCGCCGATCTCTCGCCCAATGGTACGGCACGGATCCAGATCCGCGTTGCGCTGCCGCGGGACGTCGTATTCGCCCAGGTGCTTCGGAGCACGAAGAACTTCAGTGCGCTGCTCGTCGCTTCGGGGCTGTTCGCCGCGCTCTTCGTCGGACTGGTTCATGCCTTCCAGCGTCGCAGCAGGATCGGCCGCGATGCTTCTGATGACGACGCCAAGGCCTTCAGCATCGATCTGATCAAGCCCGCCTTCTTCCTTGCGGTCTTCTCTGAACATCTGAGCTATGCGTTCCTGCCCCAGATCATCCAGTCTGCGACGCTCGCGGCAGGGCTATCGAAGGCTTGGGCCTCCGCCCCATTCACGATTTACTATCTGACCTTCGCCATGGCGCTCATCGCCGCCGGACGCCTGGAACAGCGCATGTCGGCCCGTGGCCTGGTCGTCGGCGGGCTCGCCCTCTCGGCGGTCGGCATGACGTTGATGGCGATCCATCTTGATTTCCAGTCTGCCGTGCTCGCAAGAGCGCTGTCGGGGATGGGGCAGGGCATCCTGTTCATCGGAACCCAAGCCTTCGTGCTGACCAACTCCTCCCAGGCACGGCGGACCCGGTCCGGCAGCATCATCGTGTTCGGTTTCCAGGCGGGCATGATTGCGGGAATGGCGATCGGCTCGCTGCTGTTCTCGTCGATCGAGGCGGCCGGCGTGTTCCGGCTGGCGGCTGTCGTCGCCGCTGCGACGGCGCTCTATGTCGGCCTCGCCCTGCCGGTCACGCGGTCGTCCGTCAGCTCTGTGGCGAGGGCGTCGCTCTGGCGTGACGTGCTCACCTTGATGCGGGACGGTGCTTTCGCACGGACCGCCCTCCTGATCGGCATTCCCGCCAAGGCGATTCTCACCGGCGCCGTCCTGCTGGGCCTGCCGTTGCTGCTGGCCCAACTCGGCTACGCCAAGGAGGATATCGGCCAGATCACCATGCTCTATGCCGGCGCGGTCATCATCTCCTCCCAGCTCGCCTCGGCACGGGCCGACCGGACCGCCGACACCCGCACCCTGTTGTTCCACGGGGCGTGCCTGACTGCGCTTGGCCTGTTCCTGATCGCGAGCCCCGGCCTGTCCGTGCCGTTTGCGCTCGATCTCGGCGCTTGGCCGGTGACGGCGCTCGTCATCTGCGGCGTCGTCACCATCGGCATCGCCCACGGCTTCATCAACGCTCCGATCGTCACGCATGTCGCGGAGACGGCGGCGGCAGGCGTCGTCGGCCCGACCAGCGCGGCCGCAACCTATCGGCTCCTGGAACGGGTCGGCCATGTGACGGGTCCCCTCGTCATGATGCAGATCTTCGCGGTGATGGGCGTCACATGGAGCGCCTTCGCGACGATCGGCGTCGGCATCCTGATCATGGCTCTCCTCTTCCTGAGCGCGGGGCGGACAACGACTGCGAGCCGATCCAACCTGTCGGCCGCTTGAGGGGATCTGCATGGCTGTAGCGAGAACGACGATTTACGCGAGACCTGTCGCGAGCCTGCTCTCGGCCTGCCTGGTGGCCCTCGCCGCCGCGGCCGGGGCCGAGGCCGCTCCCCAAGGCCAAGACGTCCTCCAGACCCAATCCCAGCCTGGCGGTGAGAAGGATGAGGCACCCTATCACGCCTGGTTCAAGGTCACGGCGGCGACGCGCGATCACTGGCGGCTGGTCGCGGCGCCCGGAAACCCGCTGGAACTGCGAGTTCTCCCCAAAGAGGCCAGTTCGGGCGCACGGCCCAAGAAGATCATGGTCGTCTACCCGCGACCGTCATCGGCCTACGATGTCGCAATCTCGAAGATGCTCTCTGTCTTCGCCAACAAGCTGCTGGCTGTCGAACTCACCGTCATCAACTTTCAGAATGAGGACGAACGCGGCCGGCAGATTCTGAAACGGGTCGAGGACGAGCAGTTCGACCTGATTCTGGCGATGGGCTCGGAGAGCACAGCCTGGCTCTGGGAGCACTACAGGGGAGGGCGTTTGCCGGTCGTCACCGTCTGTTCGAAAGACCCTGTCCTGCTGGGCCAGGCCGCCGCTTACGATCGGGGATCGGGATCGAATTTCGCGTTTACCTCGCTCAACGTGCCGATCGATGTGCAAATGGCCTATGTCGCCGCCCTCAAGCCGCAGCTGAAGTCGATTGCCATCATCGCCGATGGCGCCAATGTCAGCGCCATGGAGACACAGGCACGGCCCGTTCTCGAATACGCGAAGGCGCGCGGCGTTTCGGCTCTCGAAGTGACGGTCAGGGATCCGGCGAATGCCAAGGCCGAGCTGGCGCAGCTCATCCAGGGCGCGGTCGAGAGGATGAAGGTTGCGGACCCCAGTCTCGCCTCGAGCATCTTCTGGGTCACCGGCAGCACGGCCGTGTTCCGTGAGATCGCGACCATCAACGCCCATGCGGACCGCGCGGCGGTGCTCAGCGTGGTTCCCGACATCGTTCGCGGCGGTGGTGACAGTGCCATGCTCTCGATCGGCATCAGCTTCGAGTCCAATGCGCAGCTCGCGGCTCTCTATGCGAGCGACGTGCTGACCGGTCGCAGTGAAGTGGGCCAGATCAAGGTGGGTGTCGTCACCCCGCCCGACATGTCGATCAATTTCCAGAAGGTGCGTGAAGCCGGAGCGTCGATACCGCTTTCGATCTTTGCGGCGGCGGGGACCATCTATGACTACGAGGGCAATCTTGTGCGCGTGGACGGCAAGGCGAGTGCCCGCTTGAGCCAGTGAAGGCGGGCGCTGTCCTCGCCCGGAACGGCCGGTCCGGAACAGGGATGCGGGTCAGTCGATAGGTGGCCTTTTCACGAAGCCGTTCAGAGTTCATTCGGGATGTATTGCGCGGTTTTGAACTGAATATTTTTTAAGTATCCTCGTTAGGCTTGAGCATAGGCTCGCCGCTTTATGTCTCTTCCACGTCAGCTTCCGATGATGTGTCGCTGACGCCGGATGGGGGCATCGATGTCTATTACCGCCAGCGCAGTCCGCGAGACCGAGGCTTTTGGGCTGCCGCTTCAGCCCCTGGGCCTGAACCGGCACATCGAGGTCCTGTTCCGGCGGCTGCGCATGGCCATTGTCCATGGCGGCGACAAGACCGTCGACGGTGCAGTCCTTGGCATGGCGGGCAATCAGCGTTCCTGGAAGAGCTACCGCCCGGTGGCCGAGGACATTGCTGCGGCCCTGCTGCGTCTCGGCTGCCGCCAGCCCATCGAGGTGATGCCAGACGACATGCGACTGCCGGCGCGGTTGCGCGACAGCGGCACCCATATGGCATGGCTGAACACGGCCGGGGTGCAGGGGGCCTCGGCCATCACGCATACGCCGGCGATGTTCGAGATGCTCGGCCTGCCCTATGTCGGGCATGAGCCACTGCTGGCCGGCATCCTCGACAACAAGCACCTCTTCAAACAGCAGCTCGTCGCGGCAGGCATTCCAACGGCGCCGTCGCTGCTGGTGCGCCCCTCGCCCAATCCGTTCTGCCCGACGCAGGATGCCGGATTCCAGCGGATCTTCGGCGCCTATCGCGGCCCCTTCATCGTGAAGCCGGTATCGGGGCGGGCCTCGCTCCATGTCACCTTCGTCGACAGCATCCTGCAGCTGCGCGACGCGATCGCGAGCGTCACGGCTGTCACGAGGGCGCCTGTGCTGATCGAGCGCTATCTTGGAGGCGCGGAATACTGCGTCGCCATCTGCGGCCCCGTCGTGGCGCGCGGGGGCGTTCTGACCAAGGCAGAGGAGCCTCTCGTTTTCTCGGCGCTGGAACGGCGATTCGCACCAGGCGAGCCGATCTTCACCTCGATGGATGTGAAGCCCATCAGCGAGGAACGGGCCCAGCTGCTGGACCCCGTATTGGATCGCGCCGCATGGGCGCAGCTCGCGCGGATCGCGCGCGCCGTCTTCGCCCAATTCGGCATCGAAACGCTCATCCGACTCGATATTCGTGCCGATCAGGATGGCAATATGTTTGTGCTCGAAGCCAACCCCAAGCCCGATCTGAAAGCGCCTGCGCCGGGCGTGACCAGTCTCGTCAGCATCGGTCTGGAGCAGCAGGGCATGACCTATGACGACCTGATTCTCTCCCTGTTTGCCAATCGGATCGAGCGTCTTCTCGCCGACAAGCACGAGACGATAAGCCGCCTTGCCGGCGTGTCGTAGGTGACCGGACCCCGCCCGTGCGGGCAGAGAGACCGGGTTTTCCGGTAGCCGCCGAGGCGATGGAACGCGATCTGAAACCGGTCCCTAGCCTCGCGGGCGCTCTTGGTGCGCGGCGCGACATGGACTTAGTCGGAGACGGCCACAGAGACCGCTTCGCCGTCGACCGGCAGGGTCACGGAACGATCGCGCGCGACCTCCTCGATCTCGTTCGGAACCCCAGCGTTGGGGTCGTAGCATCCCGACTTGGTAGCGAAGGGATGGGGCTTGCAAGGGCCATGGGTTGAAGCCGCTTTATAAAAACGGATAACCGATAAGCTCTTACAAAACCGAAGCTCTTTCCCTGCTGAGGAAAAAGAGTGGTGCCCAGGAGAGGCATTGAATTAAGCCGTTAAGATATTGATTTTGAATATTTATTTTCGATGAGATTTCGGAAAAGGCCATCAGTGAGGCCATCTTTTGAGTTTTCTCACGCGGACGTATTGCAGCGCATTGCAGTGGACGGGTGGCAAGTTGTCGCACCAGCAGGCTTCCTGTATGGCGCGGTGGAACCTTGGAGACAATGCGACATGCGCTTGAAGATCGAGGCCGCCCGCCGGCAGCTCGGCACCGCGCTTTATCTGTTCATGGAGGATCTGGACCCCGTATCGGTCCAGTGCCTAGCCGGCGGCGGCGGTGAGGTCATGGAATTCTATGCCGTAAAGGTCCACGGCAAGAGCTTCATGAATGTCCTGATCGAGGCGCATCCTCATGTGGATGCAGAACAGCTTCGCCGCGACCGCAATGCGTTCTGGAATGCTTTCAAGCACGCTAGAGGCCACGGCAAGCGAGGAGAGCGTGACGACGAGACTCTGTTGGCTGAGTTCGATGAGGAAATGAATGTCCAAGCGCTGATGCTCGGGTGGACGGATTACGGCAATGCTACTGGCCATATGCCGATAGAGGCTCAAGTTTTTCAGGTGTGGGCCTTCGCGCGGAAGCCTCCGCCGTCGAAGGTCGAGCGTTTGGCGGATGAGTGCTGCCGCATGTTTCCTCGGCTCGATAAAGCCGCCATGCCTGAGCAAAAGGTGCGATTGAAATCCAAGGTCGCGGAGTTGCGTCAGCATTGGGATCTGATGGGCAATCCGATGACGGACACCCGCGCGCTTGTTCTGCCATGGTCAGATCGATCGCATCGACCGCTGAACACTCTCGGCCTCGATGGCAGTGCCTAGCCGGCCGCTATCAAGTCCCGCGCCAGCCGGGCGCCATCTCGTTTCGCTTGGGTCGCCCCATCGGCATAGGATGAGCCCAGCGGCAGGCTGAGAGTGTCGCATGCCTCTGGCGGCATCGTGTCGCCATCCTCTCCCAATGCGACGCATAGCCGGTTGAGCGCGACAATCAGGAGCCCGCCGGACGATGCTTCGACGCCCTCGCCCTGGGGATGTTCGACGAGCGCGCAGAACGCGCGCCGCATCATGTCGCGGTCATCATCGGCAATGGCGGCGGTGATGTCTCGCAGCTTCATGCGACCACCCATTCGCCTTGGGGCTTTTGATGCTTCCACTGCTCGGCGAGGCCATCGAAGTCAGCTTGGCCCTCGTCATCGCATTGCCCGCCTTCGTATTGGCTGACAGCCTCCAGATCGCAATCGCCGTCCAAGTCATCGAGTGCTTCGATTAAGCCCGCGATGACAGACTCGATGCGGCGTCGCGCTTGGAAGTTGATCGCGGGCATTTGAGCCAGCCGGCGATTACTAGCGAGCACCTGGGCGAGGCGTTCCCTGTGTTTCGGCGTGCAAGTTTGGGTCTGACTCAATCTCGCTGCAGATAAGCGGTGATCTGGCGCTGCTTTCCAGAA
>LSIG01000053.1 GCA_001556125.1 Rhizobiales bacterium CCH10-E5 | reverse complement strand
CCAGCGCCGTCGACGAGACCCGCCCGCCACGCTTCTCGCACGGCTCCAGCGGCACCGCCGGCAAGGGGCGCAGGGCCTCACAATCGGCAGCGAGACGGTCGCCGATCATCTGCGCGTGACGACCGGCGCGCTCGTCCTGCCGCCGGCGGCAACGCTCGGCCAACATCGCGTTCAGCTCGGCCAAGCTCGCCGCCACCGGGATCGGCGTCATGAAGTTCGAGCGGGCATACTTCACCAGCCCCTCGACCTTGCCCTTGTCGTTGCCCTTGCCCGGGCGGCCGAACCGATCCCGGAACAGATAGTGGCTTACCAGCTCGGTGAACGCCCGTGTCCGCTCGCGCCGGCCATCGCCGCAGATCTTCGCCACCGCGATGCGCGTGTTGTCATAGAGCACCGACAGCGGGACGCCGCCAAAGAAGCCGAAGGCCGAGACGTGCCCGTCCAGGAACGCCTCCGTCGTCTCGCGCGGATAGGCCTTCACGAAGCAGGCGTCCGACTGCGGCAGGTCCAGGCAGAAGAAGTGAATCTTCTGCCGCACCCCGCCGATCACCGCGATCGCCTCGCCGAAGTCCACCTGAGCGTGACCAGGCGGATGCGCCAGCGGCACGAAGGTCTCCCGGCCCCGCGCCCGGCAGAGCCGCACATGGTCCTTCACCACCGTGTAGCCGCCGGCAAAGCCGTGCTCGTCACGAAGGCGCTCGAAGATCCGCTTCGCCGTATGACGCTGCTTCACCGGTGACGTCCGATCCGCCTCCAGGATCGCATCGATCACCGGCAGAAGCGGACCCAGCTTCGGCTTCTCGACCGGCTTCGTGCGCGTGTAGCCCGGCGGCAGCGAGAACCGGCACATCTTCGCAACCGTCTCGCGGCTCAGCCCGAACACGCGAGCCGCTTCCCGCCGGCTCTTCTCCTGGTTGAAAACGAAATCGCGAACCGCCGCGTAAATCTCCACAGCGAACATCCCCGCCAACCCCGAAAGGGGTCAGCCTATCCAATGGCCGACTTTTACGCCGCCCGCGCCGGCACAAACGCAGGCGCTCCACTGGATGGTTTTCTCACCGCCGTGCACAGATCATCATCACCACAGCCGCTACGCTGAACGCGAACGGCATCACCGGTATTGAATCGTCGAGCCAGGCGGCCGAGGCGCTCCGCCCTGTTGCAGGTCGCCTCGCCTTCGCGGTCTTCGCCCTCGGGGTGATCGGCACGGGGCTTCTCGCGGTCCCGGTACTCGCGGGATCCGCGGCCTATGCCCTTGGCGAAGCCAGAAAGTGGCCGGTGGGCCTCGGCCGTCGACCCGTGGAGGCCAAAGCCTTCTACGCCACGATCGCGCTCGCGATTATCCTCGGGGCGGGCCTCAACTTCTCTTCCATCAATCCCATCAAGGCTCTTTATTGGAGCGCTGTGATCAACGGGATCGTCGCGGTCCCCGTGATGGCCGTCATGATGCTGATGACGGCGAGAGCGAAGATCATGGGCGAGGTCGTCGTTTCAGGAGCCCTGCGCCTCATCGGCTGGGCCGCAACCCTCGCCATGGCAGCGGCGGCCGCCGCGATGCTCTTCACGGCCCTGCGATAGGAGGAGGCCGTCCGGGAGCTCGGTCCAGGCAAGCCGTGGGGTCAGGATACCGGCCGACCGCTGGATGGAAGCGCGAGCGAACCCCGAAAAGCCAACCGGACGGTGAGCTTGCGTCGGCTCAAGGGAGGTCGTTGATGTTAAATCCCGTGTCCCAAAGCCCGACTACATCTCTCATTGGCTTCGTCAGGTGGACGTGCCGATCCACCCGGGGCGACCCACTCGATCGGGATGTAGTGAGGATCGGGATCGTTGTCAAATCGCATTGAAGCGCAGCCCCCTTATCGCGTTGAAGGCTGGGTCTGACTCAAATCTGCTGCAGGTCGGGGCTGTTTTGATGCTGGTTTCCAGAAGGAATCAGCGCGATGAAGCAGCGATTTCGGCCAGCCAGCCTGGTTCCCGCAGGTTTGATGGTCGACGGGATCACGATCGAAGGCGGTCGTGTCCCATAGCGTGGTGTAGCTGACGGTGGTCACCGGCGATTGCCGGTTA
>LSIG01000052.1 GCA_001556125.1 Rhizobiales bacterium CCH10-E5 | reverse complement strand
CAACCCCTTGGAATCACGAGTGCCCCAGTCGCTCAACCCTTTCGGGACGGGCTCTCAGAGCTTCGCTTAACAGCGTAGCAGCATCGGAAGAAGCTAAGCTATTCGTTGATGGGTTTGTATCAGGCCTCGAAAAGCATGAAACGGACACGGGCTTTCGCAAGACCAAGCGGAGGCACAAAGGGCGGCTCAAGATTGAGAACGCTTTTGCTGCTTTTATCTGTGATTTGCTGGTTTCAGCGGGAATGCCCGAGACCGATGGCTGGGTCTATCGTTCGATGACAGAAGGGACATTCAGCGGCGAGCGCGTGGGATACAAGACCTTCAAGCGTCTGGTCACGATGATGGAAGAGCTTCGATTTATCGAGCCCCACGAGGAGAACGAGACCGCAGGTCCGGGTCAAAGGATGGCGGCTCACTGGAAGCCCACAGGGGCCACTCTGGGGCTTGCCAGCGCAAGAGGGATGAACCGCCCCGGCTTTGCCGGAGGCCCCAACTCCTGAGAGGATGGGGCTATGA
>LSIG01000051.1 GCA_001556125.1 Rhizobiales bacterium CCH10-E5 | reverse complement strand
GTGTATCCACGCCTCCAACGATGGCACAGACGTTCGCATCATCCTTTATGGCCATGCTGCTCTCCCGGCTCGATCACCAAACGGCTCGCCGGGACAGCTGCACGGACAGGACAGTAACGTGACCGGATGGTCAGGCCCTTCTCGGGTCACAGGCAACGGCGAGGCGAACCCTCTCCGCAAGGCGTTCCCGGGCGGCCGACAGGTCCGGGGAAAGACACTGGCGGGTCGATCGGAGTGCGGGTCAGACCGCACCGGGCGCCTCACGGCGCCAGCCTACCAAACGGTCGATCTGTG
>LSIG01000050.1 GCA_001556125.1 Rhizobiales bacterium CCH10-E5 | reverse complement strand
ATGGGGGTCAGTTCTTCATGACGCAAAGGGGTCAGTTCCGAATGTCGCTGGACACTCCAGGCGCTTCGGCTGACGCGAAAGAACGATCGCTGGATCGGGGCGGGGGCTACCGTAGCCACGGCGGCATGGATGCTGCTGGCGCTGGGATTCGGGGCCGCGATTGGCGACATCCTCGATCCCCGCGGCCTGGTTCACGCCGGTGCTTCGGCGGCCCTCCTGATCACGACCTTGCTCAGCGCGTCAGACGCGCGAAGCCGCGGATAGTGATCCGATCCTTACGGCTGCAGGTGAACTGCTGGCTGAAGCTCATGGGCTGGCCCGCGTCTTCAAAGTCTTCGCGTCAGGCTATTACGCTTGACGCGGCAGGCCTGCCTCGGCGCGAGCGACTGCCAACCTCGACCTCATCCGGAAGATCCGCACGATCCATGCGGCCTCGCGCAAAACCTATGGTGCGCCTCGGCTCCATGCCGAGCTCAAGGCCGACGGGGTCGCCATCGGCAAGAGGCGTGTGGCCCGCTTGATGGGCGCGACCGGGTTTGTTGCGCTGACTGAGCGAACCGGGACGGCTTAGCCGAAGTGAATCGGGTGTCGCTCCTACCGTGCTATATTGCGCTCCTGGTCAAATCTCTTGGGAAAACTTGACCCGCCGGACGTACGAGTTCCGACCGGGCCAGCCCGTCTGAGCGACGCGAAGGCGATGCCATGCCTCGAATCTCAAATAGTCCTTCGAATGACTCCGCGAAAATTCGAGAGTTTTTTCAACGCTATCGGACGATAGCCCTTCCCTTTAATTGGACGAATTTGGAACTGACTCCACCGGCTCCGAGTTGGAGGCCAATCGCACCATCGTGTGCGCAATCGGAGGAACCAACATGTTTGGGGCGACGGCGTGCGGATACCGATCTTCTTGAAGCAAGTGGCGTTGGCGTGCGCCTACGGGTTCGCGGCCGCGCTGTTCGCGGCGGGTGCAATCTCGCTTGCGACGGGCGATCGCGGCCTGAGAAGTCAAAAAGGAGGCGGGTCGGGGGAAGGCTCGAGCGCTGAAGCACCGACCGAAATTCCTCCCGGCGGATGGCGTGATATCCTCTGGCGGACCTATGGCGAAGTCGACAAGGACCGTGTCCTCGCGGTTGCGGCCGGCGTCACCTTCTACGGACTTCTGGCAGTGTTTCCTGCGGTCACCGCGTTCGTTTCGCTCTACGGTCTGGTCGCCGATCCCGGCACCATTACCGAGCAGTTGTCGGTAGCTGAAGGCGTGCTGCCGAGCGGGGCAATCGAAATCCTTCGGGATCAGATCGTCCGCATTTCGACAGGCAACGAAACGAAGCTCGGACTGGCCTTCGTGATCGGGCTGGTTCTGTCCGCCTGGAGCGCCAACGCCGGAGTAAAGGCCGTCTTCGATGCCCTGAACGTCGCTTACGGCGAGGACGAAAAGCGCAGCTTCATCCGACTGAATTTGACCTCCTTGATCTTCACCCTCGGGATCCTCGTATTCGCGGTGATTGCGATCGTAGCCGTGGCAGCAATTCCAGTGGTGCTGGATTATCTCTATCTCGGAGATGCGGTGGAATGGCTTATCTCGCTCGGCCGCTGGCCCGCTCTCATCGTCCTGCTCATGGTCGGCCTGGCTGCCCTTTATCGCTTTGGCCCCAGCCGAGACGAGGCCCAATGGAAGTGGGTCAGCCCGGGAGCCGTTTTCGCGAGCATTGCCTGGTTGCTGGGCTCGGTGCTGTTCTCCTGGTACGTCGCCAGTTTCGAGGACTACAACAAGACCTATGGCGCACTCGGCGCCGTCATCGCGCTGCTGATGTGGATGTGGCTGTCCGCGACGATCATTCTCGTCGGTGCGGAGCTGAATTCCGAGGCCGAACGCCAGACGCTGCGCGATACCACCAAGGGGCCGCCTCGACCCATCGGCCTGCGCGGTGCTGAGGCCGCCGACAACAAGTTCGGTCCCAGGGGCGAGGGTTCCGCTCGAGATGATGAAAGCGGTTCCGATCATCAATAGCCAGAAGGCGAAAGGCGCGGAACTCTTCCGCGCCAGCGACCGTTGGAACCTGCGACATTGCCTTTGAACAGGAGGGTACTATGGTAGGTGAGAACGACGCTGATCGCGCCACGAAGCGGGCCGCTGATATGGTCTCCGAGGGTCGGGAAGCCGGAAGTGAAATCGCTTCCAATCTCAAGTCCGTGGGCATCGACACCGATCGCATGACCGAGGCAGCGGGCGAGGGGGTCAGCGAGTTGCAAAGACTGGTCATCGAAGAGGTCAGGGCGCAGCCGATGCGCGCCTTGGCGTGGGCTGCCGCCATCGGCGTGGTCGTCGGATTCTGGGCAGCGAGATAGGTCGTGGGCAGGTTGCTGGCTCATCTCGCCGAGACGGTCAAGGCAGCGCTTCGTCGCGAGCTCGTAATCTATGGCCTGTGGTCAGCCGGCGGCCTTCTCGTGCTATTCGCGGCCGGGTACGCGCTGGACGCGCTCTACACTTTCCTGATGTTCCGATGGGGCGGAGTCGCAGCTAGTCTGGCTGTCGCCGCAGCCCTCCTTCTGAGCGCCGTCGCGGCAGTTTTGGCGGGTTATCTCATCTCGAGAACGCCGTCCGAGCCGATCATCGATCGCCTGCAAGATTCATTGGAACGGTCGCCGACCGCGAAACGCCTCGACCGGTCGAAGAAATTGATGGCGCCAACCATCGGCGGCGTATTCGCCGGCGCGGTTGCCGCCATGGCAACACTTTTCATGCTGCGCCGTGCTCCGCCCTCTCGCGACAATCTTCCAGACGCAGGCACGAAGCCCGGGGCCTATTCAGACAGGCGTCGATAGGCCGATCACCGTTCCCCGTGCAGCGGAGAGCACCTTGGAGCGCATTGCGATCATTGGCGCGACCGGGCTGATCGGAACGAGCATCGGCGCTTCATTGGTGTCGCGCGGTTTCCATCGTGTAAAGGTAGCGCGGCATGTCGAGGGAAACGCGCTGAGCCAATCCGGTGTCGTTTGGAAGGCGGCCGATGTCGGGCGCACGAGCCGGGTCGAATGGGCGGTTCCCGACCTCACTCCGGGCACTGGCAGCCACTATCTGCCTTCGCCGCCACCTTCAACCCACGACGGGATCTGCCGCTGCGCTATACCAACGGCTCCGCGCCAGATCCCGTCTCCACCCCGGTTAACAGGCCACAGCCTACCGCCGGAGCGAACTCCGCGCTGGATAGAAACTGTGACGTTGCCCCCAGTTTTTATCCAGCGCTGAGTTCGTTTTTGGCGGGTTTGAGCCTGCCCCCGATGCTGGACCGGCCTGCTGGCCGCTTCCAGGGGGTAAACGGTCACCGTGGGCTGCATGCCGGTGGCCGATTGACGAGCGATATCGGGGTCTTGTTCCCGATCGCACTATGAGGTCGTAGCTCGTTGTACTCCCTACGCCAAGCCTCCACTTTCTCCCGGGCATCGGGCAGGCTCATGAACCAAGGGCGTTGAGGCATTCGGTCCGGAACTTCCCCCGTTGAACGACTCTATGAAGGCATTATCCGGCATGATGTCGTTGGTGCCGCTGTTCCTCTGACCGGTCGAAGCCGCTAGCTTCGGCCGATCCGGGCCTCGGGGCACCGGGAGCACGCAAGTGCGGGCAGGCCGTCGCACTGACATGAACCGCGAGTTCGAGGTCGTTATCTGGCCGCCCCTGCGACTAGCCCGGATGCGCTGCGAGCGCGGATCCGTAATTGTCGTGTCGCCCGCAAGCTCCCCGTCTTTGACCGAACGAGGAGAGGAGCATGCGGATCATCGGCTTGGACATTCACCGCGTGGCAGCGGAGGCTGTCGTGCTCCACGAGGGGGCTTTCAGGAAGCTCGGGCGGGTCCCGATGCTGCGGGAAGCGCTTGAGGATTTTGCCAGGAAGAACCTCACCCACGACGATCATGTGGTGATCGAGGCAACGGGTAACGCGGCTTCCGTGGCGGAGTTGCTGACACCTCACGTTGACCGTGTGGTGATCGCCAATCCCAAGCAGGTGCGGATGATCGCACATGCCAAGATCAAGACCGATGCGATCGATGCCGCGGTGCTGGCGACGCTGTATGCGAGCGGCTTCCTGCCGGAGGTCTGGATGCCTGATGCGATGACCTTGGCCATGCGGCGACAGTGATCCGCCCCCGCCGAGAGGTCCATGGGGATTGTTAGTGGACGGTTGGCCTCGGCGCCAGCGCGGGCGGCGTAGCCGGTCTGGATTGCGCAGCCGCCCGCGCGGTCATTGCGGGGACGAAGACCTCCGGGGCGGGGGGCTTGTAGCCGAGCGAGCCATGTGGGCGCAGCGTGTTGAAGTGTCGCCGCCAGCTTTCGACGACGATCTTCGCCTCCGCGAGCGAATAGAAGATCTCGCCGTCGAGAAGTTCGTCGCGCAACCGGGCATTGAACGACTCGATGAAGCCGTTCTCCCAAGGACTGCCGGGCGCGATATAGGCGGTCTTGGCGCCGACCGCACCGATCCAGTCCTGCACGGCCTTGGCGACGAATTCGGGCCCGTTATCTGACCGAACATGCTCCGGCACGCCGCGCAGGATGAACAGATCCGAGAGCACGTCGATGACGTCGATCGCCTTCAGCCTGCGATCGATGCGGATTGTCAGGCATTCATGCGTGAACTCGTCGATGATGTTGAGCATGCGATACTTTCTCCCGTCATGGGTGCGGTCCTCGACAAAGTCGTAGGACCAGGCATGGTTGGGCCGCTCGGCGCGAAGGCGGATGCAGGGTCCGTCCGCAAGCCAAAGACGGCCGCGCTTGGATTGTCGGG
>LSIG01000005.1 GCA_001556125.1 Rhizobiales bacterium CCH10-E5 | reverse complement strand
GGGACTGTCAGGATTTCCGTGTGCGGGCGGCCATAATGGACCCGATGGAGGTTCCCGATGGCACGACGCAAAGCCCCCCGTATTCCTGACGCGCTTCTGGACCAGCTGCTGGCCGGCGCCGACCCCAAGACGGCTTTCGACCCCAATGGCCTGCTCGACGATCTGAAGAAGGCCTTCGCCGAGCGGGCCCTGAACGCCGAGATGGATCATCATCTGGCAGGTGACGAAGCCGGTAACAGCCGCAACGGCTACGGCCGCAAGACGGTGACGACCGAGACCGGCCGGATCGAGCTGGAGATTCCGCGCGATCGACAGGCGACGTTCGATCCGCAACTGATCGCCAAGTATCAGCGCCGCTTTCCCGGCTTCGACGACAAGATCGTCTCGATGTATGCCCGGGGCATGAGCGCCCGCGAGATCGTCGGGCATCTGCGCGAGCTCTACGGCATCGAGGTCTCCCCCGACCTCATCAGCGCCGTCACCGATGCCGTGCTCGATGAGATCGCGGCTTGGCAGAGCCGGCCGCTGGAGCCGGTCTATCCGCTGGTCTTCTTCGATGCCCTGCGCGTCAAGATCCGCGACGAGGGCGTCGTCCGCAACAAGGCCGTCCACATCGCGCTCGGCGTCCGTGCCGACGGCGCCAAGGAGATTCTGGGCCTCTGGCTGGAGCAGAACGAGGGCGCGAAGTTCTGGCTGCGCGTCATGAACGAACTGCGCAACCGCGGCGTCGAGGACATCCTGCTCGCCGTCGTCGATGGCCTGAAGGGCTTCCCCGACGCGATCCGGGCGGTGTTCCCCGAGGCCATGGTTCAGACCTGCATCGTCCACCTGTTGCGCCACAGCCTGGACTTCGTCTCCTACAAGGATCGCAAGCTCGTCGCCGCGGCGTTGAAGGGCATCTATCGCGCCATTGATGCCGCCGCCGGCGAGGCAGCGCTCAGCGCCTTCGAGGAGGGGCATTGGGGCCGCCGCTATCCGGCGATCGCCCAGAGCTGGCGACGCGCCTGGAGCGAGGTCGTGCCGTTCTACGCCTTCCCCGCCGACGTTCGTCGCATCCTCTACACCACCAACGCGATCGAGGCGCTGAACGCCAAGCTGCGCCGGGCCGTGCGCGCCCGAGGCCACTTCCCGACCGACGAGGCTGCGATGAAGCTCCTCTTCCTCGTCTTGAACCGCTCCGAAAAGGAGTGGAAGATGGGACCTCGTGAGTGGGTCATGGCCAAGGCTCAATTCGCCGTCATCTTCGGCGAGCGCTTCACAAGGGCCATGGCGGCCTGATGTTCAACCCGCCGCCCGCACACGGAAATCCTGACAGTCCC
>LSIG01000049.1 GCA_001556125.1 Rhizobiales bacterium CCH10-E5 | reverse complement strand
CGCCCGCACCGGCCGCGACGCCCGCGGCCTCTGCCGGAGCGCCCGCTCCGGCCCCCGCCCCGCCCGGGCGCAGCTGAGACGGACTCCGCCCGTCAGCTTCCGTAGCTCTTGACCAGCGATCCGGCGACCAGTCCCCAGCCATCGACGAGCACGAAGAAGATCAGCTTGAAAGGCAGCGCCACCGTCACCGGCGGCAGCATCATCATGCCCACCGACATCAGGATCGAGGCCACCACCAGGTCGATGATCAGGAAGGGCACGAACAGCAGGAAGCCGATCTCGAAGGCGCGCCGGAGCTCCGAGATCATGAAGGCCGGCACCAGCACATGGATCTGCACGTCCTGCGGCGTCGCCGGGGGCGGCTCGCGCGACATCTCCATGAACAGCGCGAGATCCTTCTCGCGCACATGGCGCAGCATGAAGGTCTTGAACGGCACCACGCCGCGATTATAGGCCTCCGCCGGCTGGATCTGCCCGGCGACGAGCGGCGCGACCGCGGTCGTGTAGGCCTCGCGCAGCGTCGGCGCCATCACGAAGCCGGTGAGGAAGACCGCGAGCCCGATGATCACGGCGTTGGGCGGCGCCGTCTGCGTGCCCAGCGCCGAGCGCAGCAGCGACAGCACCACCACGATCCGGGTGAAGGACGTCACCATGATCAGGATCGACGGCGCCAGCGACAGCACCGTGATGACGGCGATCAGCTGCAGCGCCCGCTCGGCCACTCCGCCGCCCTGGCCGAGATCGAGCGAGAGCGTCTGCGCCAGCGCCGGCCCGGCGGGCACGGCCAGCAGCGCGGCCCACAGGGCGAGCCTGCCGGTCACGGCGCGCAGGCTCCGCAGGCGGCGGCGCCATCTCGCAGAGAAGCAGATCATGGTCCCGCACATGGCCGTGGTTGCGCCCGAATCAACGCATCGGGCAGCGTCACGCTAGAGCGGGCCTCGCCGCGCCAGCAACGGGCGCGGCGGCGTCAGAGTGCCGCGCGGCGGCGAAAGCTGTTGATCGCGCGGCCGCTAACGGGGCGGAGAGCGCTCAGCCCTTGGCCTTGGGGTCGCGCCCGAGCAGCCGCGCGAATTCGGCCTCGATCGCGTCCACCGAGAACGGGTCGATCGTCTTGGGATCGGGCGCGGCCGGTTCGGCGGCCTTGACCTCGGCCATCTCGACCTCCGCAGCCTCGGCCGGCTTCGGCCCGGCGGCGGGGGCGGGCTCGAGATCGGCCGCCGGCCCCGACGGGAGGGGCGTCGTCGGCTGCAGCGCCGGCTTCTGAGGCGGCGGTTCGGCCGCTGGCGGGGCGGAATCGGGACGAGCGGCCGCGACGGGCGGCGGCGTCACAACTGGAGCCGGCGTGGGTGCCGGGCCGGAGACGGGCGGCTTCGGCCCCGTTCGCTCCGGCTTGAGACCCAGTGCCATCGCCAGCTCGGCCTCGACGTCGAGCGGCAGCGCCCGGCCTGCCGGAGTCGGCGCCTCGACGGGCGGCGCCACCGGCGCAGGCGGTTCAATCACCGGCTCGACCTTCGGCGGCGGCGCCACCGGCTTGGCTTCAAGCGGCTTTGTGTCGACAGGCTTCGTCTCGATCGGCTTGGTATCGGCCGCCTTCGCCGGTTCGGCCGGTTTGGCGGGCTCGGCAGGCTTGGGGGACTCCGGCGGCTTGGCGGCTGGCGCCGAGCGCACGGGTTCGGCCGCCTTCAGCGGCGGCTCGACCGGCGGGACGGGTGTCTCGGTGCCGGCAGGCGCGGGAGCGGTCGGCGGCGGCGGCGCGACGGGGCTTCCAGCCACCTGGCCCTGGGCCGGACGCACGGCCGAGAACGGACGCTTCAACGCCTCGTCGAGCTGGCGCGCCATATCGTCGAGCTCGACCGCGCTCGCCGCCGGGGCGGGCGCATGGTCACGGGCAAAGTTGGGCGGTTGCAGCGCGGGCGCGGCCGGCACCGGCGCGGCATCCTTCGGCAGGACGGCACCGAGCGCAGCGCCGCCCGCCGCGGCAGCGACTGCGGCCTCAATGGCGGCGGCGCCCTGGGCGGAGCGCGGCGGCTGGCGGGGGGAGGTGTCGGCGGCGGGAGCCGGTGCGGCGACCGGTGTGGCCGAACCCGTGGCGCGGCGCAGCTCCTCAAGGCTCTCCAGCCGGGTCGTGTCCTGGCGCACGCTCTCCTGCCTCGCCATCTCCTGCCTCGCCGTCTCCTGGCGCGGCAGATCCTGACGCAGCAGTTCCGGCGGAACCAGCGTGTCGAAGGGCAGCGGCCGGTCGCTCGGCAGCGGCTCGGCCTGGGTCGGCAGCGCCGCCCTCGCGCCGCTGCGCACGATGTTGGTCTCGACCACGACATCCGAGGCGCCGCCGATCATCACCAGATGCTCGACATTGTCGCGGCGGATCAGCACGAGCTGGCGCTGGCGGTCGAGGTCGTGGATGTCGACCACGCCGAGCCGCGGCTGGCGCGTGCGCCCCCCGCCCTGCCCCTTGATCCGCAGCCGCCCGTCCTTGATCTGCCGCGCGAAGAGACCCAGCAGCACGAGCAGGACGAGGATGACGCCGAAGGCGATGACCCACTTCTGCGCGGTCGGGAGATCGAAGCCAAACAAGCTCTGCAAGGTCTGCCTCATAAGCGTCGGCGGGGCCGGGTCCCGGCTGCCGGAATCCACCCGATGTTGAACACGGTGCCTATAGCATAGCGCCCGCGCTTTCAGGAAACATGGTGAATGCGTGGTTAACCACATCTCGGAAAGCGGCTCCCTTTAACCGATCGTTAACCATGGGCTGGGCAATATTTACCCAGTCGACGGGCGCGCCGCGCCGGCATCGGAGGGGCGAGATCATGGCGAATTCGGCCCTGGGCACGGGCGGCAACCTGATGCAGGCGCTGAAGACGCGCATGCATTTCCACCAGTCGCGCCAGAAGGTCCTGGCCGAGAACGTCGCCAACGCCGACAGCCCGGGCTTTCGCCCGATGGACGTCAAGGCGCCGGTCGTCCGGACCGGAGCGGGTGGCGTGGGCGAGGTCTCGCTGGCCCGCACCAGCGCCGGACATATGGGCATCGGCGGCCGCAGCGACGGCTTCGACAGCGCCCGCGCTCGACGCTTCGAGACCACGCCCAGCGGCAACGCGGTCAATCTCGAGGACGAGATGATGAAGGTCGCGCAGAACCAGTCGGACTATCAGCTCGCCGCCTCGCTCTACAGCAAGGGTCTCGGGCTGATGAAGATCGCCATCGGCAAGGGGCGCTGACGAAGGCGGCTGGACGCAGCTGCTGATGCTGAACGCCGCGCAGCCGGCGCCGCGCCGGAGCAGGAGGAACGGACGACATGGATCTTCTCAAGAGCATCGCGGTGGCGACCTCGGGCCTGCGCAGCCAGTCCGGCCGCATGCGCGTCATCGCCGAGAACATGGCCAATGCCGATTCGGGCCCCGAGCGTGCTGGCGCCGACCCCTATCGCCGCAAAATCCCGACCTTCCAGCGCCGCTTCGACCGCGAGCTCGATGCCCAGGTCGTCGACATGGGCCGCGTCCAGCGCGACCAGAGCGCCTTCCGGGTGAAATACGACCCCGGCAATCCGACCGCAGACGCTGCCGGCAACGTCCGCATGCCCAACGTCAATTCGCTGATCGAGACGATGGACATGCGCGAGGCCCAGCGCAGCTACGAAGCCAACCTCAACCTGGTCTCGTCGACGCGCCGGATGATCCAGCGCACCATCGACATTCTCCGCGCCTGAAGGGAACGACCATCATGGCCACGCCCAGCTTCGCCGCCGGCGCCTACGCCTCGATGCAGGGGATGGGTGCGGGCAATCTGCTCCGCAAGCCGCAGGCCGCCTCGGCCTCGGAAACCGGCAGCACGGATTTCTCCGCCCTGATCGGCAAGGCGCTCGAGGCCACCGCCGATGCGGGCCGCCGCTCGGACGCGCAGTCGGCCGCCGTCGCCGCCGGCCGCGCCGACGTGGTCGACGTCGTCACCGCGGTGGCGGAAAGCGAGGCCGCGATCGAGACGCTCGTCGCCGTGCGCGACCGCGTCATCGCAGCCTATGAAGAAATCATGCGGATGCCGGTCTGAACCCGGCCCATCAGGACTTTCATCCATGACCTCCGGAGCCATTCTCGACGTCGCCCGCGACGGCATCATGGTCTTTCTCAAGGCCGGCGGGCCGCTGATGATGGTCGCCCTCATCGTCGGCCTCGCCGTCTCGCTGATCCAGGCCCTGACTCAGATCCAGGAGCAGACGCTCGTCTACGTCCCGAAGATCATCGCCGTCTTCGCCGCGATGATGCTGTTTCTCCCGTTCATGGGCGATGCGCTGGCGGGTTATATGGGGCGGGTCGCCGTCCGAATCGCCACGGGCGAATGAGCCTGCCGCTGCCGTGCCCCGCCCTCTGCGGCGGTCCGGCCCCGCGGCGCCCGCAATGGCGACGAGGGCCCGGCGGCACGATGCAGATCGCGATCCTGCCCGAGATCAGCGCCGTCTTCGTGCTCGTCTTCGCGCGGGTGGGCACGCTGGTCATGCTGATGCCGGGCATCGGGGAGCGTTTCATCTTCTCGCGGGCGCGCCTGTCGCTCGCCTTCTTCATCGCCCTGATGATGGTGCCGATGGCCCGCCCGCAGCTCAGACTTCCCCCCGATATGCCGGGCATCTTCGGGCTGCTGGTCGGCGAAATCCTGATCGGGCTGATCATCGGCGTCTGCGCGCGCCTCGTCATGGCAGCGCTGCAGACCGCCGGCACGCTGGTGGCGCAGACCATGGGTCTCGGCTTCGCGATGACGGTCGATCCCACCGGCGGCACGCAGAACCCCTCGATCGGCAACCTGCTCACCATGCTCGGCATCACGCTGATCCTGACCAGCGACCTGCACCATGTCGCGATCGTCGCGATCCATGAGAGCTATCGCGTCCTGCCGCCGGGAGCCGCGCCGCCGGTCGACGACGTGATGACGCTCGCGGTGCGCGCCGCCGCGCAGGGCTTCTCGCTCGCGGTGCAGATCTCGGCGCCCTTCATCGTCTTCGGCCTGCTCTTCAATCTCGGCCTCGGCGTGCTCGCGCGCATGATGCCGCAGCTCCAGGTCTTCTTCCTAGCGGTTCCGGCCTCGATCCTCGGCGGCATGCTCGTCTTCTTCGCCGTCATCGGCGTGATGATGAGCGTCTTCCTGGGCGAGCTCGGCGGCTTCCTGCGCCAGTTCACGGGGAACTGAGCGCCGATGTCCGAGGAGGCCGACAACGAGGACAGGACAGAGGACCCGACCCAGCGAAAGCTGGATCAGGCCGCCGAGAAAGGCGACATTCCCAGATCGCAGGAGATCGGCACCTTCTTCGTGCTCTGCGGCTTCACACTGGCGCTGCTCGTCGGGGCCGGCTGGGCCGCCCGCGACAGCGCGCTCTCGCTGCGCGCCTTCCTGATGAACGCCCATCAGGTGCCCTCCGACGGCACCGCCTTCGCGCATGTCGCCAAGCAGGGGGTGATGACCGGTTTTGCCGCACTCGGCCTGCCCTTCGCCTTCATCCTCGTCGCGGCCCTGGCCGGCGCGCTCATCCAGCACAAGCCGCTTTGGACCTTCGACCCGCTGATGCCGAAGCTGAACCGAATCTCGCCCATGGCCGGCGCCAAGCGCATGTTCGGCAAGGAGGCCTGGGTGAACTTCGCCAAGGGGCTGGCGAAGACCGGCCTCGTCGGCGCCGTGCTCTGGATCACGCTCTGGAACGAGCATGACCGGCTCGAGGGCTTCGCCCAGATGAGCGTCGCGGCCCTGCTGCCGGCGACGCTCGTGCTGGCGATCAAGCTGATGGGCGCGGCGCTCGCCCTCTTCGCCGTGGTCGCGCTCGGCGATTTCGTCTGGCAGCGCTTCTCCTGGTACCAGCGCCAGAAGATGACCAAGCAGGAGCTCAAGGAAGAGTACAAGAACTCGGAAGGCAATCCCGAGGTGAAGGCGAAGCTGCGCCAGATCCGGGCCCAGCGCGTGCGAAAGCGCATGATGGCGCAGGTGCCCAAGGCCACCGTCATCGTCACCAACCCCACGCACTATGCCGTCGCCCTGCAATACGAGCCCGGCATGGCGGCGCCGCTCTGCCTCGCCAAGGGCGTCGACGCGATCGCGCTGAAGATCCGCGAGGTCGCCGGCGAGCACGAGGTCCCGATCGTCGAGAACGTGCCGCTGGCGCGCGCGCTCTATGCCAGCGTCGAGATCGACGAAGAGATTCCTGTCGAACACTATCAGGCGGTGGCGGAAGTGATCGGATACGTCTTGCGCCTGAAGCGCCGCCGCGCCTAACTCGCTCAACAGCCTCGACTGCCGCCGCCAGCGCGGCCCCATGTCAACGGGACGGACCACACCGCAATGGGCGGCACCACGACAGCGATCGATCGTTCCGACAAGCCGGGCCATATCGGCGTCATCCTGCTCGTCGCGGGGCTGCTCGTCGGCTCGGCGATCGCGCTCGGCTTCATCGCCAACGAATGGGCGCAGCCGCTGATCCTGGGGCTGCTCGGCCTGCTCTCCGTGGTCGGCGTCTTCGGCCTCTTCGCCTTCGCGATCGGCCTCGTGCAGTTCTCCGGCCGCGCAGCCCGCAACGACCTGACCAAGGCGATCGTCGACCGGGCCGACGAGGGCGTCGTCGTCACCGAGGGCGAGACCGCGATCGTCTATGCCAACGAGGCCTATCTCGCCCTGGCCGGCGCCCGCGGCGCCAGCGACCTGCGCCCCGTCAACAGCCTCTTCACCGGCCGCGCCGAGGTCTCGGAGGCGATCTACCGCCTCGCCACCGCCGCCCGCGAAAACCGCAAGCTGGTCGAGGAGGTGCGCCTCGAACCCGCCCTCGGCGGGCGCGGCGCCGTCGGCTGGTACCGCATCAAGGTCTCGCCGCTGCGCCGCGACGGGCGACCCGCGACGCTCTGGTCGGTCTCCGACGTCACGCCCGAGCGCGAGCGCCAGGAGAACGCCTTCCAGGAACTCCAGCACGCGATCGACTATCTCGACCACGCGCCGGCCGGCTTCGTCTCGATCGACGCCGATGGCGAGGTCTCCTATCTCAACGCCACCCTCTCCGGCTGGCTCGATTTCGACCTCGCCCGCTTCGGCTCCGGCGGCCTGCATCTCGACGACATCGCGACGCCCGCCGCCGCCGCCCTCGTCCAGGCCATCCGCGGCCATGCCGGCGATGTCCGCGTCGAGGTGCTCGACGTCGATCTCAAGCGCCGCAACGGCGCCCCCCTCCCCGTGCGCCTGCACCACCAGGTCGCCTTCGGCAGCGACGGCCGCGCCGGCCCCTCACGCACGCTCGTGCTCAACCGCGCCCCCGGCGAGGCCGGCACCGACGGCAGCAGCGAGGCCGAGATCCGCTTCGCCCGCTTCTTCCACTCGACGCCGATGGCGATCGCCACCGTCGACCGCACCGGCGCCATCCTGCGCGCCAACGCCGCCTTCGCCCGGCTCACCCCCGGCGGGCCGCAGCCGGCCACGATCCTCGACCTCGTCGCCGCCGGCGGCGGGCTCGACCGGGCGCTGGCGGATGCGATGGAGGGCCGCTCCGAGATCACCCCGCTCGACCTGACGCTGGCGGCCGACGAGACCCGCTCGGTCCGGCTCTATCTCTCGCCGGTGGCGGCGACCGAGGATGGCGACGGCGAGCGCGCCATCATCTACGCGCTCGAGACCACCGCCGAGCGCAAGCTCAAGGACAATATCGACCAGGCCCAGAAGATGCAGGCGGTCGGCCAGCTCGCCGGCGGCATCGCGCACGACTTCAACAACGTGCTGCAGGTCATCATCAACGCCTCGGAGTTCCTGCTGGCGAGCCACCGGCCGACGGACCCCTCCTTCCCCGACATCATGCAGATCAAGCAGAACGCCTACCGCGCCGCGGCGCTGGTGCGGCAGCTGCTCGCCTTCTCGCGCCGCCAGACGCTGCGCCCGCAGGTGCTGGAGCTCGGCGACGTGCTGTCGGACCTCTCGCTGATGCTCAAGCGCGTCGTCGCCGACAAGGTCACGCTCGACGTGCGCCAGGGCCGCGACCTCTGGCCGGTCAAGGCCGATCTCGGCCAGCTCGAGCAGGTCATCGTCAACCTCGCCGTCAACGCCCGCGACGCGATGGCCGATGGCGGAAAGCTCACCGTGCGCACCCGCAATGTCGAGCGGGCCGACTGCGCCGGCTTCGCCCATGCCGCCCTGCCGGCGGACGACTATGTGCTGCTCGAGGTCGAGGACACCGGCACCGGCATCGCGCCCGAGCATCTCGACAAGATCTTCGAGCCCTTCTTCACCACCAAGGAGGTCGGCAAGGGCACGGGGCTGGGCCTCTCCATGGTATACGGCATCGTCAAGCAGACCGGCGGCTTCGTCTTCTGCGACTCGGTCGTCGGCCGCGGCACGATCTTCCGCATCTTCCTGCCCCGCCATGTCCCGAGCGAGGAGGAGATCGCCGCCGAGGCCGCGGTCAAGGAGGCGCCGAAGAAGGTCGCCGCCGACCACACCGGCGCCGGCGTCATCCTGCTGGTCGAGGACGAGGACGCCGTGCGCGCGCTCAACGCCCGCATGCTGGTCTCGCGCGGCTACACCGTCCACGAGGCCGCCTCGGGCGTCGAGGCGCTCGACATCTTCCTCGCCCATGACGGCCAGATCGACCTCGTCGTCTCCGACGTGGTGATGCCCGAGATGGACGGCCCGACGCTGCTCGGCGAGCTGCGCCAGCGCAACCCCAACACCAAGGTCGTCTTCGTCTCCGGCTATGCCGAGGAAGCCTTCCGCAAGAACCTGCCCGAGGGCGAGGATTTCCACTTCCTGCCGAAACCCTTCACGATGAAGCAGCTCGTCGAGACGGTGAAGGCGGCGATGGGGTGAGCCCGGTGCCGGGGCCGAGCGCGCGCCGCTATGCGATCCTGCTCGCCGTGCAGACGCTCTGTGCGGCGGTCGTGTTGTTCAACATCCATGCGAGCTTTCGCCTGCTGATCGAGAACATCGGCACGCCGCATCTCTCCACACGGCTGAGCATCGTGCAGTTGTTTCTCGCGGCGGCCCTGGGCCAGGCCTGCTACTGGTACCGGAAGCACCGGATCGCCCTGCCGCCGATCCGCCGCAACCTCCCGCTCGGGCATCTGCTGGCCTTCGCCAGCCGCATCGGCTTCATCTTCGGCAGCGCGCTGTTCTCGGTCTATTTCCTGCGCCATGCCCCGGTCGTCGACCTCTCGACCGCCGACCTGATCTGGCGCGGCACCCTGCTGCTGGCGATCCTGTTCGCGCTCTATTGCTACACGCTCGAACTGGAGCGTCTCGGCGCGGCGCTTCAGGCACCACCAGCGGATTGAGCGGGGGCGCGGATGGCCCCGTCCCGCCAAGCCCTGTCCAGTTGAAGCGCCACTTACCACGGTGCAGGCGGTGACGGGTGGAGACAGCCGCGCCAATCCGGAATCCATCGGAGAGTTCCGGAGCCCTCCGATGGATCCCGGGGCAAGTCCGGGATGACGGCGGTGGTTCCGAGATCAAGCTTTACGCACTGACGCTCAGCCGAGCGCATCCGCCAGCGAGGGCCGTCTGTGGCCGTCGCGCCCGATGACGGCCGGCGCCGCCAGCATCGCGTTCACAACCGCCTCCTGCGTCGCCTCCGCCGCGGCGCGGAACGGCCCGTCGATCCGGCTCTCATTGAGCATCGTCATCGGCAGGAGATCGGCTGTCTCGTGATGGGCGATGCGACCCGCCGTGCTGAAGGCGACCGCGATATCGCCACTGCCATGGCCCCAGAAGGCGCCGAGCCGCGCCAGCCCCGCGCCGCAGCGCCGCGCCACCCGACTCAACTGCCGTGATTCCAGCGGCAGATCGGTCGCGAGCACGATGATCACCGAGCCGCGCTCGGGCGCGGCAGGAGTCGGCACCGGCGGCACGGGCCGGCGCCCGTCCGGCAGCACGAGATCGCCGGCATTGCCGAAATTGGCGAGCACGAGCACGCCCAGCGTGAAGTCCCGGCCGTCCAGCCGCATCAGCCGCGAGGCCGTGCCGATGCCGCCCTTGAAGCCGAAGGCGCTCATCCCCGAGCCGGCGCCGACCGCCCCTTCCGTCACCGGCCCGCTCGCCGCGGCATCGAGAGCCGCGAACGCATCGGCCTCGGTCAGGGCCCGCGCCCGGATATCCGACAGGAACCCGTCATTGCACTCCAGCACCAGCGGATTGACCGTGCCGGTCTCGCGGCCGATCTCGGGATTGGCCGCCAGCGCCCGGCCAACCAGCGCATCGAAGCCGGTGCCGACCGAAAAGGTGTTGCCGAGCAGGATCGGCGTCTCGATCTGGCCGAGCTCGGCGAGCTGCACCAGCCCTGCGCTCTTGCCGAAGCCGTTGATGACGTCGCATCCGGCCCGCAGCTTCTCGCGGAAAAGATCGCCCTCATGCGGCAGTACCGCGGTGAAGCCCGTGAGAATGTTTCCCTCGCGCAGGCTGCGATGGCCGACGCGCACGCCGGCGACGTCGGTGATCGCATTCAGCGGCCCCGACGGCAGGCTCCCGCAGATCAGCCCGAAGTCACGCGCGCGCCTGTTCATGTCACCTCGTCTCCGGTCGGCGCCGAGGCCTTCGCCGCGGCTTATCCCCTCTCCTAGACCCTCCTGCCATCTCCTGTCAGCAGGCGCGAAACGAGAACGAAGAAAGAACTTGCGCGGGAGAACAAACCATGACCATTCTCGCTCACCGGCGCGGATTGAGATGTCCCCGTGCCCCTGCCATAAGGAGCGCAGATCGTGAGTCAGGCGAATCTCAAACTCGTGGAAGGGTCCTCGATGGACAAGGCCAAGGCGCTCGATGCGGCGCTCTCGCAGATCGAACGCGCCTTCGGCAAGGGCTCGATCATGCGCCTGGGCAAGAACCAGCAGGCGATCGAGATCGAGACCGTCTCCACCGGCTCGCTCGGCCTCGACATCGCGCTCGGCGTCGGCGGCCTGCCGCGCGGCCGCGTCATCGAGATCTACGGACCGGAAAGCTCCGGCAAGACCACGCTGGCGCTGCACACCATCGCGGAAGCCCAGAAGAAGGGCGGCGTCTGCGCCTTCGTCGATGCCGAGCACGCGCTCGATCCGGTCTATGCCCGCAAGCTCGGCGTCAATCTCGACGACCTGTTGATCTCCCAGCCCGACACCGGCGAGCAGGCGCTCGAGATCACCGACACCCTCGTCCGCTCCGGCGCGATCGACGTGCTGGTCGTCGACTCGGTCGCAGCCCTCACCCCGCGCGCCGAGATCGAGGGCGAGATGGGCGATGTCCAGCCCGGCCTGCAGGCCCGCCTGATGAGCCAGGCCCTGCGCAAGCTGACCGCCTCGATCTCGCGCTCGAACTGCATGGTCATCTTCATCAACCAGATCCGCATGAAGATCGGCGTGATGTACGGCTCGCCGGAGACGACGACCGGCGGCAACGCACTGAAGTTCTACGCCTCCGTGCGCCTCGACATCCGCCGCGTCTCGACGCTGAAGGAGCGCGACGAGGCCACCGGCAACCAGGTCCGCGTCAAGGTCGTCAAGAACAAGGTCGCGCCGCCCTTCAAGCAGGTCGAGTTCGACATCATGTTCGGCGAGGGCATCTCCAAGGTCGGCGAGCTGATCGATCTCGGCGTCAAGGCCGGCATGGTCGAGAAGTCGGGCGCCTGGTTCTCGTTCGACAGCCAGCGCCTCGGTCAGGGCCGCGAGAACGCCAAGAGCTTCCTCAAGGCCAATCCCGAGGTCGCGGCCAAGATCGAGGCCACGATCCGCCAGAATTCCGGCCTCGTCGCCGAACGCATCCTCGACCAGGCGACCCCGACGGCGGATGATCTCGACGAGGGCGAGGCCTGAGCCGAGACTCCCACCTCGCGTCATGCTGGGGCTTGACCCGAGCATCTCCTGCCGAAAGGTTCTCGGGCCTCCGCTGAGTTTATCCTTAGGCCGATCAAAGATCGGACCCGAGCGCTTCGCCCGAGAATGACGTCACACGAAACACGGGCGGCCCTCGGGTCGCCCGTTGTCGTTTGGGCTCAACGCCTTGCGCTCTTCACTCTCTCGACAGCGGCAGGCCGCCTCACTAGAACGCTTGAAACCGCCGGCCCTGCCCGGAGGGCAGCCCGATAGCCAAGAGTTCGAACAGCGATGAGCGGCGTCAACGAAATCCGGTCCACCTTCCTCGACTACTTCAAGGGCCAGGGCCATGAGGTGGTGGCGTCGAGCCCGCTCGTGCCGCGCAACGACCCGACGCTGATGTTCGCCAATTCGGGCATGGTGCAGTTCAAGAACGTCTTCACCGGCCAGGAGAAGCGGCCTTACGTCCGGGCCACCACCGCGCAGAAATGCGTCCGCGCCGGCGGCAAGCACAACGACCTCGACAATGTCGGCTACACCGCCCGCCACCACACCTTCTTCGAGATGCTGGGGAATTTCTCCTTCGGCGACTATTTCAAGGAACAGGCGATCAGCCATGCCTGGACGCTGGTCACCCGCGAATTCGGCCTGCCCAAGGAGAAGCTGACCGTCACCGTCTTCTCCGAGGACGACGAGGCGCACGGCCTCTGGAAGAAGATCGCCGGCCTGCCCGACTCCCGCATCATCCGCATCCCGACCTCGGACAATTTCTGGCGCATGGGCGACACCGGCCCCTGCGGCCCCTGCTCCGAGATCTTCTACGACCATGGCGACCACATCCCCGGCGGCCCGCCCGGCTCGCCCGACGAGGATGGCGACCGCTTCATCGAGATCTGGAACCTGGTCTTCATGCAGTATGAGGAGGCGGCGGGCGGCGTTCGAACCAACCTGCCTCGCCCCTCGATCGACACCGGCATGGGGTTGGAACGCATCGCCGCCGTGCTCCAGGGCACCCATGACAATTATGCGATCGACCTGTTCGCGGCGCTGATCTCCGCCATCGCCGACCTCACCAATGTCCCCTCCGACGGGCCGATGAAGGCGAGCCACCGCGTCATCGCCGACCATCTGCGCTGCTCCGCCTTCCTGATCGCCGATGGCGTGCTGCCCTCGAACGAGGGCCGCGGCTATGTGCTGCGCCGGATCATGCGCCGCGGCATGCGCCATGCGCAGCTCCTCGGCGCCAGGGAGCCGCTGCTGCACCGCCTCGTGCCGGTGCTGACCCGCGAGATGGGCCGCGCCTATCCCGAGCTGCTGCGCGCCGAGGCACTGATCTCCGAGACGCTGATGCTCGAGGAAACCCGCTTCCGCACCACGCTCGCCCGCGGCCTGACCCTGCTCGACGACGCCGCGAAGGACCTGACCGCCGGCCAGAGCCTCAAGGGCGAGGTCGCCTTTACGCTCTACGACACCTACGGCTTCCCGCTCGACCTGACGCAGGACGCGCTGCGCGCGCGCGGCGTCACCGTCGACACGGAGGGCTTCGATGCCGCCATGCAGCAGCAGAAGGCCAAGGCGCGCGCCGCCTGGGCCGGCACCGGCGAGGCCGCCACCGAGAAGCTCTGGTTCCCGCTGCGTGACAGGCTCGGCGCCACCGAATTCCTCGGCTACGACACCGAGACCGCCGAGGGCGTCATCACCGCGCTGATCCGCGACAATGCCGAGGTCGAGACGCTTGCCGCCGGCGAGAGCGGGCTGATGATCGTCAACCAGACGCCGTTCTACGGCGAATCCGGCGGCCAGGTCGGCGATGCCGGCACGGTCCGGGGCGCCGGCTTCCTGGCTGAGGTCGGCGACGTCCAGAAGAAGCTCGGCGATGTCTTCGCCCACGCCGTCACGGTCAAGGAGGGCACGCTGAAGCGCGGCGCCGCCGTCGAACTGACGGTCGACCATGCCCGCCGCACCGCGATCCGCGCCAACCACTCCGCCACCCATCTGCTGCACGAGGCCCTGCGCCTCGTGCTCGGCGACCATGTCGCGCAGAAGGGCTCGCTGGTCTCGCCCGAGCGCCTGCGCTTCGACTTCTCGCATCCCAAGCCGATTTCGGATGAGGAGCTGCGCGAGGTCGAGGAGATCGCCAACGCCATCGTGCTCAGGAACGAGCCGGTCTCGACCCGGCTGATGAGCGTCGACGAGGCCATCGCCTCCGGCGCCCGCGCCCTCTTCGGCGAGAAATATGGCGACGAGGTCCGCGTCGTCTCGATGGGCACGAACGCCACCGGCCGCGCCTTCTCGGTCGAGCTCTGCGGCGGCACCCATGCCGGCCGCACCGGCGATATCGGCCTCGTCAGCGTCGTCGGCGAGAGCGCGGTCGCAGCCGGCGTGCGCCGCCTCGAGGCGATGACCGGCAACGGCGCCCGCCTGCGGCTCAACACCGAGTCGCGTCTGCTCGACGGGCTCGCCAGCCTGCTCAAGGTGCCCGCCCATGAGGCCGGCCCGCGTCTCGCCGCGCTGATCGAAGAGCGCCGCAAGCTCGAGCGCGAGCTGTCCGACGCCCGCAAGAAACTCGCCATGGGCGGCGGCGGCGAAGCGCAGGACCCGGTCCAGGAGATCGCCGGCACGAAGCTGCTCGCCCGCGCCGTCACCGGCGTCGAGATGAAGGATCTGAAAAGCCTGGCCGACGAGGCCAAGGCCCGCATCGGCTCCGGCGTCGTCGCCATCGTCGGTGTCGCGGAGGATGGCAAGGCCGGCGTCGTCGTCGGCGTGACGCCGGACATGACGGACCGTTTCGATGCGGTCGCGCTGGTGCGCGCCGCCTCCGAGGCGCTCGGCGGCAAGGGCGGCGGCGGACGCCGCGACATGGCCCAGGCCGGCGGCCCCGACGGCAGCAAGGCGCAAGCCGCGCTCGACGCCGTCGCCGCCGCGATGGGCTGAGGCCCGCCATGACCGCCGCCGCTCCCAAGGGTTGGCGGCGGCAGGTCCATCTCTGGCTCGACCATGGCGCGGGCGACGATCCCGTCGCCAAGGCGATCCATCGCGGGCTCGTCCTGCTGATCTGCGCCAATGTCGCGGCGATCGTGCTGCATTCGATCCCCGATCTGGCGCAGCGTTTCGGCCCGGCCTTCCACGCGCTCGAAACCGTCTCGCTGGCGCTCTTCGCGCTGGAATACGCCGCCCGCCTCTGGGTCGCGCCGGAACATGCGCGCTACCGGTCGCTGACACCGGCGAAGGCGCGGCTGACCTATGCCGCCTCGCTGCCGGCGGTGGTCGATCTGCTGGCGACGCTGCCGCTCGCCTTCGCCGTGCTCGGCCTCGCCGACCTGCACTTCCTGCTGCTGCTGCGGCTGCTGCGCTTCTTCAAGCTCGGCCGCTATTCGCCCGGCATGGCCTCGCTCGCCGCCGCGCTCCACGCCGAGCGCAAGGCGCTCTTCGCCTGTTTCGTGGTGCTGATGGGCGTCATGCTGATGACGGCGAGCGTCATGCATCTCGTCGAGCGCGAGGCCCAGCCCGACAAACTCGGGACCATTCCGGATGCGATGTGGTGGGCGATCATCACCCTGACCACGGTCGGCTATGGCGATGTCTATCCGATCACCGCCGCGGGCAAGGCGGTCGCCGCCGTCACCGCGGTGCTCGGCCTCGTCATGCTGGCGCTGCCGGTCGGCATCGTCGCCACCGCCTTCGCGCAGGAGATCCACCGCCGCGAATTCGTCGTGACCTGGAGCATGATCGCGCGGGTGCCATTATTCGGCCAACTCGATGCGGTCGAGATCGCGGAGGTGATGCAGTTCCTGCGCGCCCGCACGGTCCGCAACGGAGTCGTCGTCGCGCATGACGGCGAGCCGCTGCAGGCGCTTTATTTCGTCGCCAGCGGCGAGGTCGAGCTCGCTCTGCCGGAGGGAAAGACGATTCTGGACGAAGGCCATTTCTTCGGGGCGCTGGTGCTGGACGACGTCGCGATCACGAGCCACGCCTCCGGCGTCAACGCCGCCGTCGCGACCGCGCCGACCAAGCTGCTCGTGCTCGACCAGATCGACTTCAAGGCGCTGACCGCGCGCAGCCCGAAGCTCGCCGGCCATATCCGCAAGCTGGCCCGCGACGCATGAGGCGGCGCCGCCTCGTCCTGCTGGCAATGGCCGCCCTGCCGCTGGCCGCGCTGGCCTCGGCCCATGCGCAGGCTCCGGCCCAGCCGGCGACCGCCCGCAAGCCGCCCCAGCCCGGCGGACCGGCTCTCTCCGCCTCGCAGCGGGTGATGGCCGGCTCGCCGCTGAGCGTGCTCGCCAGCCGCGCGCCGGAGGGTGCGCGGCTCGCCATCGCCCGCCCGAGTGACCCGCCCGCGACCGCCATCGTCGTGGTGCCGCTCGGCCCCCGCCCCTCGGCCAGCCTGCCGACGCCGGGCGAGGCCGGCGCCTATGAACTTCGCCTGACACGCGACCAGGACGGCGCCCCCGTCATCCTGCTGCGCCAGCCGCTCGTCACCACGCCGCCGGAGGCGACGCTGGCCGCACCGGCCCGCATCGGCCGCGGCCAGGCCCTGCCGGTGCGCGGCATCGGCCCCAATGGCGAGCGCGACCGCGTCGTGCTGGTCCCGGCCGGCGCCGCCCCCGAGGCGGAAGGCCCGTCCTTCTTCCCGCAGGAGAACGTCGAGGCGACGCTGGACGGCCCCGACCAGCCCGGCGCCTACGAGCTGCGCTATGTCATGGACGCCCCCGTCAGCGGCCTGCGCGTGCTGGCGACGCGGGGGGTGACGGTGGAGTGAGCGTGGGCAGCCCCGTCTGCCGGCCTTACCCCTGGATCTTGCCGAACTTGCCGCGGGCGATCCTTTTCGCCACCCCGACGCCGCTCTTGATGCGCTGCCCTTCCGGCGCGATCGGCATGGCCCAGATCTCCTCGCGGTTGCCCCAGGACAGCACGAGATCGTCGTCGATCTCCCAGCGCCCGGTGCGCCCGGCGGTATCCTTCACCGTTCCGTTGGGATTGACGCAGAGCGAGGCCTCGGTGTCGTAGGTGCCGTTCTTGATCGGCCAGTCGAACACGTATTTCGCCCCGCCCGGCAGGCTCCAGGTGCCGACCAGCCGCACCGCGTTCACTTCCTTGATGATGTCCGCATGCTGCATGAGCGGAAAGCGCAGCCAGAGATCCGTGTAGGTGAGCGACTCGATCCAGGCGGCCCTGAGGCTGGGGCCCAGCATGTTGGCGAACAACCTGAATTTCGGGCCGTCACCATTGTGGACCTCGCTCACGTCGGGGTTCTTGAAGGAATGCGCGGCCGTCGTATGGCCATAGACCCAGACGCCGAGCCCGATCCGATCGTTGAGGGAGGTGGTCAGCCCACCCGGCGATCCCGCGAGACAGGAATAGAAGACGACGCTCGCGCCCGGCTTCAGCTTCGGCTTGAGCGCGTCCGCCATCTTGTTGATGTCGTCGGGCGTCAGGATGTGGCCACCGAGCTGCGTGTTGTAGCCGTGCCCGAAATAGGCGAACAGATCGAGCCCGCCGGCCATATTCTCGATCTTTTTGAGCAGGTCGTCGCGGTTGCGCGGATAAGGCAAGCCATTGGAGAACTCCGAATAGCCGCCGGTATAGGCGTCCCGCAGCCGCGCAGCGGCCGGCTTGAAGACGATATCGCAGTCCTTCTCGTCCTTCTTGTTGTCTCTCGTGGTGATGGCCCAAGCATTGATCACGGCCGGCTCCGGGGCTTCTGCGACGGTGACGCCCATGGGAGACCAGCATACCGGGATCGCACGTCCCTCAAACGGATGAGGTCGACTGCACGGCGGTCACGGGCGTGGCGGCGGTAACGGGACGCGCCCGCCCGGGTTGGTCCTCGGAATGCCGACTGATCGTCCGCCGAATCTTATCCC
>LSIG01000048.1 GCA_001556125.1 Rhizobiales bacterium CCH10-E5 | reverse complement strand
TATCCGCCTTCTCGAAGCGATAGCGCGGATCGGCCGCCACCGGCGCCAGCGAGGCCAGATGGCCGGCATAAGTCAGCTTGTCGACGACGCAGACGGACGCCTCCGTCTCCCCGATCAGCCTGCGCACGACGGCCGAGCCGATGAAGCCCGCCCCACCCGTCACCAGATACCTCGAACCCCTCGGCAAAACCGCCACCGCTCCCGTTGGACGCGCGCATCTAGGCGATGGACACGTCCCGCGTAAACCCGCCGCTCGTCTCAACGGCCCTGCCAGTTCGGCGTGCGCTTGCCGAGAAAGGCCTCCATGCCCTCGCGGAAATCGGCGCTGTCATAGCACATCACCACCAGATCATCGCCGCCATCGGCCGGCACCGCTGCGGCGGTCAGCCGGCGCAGCGCCTCTTTCGTCGCCCGCATCGTCAGCGGCGCATGGCCGGCGATGGTCGTCGCCAGTTCGCGGGCACGGCTCATCAGCACCGCGTGATCGGCGACGATCTCGCTGTAGAGGCCGACGCGATGCCCCTCCTCCGCCTCCATCAGCCGGGCCGTGAAGACGATGTCCTTGACCCGCGCCGGCCCGAGCAGCGCCGCGAGCCGGGCATGGTTCGCCATCGACAGGCAATTACCCAGCGTCCGCGCGATCGGAAAGCCGAAGCGCGCCGTCGGCGTGGCGATGCGGATGTCGCAGGCGCAGGCGATGCTGGCCCCTCCGCCCGTCACCGCCCCCGAGATCGCCGCGATCATCGGGACCGGACAACGCTCGATCGCGGTGATGACGCGGTCGATCTTTTCCTCATAGTCCAGCGCATCCTGAGGCGAGGCGAAGCTGCGGAACTGCGCGATGTCCGTTCCGGCGGCGAACGCCTTGTCGCCCGCACCGGTGACGATCAGCACCTTGGGCGCGCCATGAGCGGCCGGATCGCTGCAGATCGCCGCCAGCCGCTCATACATCGCAAAGGTCAGCGCATTGCGGGCCTGGGGGCGGTTTAGCGTGATCGTGCCGATCCCGGCTTCGACCGTGTAGAGAATCTCGTCGTCCATGCGCCCGCTTCCGTCGGTTGCCGAGGGAGGCGGACTATCCGGTCAGGCCTCCACCGCGTCAACGGCGGGCGTCCCCGCGGCGAAATCGCGGCCCGGCGCCGCCTCGATCAGGGCGCGCGTATAGGGGTGGGCCGGCGCGGCGAAGACCTGCGAGGTCGCGCCCTGCTCGACGACCAGGCCTTTTTCCATCACCACGATGCGGTCGCAGATTTGCGCGGCCACCCGCAGGTCATGGGTGATGAACAGGATCGCCAGGTTGAAACGCGCCTGCACATCGGCGAGCAGGGCCAGCACCTGTTTCTGGACCGACACGTCCAGCGCCGAAACGGCCTCGTCCGCGATCAGAATCTCCGGCTCCATCGCCAGCGCGCGGGCGATCGCGATGCGCTGGCGCTGCCCTCCCGAGAACTGGTGCGGATAGCGCTCGAGCGCGGTCGGCTGCAGCCCGACCAGCGCCATCAGGTCGCGCGCCCGCTGCAGCGCCTCCTTCTCGCTTAGTCCGAAATTCATCGGCCCCTCGATGATCGAGGCCCCAACGGTGCGGCGGGGGTTGAGCGAGCGGAACGGGTCCTGGAAGACCACCTGGATCTTGCGGCGATAGGGCCGCAGGCGCCGCTCGGGCAGTTGGGCGATGTCGATGTCGGGTACGAGAATGGAGCCGACGCTGGGCGGCATCAGCCGCGCGATGCAGCGTGCCACCGTGGTCTTGCCGGAGCCGGATTCGCCGACGATGCCGACGGTCTCGCCGCGCCGCACGCGGATCGCGACATCCTTCGCCGCATGCACGACCCGCTCCTTCCGGAACAGGGCCTTGGAGCTGTAGGTCTTGCCGAGCCCGGCCGTTTCCAGCGCGAGCGGACCGAGAACCGGCTTCCGCTGCGCCGGCTTCAGACTCGGCACGGCGGCGATCAGCATCTGCGTGTAGGGGTGTTGCGGTCGCGTCAGGATGTCCGCGGCGGCGCCCTGCTCGACCACCCGCCCCTTCTCCATCACCACGACCCGGTCGGCGATCTCGGCGACGACGCCGAAATCATGGGTGATGAAGAGCACGCCCGTACCGCGGCGGCTCTGCATGTCTTTGATCAGTTTCAGGATCTGCGCCTGCGTCGTGACGTCGAGCGCGGTCGTCGGCTCGTCGGCGATCAGGAGCGCCGGATCGAGGATCAGCGCGGCCGCGATCATCACGCGCTGGCGCTGCCCGCCGGAGATCTGATGCGGATAGGAGGCGTGCATCCGCTCCGGCTCGGGCAGGCGCATCGCCTCCAGCATCGCCAGCACACGGCTGCGCCGCTCGGCGGGGCCGAGATCGGTGTGGATGCGCAGAACCTCCTCGATCTGGTCGCCGATCGTCAGCACCGGGTTCAGCGCCGTCATCGGCTCCTGGAAGATCATCGCCATCCGGTCGCCGCGCAGCGCCCGCAGCCGCTGCGGCGTCGCCGCCAGAACATCCTCGCCCTCCAGGCGGATCGCGCCCGCGACGGGCTTCAGCGCCCTGGCGAGCAGGCCCATGACCGAGAATGCGGTGACGGATTTGCCCGAGCCCGATTCCCCGACGACGCAGACGATCTCGCCCGCGCCGACGCTGAGCGAGACGTCATCGACAGCCAAGGCGCGGTCGCCGCCGCCGGGCAAAGCGATGCTCAGCCCCGCGATCTCCAGGACGGGTGTCTGTCCCTCGCTCATCGGCCGGCCATCTTGGGATCGAGGGTGTCGCGCAGGCCGTCACCCAGCATGTTGACCGCCAGCACCGTCAGGCCGAGGAAGATGCCCGGATAGAGGATGTTGTGCGGGAAGACGCGGAAGAGGTTGCGCCCCTCCGCCATGATGTTGCCCCAGGTCGGGATCTCCGGAGGGATGCCGATGCCGAGGAAGGACAGGATCGCCTCGACCAGGATCGCAGAGGCCGCGATGAAGGTGCCCTGCACGATCAGGGGCGCGATGGTGTTGGGCAGGATGTGGCGCACCATCAGCTTGGGCAGCCGCGTGCCGGCCATGATCGCCGCCTCGACATAGGGCTCCTCGCGCACCGACAGCACGATCGACCGCACCACCCGTACGACGCGCGGGATCTCCGGCACGATGATCGCGATGATCACCGAAACGAGACCGCTGCGGAACAGCGAGACGACCGCGATGGCGAGCAGGATGCCGGGTATCGCCATCAGCCCGTCCATGAAGCGCATGATGATGCCGTCGAGCGGCCGCACATAGCCGGCGATCAGCCCGACCACGAGCCCGATGGCGATGGAGATCGAGGCGACGGAGACCGCGATCAGCAGCGAGACGCGGGCCCCGTAGACGACGCGGCTGTAGACGTCGCGGCCGAGCGAATCCGTCCCCATCCGATGCTTGAACACGGTCGTCGTGCCGTCATCGGCGCGGATCGTCCGCTCGAAACCCGGCACACGGTTGCGCGTGCTCGGATTGATCGCGGTCGGGTCGATCGTGCCGAGATAGGGCGCCAACAGCCCGATCAGCGCCATCAGCAGCAGCACCGTGCCACCGATCAGCACCACGGGATTGCGCAGCAGCCGCCGCAGGACGGTGCGGGCCGGTGCGGCGGGTTCGGCCGGAGCCGGCGCCAGAAGGGTCGGCTCGGCGCTCAATAGCGGATCCTCGGGTCGAACAGGCTGTAGGCGAGGTCGATCAGCAGGTTGATGCCGACATAGACGCCCGAAAACAGCAGGATCACCGCCTGAATGGTCGGGTAGTCGCGCGCCAGCACCGCATCGACGGTGAGCCGGCCGAGGCCGGGGATCGCATAGACGCTCTCGGTGACCACGACGCCACCGATGAGCAGCGCGATGCCGATGCCGACGACGGTGACGATCGGCACCGCCGCGTTCTTCAGCGCATGGCGAAACAGGATCTTGCGTTCGACCTGCCCCTTGGCCCGGGCGGTGCGGATATAATCCTCGTTCAGCACCTCCAGCACGCTGGCGCGCGTCATCCGCGCAATAAGGGCGATGTAGATCACAGACAGCGTCACCGCCGGCAGCACCAGCCGCTGCAGGAAGCCCCCGAACCCGCCCGAGAGCGGCTGGTAGCCCTGGACGGGGAACCAGCCCAGCGTGATCGCGAAGACATAGATCAGCGCATAGCCGATGACGAAGACCGGCACCGAGAAGCCCAGCACCGAGAAGCCCATCACGATCCGGTCGATCCAGGAGCCGTGCTTGTAAGCCGCCAGCACCCCGAGCGGGATCGCGACGCAGATCGCGATCAGCATCGTCGCGAAGGCGAGCGAGAGCGTCGGCTCGATCCGCCCGGCGATGAGTTCGCCGATCGGCTTCTTGAAGAAGAAGCTTTCGCCGAGGTCGCCGCGCAGCAGATTGCCGGCCCAGATCGCGAACTGCGTCGGGATTGGCTTGTCGAGCCCGAGCCGGTTGCGGATCAGCGCGATCTGCTCGGTCGTCGCATTGTCGCCCGCGATCACCGCAGCGGGGTCGCCGGGCGTCAGCCGCAGCATCAGGAAGACCAGGACCGCGACGATCACCAGCACGGGGACCGTCGCGAGCAGGCGCCGCAGGATGTAGCCGAGCATCAGCGCCGGATCCGCAGGGTCAGCGTCGCCACCTCACTTCTTCTCGACGTTCCAGAACACCGGGGCCGGCGCCGTCAGGATGCCGCTGACGCTCTTACGGGCCGCGATCGGCACATTGTACTGGCCGAGATGGACATGGGTGACGACTTCGCGCCAGCGCATCTGCACGGCTTCCGCGATCGCCTTCTGCTTCGCCGGGTCCGGCTCACGAGCGAAATCGTCGCGCAGCTTCTCCATCTGCTCGTCGCAGGGCCAACCGAACGCCGCCTTGTCGCAGCTGGCATTGAAGAAGCCCGCCATCACCGGATTGAGGATGTCGGCCGAAACCCAGGAGGTCTGCATCACGTTCCAGCCGCCCTTTTCGATCGGATCCTTGCGGACGCGGCGGGAGACCACCGTCTGCCAGTCGGAGGATTGCATGTCGACCTTGAAGCCGCCGCGCTCCAGCAGTTGCTTGGCGACGGGGCCGAGATTGGTCAGCGACTGCAGGTCGGTGGAGTGCAGCAGCACGATCGGCTTGCCGTCATAGCCGGCTTCCTTGAGCAGCTCCTGAGACTTCCGGAAGTTCGATTCCAGCAGCCCCTCCATTCCCTTCTCGGAGGCGAGCGGCGTGCCGCAGACGAACATCGCCTTGCAGGGCTGGTAGTAATCGGGATTGCCGACCGTCGCCTCGAGGAAATCCTTCTGGTTCAGCGCATAGGTCACCGCCTGGCGCACCTTCGGATTGTCGAAGGGCGGCTGGGTGTGGTTGAAGCGCATCGTATACTGCAGGCCGAGCGGGTTGTAGTTCCACAGCTTGATGTTCTTGTCGCCGGCGAGCAGCGGGATCAGGTCGAAGGCCGGCTGCTCGATCATGTCGATCTCGCCGGCGAGCAACGCATTCACCGCCTGCTGCTGGTCGGTCACCGCCAGCCACTCGATGCGGTCAAGCTTCGCGACCTTGCCCCCCGCGAGGCCCGAGGCCGGCTCGGCGCGCGGCTTGTAGTCCTTGAACTTGGTGTAGACGATCTTGTCGCCCGGCTTCCATTCGTCGGTCTTCAGCACGAAGGGGCCCGAGCCGATGAATTCCGAGATCTGCGTGTTCGGATCGGTGTCCGCCACGCGCTTGGGCATCATGAACGGCACGTTCGACGATGGCTTGCCGAGACCGAAGATCAGCAGGCCGGTCGGCGATTTCAGCTTCACCGTGAAGCTCTTGGCATCGTCGGCGGTGATCGTGTCGACGAAGGTCATCAGCTTCTGGCCGACCGGGTCCTTGGCCGACCAGCGCTTGATCGAGGCGATGCAATCCTCCGAGGTGACGGGCTTGCCGTCATGCCAGAGCAGACCGTCGCGGAGGGTGAACTTGTAGGTCAGCTTGTCGGGCGATTCGGTGAAGGTCTCGACCATCTGCGGCTTGATCGCGCCAGCCTCGTCCATCGAGAACAGCGTGTCGTAGATCATGTAGCCGTGATTGCGGACGATATAGGCCGTGGTCCAGATCGGATCGACGATCTTCACGTCGGAATGCATCACGACCTTGAGGGTCTGCGCCGGCGCTATCGAAGTGCCGGCGATGATCGCGCAGGCGGCCACCAAAGTCTTCAAACGCCATGCCATGGTGCTCTCCTCCGACTGTCGTGCGCGTTCGGCGCATCGCGATCTATGCAGGCCCTGTGCCACGGGCCGAGCCATGCTCGCCCGGCATCCTCACGCGGTCAACCGCGCGAGCAACCCGGCCATCAGTCGCGTCCGCTGCAGCAGGCTGCCCACCTCGATATGCTCCTCCAGCGTATGGTAGCCGGCTCCGAGCAGACCGAGCCCGTCCAGCGAGGGAAGCCCTGCGGCTCCGGTGAAATTGGCATCCGAACCGCCGCCCGCCGAGCCGTGTTCGAGGCTCCAGCCTAGCTCGGCGGCCACCTCGCGCGCGAGACCGAAAAGCTCGAGCGTGGCCGCGTCCGGTTCCCAGACGGGCCGGGTCACGCCCCGTGTCACGCTGAAGCGCGTGCCGTCGGTATTCTGCACGCCCAGCGCCAGCATACGCTCGACCCCGCGGTCGAGATCCGCCTGCCGCTTCGCCATGCTGAGCGCCTCGGCTCGACAGGTCGTCGGCACGCAATTGACCCATTGCCCGCCCTGGATCACGCCGACGCTGAAGGTGCAGTCGTCATCGGTCATCGCCTCGATCGCGAGCAGTTGCTGCGCCATCATGCTGATCGCGGAGCGGCCGTTCTTGAGCTGGGAGCCGGCATGGCTCGGCCGCCCTTCGGCGAGGAGGTTGAAGCGGGCGATCGCATAGCGCCCGGTGACGACGCCGTTGCCCGGCCGCCCCGGCTCGGGAACGAGGATGAAGCGATGCCGACGTGCCTGCTCCATGATCAGGTCGCGCGTACCGGGGCTGCCGATCTCCTCGTCGCTGGTGAACAACACGCTGACCGGCAGCGGCGTCTCGATCCCCGCCTTGGCCAAAGCGATGATCGCCTGCAGCCCGGCATAGGCGCCGCCCTTCATGTCGAGGATGCCCGGCCCGTAGCAGCGCCAGCCGTCGCGCCGGAAGGGCAGCGTCTTCAGCGTGCCGACCGGATGCACCGTGTCGAGATGCGACATCATCAGGATGCCGGGCTCAGCCCTTCGCGGATGCGGAAAGTCGCCGCGCAGGCAGTCGCCGAGGCCGGGTGGGCCGGGAAAGCGCGTGACGATGGCGCCGGCCGCGACAAGCTCGCTCGCCGCGAAATCCATCATCCGGTTCACGGCCGCGACGTCGAAGGTCGGGCTCTCGCATTCGATCCACGGTCGAAGCCCCGCGAGCAGGGCATCGAGATCGAGGGGCAGGTCGGCGGGGTTCATGCGGGACGCCTTCAGGCTTTGCTGCGCGTTTCGACGAGCCGCGCCAGCAGGCTCGCCCCGATCGGCAGGATGCCGTCATCAAGCACGAAGGCCGGGTTGTGGACCGGCACGCTGCCGGCATGGCCGACCCAGGCATAGGCACCGGGCACCACGCGCAGCATGTCGGCGAAGTCCTCGCTGCCCATCACCGGCTTCGGCTCGGTCAGGACATTGCCCGCCCCGACGATCTCGGCGGCGACGGCGGCCGTGGCGACCGCCTGCTCGGGATGGTTCACCAGCACGTCGAAGATGCCGCGAATGTCGATATCGACCTGCACGCCGAAGGTCGCCGCCATCCCGGCGCAGATCTCGCGCATGCGCTCGCGGATCAGCTTGGCGATCTCGGGCGAGAAGGTCCGCACCGTGCCGGCCAGCGCCGCCTCCTCCGGGATCACGTTATAGGCCGAGCCGGCATGGATCTGCGTGATCGAGAGCACGGCCGCCTCGCGCGGATCGGCGTTGCGGCTGACGATCGTCTGCAGTGCGGCCGCGAGCGAGATCGCGACGATGACCGGGTCGCGCCCGACATGGGGCATCGCGCCATGGCTGCCCTTGCCGGTGATCTTGATGTCGAAGAAATCCGCGCCCGCCATAGCCGGGCCGGGGAAGACCGCGATCTGGCCGGGGTCGAGATTGGGCGCGTTGTGGATGCCGTAGATCTCGTCGCAGGGGAAGCGCTCGAACAGGTTGTCCGCGAGCATGGCGCGCGCCCCGCCGAGCCCCTCCTCCGCCGGCTGGAACACGAAGATCGCCGTGCCCGCGAAGCCGCGGTTCTCGGCGAGATAACGCGCCGCCCCCAGCAGCATCGTGGTGTGGCCGTCATGGCCGCAGGCATGCATCCGGCCGGGGATGGTCGAGCGCCAGGGCAGGTTGGTGATCTCGTCCATCGGCAGCGCGTCCATGTCGGCGCGCAGGCCGATGCGCCGGCCCGGCCCACCCGTGCCCTGCAGGACGCCGACCACGCCGGTGCCGCCGATGCCGCGATGCACCTCGATGCCCCAGGCTTCCAGCTTCCCAGCGACGATGCCCGACGTCCGGACCTCCTCGAAGCCGATCTCGGGATGGGCGTGGAGATCGCGGCGGATGGCGACGAGCTCATCCGTGAAGGCCTCGATCGCGGTCAGGGCAGGCATGGGCAGAAACTCCGGGAGGGATTGAGGGCGATCAGCCGAACACGGGGCCGAGCGGCGCGGTGCGCAGCCCCGGGCGCAGATGCTTCCAGGGCAGCACGGAGGGATCGACCGGCATCGGGCCGGGCGCGACACAGACCAGGATGGAATGCGCGATCGGCTCGAAATCGGCGCGGAAATGCACCGAGCTCTTGTTGACGAGGATCGCCTGCTCGGTCGGCTCGATGCCGACCTGACGGTACATCGCCTTGTCGGCCATCTGCGCCTTGCGCGAGGCGACGACGATGCGGACGCCGCCGATCCGCAGCGCCGCACAGGGACCGAGATTCATCCGCGATCCCCCAAAGAACGGGCCCGGCGCCACGAAGCGCCCGTCCGACAGCTGCTCGACGACGAACTCGCCTTCGAGCGGGACATCGCCGGGGATGCCGGATTTGGCACCGAGCGCAGCCTTGATCGTCGCCCCGACGCCCGCCTCATGTGCCTGGCGCGCCACCTCCGGATCGACGATCAGCCCGATTGCCGCGCGCTGCGCGCCGTTGCGCACGAGCGCGCGCGCCATCCCCATCGTGTCGGAATCGCCGCCCGCCCCCGGATTGTCCTGCGTGTCGGAGATGACGATCGGCTTTGTCGCCCCTTGCGCCTGCGCCATCGCGGCCAGCACGCCCTCGTCCGGCGCAAAGACCTTGCCGTTGAAGGCCGCCTCGCTCGCCAGCACGCGCGCCGTCACGGCGTCGGCCGCCCGGTCGGCGTCCTCTTGCGTCGCGCCATAGGCGAGGACGGTCGGCCCGCAATCGGCGAAATCGGCAGCCGGAAAGCCCGGCAGGAAGGAGAGCGTCGGCACGCGCTCGTCTTCCAGCGCCGCAAGCTCGGCATAGATCGTCCGGCACGGCTCCATCGCGGTGGCTTGCCAGGCGATCGGGATCAGATAGGGGATCTGCCGGAAGGCCTTGGCATCGCGCCGCGCCGTGCCGATCAGCCGCGCGAGATAAGTCGTCGCGCGGCTGCCCATCAGCGCCATGTCGACATGGGGATAGGTCCGGTAGGCAACGAGTGCATCGGCGCTGTCGACCATCAGCTGCGTGACGTTGCCATGCAGATCGAGGCTGGCGACCAGCGGTACGTCCGGGCCGATCGCGGCGCGCACGCGCCGCAGCGTCTCGCCCTCCCCGTCCGGGAAGCCTTCCGCCACCATGGCGCCGTGCAGATCGAGATAGACCCCGTCCAGCGGCAGCGCCGCCCTGATCGCCTCCACCAATTCGCCCAGCAGCGTCTCGAAGGCCTCCGCCGTGACATGGGCGGAGGGGCTGGCGGCGCACCACAGCGTCGGCACCATCTGCCAGCCCAGCCCGCGCGCCGTCTCGACGAAGCCCGACGCGCCGACATTGACGTTGCGCACCGCCTCGAACACGGCCTCGCCCCGTGCCAGCGACGGCCAGCCGCCACCCTGGATGAAGGCGTCGAGACTCGCCTTGCTCGGCGCGAAGGTATTGGTCTCGTGCAGGAACCCGCCGAAGGCGATGCGTGGCGACATGGGCGTAGGCTCCGGCTCGGCGACGAACCGCTGCAGGTCATCACGCCGGACGACCGGCCACAAGGCCGAAAACGAGCCGGCTGCCTTTCAAAAAGGCAGAGCTGGCCTGCGTCCCGTCACTTCTCGACGAAGGCGCGCTCCACGACATAGGTCGCCGGCGTCGAGCTCGAGCCCTCGACGAAGCCGCGGCCCTCGAGCTGGACCTTCATGTCGGCCAGCATCGCCGGGCTGCCGCAGAGCATGACCCGGTCGTTGTCCGCATCGGCGAAGGGCAGCCCGAGCGAGGCGAACCAGTCCGGCGAGGCGAAGAGCTCGGTCACGCGGCCGCGATTGCGGTAGTCCTCGCGGGTCACGGTCGGATGGTAGATGAGCTGGCTGGCGACCATCTCGCCGATCAGCTCGTCGGCCGGCAGCTCTTCGCGGATGAAGGTCTCATAGGCCAGTTCCGACACCAGCCGCACGCCATGGACGAGCACGACCTTCTCGAAACGCTCATAGGTCGCCGGATCGCGGATCAGGCTCATGAAGGGCGCGAGCCCGGTGCCGGTCGAGAGGAAATACAGGTTGCGGCCGGGCACCAGATTGTCGTGCAGCAGCGTGCCGGTGGCCTTGCGGCCGATCAGGATCTCGTCGCCGGGCACGATCTTCTGCAGGCGGGAGGTCAGCGGCCCATCGGGCACCTTGATGCTGAGGAATTCGAGTTCCTCGTCATAGGGCGCGCAGGCCATGCTGTAGGCGCGCAGCAGGGGGCGCCCCTCGACCATGAGGCCGATCATCGCGAACTGGCCGGCCTCGAAGCGGAAGGCGGGATTGCGGGTGGTGCGGAAGCTGAACAGCGTGTCGTTCCAGTGATGAACCGACAGGACCTTCTCGACATACTGGTTGCTCATGCTCGTCTCTTCCGTCCCGTCCTCTGCCCTCTGCATCGCGAGGCCGGGCCTCGCGCCGATGCGCGGCCTCTCCTCGGCGAAGCCGGCGCCGAAGGCAAGCCGTTCTCTGCCTGCGAGACCGGCTCATCTGCCTTGATTCGCCGCAAATCCCGGCGCGGACGCAGACAGCCGCACCACAGGTGCCAGCCAGCGGGTCGCCGCGAGACGCGACATCCGCTATGGCGGGTGATCGCCGCCGGCAAAGCGCCGGCGGGACCGGAGACGCCATGACCATCCGCGCCGAACTGACCGAGCGCTTCCTGCGCTATGTCGCCATCGAGAGCCAGAGCGATGCACGCGCCACAGCTCTGCCCAGCACGCCGGGCCAGCAAAGCCTCGCCGATCTCCTGGCGCGGGAACTGCGCGCTCTCGGCCTGTCCGACGTCGTGGTCGACGATCATGCCACCGTCACGGCGGTGAAGCGGGGCAACCGCCCGGGCGCGCCACGGATCGGCTTCATCGCTCATCTCGACACGGTCGATTCTGGCCTCTCGCCCGTCATCCGCCCGCAGATCCTGCGCTTCGAGGGCGAGGATCTCTGCCTGAACCGCGATCAGGACATCTGGCTGCGCGTCGCCAACCACCCCGAGATCCGCCGTTGGACCGGCGAAGACATCCTGTTCAGCGACGGCACCAGCGTGCTCGGGGCCGACAACAAGGCTGCGGTGGCGATCATCATGACGCTGCTGGCGCGGCTCGGCACGAACGATGCCCATGGCGACATCGCCGTCGCCTTTGTTCCCGACGAGGAGATCGGTCTGCGCGGCGCCAAGGCGCTCGACCTCGCCCGCTTCCCCTGCGACTTCGCCTATACGATCGACAGCTGCGAGGTCGGCGAGGTCGTCATCGAGAACTTCAACGCTGCGGCGGGAGAACTCGTCTTCACCGGCGTCCCCGCCCACCCGATGTCGGCCAAGGGCGTGATGGTCAACCCGCTGCTGATGGCGCATGACTACATCGCCGCCTTCGACCGCGCGGAAACCCCGGAGCGGACCGAGCAGCGCGAAGGCTATGTCTGGTTCACGGAAATGACCGCCAATCCCGGTCAGGCCATTCTCAAACTCGCCATCCGCGATTTCGACCGTCAGAGCTTCGCGCGGCGCAAGCGACGCGTGACGGAGGTGGCGGAGGCGATCGCCGACCGCTACCCGACGGGGCGGGTCTCCTGCAGCCTCTCCGACACCTATGGCAACATCGCCGACAGCCTCGGCGACGATCGCCGCCCGGTGGATCGCCTGCTGGCGGCGATGAAAGGTCTGGGGGTCGAGCCCAAGCTGATCCCGATGCGCGGCGGCACCGACGGCGCGGCGCTCTCCGCCCGCGGGCTGCCGACGCCGAACTTCTTCACCGGCGCCTACAACTTCCACTCGCGCTTCGAATTCCTGCCGCTGCCCGCCTTCGAGACCGCCTATGCAGTTGCTCGCGCGGTGTGTCTCGAGCCCGTCTGAGGCGACGTCTCAGCTCAGCAGACGGCCCGCCAGCGGAACGACGGTCGGCGGCGCCTCCACCTCCTCATCGGCGAAGCCGGGCAGGAAGGCGCCGCAGGATGCGGTCGCGGCTTCGCCCGCCGTGATCGGGCCCTCGGCGAGCCGGCGCAGTAACGCGGCCTTGAGCGGACAGGGTGCCGCCCCCGCCATGCCGGAACTCTCGGCGAGGTCGAGCAGGCATGACGCGCAGGGCGCCTGCGACAGGCGCACCGGCGCACCGCTGAGGAGACGCGGAAAGGGCAGCATCGGCAGGTGGTCCGGCGGTTCGAACGGCACTCGGATGCCGAGCATGGCGTGCCGATCTCTCCAACGCGTTAACCGGGACCCGAGATGGCGGGGCCATCGAGCGCCAGCCAGCAACTGCGGAAGCACAACGGCATTTTAACCGTCGCTCGCCATGCTCCCCCGGTTGTGGCCCCAGGGACTACCGATGCCCTCTCGTTCCTCCCATCGCGTCATCGATCAGGGATTGCGCGACGAGGTCTACATCTCGCTGGTCCGCTCGCTCTATGCGGACCCGCGCACGCTGGTTGTCGGGTCCAGCGGCTCGGTGCTGGCGGCCTTCGTCACGGCGGCGATGACGGGTCACGTCGCCTTTTATGGCTGCGCCCTCGCCATGCTGGTGCTGACGCTCGTCCGGGCCGTGGACGCCGTGCAGTTCAAGGCCGCATCGCGCACCCTGAGGCGGCCGAGCCAGGCCGCCCGCTGGGAGCTGCGCTACACCGCCCTGTCCTCGGTTTACGTCTTCGTGCTCGGGCTCTGGTCCTTCCTTGCCTTCGCCCTGCATGCGAGCCCGCCGGTCCAGCTCCTCGCCTTCTCGATGACGCTCGCCAACATGATCGGCGTCGCCGGCCGCAATTACGGCAGCCGGATGCTGGTGATGACCCAGCTCAGCTGCGCCGGTGTGCCGCTGCTGGCCGGCCTGACGCTGGCCGGGAACAGCCACTATGCGGTCGTCGCCTGCGTGCTCGCGCCTTTCCTCGTCAGCTTCAAGACCATTGCGGACAAGCTGCGCGCGACGCTGACGACAGCGGTCGTCTCGGCCAAGCATGAGCGCCTGCTGGCGGCCAGGCTCGAGACCGCGCTCGACAACATGGCCCATGGCCTGTGCATGTTCGACCAGTCCGGCATGCTCTCGCTGGTCAACCGGCGCCTGCCCGGCATCGTCGGCCTGCCGGGCGGCCTGGCGGAGCCCGGCCGCGGCATCGGCCGTCTTCTGATCCGCGCGCAGCGCGCCGGTGTGATCGGCCGCGCCCAGTTGCGCAGCCTCGTCCTGGCAGCCCGTCTGGCGCTGCGCGACCACGCCGAGGCACGGCTCACGACCAGCCTGGTCAACGGCCGAATCCTCGAACTCACCTTTCGCACATCGGACGTGACCGGCACCGTCGTGGTGGTCGAGGACATCACCGAACAGCGGCAGCAGGAGGACATGATCCGCCAGCTCGCCCATTACGATCCGCTCACTGGTCTGCCCAATCGCAGCCTGCTGCGCTCCCATCTCCAGAGCCTGATCGGCGAGGCCGACAAGAGCTTCGCCATCCTGTTCATCGATCTCGACCACTTTAAGAAGGTCAACGACACGTTGGGCCACCCCTGCGGCGACGCGCTGCTCGTCGAGGTCTCCCGCCGTCTCACGGCAACCTTGCCGGCCGCCTCGCTGATCGCCCGGCTCGGCGGCGACGAATTCGTGGCCATCATGCCCGACATGGTCGAGCGCGAGGCGCTGGAGAAGATCACGGCCCGCGTCAGCGCGAGCCTGCTGCAGCCCTATGAGATCGAGGGCAACGCCATCGTCAGCAGCGCCAGCATCGGCATCGCGATCAGCCCGGATGACGGGCGCGATCCCGACATCGTCATCCGCAACGCCGATCTCGCGCTCTACGCCGCCAAGTCGAGCGGGCGGGGCTGCGCCCAGTTCTACGACAGCAGCATGATCGAGGTCGCCCGCGCACGCCGGATCGTCGAGATCGATCTGCGCGAGGCTTTGGCGAGCGACCAGTTCGAACTGTTCTATCAGCCGATCGTGGCCATGCAGACAGGCCGCATCACGAGCTGCGAGGCGCTCCTGCGCTGGCGGCACCCCGAGCGTGGCATCGTCTCGCCAGGCGAATTCATCGGCATCGCCGAGGAGGTCGGGCTGATCGCGCAGATTGGTCGAGTCGTCCTCGAGAAGGCCTGCCGCGAAGCGACCCACTGGCCGACCAGCGTCTCGGTCGCCGTCAACATCTCGGCGATTCATTTCCGCGGCGACGCGGTCGTGGAGGATGTCGCGGCAGCGCTGGAGCGCACGGGCCTTGAGCCCTCCCGCCTCGTCGTCGAACTGACCGAATCCGCGCTGATGCAGGATGATGCGCTGGCGCTCTCGACGCTGACGCGCCTGCGCGACCTCGGCGTGCGCATCGCGCTCGATGATTTCGGCACGGGCTATTCCAGCCTGAGCTATCTCCAGTCGTTTCCGCTCCACAAGATCAAGATCGACCGCTCCTTCGTCTCGGGCGGCCGCGAGACCCGCAAGGACCAGACGTTGCTCGTCGGCATCGCCCGGCTCTGCAAGGAACTGGGCCTCACCGTCGTGGCCGAGGGCGTCGAGACGGTGGGCCAGCTCGACACCCTCGCCCGCATGGGAGCGATCGACGAGGTCCAGGGCTATCTCCTCGCCCGGCCGCAGCCGACGTCGCAGTTGCGCGACCTGATCGCCGCCTTCGCCCAGCGCTCGCTGACGGCGAGCGTGGAGCGGTTGCCGGTGCGTCGCCAGGCTCGCTGAGCCCCTCGCTTGCCACCGTAACATTCGCGCCGCACTGCCCGGAAAACGCTCGCAAGCGACGTTGCGGCAGGCTCAAACTTGGGCGGACCGCCGCTTGACGACTCCGTCGCGGGCCGATGATGGTTAATTCCAGTTAACCATCATCGGTCGCGTCATGGTCGAAACCGCCGCACTCCAGGTGCCCTCCCTGAGCGACCGCGTGCTACGGGCGATGGAGCGCATCGAGTACCGTCTTGCGACCGACACCGCTGACCGCGAACGCATCTTCAACCTGCGCTACCGCGCTTATCTCCGCGAGGGTGCGATCGCCGAGAGCGAGGACGCGCGCTTCACCGACCCGGTGGACGACCATCCGAACTGTCTGATTTTCGGCGTCTATGCCGATGGCGATCTGGCGGGGGCCATCCGCCTCAGCATAACCGTGCCGGGCCTGCCGCAGATCCCGACGGCGCAGGTCTTTCCCGAGGCGGTCCTGCCCCTGATCGACGCCGGCCATGTGCTTGTCGACCCGACCCGCTTCGTCGCCGATCCGCACTGGTCACGGGCCCTGCCGGAACTGGCCTATCTGACGCTGCGGCTGCCTTGGTTGGCGATGGAGCAGTTCGGCGCGGACATCATGCTGGCTGCGGTCCGGCCGGAACATTATCCCTTCTATCGCCGCCTCTGGGGCAACACCGTCGCCGCGCCGGCCACGCTCTATCCCGGCCTGTCGAAGCCGGTCATGCTGTCGCTGCTCGACTATGCCCGGGCGGCGCCGCGCGTCGAAAAGCTATACCCGTTCTTCCGGGCCCGCGACGACGAGCGCACGGCGATCTTCGGCACCAGCGCCCTGCCGTGGCTGCCGCTGGGCGCTCCCGCACTCTCCGGGCCGCTGCGGGCCTGAGGGGTCGCCCTAACGGCTGAAGGCGAATTTGGTTCCATGCGTCGCGGCGTGAAACCCCTGCCGTCGCTTGCAAAAAACGAATTCCCTCCCGTTCCGGCAATGCTCTAGAAGTCTCAGGCCCCGACATCGCTTCCGCGGTGGGGTTCGCGCCGGATTCCGCCCGGCGCGGTGGCCCTGAATGGCGGATCCGCATGTCCGACGCCGACCCTGCCCCTGTTTTCCACTTCCTCAAGGGCGACAGCGAACTCGCCGGGCTGATCGCCCGGTTCGACTGGTCCGCGACGACGCTCGGACCTGTCGACAACTGGCCGGCGACCATCCGCTCCGTCGTCGGCATGATCCTGCATTCGCCGCTGCCTATCGTGACGCTCTGGGGCGAGCCGGGCATCATGATCTACAATGACGCCTATTCCGTCTTCGCGGGAGCGCGCCACCCGCAACTGCTCGGCTCCGAGGTGCGGAAGGGCTGGCCCGAGGTCGCCGATTTCAACGACAATGTGGTCCGCACCGTGTTCCGCGAGGGCCGGACGCTCTCCTACAAGGATCAGGAGCTGACCCTGAACCGCGGCTCCGGCCCGGCCCAGGTCTGGATGAACCTGGACTATTCGCCGATCCTCGGCGACGACGGGGTTCCTCTGGGCGTCATCGCGATCGTCGTCGAGACCACCGAGAAGGTCACGGCCGACCGGCAACTGCGCAACGAGCGCCTGCGCCTGCAGCAGATGTACGAGCAGGCGCCCTCCTTCATGGCGATGTTGGAGGGGCCGGAGCACCGCTTCTCCCTCGTCAACGAGGCCTATCAGCAGTTGATCGGCCGTCGCGACGTGATGGGTCGGACTGTCGCCGAGGCCCTGCCAGACGCGGCCGAGCAGGGCTATGTCCGCATCCTCGACGACGTCTTCGCGAGCGGAATGGCCTATCGCGCCTCCGGGGCGCGCTTTCAGGCGCGCAACCCCGATGGCGGCCCGTCCTACACGCGCTTCGTCGATTTCGTCTTCCAGCCCATCACCGACGCAACCGGCCAGGTGACAGGCATCTTCGTCGACGGCATCGACGTCACAGACCGCATCGTTGCGCAGGAGGCGATCCGCGCCAGCGAGGCGCAGTTCCGCTCCTTCGCTCAGGCGATGCCGAACCATGTCTGGACCGCGCCGGCGGACGGGCGGCTCGACTGGTTCAACGAGCGCGTCATGGAATACAGCGGCCGCGAGGCCCAGGAGCTTCTGGCGGAGGGATGGCTCGCCATCGTCCATCCCGATGACCGCGATGCGGCGGTCAAGCTGTGGCAGGGAGCTTTGACCTCCGGCGAACGCTACGAGACCGAGTTCCGCATTCGCAGCGCGGCCGGCGAGTTCCGCTGGCATCTGGTCCGCGCCGTGCCGATCCGTAGCGAAGCGGGCGAGATCATCCGCTGGATCGGCACCAGCACAGACATCCACGAGCAGAAACTGGCCGAGGTCGAGACCACGCGAGACCGCGACCGGCTCTGGAAGCTGTCGCAGGAATTGATGCTGGTCTGCGACTATGAGGGCATCGTGACGGCGGTCAATCCATCGGCCGAGCGGCTTCTCGGCTGGACGGAGTGCGAAATGGCAGGGAGGCCCCTGTCGGACTTCGTCCACCCTGATGACCTGGACCGCACGGCGGCCGAGGTTCTCAAGCTCTCGCATGGCGCGACGACGCTGGCCTTCGAGAACCGCTATCGCTGCCGCGACGGCAGCTACCGCCTGCTCGACTGGACGGCCGTGCCGGATTCCGGCCGCATCCACGCTATCGGGCGCGACATCACCGAGGAGCGCCGCGCTACCCGCGACCGTGACCGGATCTGGAACCTCTCGCCCGTTCTCAAGGTCGTCGCCAAGCCCGACGGCGCGGTGACAGCGGTCAACCCGACCTGGACAAAGGTGCTCGGCTGGTCATCGGCCCAGACCGTCGGCCGCACGATCCTGGATTTTGTCGATCCCGACGATCGCGAGGCCGCAGCGGAGCGCCTCGCCCGTCTGGCAAGCGGTGCGCCGATCATGGCTTCCGAAAGCGCGATTCTGACGGCGGATGGCGGGAGGCGTCGGATCGCCTGGACCAGCGTGCCCGACGGCGACACGATCTATGCGTTCGGCCGCGACATCACGGCGGAGACGGAAGCCGCCGCGGCGCTCGCGAGCAGCGAGGCGGCGCTGCGCCAGGCGCAGAAGATGGAGGCGATCGGCCAGCTCACCGGCGGCGTCGCCCATGACTTCAACAATTTGCTGCAGGTGGTCAGCGGCAATCTCCAGCTTCTCGCCCGCGATGTCGCGGGCAATGAGAGGGCAGCCCGGCGCATCCAGAACGCGATGGAGGGCGTCGCCCGCGGTTCCCGCCTCGCCTCGCAGCTTCTCGCCTTCGGCAGGCGCCAGCCTCTGGCCCCGAAGGTCATCAATCTCGGCAAGCTGATCCGTGGCATGGACGAGATGCTGCGGCGTGCGCTCGGCGAGACGATCGAAATCGAAAGCGTCGTTGCTGGCGGCCTCTGGAACACGCTGGTCGATCCCAGCAACGTCGAGAACGCCCTGCTCAACCTCGCCATCAACGCCCGCGACGCCATGGACGGCCGCGGCAAGCTGACGATCGAGGCCGGCAATGCGGTTCTCGACAGCACCTATGCCCGCATCCATCCTGACGTCGCGCCGGGCCGCTACGTCATGCTCGCCGTAACCGACACCGGCTCCGGCATCCCGCCCGAGATCGTCGACAAGGTCTTCGACCCCTTCTTCAGCACCAAGCCGGAAGGCAAGGGCACCGGGCTCGGCCTTTCCATGGTCTACGGCTTCGTCAAGCAGTCCGGCGGCCATGTGAAGATCTATAGCGAACCTGGTGAAGGCACGACGATCCGGCTCTACCTGCCGCGCTCGGTGGAGAGCGAGGACGAGTTGGTGGCGTTCGATACCGGGCCGATCGCCGGCGGCACCGAGACGATCCTCGTGGCCGAGGACGACAAGGGCGTCCGCGAGACGGTGATCGAGACGCTGACCGATCTCGGCTATCGCGTGCTGCAGGCGCCCGATGCGAAATCGGCCCTCGCCATCGTCGAGAGCGGCATCCATATCGACATGCTCTTCACCGATGTCGTGATGCCCGGCCCGATGAAGAGCACCGAACTGGCGCGCAAGGCGGTCGAAAGACTGCCGGGGCTGAAGGTGCTGTTTACCTCGGGCTACACCGAGAACTCGATCGTCCATGAGGGGCGGCTCGACGAGGGTGTCGAGCTGCTGAGCAAGCCCTACTCGCTCGAGCAGCTCGCGCGGAAGGTGCGCCACCAGTTCGCCAACGCCGCCCAGCAGCGGCTGGCAGCAGCGCCCCCTCCGCGGGCGGAGCCGGCCCCGGCCGCTGTGCGCAAGCTCTCGATCCTGCTCTGCGAGGACGACGCCCTGATCGCCATGGCGACTGTCGACATGCTGGAGGATCTCGGCCATTCCGTCATCGAGACGGGTCTGGCCCGCGACGCCCTCGCCATGCTGGACAAGGCGCAGGTCGACATCCTGCTGACCGATGTGGGCCTGCCGGACATGCCTGGCACGGCGCTCGTCGCCAAGGCCCGCGAGAAGCGGCCCGATCTGCCGGTCGTCTTCGCCACGGGCCATTCACGCGTCGAAGGCGTCGAGATCGACGAGCGGACCGCGCTGGTGGTGAAGCCCTATCAACCCAGCCACCTCGCCGCCGCGGTCGCGAAGATCGCAGCGCTGCTGGGCCCGCGCTGACACGCGGGCCCGTGCGAGTGGCTCAGGCGGGCGCCTTGGACTTACCCTCGCCCACCGTGATCGCAAACAGACCGACATCGGTGGCGGCGCTGCGGAAGCCGCCCTCGCAATAGCAGAGATAGAACTCCCAGAGCCGCCGGAACGGCTCGTCGAAGCCGAGCGGGCGGATCGACTGCCACTGCACCAGGAAGCGTCGGCGCCATTCCTGCAGAGTCAGCGCATAGCTCTCGCCGAAACTGAACCGGTCGGCGAGCTTCAGCCCCGCCGCGTCTATCTGCTCGTTCATAGCGCTGTGCGAGGGCAGGAGCCCGCCGGGGAAGATATAGTGCTGGATGAAGTCAGCCCCGCTCGCATAGGAGGCGAAACGGCTGTCCTCGATCGTGATCGCCTGCAGCACGATGCGGCCATCGGGCTTGAGGCAATTGCGCAGCGTCGCGAAATAGGCGGGCCAGAACTCGCGGCCGACGGCCTCGATCATCTCGATCGAGACGATCCGGTCGAACTGGCCGGTGACGTCGCGGTAGTCCTGAAGCCGCAGATCGACCCGGTCGGACAGTCCGGCATCGGCAATGCGCTGCTGCGCATAGGCCAGTTGCGAGGGCGAGAGCGTGATGCCCGTGACATGGCAGCCTTCGCGGGCCAGCCGTTCCGCCAGCGCGCCCCAGCCGCAGCCGATCTCGAGCACGCGCTCGCCGCCCTTGAGCTGCAGCCGCTCGACGATCAGGTCGAGCTTGGCGGCCTGGGCCTGCTCGAGCGTTTGGCCCGGCTGCGTATAGAGCGCCGAGGAATAGGTCATGCTCTCGTCGAGCCACTGCGCGTAGAAGGCATTGCCCAAGTCGTAATGGGCCGTGATGTTACGCTTGCTGCCGCGGCGGGTGTTGGCGCGCCCGAGATGCAACATCCGCGTCAGCATGCGCGCCGGCCAGCTCCCGGAGATCATGGCGCGCAGCGTGTGGTCGTTCACGGCCGCCAGTTCGATCACGGCCGTCATGTCAGGGCTGCTGAAATCGCCGTCGCAATAGGCGCGGGCGAAGCCGATATCGCTCTGCAGCACGAGCCGGCGAATGGCCCGCCAGCGCTTGAGGACGATCATCGCGTCGGGGCCGGGCTCCGGCGCCTGCTGCACGAGCACGGCGCCATCCGGCGTCACCACCGTCAGTCGTCCCCGCGCCAGCCGCGCCATCAGCTTCGCCAGGAACGCCCGCGACAGCCCCAGACTCCAATCCGGGGCGAGCCGTGCCACGCGAACCAGATCCTGCTGCCGTGTTTCGTCTGTCATCGTCCGTATCCGACCGTTTCCGCTGGAACGCCGCCCCGGTCTCGACGTTGAGGCTGGGGCAGGCCGCCGCGCCTCATCTGTCCTGTCGAAGCGTGTCAGACTGCATACGCCGCAACCGGGCAAACAGATTTGCCGCGCGAGCGAGCGGCCTGAGGAAAGGCGATCCGCGCTTCCGCGGTCAACGTAACAGGGCCCATGCCCCGGAGAACAGGATGACCCGGAGAACAGAATGACCTTCCTCGCAGGCTATCTCGTTTTCCTGCTCGTCTTCGGCGTGATCGACGTGATCTGGCTCTCGCTGATGGCAGGCGCGCTCTATCGCCCGACCTTGGGCGATGCCTTGCTCGAGCGGATCCGCTGGGCGCCGGCGCTGCTGTTCTATTTCGCCTTCCCGGCCGGGCTGATCCATTTCGCGCTGATGCCCGCCTTGGCGGGCGGCTCGCCGATGGCAGCCTTCATCAACGGTGCGCTGCTCGGGCTGCTCGCCTACGGCACCTATGACCTGACCAACTATGCCACGCTGCGGCGCTGGACGCTGACGATCACCGTGGCGGACCTCGTCTATGGCAGCCTGGTGGCCGGCGTTTCGACGCTGGCGGCCTATGCGGGCGTGGTCGCGATGCGCGGCTGGGGCTGGCTTTAGGCCGGTTTCAGCCGGTAATGGCCGACGCCCCAGGACTCGCCGCCGGCATGGCCGAAAAGCCCGCTGGTGGCGAGGAAGAACAGCCGCCAGCGCCGGCGCCACAAACCCGCATCGGCGCCATAGACCTGCGACAGGATCGGGTCGATCACCGGCAGATTGCGGTCGAAATTGGCGAGCCAGTCTTCTGCGGTGCGCTGGTAATGCTCGCCGCTCCAGTGCCATTCCGATTCGACGTCGAACAGCTCCGGAAAGCAGTGCACCAGCCGCCGGCTCGGCATCAGCCCGCCGGTGAAGAAGTGCTGGGCGATCCAGTCCGACTTGTCCTCGACATCGAAGCGATAGCAGGCCGAGCGATGGGTGAAGACGTGCAGGAAGAGCCGTCCCTCGGGTTTCAGCCAGCCCCGCGCCCGCGACAGCAACTCGGTCCAGTTCGCCATATGCTCGAACATCTCGACCGAGACGATGCGGTCGAATCCACCGTCGCTGGCAAAGGCGTTCATGTCGGCTGTGACGATCCGCAGATTCGACAGGCCCCGCGCCGCGATCTCGCCCTCGATAAAGGCACGCTGCGAGGCCGAGTTGGAAACAGCGGTAATCTGGGCGGACGGCAGCCGCTCCGCCATGAACAGCGACAGCGAGCCCCAGCCGCAACCGAGCTCGAGGATGCGCTGCCCGTCCCGGAGATCGGCATGCTCGAGGGTGAGTTCGAGCGCCCGAACCTCAGCCTCGTCCAGCGTCGTCTGCGGCGTGTCGTAGTAGCAGCAGGAGTACTTCCGCCTCGCTCCCAGCGCAGCCTGGAAGAAGGCCGCCGGCACCTCGTAATGCTGGCGGTTGGCGGCGTCCGCATGCTGCGCGATCGGGTACTGGCCCATCGACGCGACAAAGGAGGAGTCCGGCTCGGCCTCGCCCTGACGTAGCTTGCGATCGGTGCGACCGACGAGCGTGGCGATGCCGGCGCGGGTGACGACGTCGGGCAGCGGCAGGCGCTCGCCCCAATTGCCGAGATGGTCCAGAATCGTCATCGCAAACCTCAGCCGGTGGCGGGCGGCCAGGGCAGCAGCGCGCTGGTGCGCCGCTGATAGGCCCGGTAAGCGTCGCCATGCTTGGCGACCATGTGTTCCTCGAGCGGCGGAATGCCGGAGATGCGCGTCAGCAGGAGCGTCATGGCGATCGGCGCCAGCAGAGCGATGAAGCCGTAGCCATAGCCGGAGACCGCGATTGCGATCACCGGATAGGCGCTCCAGAGCACGCATTCGAAGAAGTAGTTGGGGTGGCGCGACCAGGCCCAAAGCCCCTGGTCGCAGACCTTGCCCTTGTTGGCAGGATCGCGGGCGAAAGCACGCAATTGCCGGTCGGCGATGGCGCCGCCACCGACACCGATGGCGAAGACCAGCACGCCGACGAAGTCCTGGAGACCCAGCGTGGAGGCGGGATTGTGCGCGGCCAGCACGATCGCCATCGCCAGCGGCGCGCTGGCGAGCGCCTGCAGCATCAGGAAGCGGAACATCTGGCGGTCCTTGTCGGCCCCCCAATCGCGCTTGAGCTTGGCGTAGCGCGGATCATCCGAGATGCCCCGCGTGCGCGAAGCGACATGCAGGCCCAGCCGCAGTGCCCACGCCGCCGCCAACCCAGCGACGAGAACGCGACGCGACATCGGCCCGGCGCCGAAAGGCAACAGCGAGCCGACCATGCCGGCCGTCCCCAGCCCGAAGGTCCAGATCGAATCGATCCAGCCCGAATTGCCGGTGCGCCGCTCGACCAGCCAGGCCCCCGTCATCGCGACGACCATGACGAGCGCGACGGTCGCCAGCGCCAGCAGGAAGGAGAGTGCGGTCACAGCCGCACCAGCGGTTGCAGCAGGCGCCCGAGCCAGCCCTCGAACTTCACCTCGCCCGTCAGCGCGACGATGCAGGTGCACCCTTCCAAGGCATCGACACGCGGATGGTGCTCGTGGTTCTCGTTCGCCTCGTCGAAATCACCGCGGGCGAACCGGCCATATTCATGCTCATAGGCGCCCGAGAGGATCGTGGTCCACTCATGGCCGGTATGGCGATGCTCCGGCAGCCGCGTCCCGGGAGCGGCCCGCAGCATGAAGACACGCGACTCGGCGCCCGGAACCTTGACCCGCCGCAGCGAAACCCCGAGCCCGATCGGCTGCCAGCGGCCAAGCTCATAGGGCTGCAGCACGCGCGGCAATCCTGTCTCCACCGGCCGCAAAGCCGGAGGCTCGTCGTGGTCTTCGCGCTCGAGGCGTGCCAGCGCGTCCTCGGCCGAGGTCAGCATCGGAACCGCTTCGCCGGCAGCGAGTACGCCACCGCCGACCGCCTCGATCTCGCGCAGCGCCCGTGCCGAGGCCGAGTTCATCTCGACATGCGCCGCGACCACGAGCGACATGCCTTCGTCGAGCCGGCCTGCGGCGAAGCCGGCCAAGGTCTCGTCCGACGGGAGATGCCGGGCGTTCATCGCAGATCCTCCAGATGTCGGCGCAGATGCGCCATGGCCAGCCGCAGCCGCGATTTCACCGTTCCGAGCGGGATGGAGAGCTTGTTGGCCACGTCCTGGTGGCTGAATCCCTCGAGAAAGGCGAGTTCGACGACCCTGTATTGCTCTTTGGACAGTCCTTTGAGCGCGACACGTACCCGCGCATCACGTTCCGAGCCGGACAGAACCTCGTCGGGCTGCTCCGGCCCGTCTTCCTCCTCCAGCAGGTCGAAGACCTGGGACAGGCGCGAACGCTTCTCCCGCCGCGCATGATCGATCCGGAGATTGCGCGCGATCGTCGCGATCCAGGTGCTGGCGCCGGCCTTGGCGGGGTCGAACAGGGCAGCCTTGCGCCACACTGTCATCAGAGTTTCCTGGGCCAGTTCCTCCGCCAGATCCGGCGGCGTTCCGCCGCGCATCAGCAGGCCTTTCACGCGAGGCGCGAAATGGTCGAACAAGCGCGCGAAGGCTTGGCGGTCGGCGGAAGACGCGATGGCCTGAACAAGGGCGTCTGCATCCATGGGGACGGTGATCGAACCTCTCCGCACCCCGGCCGTGACCGGGGATCGTGACTTCTGTCCTGTTGCGGGCGTTGCGAACATGGCCCCTTTACGCGGCCCGTCCGCATCTGGATCAGATCGCCAGCTGCGATAGCCGTCGCTCCGTGAGAAAGACGGCTCCGGACCGGCTACCACTCCCTGCCCCAACGATAAAGACTGAACCGATGGGGACAGCCGGTCGTAACCTTTCGCTCTGCCGCGACAAAAGGTCGGTTCATGCACGGCTCCTTCTCCCAGCCCCTCCGCATCGCCGTCATCGGCTCCGGGATCTCAGGGCTTTCCAGCGCCTGGCTGCTGTCGCAGCGACATGACGTCACGCTGTACGAAAGCGCGCCGCGGCTCGGCGGGCATGCCAACACGGTCGATGTCGTGCAGCACAGCGGCGCGGATGTGCCGGTCGACACCGGCTTCATCGTCTATAACGAGGCGACCTACCCCAATTTCACGGCGCTGATGGCCCATCTCGGCGTCGCGACCAAGCCGACGGAAATGTCCTTCGCCGTCTCGCTCGACGAGGGACGCTTGGAATACAGCGGCACCAGCCTCTCGGGCCTCTTCGCGCAGCGGCGCAATCTGCTCAGCCCGCGCTTCTGGTCGATGCTGAGCGATCTCCGCCGCTTCTATGCCCAGGCGACGCGGGACGCACAGTCCTCGACGCTCGCTGGCCAGTCGCTGGGCGATTATCTCGACGCGGGCCGCTATGGCGAGGCGTTTCGGGAGGATCATCTCCTTCCGATGGCGGCCGCGATCTGGTCGGCCCCCTGCAACGAGATGCTGGAGTACCCCGCAGCCGCCTTCATCCGCTTCCATCACAACCACGGCCTGCTGAAGCTGACCAATCGCCCGGTCTGGCGCACGGTCGATCGCGGCAGCCGCTCCTATGTCGAGCGTCTGCGCGATGCGTTCCGCGGCGACATCGTACTGGGCAACGCCGTGCGACAGGTGACGCGTCTCGAGGACGCGGTCCGTGTCGAGACTGCGGATGGCGAGGCGCGCGGCTTCGATCATGTCGTGCTGGCGACCCATGCCGATCAGGCGCTGGCCCTGCTCGGCGATTCCTCGGCCGAAGAAACGAGGCTGCTGGGCGCCTTCCGCTACAGCCGCAACCGCGCGATCCTGCACAGCGACGCGACGCTGATGCCGCGCCGCCGCAGCGCCTGGGCGAGCTGGAACCATCTCGGCGAGCGCCGGGCGCCGGACGCGCCCTGCGCCGTGACCTACTGGATGAACCTGCTTCAGGGTCTCAAAACCGAGCAGCCTCTCTTCGTCACCCTCAACCCCCCCCGCGATCCGGCACCCGAGACCGTGCTGCGCGAGGAGATCTACGAGCACCCGATCTTCGACGGGCCGGCTCTGGCGGCCCAGGAGCAGCTCTGGTCGCTGCAGGGTGGACGCAACACCTGGTTCTGTGGCGCCCATTTCGGCGCCGGCTTCCACGAGGATGGCCTTCAGGCTGGCCTCGCGGTCGCAGAGGATCTCGGCGGCATGACGCGTCCCTGGACCGTGGCGGACGACTCCGGCAGGATCGTCCGCACGCCGGTGACGGCGGGGCTGGAACGCGCGGCATGACGACGGAGACCGCCTCGGCGCTGTATGTCGGCCGGGTGCGACATCTGCGGTTCCGGCCGCGCCGGCACAAGCTCGCCTATCGCGTCTTCTGGATGCTGCTCGATCTCGACGAGATCGACAGCCTTGCGCGACGGCTGCGCGTCTTTTCCCGTAACCGCTTCAATCTCTATGCATTCCGCGACGCCGATTACGGTGACCGCAGCGGCGCCCCCTTGCGCCCGCAGATCGAGGCGCTGCTGCGCGAGGCGGGGCTCGATCCCGATGGCGGGCCGATCCGGCTGCTCACCATGCCGCGCATCCTGGGCTACGCCTTCAACCCGCTCAGCACATGGTTCTGCCACAGCCGCGACGGCAGGCTGATGGCGATCGTCTACGAGGTGCACAACACCTTCGGCGAGACGCACAGCTACGTCTCCAGGGTCGTGGAGACGGATGGCATTGTGGAACAGGAAGCGCCGAAGCGTTTCCATGTCTCGCCTTTTATGCACCTCGCCATGGACTACCGCTTCGCGGTGGTGCCACCGTCCGCCACCATGTCGGTCGCCATCGACGGCTCAGACGCCGAAGGGCGGCTGATCGCGGCGACGATGAGCGGCGAGCGGCAGCCACTATCCGACAGGGCCCTGCTCGGCCTTCTGGCGAGCCATCCCCTGCTGACGCTGAAGGTCACACTCGCCATCCACTGGCACGCGCTGAAACTGGTGCTGAAACGCATTCCGCTCGTCCGGCACTCGCCGCCTTTGCAGCCAAACGTGACGCTCGGCCACCCGCGGCCCGCTCGGGACGGCGGCCACCTCTGACGACGGACAAAAAAAGGGCGCCCGGAGGCGCCCTTTCGCGTGTGTCGACTGCAACTGCCGCTCAGCGACCGCCGAAGAGGTCGATCTCTTCGTCACGGTGACGACCGCCCAGCATCGCGGCGAGATAGGCCGCCGCAGCGCCGACCAGCAGCACGGCCGCCGTCAGGAAGGCGACGATGATGCCGGTGCGGCGGGCCTTCTCGGCCGCCTGCTTGGCGGTTTCCTTGGCCTGGTTGAGCCGCGCATAGGCGTCGTCGATGCGCTTCTCGGCCTCGGCCTGCGGAATGTTCATCCGCGTCGCCATCCTCGAGGCGATGTATTCGCGATCACCAGCCTCCAGGCTGCCATTCGCGAGGCTGCGGACCAGAATGCGCGAGGCCTCCTCGCGCTCGCCCTGCGTCGGTGGCGTCGCGCCGTTCGAGCGCATCACCGTATCGAGCGCCGAGGCCAGCGGATCGGCCTGCTGGCTGACGAGCGAGCTGGCGCCGCTGGCGAGCGAGGCCGCGCCCGAAGCCGCGGTCCGTGCTGCCCCCATCAGCGAAGACGAGGTGAGGAAGGCCACGAGGAGCGCCCCGACCGCCCAGACCACGAGCCCATGCGCGCCATCGCGGACGCCGCGCTCGTGAGAGCTCGCATCGCCGAGCGGCTTGCGCATCCGGCCGGCCAGATAGCCACCCGCCCCGCAGGCGGAGACGGTGACCCAGAGCGCCCAGAGAGCGCCGGCAATGGCGAGGCCCATCATGCTGGTGGAGCGCTCGGTCTCGGCCGACACGAGCGACAAGCCGATCGCCGAGCCAAAAGCCGCCATGATCGTGGAGATCGCGGCCGACAGTACGGCGCCGCCGAGAATGGGGCTCCATTCGAGATAGGAGCCGGCTGCGGTGTCGGAACCGGGCGGTGAAACGACGACGACGTCGGTCGAACCAAGCGACATGGAAGACCTCACCGCAGTCCGAGGAAGGACAGGATCGCGAGCACGACCACGACGAGACCGACGAGATAGATGATACTGTTCATGACAGCCCCCATTGAGCAGGCGCGCAAACGCCGATGTCCGCTCAACGATGCGGCCGGACAGAAGTTCCGCTGGGGCGGCCGCAGCCGGCTCGCGCCGGCGCCGGTGCGACGTCAGTTCGGGCGGCGCGCTTGCCAGCGCTCGACCCGCTCGATGATCCATATCGCGAAGCGCGCCATCGGCCGTTGCAGGAAGGGAACGTCGGCCGCGATCAGCATCAGCCCGAGCGGCAGCATCCAGATGCCAAGCACGGGCAGAAAGGAGAAGACGCCGCCGACGATCAGGACCAGCCCGGCGGGCAGCCGCGCCCAGCGCGACGCCGGGTGCCGCAGCCAGCGCAGGCCGGAGGCGAGACGCGCCGGCAAGATCCGCTCCAGCCGCTTGAAGGCGGCACGAAGCTCCTGCTGGGCGCTGTAGAAGGGCCGCGTCTGACTCATGCTGGCTCTACGAGGTGAGGCGGGGCGAGGATCACTGCGCCAGCACTTCGGCGAATTCAGGGTGACGGCGCGCCCAGGCTGCGACGAATGAGCAGGCCGGGACGATGCGCCGGCCGCTGTCGCGGGCCGTTTCGAACAGGCCGCGGACCAGTTGCGAGCCGATGCCGCGGCCCTCATGGGCAGCTGGTACCTCGGTATGGGTGACAATAAGCCTGTCGCCGTCGCGCCGGAATGACGCGAAGGCCGTTCCGCCGGGAAAGCTCATCTCGAACCGGCCGGCGGCGGTGTTCTCGACGACGATCCCGGTCTGTTGGTCCTGCGCTGCCATAGCTGCTCCCGTCTCGACCCACAGCAATCCGGCGCGCGAGTCTCTGCACGGGATATGGGGCCGCGATCCGGGCCCGCAAGCCGAGACGATCCCGATGACACCCGCTGCGCGGCTCGAGGGCACGCTGCGGCGGCTGCGCTCAGTGGCGCGTGCCGTTGCTGAAAGCGCCGGTCCGGACCTTGTCGGCGAGCCCCTCGGCAAACACGGCCGTCGCCTCCTCGCCATAGGTCTCGACCAGGGTGCGGAAGGCAGCGAACAGTGCGGCATGAGCCAGCGCATCGCTGTCGAGCCCATCCTGCTGGGCCTCGGCGAAGGCGTCCTCGACATAGCCATAGGCGACGCGCCTTGCGTCATGCGCATCCTCGGCCGGAACCAGATCGAGCGGCAGATCGTCGGAGATGATGGACATGAAGGCGAGGACTCTACGGCTGGCTCGGCTCTGCGTCTTGTCGCGCGGCGCTGGTGTCGGTGTCGCAAATCGCGCCGGTTTCGGCCCGCTTCGCGGTGGATCGCGTCGACCATGACCATAGGGCGTGCCAGAGCGGCACGCTACTGCCCCCTTTCGAAAAGGTTAACGCCCGGAGCCAAATCGCGCGAAACGGCGCAGGTTCTCCGCGGCTGTCACCTATCCGCCATAGCGCCCGGCCAGCGCGCGCGCGAGCCGCTCGCCCTCGGCGGCGAGCCGCGTCGAGGCCTCCTGGCTGCCGGCCGTGCAGGAGCGATGTGTCAGCGAATAGGCGCGAAAGCCCCGGTTGTAGGCGCTCGTCAGCCTGTCCCGCCGCCCAGCGCTTCGTCCCTCCGCCTCGACCAGCGCCGCCATCCGTTCGCGCCAGCCCTGCGCCTCGGGCGCCGCGCAGAGCGTCCGCAGATAGGCGAGCGACCCCATGATCTCGGCGAGCTTGAGCAGTTGCGGCTCATAAGGCGGCGGAGGCGGCTCAGGCGGCGGCTCGGCCGGCTTGGCCGCGGCCGGGGCGCGCGGCTGCTGCGCGAACGCCGTCTGGGGTGTCACGCCGATGAGCAATGCGAGCAGCCACAGTTCCGGCCCCCTCATGCGGGCGCGTCTCCCAGCAGAATCCGCTGTGCCCTGCGCACCACGTCGGCGAGCTCTCGCGTGGTGGCGAGGCCGCCGAGGCGAAGCGGATCGGCCCACATCACGGCGCCCGCCTCCGGCCCGGGGCTCGGCTCCCCCGACAGCCATTCACCGACGAAGGACGCCACGACGAAATGATGCGTGACCGCGCCGCTCTCGTCCCGCCCGAAGATCTCGACATGGCGGTTGAAGCCGAGGATGCGGGCGCTGACGCCGACCTCCTCCTCCAGTTCGCGCAGGGCGGCCGCCTCCAGAGTCTCGCCCGCCTCGACCTTGCCGCCGGGCAGCGACCAGAGCCGGTCGGCAGGCGGCTTGGTCCGCGTGGCGAGCAGCACCTTGCCGTCTTTGAAAACCGCAACGGAGGCCGCCAGCACGGGACGCGCCGGAGCCTTGCCCGGCGCCGGGAAGCGGATGACCTGCGCGCCGTCGCCGCTCACCGTCAGCGCGCCCCGATCATACGTGCTGGCCGCCATTGATGTGCAGCTCCGCCCCGGTCACATAGCTCGACGCATCGGTACAGAGGAAATAGATCGCGCGGGCGACCTCCTCCGTCCGCCCCAGCCGCCCGAGTGGCAGCGTCGCGACGATCTTCTCGGTGCCCGGCGAGAGGATCGCCGTATCGATCTCGCCGGGCGAGATCGAGTTCACGCGGATGCCGAGCGGCCCGAAATCCGAGGCCATTTCGCGCGTCAGGCTCGCGAGCGCCGCCTTCGAGGTCGCGTAGGCGGCTCCGGCGAAGGGATGGACGCGCGAGCCGGCGATCGAGGTGACGTTGACGATCGTCCCCTTCGCGGCCGTCAACTCGTCGAGCAGGCCGCGCGCCAGCATGATCGGCGCGAAGAAATTGACCTGGAAGACCTTGTGCCAGTCGTTGAACGAGGTCGTCGCCGCCCCGAGCCGCGCGCCTTTCGGCCCCTTGGGCGAGATGCCGGCATTGTTGACCAGCGCGTTGAGCTTGCCGCCCTCCGCCGCCAGCCGCCGCTTGATCTCGGCGATGCCGCGCATCGTGTCCTCGGGATCGCCCAGATCGATCTGGATGTGATCGTCCGCCCCTGACGGCCAGGGGCATTTGTCGGAGAAGGCCTGGCGCGAGCAGGACAGGATGCGCCAGCCCGCCATGGCGAATTGCATCACCGTCGCATGGCCGATGCCGCGGCTGGCCCCGGTCAGCAGCATCACCGGCCTCTGGCCCGGCTCGGTCTTGGGAAAGTCGAATTTGGGCATCGCCATGGGGCTATCGATCCTCAGGGGTAAAGCCGCTCGCGCGACCAGGGCTGGTCGACCGCGGTACGGCGAAAGACGACGCGGTCATGGAGCCGGAAGGCGCCGTCCCGCCAGAATTCGAGATAGACAGGGCTGACGCGGAAGCCGGTCCAGTGCGGCGGACGCGGGATGGTGCCCACGCCGAACTTCGCCGCCTGGAGGGCGACCGCCTTCTCCAGCGCGAAGCGGCTTTCCAGCGGGCGCGACTGCTGCGAGGCCCAGGCGCCGATCCGGCTGTCGCGCGGGCGCGAGGCGAAATAGGCGTCCGCCATCTCGTCGCTGACCAGCGAGACGCTGCCGCGGATGCGCACCTGCCGGCGCAGGCTCTTCCAGTGGAACAGCAGCGCCGCCTTGGGCTGGGCCAGCAGTTCCGTGCCCTTCTGGCTCTGCGTGTTGGTGTAGAAGACGAAATCCTCGCCGTCCCGCCCGTTCAGCAGGACCATGCGGCTGTTCGGCAGGCCGTCCGCATCGACCGTCGAGAGCGCCATCGCGTTGGGGTCGTTCGGCTCGCTCTTCTTCGCCTCCTCGAACCAGCTTTGGAACAGGGCGAAAGGGTCCTGTTCATGGGTGAAGTCACCGCTCGTTAACTGTTCCACGTGTCTAATCCTCGACGAATGAAGCACTGCGTTTGGGCGAGCGCGAGCGGTGAAACCGGACCGATCCGAGCGACTATATAGGACAGGGCGCGGGCCGTCCCAAAGCCATGCGCGGCGCAGCGGCGCCATGCGTAGGCTCGCCCTGGCTGGCGCTGTTCTGTCGGGGTTCGCCGCTGCCGGCTGCTCGGTCTCCTTCCCCATCCTCGGCCTCTCGAGCAAGGCGGAGGACGAGATCGCCACGACCTCCTCGATCCTGCCGTCGCGCGGCACCAGCAAGCCCGGCCCCCTCGCCTCGCTCTCCTCCGAACTCGGCCCGGAGGACCTCCGCCGCGCCGAGGGCGCCATGGCCGTGGCGCTGGATCCGCAGGGCAACGGTGCCGCCGTCTCCTGGGACAATCCGCAGAGCGGCGTGAAGGGCTCCTTCACCCCGGTCGGCGGCCCCTTCCTGCGCGCCGACGAGATCTGCCGCGCCTTCATCGCCAATGTGCAGACGCAGACGCAGCCGAAGCGCCTGCAGGGCACGGCCTGCCGGCCCTCAGGCGGCGAATGGGCGGTCCGCGACATCGGCCCCTGGAAGGGCACCGGCTGAGCCGCATTCTCTTGTTGACATGTCGGCCCGGCTGTTGCGCTCAGGCCACACCATTCCCAGATAAGGCTGCGAGATCAGGATACCCGCCGGCCCGCCTCCGGCGCGGCGGTCAGCAGTGCCACATGGGGTTCAGGAATGCGCGACCCGTACCAGATTCTGGGCGTCGCCCGCTCGGCCAGCGAGGCCGACATCAAGAAGGCCTATCGCCGCCGCGCCAAGGATCTCCATCCCGACCGCAACCAGGATGATCCGAAGGCGCAGGACCGTTTTGCCGAGCTGAACGGCGCCTACGAGATCCTCGGCGACGAGGCCAAGCGCAAGCAGTTCGACCGCGGCGAGATCGACGGCGAGGGCAAGCCGAAATTCTCCGGCTTCGAGGGCATGGGTGCCGGCCGTGGCGGCCGCGCCGGCGGCTTCGAGTTCAATTTCGGGCAGGGCGGCCACCCCTTTGGCACCGGCGGCGGCGCGGGCGCCGGTTTCGACCCGTCTGACATCTTCGGCTCGCTGTTCGGCGATGCGGCGCGACGCGCCGGGAAGGCCCGGCCCGAGGCCCAGAAACCGCCGGAACAAAGCTTCACCCTCGAGGTGACGCTGGCCCAGGCCGTCGCGGGCGCGACGCGGCGGGTACGGCTGCCGGGCGGCCGCGAGGTCGAGGTCACGATCCCCGAGGGTGTCGCCGACGGCAAGGTCATGCGGTTGCGGGGCCTCGGCCAGACCGACCCGTTCTCGGGCCAGACCGGCGACGTGCTGATGACCATCAAGGTCAAGCCGGATCCGCGCTTCACCGTGGACGGCGACGACCTGCGCACCCGCGTGCCGGTGCCGCTCGCGCGCGCCGTTCTGGGCGGACCCGTGCATGTCCCGACGCTGACCGGCGCGGTCGAGATGACGATCCCGCCGCTGACGGGCACAACGCGCTCCTTCCGCCTGCGCGGCAAGGGCCTCAAGGGCGAGGGCGAGAAGCCCGGCGATCTCTTCGTCTCGATCGACATCGAGATGCCGGAGAGCGATGCCGAGCTCACCGCTCTGATGAAGGCGCGGGCCGATTGAGGCTGCGCGCCGCGCGGGGCAAATCCGGTTTCCACTTGTCTCGCCATGCTCTAAGAAGCGCCCTCGTCTTTTCCAGTTCGCGGGTCCCCCATGCCTGAATCTAACGCTCTCGCCCGGCCGACGGCCAATCTCCTCAAGGGCAAGCGCGGCCTCGTCATGGGCGTCGCCAATAACCGCTCGATCGCCTGGGGCATTGCCAAGGCGGCGGCTGACGCGGGTGCCGAGCTCGCCTTCACCTATCAGGGCGACGCCCTGAAGAAGCGCGTCGAACCGCTCGCCAAGGAGCTCGGCGGCCATGTCGTCGGCCATTGCGACGTCACCGATTCCGCCTCGATCGACGCCGTCTTCGCCGAAATCGAGAAGCTCTGGGGCAAGCTCGACTTCGTCGTCCACTGCATCGCCTTCTCCGACAAGGACGAGCTGACGGGCCGCTATGTCGAGACGACCGAAGCCAACTTCACCAAGTCGCTGCTGATCTCCTGCTACTCCTTCACCGCCGTCACCCAGCGCGCCGAGAAGCTGATGACCGATGGCGGCTCGCTGCTGACGCTGACCTATTACGGCGCCGAGAAGTGGATGCCGCATTACAACGTCATGGGCGTGGCGAAGGCTGCGCTGGAGTCGAGCGTGCAGTATCTCGCCGCCGATCTCGGCCCCTCGAAGATTCGCGTCAACGCGATCTCTGCCGGGCCGATCAAGACGCTCGCCGCCTCCGGCATCGGCGATTTCCGCTACATCCTGCGCTGGAACGAGTACAACTCGCCGCTGCGCCGGACCGTGACGATCGAGGAGGTCGGCGAGACCGCCGTGTTCCTCGTTTCCGACATGTCGCGCGGCATCACCGGCGAGATCCTGCATGTCGACGCCGGCTACCATGTCGTCGGCATGAAGGTGCCGGAGGCGCCCGACATCACGCTCGAAAAGGGCGTCTGAGGTAAAGCTAGACCGTCTGCACGCCCTGCAGCCGCTCCGTTGCGGCCGGGTCCCGGCGGATGGTCTCGTCCATGACCGCTTCGAGCAGGTCCGCGACCGATCGTCCCCCGATCATCATCCCCGGCGCGATCTCCGCCAGCGGCGCCAGCACGAAGGCCCGCTCCGCGATCCGCGGATGCGGCACCTGCAGTCCCGGCTCGTCGATCGTCTCTCCGCCATAGGTCAGGATGTCGATGTCGAGCGTGCGCGGCCCCCAGCGTTCGCGCCGCTCACGGCCGCCCTCGCGCTCGAGCGACAGGCAGAGATCGAGCAGCGCGCGGGCCGACAGTGTCGTCTCGACCAGAACCGCCATGTTCAGGAATTCCGGCTGGTCGAGCTTGCCCCAGGGCGCGGTGCGATAAACGCTCGACGGGCGGATGCGCGAGACCGCCTCATGCGCCTCGAGCCGCCGCAGCACCGTGGCGAAAGCCACGACGGGATCGCCCAGATTGCCGCCGAGGCCGAGCGCGGCCTCAACCCTCACGCGGAAAACTCAGCTTGATGCCGACGCTCGCCAGCGTCGCATGGATCGGCGGGGTCGGCTTGCGCAGCGTGACCTCGACGCGGGTGACGGGCGGAAATCGCTCCAGGACCGCCTCGGCCACGGCCCGCGCCGCCGCCTCCAGCAGGTTGAAGCGGCGCGTGGTGAAGACCTCCGTTACGACACCGACGACCGTGCCGTAGTTCACCGTGTCGGCCAGCGCGTCGCTGACGGAGGACGGCCGCAGATCGGTGTCCAGCGCGAGATCGAGCACGAAACGCTGCCCGAGCCGCTCCTCCTCGGAAAAGAAGCCGTGATAGGCGTAGATATCGAGCTTCTCGATCAGGATGACGCCGGTTTCGCTCACGCGCTTGGCTCCGAAGGCAGGGACAGGGCGCACCAGACCTTGAAGGCCTGGGCATGGGCGGCGACGTCGTGGACGCGGAGGATGGCCGCTCCCTGCGTCGCGCCGAAGAGATGCGCGGCGACGGTACCGGCGACGCGCTCTGCGGGAACGCTCTGGCCGGTCACGACGCCGATCACCGATTTGCGCGAGGCGCCGAGCAGGACCGGGCAGCCGAGGCTCTCGAGCTTCGCCAGTTCGCGGATCAGCCGCAGCGACTGCTCCGGCGTCTTGCCGAACAGCCCGATGCCGGGGTCGACCACGATCTGCCCGCGTGAAACGCCCGCCGCCAGCGCGATGGCAATCGAGCGGTCAAGATAGCTCAGAACGTCGGACAGGATGTCGAGCGCCGGGTCGGTCGTCTCGCGGTTGTGCATCAGGATGATCGGCGCGCCGTGGCGGGCCGCGACACCGGCGATGGCCGGGTCGCGCTGCGCGCCCCACACATCGTTGACGATCGAGGCCCCCGCCTTCAGCGCGGCGTCCGCGACCTCGGCCTTCCAGGTGTCGATCGACAGCGGCGTGCCGACCCGCTCGCGCAGGCCGGCAATGACCGGCAGCACCCGTCCGAGCTCCGTGGCCGCGTCGAGCGGCGCATGGCCGGGCCGCGTCGATTCCCCGCCGACATCGACGATGTCCGCGCCCTCCTCCGCCAGCCTCTCACCATGCGCGATCGCCTGCCCGGCATTCTGCAGCATCCCGCCATCGGAGAAGGAATCGGGCGTGATGTTGACGATCCCCATCAGCAGGGGACGGTCGTCCAGGACGAGCCTGCGACCATCGGGCAATGTCAGGGCCGGCGGCATGAAGCGGGGTCCGAAAGAAGCGGAGGCCCGCCTATAGACCGGCGGCTGCGACAGGCCAAACGAAACGCTCGCCCGCCGCCATGGCTGCGACGCATGGCCCCGCGCCCGGCAGATGCTTTGACCTCGCGCCCGGCCCGGTGCAGAAGCCCGGCATGGTCCCGATCACGCTCCCGCACCGGCTCATCCTCATCCGCCACGGCGAGACCGACTGGAATCGCGAAGGGCGTCTTCAGGGCGGCCAGGACATCCCCCTGAACGATCTCGGCCGCCGTCAGGCGGCGGAAGCGGCCGAGCGCCTGCGGGCGCTGGCTCCCGGCTTTGCTGCGCTCGACTATATCGGCTCGCCGATGAAGCGGGCGCGCGAGACCATGGACATCCTGCGCGCCACGCTCGGTCTGGAGGCCGGCGCCTACCGCACCGACGACCGGCTGAAGGAACTCACCTTCGGCAGCTGGGAAGGCTACACTTGGCGCGACATCCGCAAGGCCGAGCGCGAGCAGGCGCAATTGCGCGAGCGCGACAAATGGAGCTTCGTCCCTCCGGGCGGCGAGAGCTACGCCATGCTCGCCGAACGCATCCGGCCGGTGCTGGAAGCCCTGCCCGGTGAGACCGTGGTGGTGAGCCATGGCGGCGTCGCGCGCGCCGTCCTCGCCCTCGTCGGGGCCGTGCCGCCGGCCAAGGCCTCGATGGTCGAGATCTGGCAGGGCAAGATCCTGGTCGTTACCGGCAACCGCGCCGACTGGCTCTGACGTCCCTCACGCCAGCGGGCGTGTCTCCACGATCTCGATGCCGAAGCCGCTGAGCCCGACGAAGGAGCGCGGCGACGAGGCGAGGTTCACGATCGAGCGCACACCGAGATCGCGCAGGATCTGCGCGCCGAGGCCGACCTCGCGCCATTGCTGGGTGCGCTGCGCATCCGCCCCCTCCTCCACCGGCTTGATCGGCACGCCGGCCGAGCCGTCGCGGAGATAGACCAGCACGCCGCGCCCGTCCTGCTCGAACGCCCGCAGCGCGCACTGGATCGCGCTCGCCCCGCCAATCACATCGGCCACGACATCGGCGCGGTGCAGACGCGAGGGAATTCGCTCGCCTTCGCCGATCTTGCCCATGACGAAGGCGAAATGCTGCGTGTCGTCGAAGGGCGTCACATAGACATGGCCGGTCATCTCGCCGAAAGCGCTCTTGACCGGAAAGGAATGAACCCGCTCGACCAGCTTCTCGCGCGACTGGCGATAGGCGATGAGATCAGCCACCGTGATTTGCTTCAGCCCGTGCTTCTCGGCGAAGGCGGCGATCTGCGGCCCCTTCATCACCGTGCCATCGTCATTGGCGAGCTCGCAGATCACCCCGACCGGCGGCAGGTCGGCCAGTTTGCAGAGGTCCACCGCGGCCTCGGTATGGCCCGAGCGCATCAGCACCCCGCCCTCTTTCGCGATCAGCGGGAAGACATGGCCCGGCCGCACGAAATCGCCCGCGCCCATATTGCCGTTCGCCAGCGCCCGCACCGTGTTGCAGCGCTGCTCGGCCGAGATGCCCGTCGTCAGCCCGTGCTTGACGTCGACGGTCACGGTGAAGGCCGTGCCCAGCGGCGCGTCGTTCGAGGACACCATCGGATCGAGCCGCAGGCGCCGGGCCTCGGAGGCGGTGAGCGGCGCGCAGACGATGCCGCAGGTGTTGCGGATGATGAAGGCCATCTTCTCCGGCGTGCAGAGCGAGGCGGCGACGATGAGATCGCCCTCGTTCTCGCGATCGTCGTCATCGGTGACGATGACGATCTCGCCGCGGGCGAAGGCCTCGATGGTGGCGGTGACGTTGTTGGGCATGGCGGCCTCGCGCGGCCTGACCAGGCCGAGGAAATCATTGGGGGTGACGGCGCCGCCCGTCGCGGCGGCGATGCGCTCGGCGCTTTCGCGCGAGATCCAGGCGCTCTGGTCGTTGCAGAGGGCCGTCACGCTGGCCGGCGACAGACCGACCAGCCGCGCGAAGGCGCTGCGGCCGATCTTGTTCTGCGTGAGCCAAGCGTCGAGCTTCATCCCCGCAAACTAGGGCAGTCGGCTTTCATCCACAATGAAGCAAGCGCGCAATTTCAATATGACTGAAATGCATAGTGCAGCGCGTCATGCTCTGGCTTGACCAGAGCATCTCATGACAGCGCAGCTCCCCGGCCTCTTTCGTCCCGAGATTCTCGGGTCTGCGCTCCGCTCCGCCCGAGAATGACGGCTCGAGTCACTCCTGGAACGGCCACCGCGGCTCGACCACGCCGACCTGCGCCCGGTTTCGCAGGAAATGATCGGCCAGCACGCAGGCGACCATGGCCTCGCCGACCGGCACCGCGCGGATGCCGACGCAGGGGTCATGGCGGCCCTTGGTGAACATCTCGGCCTCGCCGCCGCTGCGCGTCACGGTCGCCCGCGTCGCCAGGATGGAAGAGGTCGGCTTCACCGCGAAGCGCGCCACGATCGGCTGCCCGGTCGAGATGCCGCCGAGGATGCCGCCGGCATGGTTGGAGAGGAACAGCGGCCGCCCGTCATTGCCGGCGCGCATCTCATCGGCGTTCTCCTCGCCGGAAAGTGCGGCCGCGTCGAAACCGTCGCCAATCTCGACGCCCTTGACGGCGTTGATGCTCATCAGCGCGGCCGCGATCTCGGCGTCGAGCTTGCCATAGATCGGCGCGCCCAGCCCCGCGGGGACGCCCTCCGCCACGATCTCGAGCACTGCCCCGGTCGAGGAGCCGGACTTCCGCACGCCGTCGAGATAGCCCTCGAAGAAGGCCGCGGCCTTGGCGTCCGGGCAGAAGAAGGGATTGCGGCCGACCTCCTCCCAGTCCCAGTTGGCGTGGTCGATCTTGTGCGGCCCCATCTGCACCAAAGCCCCGCGCACGATCAGACCCGGCACGACCTTGCGCGCGATGGCGCCCGCCGCCACCCGCATCGCCGTCTCGCGCGCCGAGGACCGCCCGCCACCGCGATAGTCGCGGATGCCGTATTTCACGTCATAGGTGAAATCGGCATGCCCCGGGCGGTACTTGTCCTTGATCTCGGAATAGTCCTTCGAGCGCTGGTCGACATTGTCGATCATCAGGCCGATCGAGGTGCCGGTGGTGACCTGCAGACCGTCGCTCTCGCGCGCAAAGACGCCCGAGACGATGCGGACCTGATCGGGCTCCTGGCGCTGCGTGGTGAAGCGCGACTGGCCGGGCCGCCGCCGGTCGAGATCGCCCTGGATGTCGGCCTCGCTCAGCGGGATCAGCGGCGGGCAGCCATCGACCACGCAGCCGATGGCCGGCCCATGGCTCTCGCCGAAGGTCGTGACGCGGAAGAGATGGCCGAACGAGTTGTGGGACATGGGCGGAGCCTGAAACTTTGACAAAGGGCTCTTAAGCGGGATTACACCGAGGCGGAAGCCCAACGAAGAATTGCCAACCACAACCCGTAATTGGTAAACTGGCACAAGCACTCGAATCGGGGCTAGGAGGTGCCATGGCTACCGTCCCGTTTTCGACAGTGAGGAAGAACCTCAGCGCAATTGTTCGTCGCGTCGAACTGGGCGAAGAAATCATCATAACGCGGAGAGGGAGACCTACTGCGAAGCTAACGGCACCGCCACAACAGTCACCGGAAGCAAACGAGCACAGGCCCGACTCCAAAGATGACCTGAAAGATCAATAGATAGGAAATAACAATTCAAATATTACCAAAATTATTGGACAATTTTCAATTTGGCCAGCTCTGATATTCAGCCAAGCGCCAAATCACATTTAACATTAACAAAATTGCCGCTGCAAAACCTGCCAAGACGGTCGGATAAAATAGCAATCGCCATACAAATACAGCCGCCAAGGCCTGTTTATTCATTTCATTTTGAAAAGCAGGGAGCGCAGCTAGGCCGTAAACTCATAAGTCCGTCCGGCCGATTCCAGCGACGTCGATTTCGTGATTCATATGTGGACGCCCCCTTTGGCAAGGCGTTTATGTCGGGATGATTTGA
>LSIG01000047.1 GCA_001556125.1 Rhizobiales bacterium CCH10-E5 | reverse complement strand
CAACCCCTTGGAATCACGAGTGCCCCAGTCGCTCAACCCTTTCGGGACGGGCTCTTAGATACGACCTGTAGCCACTTCAGGTTCAAGGGGGAAAATGCGGATGGCTGCGAAAAACATTGCGCGCGCCATGCCGATCGGTTCGTTGTCGGAGCGGACCGGCGTCAAGGTCGAGACGATCCGCTATTACGAGCAGGTCGGGCTTCTGCCGCAGCCCGAACGCTCGGAGGGCAACCAGCGCCGCTATGGCAGGGCCCATGTCGAGCGGCTGGCCTTCATCAAGCATGCTCGCGACCTCGGGTTTTCCGTCGACGGTATCCGCGCCCTCCTCAGGCTTTCGGATAATCCCGGCATGGCCTGCGACGAGGCTCACGCCATCTCTGTCGCCCATCTCGACGACGTCCGCCACAAGATCGCGCGGCTCCGATCGCTTGAGAAGGAACTCGAGCGTATCGCGGCGACCTGCTCGGGCGGCGTCGCTGCATGCGACTGCGCCATCATCGAGGCGTTGGCGGACCACAGCCGCTGCGGTACCGACCATGAGTAAGAGCGAGGGAGCACTCGTTCATGTTTCTGCAAACGATCGGTCACGATAGTGCATAAATTAAGAATTATGCACAGCTAGCTCGACACCGCGATTCCAGTGGGTTATGCTGTGCATATTATATGTGCGCAATGCGAGCCCGTTCCATGCCCTTCGCTTATGGCTACGCCCGGGTCTCGACCGACGGCCAGACCCTCGACGCCCAGGTTGCGCAGCTCGAGGCGGCCGGCGCGACGCGGCTGTTCAAGGAGAAGGTTTCCGGTGCCAAGCGCGATCGCGTCCAGCTTGACAAGCTGCTGAGCACGCTGAACGCTGGCGACGTCGTGATCGTGACGCGCCTCGACCGCTTGGCCCGATCGACGCGTGACCTCCTGAACATTCTCGGGGTCGTCGCCGACAAGGGTGCGGCGTTCCGATCGCTCGGGGATGGATGGGCGGACACGACTACCGCTCACGGTAGGTTGATGTTGACGGTGTTGGCCGGCCTGGCGGAATTCGAGCGCGAGCTGATCCGCTCCCGCACCGGCGAAGGACGCGCTCGCGCGAAAGCGCGCGGTGTGAAACTTGGCCGACGGTTCAAGCTCACGCCGCATCAGCGCGACGAAGCAGTCCGTCGTCGCGATGCCGGCGAGGAGTCGATGACGGAGATCGCCAGGAGTTATAATGTTTCGCACTCCACCATCTCGAGGTTAAAGGCAAATTGAATCCGTAACGCGACATCCCCGTAGCTTCATCTGATCCGCTACGGTTGGGACAAGCCCAAGGTAAGCCATCTGCAGAGCTGGCTCGGGAAATCTGGACATCGGGCGTAGGTGGATGTTCGGCCTGAACGCGGCATGATTGTCGTGAACAGGAGCGGATATGACGAGACGCGTGCGCCGGAACCACAGCCCGGCTTTCAAGGCGAAGGTCGCGCTGGCGGCCATCAAGGGCGAGAAGACGCTGGCCGACTTGGCGCAGCAGTTTGACGTCCACCCCAACCAGATCACGCAGTGGCGCAGCCAGCTTCTTGAAGGGGCTGCCGGTGTCTTCGGCTCCGAGGCGAAGTCCGAGTCTAACGCACCAACGATCGACGTGAAGACGCTGCATGCGAAGATCGGGGAGCTGGCGCTGGAGAATGATTTTTTGTCCGGCGCGCTCGGCAAGGCCGGGCTTCTGAGCGCAAAGCGATGATCGATCGCGCGCACGATCTGCCGCTCAACCGGCAAGCCAGAGCACTCGGGTTCAGCCGGGGCAGCGTCTATTATCTGCCTCGCGCGGTTCCTGCCGCCGACCTGGCGTTGATGCGCGCGATCGACGCGCTGCATCTGGAATACCCCTTCGCGGGCAGCCGCATGTTGCAGGGGCTTCTTGGGGCCGATGGCCATAGGGCTGGGCGTCTCCACGTCGCCACGCTGATGAAGCGCATGGGGATCGAGGCGCTCTACCGCCGGCCGAACACCTCGAAGCCGGCGCCGGGGCACAAGATCTTCCCCTACCTGCTGCGCAAGCTGCCGGTGACGCGGCCCAATCAGGTCTGGGCGATGGACATCACCTACATCCCGATGGCGCGGGGCTTCGTCTATCTGACGGCTGTCGTCGACTGGTTCAGCCGCAAGGTTCTGGCCTGGCGGCTCTCGATCAACATGGACGTCGCCTTCTGCATCGAGGCCGTCGAGGAGGCGATGGCCCGCTTCGGCAAGCCGGAGATCTTCAACACCGACAGTAAATAGATCGAGGCCAGTTCCCGGGCGGCCTGTCTCAAACACAGATCGA
>LSIG01000046.1 GCA_001556125.1 Rhizobiales bacterium CCH10-E5 | reverse complement strand
GCAAATGGCGGCGTGACTTAAACCAAATGGCCTCCGGTGAAGCCGGGGCGGTTCAGGCGGTCACGATGATCTCAGCCCCACCAGAGCGTTCGGGAGGCAGTGTCAGGACCGCGTGACGACCCTTGAGAGCCGCTTGGAGATCGGTAGGGACATGGGCCACGAATTGGGCCTGACTGCTATCTGAACGCCTAGTAGGCCGCGCCATGCGAAGAACCATAACTACCCCGCCCAACTACACCGGTGGACGGCAGGTTTTCCGATGAAATCAGGGGGAACCAGTCAATTCAAGGCCTTAGAGCCGCCTTGAGGAGGAGTGGTGCCCAGAGCTGGAATCGAACCAGCGACACTGCGATTTTCAGTCGCATGCTCTACCAACTGAGCTATCTGGGCGCCGGGGATGCGAAAGCCGCATCCCTGTTGGTGGGCGCGGTATAGCCAGTGACGGCGGGGCTGTCCAGTCGCTTCGTCGGCTTTCCGGTCACGATCCCTCGGTCGCTCACAGGCGCCCCGTCCCGCCGCCGCGAGCCCGTGAGAAAGCTTTCGCGAAAGCGTGCTGCGACGGCTTGTCAAAGCGGCCGGCCATCGGGCATAGAGCATCCAACGGAGACGTGGCCGAGAGGCTGAAGGCACTCGTTTGCTAAATGAGCATACCCCACAAGGGTATCGAGGGTTCGAATCCCTCCGTCTCCGCCACTCCTAAGCCCTTGATTTTGCGTACGCGGCCCGTCTCTCCGGAGGACGATTCTGTCACAGCCGCCCGTCACAGCACGGGGGCGCTTCTTGTCTGCGTCGATTCGAGCGAGCCTGTCTGTCGAGGGGGTCTTCCGATCCATCTGCGGCGCGAGGACGGGCAGGCGCGCTCCTTCAGAACGCGGGATCGTCGAGAAGCACGTCCGCGGTGTCCTGATAGTGCTTTTCCAGAAGCTGCACGGCCCGATCGGCCGCCCGATCCAGCACGGCCGTCAGAATAGCCTGGTGCTCGTCGCCGATCCTGCGGGTCGAGAAAACGCGCCGGATCGAGACGCGGCGATAACGGTAAAGCTGGTCGGCGAGATGGTCGCAGAATCCGACCAGCGAAGCCGAGCCGCACTGGTTGATCAGGGTGCGGTGGAAGATGCGGTGCAGCCGCTCCCAGTCGGGATTGTCCTCGAACTGCTCGGGGTTGAGCGAGCGCGGCGTCCGGGCGAGGCGGTGATGCGCCACCACCAGCGCCTCCTCCCATTCGGGCGTCGCAGCCTCCATGGATTTGCGCAACGCCAGCCCCTCGAGCCAGCAGCGCGTCATCGTCAGCTCCTGCAGCTCCGCCTTGCTCACCGGCGAGACGATGAAGCCGCGCTGCTCGCGCGACTGCACCAGCCCCTCGGAGGTGAGCCGGTTCAGCGCCTCGCGCAGCGGCGTCTGCCCGGCCTGGTAGGCCTCCATGAGGAAGCGCATCTGCAGTTTCTGGCCCGGCTTGAGCCGCCCGCACAGAAGGTCCTCGCGCAGCTTGTCGTAGAGGTCGAGCGTTCGGGTCGAGGGGGTCGGCGCTGTCATGCGAAGGGGCTCGATCTCCTGCGAAGCCAGCGAGCGCGCGGGGCTCCCCGGCGGGCTAAAGACCAGCGATCTGTACACGTAGCCTCCCTCGCCTGAAATTTATAAATTCTGCTTTACGACGGCACATTATCTAATATGCTCGGCGCCAGCTACAAAAATCGAGTCCTTGGGAGGGATCGTGACGGGCCAGGCGGGATCGGAGCGGCGCCGGACACTCGGCGGCTGTCGCTGCGGCGTGGATATCCACGCCCATGTCGTGCCTGCGCACTTTCCCGCCTATCTCAGGGGGGCGACGCCGAAGGGCTGGCCCGCCATGGCGGAGGCCCAGCCCTGCCACCGTCACGTCGTCATCGACGGGCGGACCTATCGCACCGTCTCCGACCGCTGCTGGGACGTGCCCAAGCGGCTCGCCGACATGGACGGCATGAGCCTGTCGCTGCAGGCGATCTCGGCGATGCCGGAGCTGATGTCCTACTGGATGGACGCCGCCGATGCCGACGAGCTGCTGCGCTACATCAACGACCAGATCGCGGCGATGGTGACCGAGTCCGGCGGGCGCCTGGTCGGACTGGGCGCCCTGCCCCTGCAGGACATGGACCGGGCCTTGGCCGAGCTGGAACGGCTGATGCGCGACCCCGGCTTCGCCGGGGTCCAGGTCGGCAGCAACGTCAATGGCCGGCCGATCGGGGCGTCCGATTTCGACCCGTTCTTCGAGGCGGCCGAGGAGCTTGGCGCGGCGGTGTTCGTCCATGCGGTGCGCCCCTGCGGGCAGGAGCGGCTGGTCGGGCCGGGCCAGCTCCAGCAGGTGCTCGCCTATCCCGGCGATGTCGGCCTCGCCGCGGCCTCCGTGATCTGCTCCAACCTGATGCTGCGGCGTCCGCGCCTGCGGATCGCCTTCAGCCATGGCGGGGGGACGCTCGGACTGCTGCTGCCGCGGCTGGAGGAAGGCCGCCGCGTCTTCCCGGCCCTTCAGGAGAGCATCGAAGTCTCGCCGACCGAGCAGGCCCGCCGGCTGTTCTACGACGCCCTCGTCTATGACGAGCCGACCCTGCAGCATCTGGTGCGCCTGTTCGGAGAGACGCAGGTGATGATCGGTACCGACTATCCCTTCAATTTCCACGAGCGCCACCCGGTCGGGCGTATCGAAGCCGCCTTTGCGGAGGAGGCGCTGCGGGCGCGGCTGCTGCGCGACAATGCGGCGGCCTTTCTCGGCCGGCCGAGCGAGGTCTCGCCATGAGCCGCTTTCCCGTCACCGCCCTGCGCTCCGTCGCGATCGGCACGCCCGACCTCGCCCTCTCCGAGCGCTTCTATACACAGGTCTGGGGGCTGGAGGTCGCGGCGCGGCAGGGGGAAGCCGTCTATCTGCGCGCGACGGGCGCGGATCATCACGTCCTGGCGCTCCATCCCCGCGCCGTGGCGGAGATCCTGTCGGTCACGTTCCGGGTCGATGCGGCGACCGACCTGACGCAGCTGGCCGAGCGGGCCGGCCGGCTCGGCGCCCGGGTGCTGTCGGGCCCCGCCCCGACAGGCGAGCCCGGCGGCGGCGTGCTGCTCGAACTGGCCGAGCCGCAGGGCGGCGTCTACCGCTTCGTCCAGGGCGACGCGCTTCACGACGATGCCGGCGAGAGGCCCGACCGGGCGTCGCGGCTCGCCCATGTCAACCTCAACAGCCACGATGTCGACGCCCAGACACGGTTCTTCGAACAGGGACTCGGCTTCGTCCTCACCGATCGCTCGAAGCTGATGGCCTTCCTGCGCTGCAACAGCGACCATCATGCCGTGGTGCTGGCGGAGGCCAAGGCCAGCGGACTCAACCACATCGCCTTCCTCGTGCCGGACTGGGAATCGGTGATGCGGGCCGCGGGCCGGCTCGTCGATGCCGGCTATCCGATCGGCTGGGGCGTCGGTCGTCACGGCCCGGGCGACAATGTCTTCGCCTATTTCGTCGATCCCGTCGGCTTCGTCGTCGAGTTTACGGCGGAGGTCCTGCAGGTCGACGACGGCTATCGCGTGCGCGGGCCCGAGGAGTGGGTCTGGCCGCCCGGCCGAACCGACCAGTGGGGCATCGCCCCGCCCAAGCCCGATCATGTGAAGGCCGCCCAGACGGCCATCGCCTATCGCCCGGGGGCCGCCCGATGAACGCCCAGCACAGGATTTCCGTTCAGGTGAGCGAGACGTCTCTTCCCGGTTCCGCGCATTATCCCGTCGTCGTGGTCGGCTTCGGGCCGAGCGGCGCCGTCGCCGCCAATCTGCTGGGCCAGCACGGCATTCGCAGCCTCGTCATCGACCGCCAGCGCGAGGTCTACGACAAGCCGCGTGCCATCGCGATCGACCACGAGATCCTGCGGCTTTTCGACAATCTGGGCCTGGCGGAGGCTGTTCTGCCCTATGTCGCGCCGTTCCACGCTTCGGAGCATTTCGGCGCCGACGGGCAGCTGATCCGCCGGATCGACACCGTGCCGGAACCCTACCCGCAAGGCTATGTGCCGACGATGGTGTTCACGCAGCCTCCCGTCGAGGCCGCTTTGCGGGCCCATGCGCAGGCGCGGCCCGGGATCGATGTCCGCCTCGGGACGGAACTCGTCGATCTGACAGCGACACCCGATCGCGTGACGCTGGACCTGCGGCAGGACGACGGTATGCGTCGTACGATCACGGCTGACTACGTCATCGCCTGCGACGGCGCCTCGAGCGGCGTCCGGGAGCGGCTCGGCATCCGTCTCGCCGATCTGGTCTTCGACGAGCCCTGGCTGGTGGTCGACATGCAGGTGAACGAGTCGGCCCTGGGGAAGCTGCCCCCGAATTCGGCGCAGTTCTGCGATCCGCGGCGGCCGACCAGCTACATCATCGGACCGGGCAACCATCGCCGCTGGGAGATCATGCTGCTGCCGGGCGAGGATCCGCGCCTGGCGCAGACGCCGGAGCGCGTCTGGGAGCTGCTGGCGCGCTGGCTGACGCCGGCGGACGCGACGCTCTGGCGGGCGGCGAGCTATCGCTTCCACGCCCTGGTCGCCGAGCGCTGGCGTCAGGGTCGCGTCTTCATCGCGGGCGACGCCGCGCATCAGCAGCCGCCCTTCATCGGCCAGGGCATGTGCCAGGGGGTGCGCGACGTCGCCAACCTGATCTGGAAGCTCGCGCGCGTGCTGGACGGACGCTCGGGCGAGGCGCTGCTCGACAGCTACGAGGCGGAGCGCAGCGCGCATGTCCGCGAGCTGACGACGCGGATCAAGGCGATCGGCCAGGTGATCTGCGAGCGCGATCCGGTGGCGGCGCGCGCCCGTGACGCCCGCATCCTCGCCGAGGGCGGCGGCCAGCCGCGCATCATCACCCGCCAGGAGATCGTGCCGCCGCTGGCGACCGGCCTGCTCGCAGACGAAACCGATCCGGCCCGCGGCCGGCTCTTCCCGCAGCCCTGGGTCGAGACGGCCAAGGGGCGTGCGCGGCTCGACGCCGTCGCGGGGGCGGGCTGCCGCGTCGTGATCGAGGACGCGCTCGCCCGCACCCTGCCCGCCGGCATCCTCGCAACGGCGCGCGCCAAAGGCCTCACCGTCATCGCCTTCGGCCCGTCCGGAGCCGGCCCCGTCGCCGAGGCCGACATCACGGTCGCCGAATGCGACGGCGTCCTGCGCGACTGGTTTGCGGGATACGGTCGCGCCGCCGCGATCGTGCGGCCGGACCACTACGTCTTCGGCACGGCCGCCGACGGCCCGGCGCTGGCCGCGCTGATCGACGCCTTCACCCTCGGCCTCACCGCGCCCGCGCTGCCGGCGGCCTCCCTCGCCCATGCCCTGTCCTGAGAGGAAAACCTCCCGATGCGTTTTGCCACCTTCCGCCTCAACGGTGCCCCGACATGGGGCCTGATCGACGGCGAGCAGGCCGTCGATCTCGGCGCCGTGCTGTCGGGGCGCTATCCCGACCTCAAGAGCGTCATCGCCGCTTCCGCGCTGGCGGAAGTCGCCGCGGCGGCCGCCGGTGCACCGCGCCATCCGCTCTCGGCCGTGACCTGGCTCCCGGTCGTGCCGAACCCCGACAAGATCCTCTGCGTCGGGCTGAACTACGAGATGCACCGCAAGGAGACCGGCCGGGCCGAGGTCGAGAACCCCACGATCTTCGCGCGTTTCGCCAATTCGCAGACCGGCCATGGCGCCGACATCGTGCGGCCGCGCGTCTCACACGAGCTCGATTTCGAGGGCGAGCTCGCCATCGTCATCGGCAAGCCGGGCCGCTATATCGCCCGCGAGGACGCCTTCGCCCATGTCGCCGGCTATGCCTGCTACAATGACGGCAGCGTCCGCGACTTCCAGCGCCACACCCACCAGTTCACGCCGGGCAAGAACTTCCCCGATACGGGCGCCTTCGGCCCGTGGCTGATGACGCCCGACGAACTCGGCCCCCTGCCCGATCTGCGGCTGCAGACCCGGGTCAACGGCCAGGTCGTGCAGGATGCGACCTTCGACCAGATGATCTTCGATATCCCGAAAATCATCGAATACTGCTCGTCCTTCACGCGGCTGGAGCCCGGCGACGTCATCGCGACCGGCACGCCCGGCGGCGTCGGCGCCAAGCGCAATCCTCCGCTCTGGCTGAAGCCCGGCGACGTCGTCGAGGTCGAGATCGACCGCCTCGGAATCCTGCGCAACGGCATCGTCGACGAGGCCTGAACCACGCCGCCGCCGGAAGCGCGCCTTCGAGGCTCGCGGAGCAGGCCCGGCGGCGCTCCCCCCATCCCAGAAGAGCCCGGAGGACACGATGTCCAAGTTCAGATCACTGGCGCTCGGCGCCACCCTCGCGCTCGCCGCGATCGGGGGCGCCCAGGCGCAGGCCTGGCCGCAGCGCCAGATAGCGCTCGTCGTGCCGCAGGCGGCCGGCAACAGCCCCGACATCCTCGCACGCGTGCTGGCCGATAAGCTGTCGCGCAGCCTCGGCCAGCAGGTCTATGTCGAGAACCGCACCGGCGCGGCCAACATCGTCGGGACGCAGGCGGTCGCCCGCGCCACGCCGGACGGCTACACCTTCCTCTTCGCCACCTCGGCCTCGCTCTCGACCAACCCCCACACCTTCCGCAAGCTGCCCTACGATCCCCAGAAGGATCTCATGCCGGTGGCGATGGTGGCGCGCAGCCATCACGTGCTGCTCGTGAACCCCTCGCTGCCCTTCAAGTCGCTGGAGGACCTGATCGCGCAGGAAAAGGCCAAGCCCGGCGAGATCACCCTGGCCGTCGACAGCGAGCGCAACATCTCCGGCCTGATCGGACAGACCATCAACCGCCGCGCCGGGATCAAGATGGTGTTGGTGCCCTATGCCGCGGCGGCCAACTCGATCCAGGACACGATCGCGGGCCGCGTCCAGGCGACGATCCAGTCGGCCTCCGTGGCGGAGCCCTTCATCAAGGAAGGGACGCTGCGGCCTCTCGCCGTTGCCGGCACCAAGCGGCTGGCCTCGCTGCCCGGCATTCCCGCCATCGCCGAGACCCTCGCCAGCGCCGATATCGGCGGCTGGTTCATGGTCATGGCGCCGGCCGGGACGCCTCCAGACATCGTCCAGTCGATGAGCCAGAAGATCGCCGAGGCGCTGCAGCAGCCGGATGTGCGCGAGCGCGCGCCGACCCTGGGCTTCGACGTCGATGTCGGCCCGCTCGCGACGCCCGCCGGCGCAGGCGCCTTCCTGACCAAGGAGATCGCAACCATGGGCGCGCTGATCAAGGAGTTCGGGATCGAGCCGCAATGAGCGGCTGGCCTGGCTCCGGCTGAAGGGAGCCTGACATCCGTCGGTCGACCCTGGCGACCGTCCGCACGGCTGAAGCATCACCCGCGCCGGCGCGGGTGATCAGACGGATTGGTGTCGCACAAGGCTTGATCCGCTGAGGCCGAGATTGCCGACAGTCGTCCGTCGCCTGCAACACCGATCCGTTTTCAGGCGCGAACCCAGGTCGGCCATTGGCACCATCGGCCGGTTTCGCATCCATGGAACCGGATCGGACCTGTCGAGACTGCAATGTCGCGCGCAGCCAGCCTCCTCAATCGTTGACGCGCTCGAGTCCGATCGTCAGCGAGATCGCCAGAAGAGCGAGCATCGCGAGCAGGATCTGGATGCTCGAGACGGCGGCGACCAGCGGCGAGCTGCTGTTCTGGACGATGGCGAGCAGTTCGATCGGCAGCGGCCGGTCGCGATAGCCGTGGGTAAAGATCGTCACCGAAAGATTGTCGACACCCTCGATGAAGGTGAAGACCGCGCCGGCCAGGATCGCCGGCAGCAACAGCGGCAGCGTGATGGTACGAAAGGTCTGCCAGCGGCTCGCGCCGAGATTGGCCGACGCCTGTTCCAGCAGCGGATCGAGCCGCTGCAGCCTCGCCATCACCGTGCGCACCATCACCGCCATGACATAGACCGCGAGCGAGATGGACTGCAGCCAGATCGAGGGGCCGATGCCCAGCAGCGCGCCCGAGAACAGCACGGCGACGCCGAGCACGATGCCCGGCACCATATGCGGCACCAGCACGAAGACGGAGAGCGCCGTGGCGCCGCGGAAATCGCCCCGCGCGCAGGCCAGCGCGGTCGGCACGCCCAGCAGGATGCAAAGCGCGGTGACGTAGAGCCCGACCTTGATGCTGGTCCACATCGCATCGACCAGGACGGGCTGGTTGAACACCTTGACGTACCAGTCGAGCGTGAAGCCCGCGGGCGGGAAGCTGATATAGCCGCGCGTGTCGAAGGACATCATCACGACGATGACCGCCGGCAGCAGGAGCAGCGCGAGCGCCAGCACCGCGAGCGCGATGATGAAGCCGATGCCCAGCCGGTCGAGGAGTTCGGCGCCGTCGATCCGCTTCATCTTTGCGCCACCCGTGTCCAGCGCGTGGCGATATGCGTCAGCCAGGCGAAGATCAGCAGCACGGCCAGACAGGTCGCCATCAGGATCATGGCCGTCACCGCGCCCTTGCTCCATTGCAGGGAGTAGACCACCTGCTCGTAGACCATTGTCGCGGCGTTGAGGTAATTGCCGCCGCCCAGCAGCTGCGGCACCACGAAGGTGGTGTAACTCAGCGTGAAGACGAGCGCGGCGCCGGTGCCAAGCCCGGGCACGCTCAGCGGCAGGATGATGGTTCGCAGCGTCGCCAGACGGCTGGCGCCGAGATTGGCGGAAGCCTCTTCCAGGCGGGAGTCGTGGCGGCTCATCACCGCGATCAGCGGCAGGATCATGATCGGCAGATGGATCTGGACCATGCCGATCAGCACCGCCCAATGCGTGTTGATGATGCGCAGGGGCTGCGAGATCAGCCCGAATTCCATCAGCGTCGCATTGACCACGCCGCGGCCGCCGAGAATGACGATCCAGGCATAGGTCCGGACGATGCCGCTGGTCAGGATCGGCGCGATCGTCAGCACGAGGATGATGCGGCGGGTCCAGGGGCCGCCGATCAGGAAGAGATAGGCGACGGGGAAGCCGAGCAGCGCGCAGACCAGCGTCGTCGTCAGCGCCAGCGTCAGCGAACGCTGGAAGGTGATGTGATAGAGCGGGTCGGCGAGCGCGGTCGCGAGATGGCCGAGAGAGAACTCCTGCGAGACGATGACCCCGCGCGACAGCGTGATGTCGGAAAAGCCCAGCGACAGCAGCACGCCGAAGGGGATGACCGCGACGACGACGAGCACGACGATGGCAGGCACGGCCGGCCAGATCCCGCGCCCCGAGAGCAGCTCATCGACCAGCCGCAGTAGGAGAGGCCGGCGGGTCATGCGCGCGGGAAGGCGATGCAGGCGGCGGGATCGCGCAGGCGCAGCGCCACGCGGTCGCCGACATCGATGCGGGCAACCGTCTCGTCGCGCAGCGCCACGACGCGCAGCGAAACCCCGTCTCCGAGTTTGACCTCGTATTCCATCAGTGCGCCGACATGGCGGCGGAAGCGGACGCTGCCGCGCCAGCCCGTGCCGGCCTCGACGGCCGGCTCGATCAGGATGTTGTGCGGGCGCAGCATGACGCGGACCTCGCCGTCGAGCGCCGTCGCAACGCTCTAGCTGTCCGGCAGGGTCACCCGGCCCTGGCTCGCGACACCATTCCAGAAATTCGAAGCACCGACGAAATCGGCGACATAGGCGCTGGCGGGGCGGTCGAACACCGCCTCCGGCGTGTCTAGCTGCTCGATCCGGCCGGCGCGCATCACGGCGATGCGGTCCGACATGGTCAGCGCCTCTTCCTGATCATGCGTCACGAAGATCGCGGTGATGCCGAGCCGCTTGATGAGCTGCCGCATCTCCATCTGCATTGTGCCGCGCAGCTTGGCGTCGAGGGCATTGAAGGGCTCGTCGAGCAGGAGGACGCGCGGCTCCAGAACCAGCACGCGGGCGATCGCGACGCGCTGCTGCTGCCCGCCGGAGAGCTGGGCCGGGTAGCGCTCCTCGAAGCCGGTCAGCGAGACGGTCTGGAGCGCCTGGGCGACACGGCGGCCGATCTCGGCCGCGGGGACGCCGCGCATGCGCAGGCCATAGCCGACATTCTTCGCTACGGTCAGATGGGGAAAGAGCGCATAGCTTTGGAAGACAACGCCGACGGAGCGGCGATTAACCGGGACGGGGATCGTGTCCCGGCCGTCGATCAGGATCTCGCCCTCGTCCGGCGTCAGGAATCCGGCAATGCAGCGCAGCAGCGTGGTCTTGCCGCAGCCGGACGAGCCCAGCAACGTCAGGATCTCCCCTTCCTGCGCGACGAGCGAGCAGCGGTCGAGCACGGTGAGGCCGGCGAAGCGCTTGACCGCATCGCGGATCGCCACGACCGGGGCGGCTTCCGCCGTCCCGGTGGCCGGGATGGGCGCAGCCGCGGTGATCACCCGGCGAACATCCGGTCGAAGGCCTCGACGATCTTGCCGCGGTTGGGCGCCACCTTCGGCCAGTCGACCGAGACCATCGAGGCGATCTCCTCCGGCGTCGATGGCAGGAAGGCGGCGGCCCCCGCCGGGGCGACGATGCCCTTGACCGTGGTGCCGAAGTAGTAGGGCGGCTGGGCGGCGAAGGTCTGGCTCTCGCTGGTGAGCAGGATGTCGGCGAATTCGTGGATCAGCTCGCTATGGGCTGTGCGGGTGAACTTGACGATCATGGTCGGCAGGATCAGCGGGCCCGGGCCGGTGACCTTGGCGTAGCCGAGCGGCAGGCCGCTGGCGATGGCGATGCCGGTGTTGTCGTGCCAGAGCGGGCAGAGCCCGATCTCGCCGCGCTCCAGCATCTGCTGCAGCAGGTTGGGATTGCGCCCGACCAGCGGCTTCAGCTCCTTCCATTTGGCGAGGCCGAAATCGGTGTCGGCATCGGTCTTGCCGAAGGCCGAAGCCGCGATCGAGACGCAGGCGAGGCCGAGATTGGACTGCGGCCGCGAGACGCCGATCTTGCCTGCATAGTCCGGCTTCCAGAGATCGGCCCAGGTCTTGGGCGGGTTCGGCACCATCTGCTTGTTGTAGGCGATGCCGATGCCGGCATAGCTGATCGGCACGCCCATGCCATAGGCATAGGGCATGAAGCGCGGGTCGATGTTCTTGGCGTTGGGGACCTTGGCGATGTCGAGCGGCTCGAGCACACCCTCATCGACGGCGTTGATGATCGCGGGCGACCCCATCACCGCGAAGTCATAGGGCGAGGCGCCGCGCGAGGCCTTGATCTGGGCGATCGCCTCGGCCGAAAGGCCGCCGATGATGCGCAGCGAGACGCCGGGATACTTCTTGGCGAGGATCTCGCCGGCGCGCTTCAGCGGATCGTCCTGGGCGCTGCCATAGCCGATCATGACCAGTTCGCGGGCCTGGGCTCGCAGGACCGTCGGCGCGGCGAGCGCGACGCTGCCCGCTGCGGCCCCGAGGAAACGGCGTCGAGACAAAGTCGTCATGGAGGATCTCCCGGCCTGGCTGCATCGGATCGGTGCCCGCGCGAGAGGCGCAGGCGGCGCTGGTATCTCTTTCAATTTGCGGACAAACGAAAACAATCGCAAGCATAAAACTTAGCCAGGTCGCGCCGATTTTTCGAGCGCTCACGCGATGGTGACCTGAACCCCCGCCGCTTCGAGCGCCTGAATGTCGGCCGCCGCTGCGCCCTGGTCGGTGATCAGCAGATCCGCCTGGTCGAGCGGCGCGATGCGGGCGCTGCCGACATGGCCGATCTTGCCGTGGTCGGCGACGAAGACGACGCGCCGGGCCGAGGCCATCATCGCCTTCTTCACCTCCGCCTCTTCCCAGTTGCCATTGGTGAAGCCACGGGCGGCATCGACGCCGGCACAGCAGAGAAAGGCGAGATCGGCATTGATCTCGCGCAGCAGCGTCGTGCCGAACGGCGAGATCAGGCTGCTGGAGCGGGCATTGCGACCGCCGCGCTTGAGGCGCCCGCCGGTGACTATAACGGTGACGCCTTCATGCGCCTGCAGCGCCAGCGCGATGTCGAGACCGTTGGTGACGACGACGACATCAGTGAGCGCGGCCGGCAAGGCGTGGGCGATGGCGAGCGTCGTCGTTCCGGCATCGAGGATGACGGTTTCGCCGTCGCGGACGAGGGCGGCCGCCTGCTCGGCAATGCGCTCCTTCTCGTCAGAAAAGGACTGGCTCGGCAGATCGACGGGGCGCTCGAAACGGGCCGGGCGGAGCGCCATCGCTCCGCCGCGAATGCGGCGGATGAGCTGGCGCTTCTCCAGCGCGTCGAGATCGGCGCGGATCGTCACCGCGGAGACGCCGAGTTCCTCGGCGAGTGCAGCAACCTCGACCACGCCCTTGGCCGAGAGCATTTCGATGATGCGCTCATGGCGCGGCAGGGTGCGGCCGCGGGCGAGGTCGGGCAGGACTTGCGTCGAGGGCATGGCGGGCTTCGTTGTCACTTGCGTTACCAGATAAAATGAAGGATATCGAAAGTCGAGAGCGCACTGCCCACGGGCGGACCGCAACCAAACCATCGACAGGACGGGACCAGCATGGCCGACCACATGCAGCAGTTCAAAGCCCTCAAGCGCGAATCCTCGTCGGATGCGCCCGGCGATCCGGAGCGCTTCCGGCGCGTGGAGCTGACGCATACGGAAATGATGGCGCAGGGCGACGCCATGACCCGCACGCTCGCGACCACGGCGGAGGCGGTGAAGCGCATTGCCGGCGAGATCGCCGCGCGGCCGCTGCGGCGCGTCGTCATCACAGGCTGCGGCGATTCCTGGATCGCCGGCATCGGCGTCCGGCTGGCCTATGAGCGGCTGCTCGGCGTTCCATGCGAGCCCTATGAGGCCTTCGACCTCGAGCAGTACGGGCTCGACCTCGTCGACGACGGCACTCTGATGATCGGGTTGAGCTCGAGCGGCAATACGGCCCCCGTCAGCGCGAGCTTGAAGGCCACCATCGCGCGCGGCGGCTATGCCGTGGCACTGACCAACACCGCGACCTCGGCGATGATGCAGGATTTCCCGGCCGCGCTGCTGATCCAGGCGACACGCGGCGGCTGGCCGACGCAGTCCAGCACCGCCGCCATGGCGCTGCTGATCGCCCTGGCGCTGGCGATCGCCGACGCGAAAGGCCTCGGCGAAGGCAAGGCACCGGGACTCGCGAGCGACCTCGCTGCGCTCCCCGCGGTCATGGATACCGTCGCAACGGGCTTCTACGACAAGGCGAAGGCGCTGGGCGCGGAGCTGGCGCGCAGCGACATGATGCTGTTGGCCGGAGCCGGCCCGCATCTGGCACCCGCCGCCTTCGGCGCGGCCAAGCTGAAGGAGCTGGCGCCGATCCACGCCATCGCCTTCCCGCTGGAGGAATACCACCATTACCGTACGCAGAAAGCCGGCGACCCGCTCTTCCTGATCGCGCCCGACCAGGCGAGCCGGCAGCGCGCGTTGGAGACCGCCATCGTCGGCAAAGGCGTCGAAGGGCACACCATTGCGCTGGTGCCGGAGGGCGAAGACGACTTCGGCCCCTATTGCGCCCATGTCTGGCATCTGCCGCCGGTGCGGATCGAATTGGCGCCGCTGGTTTACAGCGTGCCGCTGCATCTCTTCGGCTACCACGTGACCAAGGCGCGCGACGCGCTCGGCCTCGGCGCCCCGCGGCTCGGCGGCCTCGCTGCGTGACGCCGGAGCTCGTCACCGCGGGCGGGCTGACGGTCGATCACGTGATCTCGGCCGACGGGACGGTCGCGTTGGCGCGGGTGGGTGGCAATGGCGCCTATTCCAGCGTCGGCGCCCTGTGCTGGCGCGAGCGCGTCGGCCTCGTCAGCGTCGCCGTGGCGAGCTACCCGCGCGAGACGCTGGCGCGGCTGCGGGACAACGGCGTCGCGCTCGACGGTGTCGTCATGGTCGATGTCGCGCTCGAGAGCGGCAACTGGTTCATCTACGACCATGACGGCCACCGCAGCGAGCGGCTGACCAGCCGCCCGGAGGAGCTGGCGCAGGCCGGCTTCCCGACCGACCGGCTGACGCCCCAGCAGGTCGATGACTGGCAGGCGCATCTGCGGCGGCGCGGCGACGGGGGCGAGCTCTCCTATTCGCAGTTCCGTGACACGCATCCGATGATCGCCGCGCAGGTGCCGGAGCACTATCTGCGCGCGCGGGGCGCCCATTGCGCGCCGAGCCGCCCGGTCGTGCTGGCCGACCTGCTGCCCCTGTTCAACGGCCGCGGCATGGTGGTGACGCTCGATGCCGGCTGGCAGCTGGCGGAACTCTCCCTCGACGATCTCTCGCCCTTCCTCGCGCAGGTCGATGCCTTCCTGCCGAGCGAGATCGAGCTCGCCGCGCTCGTCCCCGGCGCGCCGGTCGAGCAGGCGCTGGCGCTCGCCGCAGCGCGCTGCCGCGGCACGGCGGCGGTGAAGCTCGGGCCGCGCGGCTGCCTGGTCTGGGACAAGGCCGCCGGCGCACCGGTCGCCGTGCCGGTGATCCCGACCCATACCATCGACCCGACTGGCGCAGGCGATTCCTTCTGCGGCGGCTTCCTCGCCGGGCTCGTCGAGACGGGCGACCCCGTCCTTGCGGCCGCCTATGGCGCCGTCTCGGCCTCGCTGATCGTCAGCCGCCATGGCGCCGACGGGGCGCTGCCGATCGACCGCGCCGCCTGCCGCCAAGCGTTGGCGCGCCTGATATCCTCCATCGCCCGCGCGCCCATGCCTGCCCGACCCTTGTCCGCCTGATCCTTGTCCGCCTGATCCTTGTTCGCCTGACCCTGCCCCACCGCCCAGGAAGCCAGCCTTGACCACGCTCCGCGTCTTCGCCGCCCGCCCCCTCGTCATCGCCGCGCTGCACCTGCCGGATTTCGGCCGGATGCGCGACAAGAGCATGGCCTGGCTGGAAGATTACGTGGCGACCAATGCCCGGGTCTTCGCGCAGGCCGGCGTTCCCTACATCAAGCTGCAGGACCAGACTCGCGAGGCCGGACCGATGGCGGCGAGTTCGCTCGCCATCACCGCCGCGCTCGCCCGCTTCCTGCGGGCCGAGGTGCCCGGTATCGGCCTCGGCATCATCGTCGAGGCGCATGATCCGGTCGCCTCGCTCTCGATCGCCCATGCGGCGGGGGCCGATTTCGTGCGGCTCAAGGTCTTCGTCGGGGCCGCGATGACGGCGCAGGGGCCGCGCACCGGCATGGGCGCGCAGGCGCTCGCCTTCCGCAACGCGCTGGGCCGCGACGACATCGCGATCCTCGCCGACGTGCATGACCGCACCGCCGTGCCGATGTCGTCCGAGACGCCGGAATTCGCCGCCGAATGGGCGCAGAAGACGGGGGCCGACGGGCTGATCCTGACCGGAGCGGACTGGGCGGATTCGCTGTCCCGCATCCGCCGCGCCCGCGAGACGGGAATCAAGCAGCCGATTCTGCTCGGCGGCAGCGTGACGACCGGCAATGTCGGCGAGGCGCTGAGCGCCGCCGACGGCGTGATCGTCTCGACGGCCCTGATGCGCAAGGACGCGGCGGCTTCCGACGTGCTGCGCTGGGATCTCGATCTCTGCCGTCGCTTCATGGATGCTGCGCGCGTCACGGCCTAGGACGCCGGTCAGGACGCAGATCGTCGCTTTCCCTTGCCTGGTTCCGGCAGGGCCCGACTTCAGGGCCCCCCGCAGAGCGCCGCTTTCAGAGCAAAGATCGGCGAAACAGCGCCTTCAGCGGTTGAGGTCCCGGCTAATGCCCTCGAAGCGTCGGTCGTCAGGCCGCAGGGCCGTCAGCCGTTTCGCCAGTTGGGCGGCGCGGCCGTGGTCGCGGTTCTGGAGGGCCTCCTGGAGCAACGCGACCGCCGTGTCGACATGGCCGGGATGACGCGAGAGGTTTGCTTCCAGGACGGACCGCGCCTGCTGCGCCCGGCCTGCAGAGCGCAGCGCCACCGCATGGACGAAGGCATAGCGGGGATTGCCCGGTTCCGCTTCGCTGGCCTGAGCGAGGCTGCCGAGGGCTTCGGGAAGCCGTTTCTGGCGAACGAGCGAGAGCCCCAGCGCATGCAGAGCCGCGCCGGAGCGGGGATCGACCGCGAGGACGCTGCGCAACATGGCCTCCGCCTGATCCTCCCGGCCCGTGCGTCGCAGCAGCTCCGCGAATTGCGCCGCGATCAGCCCGGCCGTCGGATCGAGCCGCAGCGCGGCGCGATAGTCGCGCTCCGCCTCCTCGGCCCGCCCCTGCTTCAGATGGAGCTGGGCGCGATTGGCGCGGGCCTCCGGCCTGTCGAGATCCAGCTCCTGCGCCGCGACATAGGCCGCTACCGCCTCGGCCAGCGCCGGCCGGCGTTTCGGCGGGAGGAGTTCCACCGGCAGGTCCGCGAGGAGAAAGCCTGCCGCGATCCTGACGAGCCGGCTCGGATCGTCCAGGCGCGGCGCCGCGACGAGCCGCCTCTCGCGGGGCAGCCCTTCCAGCTGGCGGATGGCGGCGGCCCGCACCTGCGGATCGGGGTCGTCGAGAGCGCGCAGCCCGACGGCATCGGTCTGAGCGCCGGGCCAGGCCGCGAGTTCGCCGATGGCCGTGGCGCGGGCGAGAGCCGGAGCCGCCGGGTCGACCGCGAGACGCAGCAGCGCGTCACGGCCGGACGGCTCGCCTGCGCGCGCCTCGTGGAAGGCCGTGGCGTAGGTCTGGAACCCCTTGCGGACCGGTCCGTGCCAGCGCTCGACCGCCTCGGCGGCCCAGAGCGCCGTCCGGTCGCCATGGCAGGCCTGGCAGGTGTTGGGGATGCCGGTCGAGATCGTCAGGTCCGGCCTGGGGATCCGGAAGGAATGGTCGTGACGGCGATCGACCTGCATATAGGTCCGTGCCGGCATGTGGCAGCTGATGCAGTCGGGCGCCCCGGCCCGGTCCGCATGTCCGCTGTGGGCGGCTGTCTGGAAGCGCGCCGGCGCATGGCATTGTGAACAGACCGCAGCGCCCGCGGCCTTGAGCCTGCCGCTGTGAGGATCATGGCAGTCCGTGCAGCTGACGCCGCGATGATACATCAGGCTCTGTTTGAAGCTGTGATCGTTGAAGACCTCGTCCTTCATCTGCCCGTCATGCTCGAACAGCCCCGCCGCTAGAGGTACAGGGCTGTGGGTTTCCGTCAGCGGGCGCCCCGGCCTCCAGTCCGCAGCGATCTGCCCCCGGCGCGAATGACAGCGGGCGCAGGTTTCGACGGAATCCCCTGCGGGCCGACCGGTCGTGACGGCCGGGCGTGTCTCGGCCGTTGCCGGTGTCCAGTGGCGCGCCGGACCGGCTGGCGCGACCGCGGCGAAGCCCTTGAGCGGATCGGCCGCGCTGGCGCCACTGCGCGCCCATGAAACATGAAGACCGGCGGGGCCGTGACAGGCCTCGCAGCCAACGGCGAGCTCGGACCAGCGCGTCTCGAACCGATCCGCCCGCGCATCGTAGCCCTTGCGCAGATCGGTCGTGTGGCATTCGGCGCACATATGGTTCCAGTTCTGCTGCAGCCGGGTCCAGTGGCGGCTGTCCGAGGGTGCGATCGCCTCGGCACCGGAGACCAGGAACCAGCGCTGGCCGCCCTCGGCCGCACTGCGCGTATCCCAGGCCCAGGGCAGCATCTGGAGGCGTCCATCCGGGAAGGTGACGAGATACTGCTGCAGCGGCTCCCAACCGAGGCTGTGAGAGATCGTGAAGTCGGCCGGGCGGCCATCCGCCCCCTCGATGTTGACGCGATAGACCTCGCCATCGCGGAAGAAGCGCGCCCTGCGGCCCGCCTCCTCGACGGTGCGGTCGGCGAAATCGCCCCGCATCGAGGAAGGGCGGGCGTGGTCCATGGCATGGGCGTGATGCGAGCCCGCCCAGGCGGCGCTCTGGCTGGCGTGACAGGTTGTACAGGCTTGCGAGCCGACATGGCGGGCCGGCCCGGCGTCGCGGACATCGCGCTGTGCGGGGGCGATCTGCGCCTGCGTGCGGATCGCGGTCAGGATGAAGGCCGACAGGACAAGCGCGAGCCAGGGGGTGAGAAAGCGCCACTGGCGCCAGGCGCGCGACAGATCCCTCAACATGGCGGCCACTCTATCATCGTGCCCAGGGATGAGCCGCGACGGGCGAGCCGCTGCCTCTGCGTCAGACTGGCGCGAAATGGCAATCGCGCGAGGAAGCAGACGGGTAAGCGTCGACACCCCTGCGCCATCTGGATTCACGCCTGCCGATGCCCCCCGACCGCTTCTTTCGCCGCGCCGCCGTCGCCACCCTCGCAGCCCTGACGGTCTGCGGGCCGCTCGAGCCGTTCGCCCCGCTGTTCGAGGCCCAGGCCGCGACAGCGGTGGTCCGCACGGCGCCCCGCACCGTCGTCCGGCGGCCGCCGGTGCGCACCGTCCGGCGAACGGTCGTCGTCGCTCCGGTCAGGCCGGTTCCCGCGGTGCGGCCCTGGTACTGGGGCAGCGTCGTCGCCGGGGTGACCATCGGCGCGATCGTGACCGTCGCGGCCGTGAATGCGGTGCCCAAGGCGCCGTCACCCGAACTCTGCTGGTTCTGGAGCGATTCCAGCAAGACCCGCGGCTACTGGAACTATTGCGTCGCGCCGAGGCAGCCATGACAAGCTTCAACACCCTCCTGCGCGGCGCATTCGCCGCCACCGTTCTGACCGGCACCGCCCTCGCGGCCCGCGCCGCCGATATCCCCTCGCCCCGTCAAGAGCCGGCGGCCCCCTTGCCGCTGGCGCCGGCGCTGACCTTCAAGGGCGCAGCCTATCTCTGGGCCACCGGCCTCGAGGGCCGGATGCGGACCCTGCCACCGTTGCCGACGGTCAAGGTCGATATCGGCTTCGACCAGGTCATGAAGAATTTCGACGGCGGCATCATGGGCGCTGGCGAAATCGGCTACGGGCGCTATCTGCTGTTCTTCGACGTCATCGCCTCGAAGATCTCGCCCAACAAGACCGTGTTTCCGGCCGGCGTCCCGGCCGGCGTCAAGGTCGACAGCGCGTCGTTCATCGGTCTCGCCGCCGCCGGCTACCGCTTCGTGGATACCGAGAGCTACAGTCTCGACGGCTTTGCGGGCGTGCGCGGCTTCTCCACCAAGAACACGCTGCGCGTCCAGCTGCTGCCCGGCACCCTCAAGCTCAGCGAGAGCGAGCAATGGGCGGACGCCGTGATCGGCGCCCGGTTCCGGCTAAACCTGACGCCCTCCTGGTACCTGACGACCATCGGCTTCGTCGGGAAAGGCGCCTCCCGCTACGAATGGGACGTGTTCGGCGGCGTCGGATACGCCATCGACCAGCGCTGGTCCGCCTTCGCCGGCTATCGCGCGATGAAGGTCGATTACCGCAACGGCAGTTTCATCTTCGATGCGCTCCAGCAGGGCCCGGTCCTCGGGCTGACCTCGCGCTTCTGACGCCGACCGCCAAGGACAGCACCATGATCCGTTCGCCGCTTCGCCTCGCCTGTCTGGCGCTCGCCCTGTTCGCGCCCGTCGCTGTACAGGCGCAGACCGCCCGCAAGCCCCACATCCTCTACATCGTCGCCGACGATCTCGGTTTTGCCGATGTCGGCTTCCGCAGCCCGGAGATCGCGACGCCGACGATCGACCAGTTGGCCCGCGAGGGCGCCGAGCTGGAGCAGTTCTACGTCCAGCCGATGTGCACGCCGACGCGGGCGGCTCTCATGACCGGACGCTACCCGATGCGCTACGGGCTGCAGAGCTTCGTCATCCTGCCCGAGCAGAACTACGGGATTCCGCTCGACGAGAAGCTGCTGCCGCAGATCCTGAAGGAAGCCGGCTACAGCACAGCAATCATCGGCAAATGGCATCTCGGCCATGCCGACCGCAAGCTCTGGCCGAAGCAGCGCGGGTTCGACTACCAGTACGGCGCGCTGATCGGCGAGATCGACTACAACACCCACAAGGTGCACGGCGTCACCGACTGGTATCGCAACAACCGCAAGCTCGACGAGCCCGGCTATGTGACCACCCTGCTCGGGAAGGACGCGGTCCGCCATATCCGGCAGCATGATCCGGCCAAGCCGCTGTTCATGTATCTGGCCTTCACGGCGCCCCACACGCCCTTCCAGGCACCGAAGGAGTATGTCGACCGTTTCAATTCGATCGCCGATCCCAACCGCCGGACCTATGCGGCGATGATCAATGCCATGGACGAGCAGATCGGCGCCGTGCTGGCCGAACTCTCGCGCAAGGGCATGCGGGAGGACACGCTGGTGATCTTCCACAGCGACAATGGCGGCGTCACCTCGGCCGCCTTCGCAGGTCAGATCGAGACCAAGGGCCTGCTGCCGGCCCGCAACACGCCGCTTCGCAACGGCAAGGGCTCGCTCGACGAAGGCGGTACGCGCGCGGTCGCGCTGGCGAACTGGCCCGGGCGGATCAAGCCCGGCAAGGTCGACCAGCCGATGCATGTCGTCGACATGCTGCCCACTTTGGCGGCGCGTGCGGGCGCTTCGCTGGCGGGCACCAAGCCGCTCGACGGCGTCGATGTCTGGCAGACGCTCAGCCGGGGCGCGCCCTCGCCGCGCACGGAGATCGTCTACAATGTCGAGATGTTCAGGGCCGCCCTGCGTCAGGGCGACTGGAAGCTGAACCTGCGCGCGACCCTGCCGGCGAAGGTCGAGCTCTACAACATCGCGAAAGACCCCGGCGAGACGACCAATCTCGCCGCGGAGAACGCGCCGATGGTTGCCGCGTTGCAGAAGCGGATCGACGATCTCTCCAGGGAGATGAAGCCTTCCCTGTTCTTCCAGGAGACCTTCAAATCCTATCTCGGACGGCATGCGCCCGCCCCCGTCTTTCCCAACGACGACGCCTTCTTCACCCAGGGCGACTGACGCTGCTGCGCCAGCCAGGACTGAAAGCTTCGCCAATTTCGAATTGCGGCGCAACGCAGTATCGGCATGATGTTGACCCGCTGCTTCCCTACGGAAGGAGCGGGTTTTCTGTCCGTCGACGGTCGTCGGAGAGCACCATGTCACGCGCGGCCGCCCGGGCGACCCTTCTGCACATGCTCCCGGGCCATCTAGCGGCTGTCGGGGAGGCCCCGGAACGGGTCCTGAACCGGGCCGGGCTCAGCGTCGAGGATGTCCAGACCGGGCGGATCGTGCCGCGCGCCCAGATCCATCATGCTCTCGAAGTGGCCGCACGGCATCTGGGTGTCGCCGAACTCGGACTATCGCTCGGGGGCAGCGCGGATGCGGCGAAGCTCGGCCCGATCGGGCATGCTCTGGCGGCCGGCCGTTCCGCCGAGGCCTGTCTGCAGGCCCACATCGCCGCGCTGCCGACCTTGCAGTCGCATGTCACGCTCCAGCTTCTCAAGCACGGACCGGACGCCGTCATGGTTCACGGGTTGATCGGCGACGACGAGACGGCCTGGCTGCTCTACGAAGGCGCGGCCGCCTTCCATGTCTTCATGCTGCGCCATCTCCTCGGCGCCGACTGGACCCCCGACAAGGTCGTCTTTCCCCATGCCTGCAAGGGCCGTCGTACAGTCTATGAGGACTGGTTCCAGGCGCCCGTCGCGTTCGGCAGCGGTTCTCGGGTCAGGATCCATATGCAACGCGCGTCGCTGGCCGGCGCGCTGCGCGCGGGCGCATTCGCCGGTGGAAGCCCGGGTGGACGGGAGGACACGTCCAATGTCGGGACCATCCGGCTTGGCGCGAGCGACACGCGCAGGGCCCTCGAGCGCATCATCCGATCCAGCCTGCCGGAAGGGCCGGTGACACTCCCGCAGGCGGCCGGAATCCTCGGCCAGTCCGCGCGCACGATCCAACGGCGCCTGGCCGACGACGGCACCGACTATGAGACCCTTGTCGACGACTGCCGGAAGGTGAAGGCCCGGGAGCTTCTCGCGCGCCCCGGCGCCAGCGTCACGGGAGTCGCGATGGAACTGGGCTATTCCGATGCGGCCCATTTCAACCGGGCGTTCCGGCGCTGGGAGGGCGGATCCCCTCAGGATTTTCGCCGGACTGTGAGCGGGAAATCGGACGCGAGAGAGTGACGCCTAGCGCTAGCCGCTTATTCCCATGGCGATCTGCGCTCAGCATCGCACGGGCGAGCGGCCTGCCTTTTCGGTGCGACACCATGCGACGGCTCAGCCAGCACAGCATCGCTCGCTTCTCCGAGCGATGCGATCGTCCCTGCGGTTAAGGAACCGGAAACCCTGTCCGCACATCACTGCCGCAACGGCAAGACGTTGGACACGAGGCGCGCGCAAGATCGGTCCCACGGTCGCAGACAGTCCCTGCGCCGAAGGGACGAAGCCAGATGACGTCGCTCGACTCGCAGTTGCCGCGCAGCGCCCCCGTCTTAGGACGGCGGCACACCGGGCCGCATGTCCGCATCCTGCTGTGCCTGCTCGCAGGCCTGCTCGTCGCGCTTGCGCTGCCCGACAGTTTCCGCGCCACCACGCGGGCCCTGCTGGGCTGGAACGCGTCGGCCTTGCTCTTCATGGCCTTTACCCTCGGCCTGTCGCGCAGCGCCCGCTATCCACTGCGCGATCTCGTTTCGGTCAGCGACCAAGGCCGCCTGTTCACGCTGGCGGCCTCCGTGATCGCGGCGGCGATCAGCCTCGCTGCGGTGCTGATCGAGCTGATGCTGGTCAAGAAGGACAGCGGCATGCTGCTGCCGGAGCACATCGCGCTGACGGTCGCGACCGTGCTGACGACCTGGGCTTTCGTCCATTTCAAATTCGCGATCCACTACGCCAACCAGTATTTCAACGGCAGCGCCCGCGAGACCGGCGATCTGCTCAATGCCGAGCGCGGGCTCGATTTTCCGGGCGATCCGCAGAAGCTCACCCTGTCGGACTTCCTGTACTTCTCCTTCGTCATCGGTCTGGCCAATTCCACGGCGGACATCAGCATCCACTCCCGGTCGATCCGCATCACCGCGCTCTGCCACGGCATTTACGCCTTCTTCTTCAACATGACCGTGCTGGGGCTGACGGTCAGCCTCGTTTCCGGGCTGTTCTGAGCCACCTTTCCCGCAGGCGGGAATCGCGTCACCTTCCCTTGCGTCCCGGTAGGGTGACGGGACTGCGAGGCGAAAATGTCTGATCCCGTCGCCAGGCTCGACGCGTTCCTGGCTGCGCTGGCCGCGGCCGGCATCTCGGCGTCGCGGCCGGCCCGGGACGAATGTCAGGCAGCCACCTTTCCCTGGCCGGCGCGCACGCTCGCCATCGTCCGCCCCGCCACGAGCGCCGAGGCCGCCCATGTCGTCACCATCGCCGGCCAGACAGGCCAGGCCCTCCACCCGCTGTCGCGCGGGCGCAACTGGGGGCTGGGCTCGCGGCTGCCCGTTATCGATGCCGCGATCCTCGATCTTTCGCGGCTCGACGCCATCCTCGACATCGACATGGCGAACGGCACGGCGCGGATCGAACCCGGCGTCACCTTCGCGCAGCTCCAGGCACGGGTGAAGGCGGAGGGGCTGCGCTATCATCTGCCCAGCTTCGGCGGGCCGATCGACGCCAGTGTCCTGGCCAATGCCCTCGAGCGCGGTGATGGCGCCGGGCCGATGGGCGACCGCCATGCCGGCCTCTTCGACCTCGAGGTGGCGCTCTCGACCGGCGAGCGCATCCGGACCGGCCATCGCCGTCTCGGCCCGGGAATCGCGGCCGAACTTCACGGGCGCCCGGCTGGCCCGCTGATCGAGGGGCTGTTCAGCCAATCGAGCCTGGGCGTCGTGCTGTCGGGGCGGGTCGCGCTCAACCCGACGCTCGACCATGCGGGGGCGCTGCTCGTCGAGATCGAGACGGACGCGGCCTTCGACCTCGCGCTCGCCGTCCTGCGGCGGCTCGTCGAGAGCGGGGTCCTGAACGCCTACGACGTCGCGATCTGGAACCGGGCGAAGCGGCTCTCGTCCCTCCTTCGCGGCCGGGACGCGCTGGCGCCGGCGCTGCAAGGGGCTGCCGGCTGGGGGCTGTCGCTGATCGTGGCGAGCGATCACCGCGAGCTGTTCGATGCCAGGGTCGCCGTGATCCGCCGCAGCTTCGCAGGGCTCGCCAGCGGCATCGAGACGATGGAGGACCGCACGGATTCTGGAGAACGGCTCGAGACCTTCCTGACCGGATTCAGCCATGGCGGGAATCTCGCCAGCCTCTATGCGGCCAAGGCCGGCCCGATCGATGAGCCCCTCGACCCCGACCGGGACGGTTGCGGCTTCCTGTGGCTGTGCCCCGTCCTGCCCTTTTCCGGCGCGGCACTGCGGGAGGTCGAGGCGCTGCTGGCGGAGGCGGTGGGGGAGCGGCCCTTCTTCGCCGCGCTCGGCGCGCAGGCGGTCTCGGGCCGCGCGCTTCACGGCTACGTCTCGCTGACTTGGGACCGAGCCGACAGCATGGCCGACGACGCGGCGCTCGTCCTGTATCGGCAGGTCGCCGCAGCGCTGGCCGGACGCGGCTATCATGCCTTCCGGCTCGGTCATCCGGGCCTGCGAGAGGCGCAGGCCGAAGCGAGCTACGACGCCGTCCTGCGGCGCCTCGCTCGGGCGCTCGACCCGGCCGGTGTCATGGCTCCGGGGAGGAGCGTCCCGGCAGAGCGGGACGGCGCCTGAGCGGCGCCTCGCCCGGTCGCCTCACCAGTGGTGGAAGAAGTGCTTCACCGCGTGGGCGGCGTGATGCACGGCACTGCTGGCGGCGTGGCCGACCTCGTGGGCGGCATGGCTCGCCGCGTGGCCGACCTCATGGGCCGCATGGCTGGCGGCATGCCCGACCTCATGGGCGGCATGCCCGGCTTCGTGCCCCACCGCAGCGGCGGCGTGTTCGGCATCGCGTCCGGCGGCCTCGGCCGTGTGCGCAACGGCATGGCCGGCCTCGGTCGCCGCGTGGTCGACCGCATGGGCTGCGACGACCGTGCCCTCGCCCACGGCCTTGCCAGCATCCTCGATGCCTTTGGTGTTGATGCTGACGTTCAGATCGACATTGAGGCCGAGCCCGGCCGCGACAGCCCCGCTGACACCGATGTTGAGATGATGATCCGAGTAGCCGGCATGGGCTCCGCCGCTGATGCCGACCTCCGCGCCCGCCGTGACGCCGCCCTTGTCGGTCACGGTGACGCCCTTGACGTCGAGCGAGGCGCTTTCGTTGCCCTGGGCCCCGACACCGGCGAAGGCGCCGCCGCTCGACGAGGCGCCGTAGCTGCCATGGCCGAACTGGGCGCTCTCCAAGTCATCGGCGCCGGCCTTTGCGTAGACCGTGCCCGAGGCCTTGTCTGTCTCGGTGATTCCGTGTCCCGCATCGACGGTGCGGGTGACGTCGCCGCTGGCCGAGGCGCCGGCATGCACCGAACCCTGCATGTCCGCGGAGCTGCCGGAAATGCCGGCATGGCCGTCGGCGGAAGCAGATGCCTCGGCGCTGGCGTGGCCATCGATCGAGACAGGCCCGCTGCCGACATGACCGCTGGCGGAGGCGCTCGCTTCGGCCCGCGCGGAGGCGCTGGCGCTGCTGCCATCGTGATGCGTGCTCGCCGAGGCGCCGGCTCCGGCCTGGGCAGAGACATGAGCATCATGGCCGCCCGCCGAGGCGTGTGTGTCGACCGAGGTGTGAACCTCGCCCTGCGGGACGGCCGTGGCATTGAGGGTGTGTGCGAGATGGGCCTGCGCGCTGTGCACCGGGTTCTCGACCACAGGACCATGGCCCATCTCAAGCGGATGGGGCCCGTCCGATGCATGCACCGCGTCGAGCATGGCGCTTGAGTCCGGACCGGAGGGCTGGCTGCGGGTGCCACCGGCCACCTTGCTCAATGCGTCGAGATCCAGCTCCTCGGCCAGGATCGGGGCGGCGGCTTTGGCGGTCTGCATCGCTGTGGGTCCCTCTGTCGGTCCTGTGCCCGGGCCGGCCCTCAGGGGCACCGGCGCTGCGTTCTGCGGCCAGGCGACGTTAGGGAACACCGCCCAATAAAGTCTTGACGGGCCAAGCGCCTGCCCCGCTTCGCTGTTTCATGTTGAAGAAAGCCTTGACGGCCCGTCCGGCCTCAAGACTGCCGGGCGAGCATCGCGGAAAAGGGGCCATCGTGTCCCGCGAGCTCTGCGAAGCTGCCTTTCTCGACGATGCGGCCGCGCTCCAGCATGTAGATGCAGTCGCAGCTCTGCAGCGTCTCGAGACGATGCGCCACGGCGATGACGGTGATCCCAAGGGCGCGGATGGTGCGGGTGACCGTCGCCTGCGCGACCGGATCGAGCGCGCTCGTCGCCTCGTCGAGGATCATCAGCTTGGGCCGGGTCGCGATGGCCCGCGCGAAAAGCAGGCGCTGGACCTGTCCGCCCGACAGCATCGGATTGGTGTCGCCGATCACCGTGCCGAGCCCGAGCGGCATCGCCGCGATGTCATCGGCGACACCGGCCAGGCGCAAGGTCTCCCAGATCTCAGCGTCCCGCAGCCCGGCGCCGAGGGCGACATTGTCGCGCAGCGTTCCCGGAAACAGGCTCGCCCCCTGCCCGACGATACCGATGCGTCGGCGCATCGCCGCCATGTCGAGCTTGCGGGTATCGACCCCGTCGAGAAAGACGGCTCCCGTTTCGGGCGTGGCAAGCCCCAGGATCAGCCGGATCAGCGTGGATTTTCCAGCACCGGAGGCCCCGACGATGCCGACATACTGGCCCGGTGCGACGGCGAGATCGACACCCTGAAGTACGGCGGGGCTGGCTTCGTCATGGCGATAGGTCAGCGAGACGACCGAGACCGCGCCCTGCGGCTCCGCCAGCGGCTCGCCATCCGCTTCCACGCCTGGCACGCCGAGCAGCAGCGGCCGGGCAATTCGGCGCTGCAATGCCAGCATGGAGAGCTCGGAGGCGCTGGCGATCATGGTCGAGACGGCTCCGACGACGACGCCTGCCGCCACCACGAAGGAGACGGTGCGGTCCGGCTCGCTCAGGACCCCCGCAAGGACCACGGCGCCGATCGCGGCCAGCAGGAACAGGCTCTCGACCGCCGCCCCGATTCCCGCCGACCAGGCGCCCAGCCGCGCCGTCCGCAACTGCTTGACCTGAAGGCTCGAGAAGCCGGCCGCCCAGCGGTTGAACATCGCGGTCTCGGTGGCCGTGGCGCGCACCGTGTCGATGTTGAAAAAGGTCTCGTAGGCGGTCGCCATCCAGCTGACGGGCGAACCGGGGCCCGGCGCGATCATCAGAGCCTGCTGATACCGACCGATCGACCAGGCGGCCGCGAAGGCGACCGCGCCCACCGCCAGCACCGCCAGCGCCGCGCCAGGCAATGTCGTCGCCATCACGAACAGGCTCGGCAGCGCCATCAGAAGGCTCGCGAGCAGGCCGAGGCCGAGAGACCAGACACCGCGATGCCAGCCTTCCACGGCGCGGATCGCCAGCACCATGATCGGCGGCGGCACGGGCGCGTGCTGGCCGGCCGGCATTCTGACCGCGCGGTCGATCGCGGCCGCGCGCAGCATCGAGCCGAGCCTCCCGCGAATCCTGAGCAAGGCGAGTTGCGACGCCATGCTGACGGCCACGTTCACGACCGCGAGCACGCAGAGGAAGAGAGCGATGTCGATCAGCAGACCGAGTTCGCGCCCCGGCACGACGGTGCCGACGATCGTGCCGGTCAGGATCGGGATCAGGGCGGCGACCAGACCTGCGAGGGCCGTCATCAGCGCATAGCCGGCAAGGTCCGGCCAGACGCTCCACCAGCCGAATGTCAGCAGTTCTCGCGGGGTGATCGCCTTTGCCGGCAGCGCCAAACCGATCTGAAAACCGCTCGTCGGCAAGGACGCACGGGCCTGACCGTCGAGGCGTCGCGGCGGAGCCAGGCCGCCGGGCTCGTGCAGCACCCAGCCTCGCCCTTTTCGAACCAGCGCGAACACGGCCCCGTCCGCCCGTCGGCCGATCAGCGGGCCGCTGCCCGAGGCGAGATACCGATCGTCAAGCGCTACCGGCCTTGCCAGGAGCCCGCCCTGCTCCGCGAGCCGATGAAGCGCGGTGTCCAGCGGCTCTTCGGGCGGCGGAGCCGGAAGCTTCGGCCACGTCGCACCGAGAGCCCGGGCCGCGATATCGAGCGCGCCCATCACGGCATCATCGCCGGCATCGCTGAAGCGGTCGTCCAGCAGGCGTTCGATGCGGTCGAGACGGGCTGACAGCTCGTTCGGCTCCGCCCGGCTGCCCCGCGTCGGGCCGTTGCCGTCGAGATGCGCTGTCAGGCTCATCGGCTTGCCGCTCCGATGGCGGCTCGCGCCTCGGCCCGATCCGGCCGCGGCAGCGAGGGGTCGGCCGCTGCCATGGTCTCGCGCAGGAGGATCGCCCCCGGCGCGCCGCAGGCGACGATCGCGCCCTGATCGAGCAGGATGGCATCATCGCAGCGCAGCGCGGTACCGGTGCGGTGGGTGACGATGACCACCGTGGCACCGCTCAGGCGCAGCTGGTCCAGGATGTCGGCCTCGGCGGCGAAGTCGAGCGCACTGGTGGTCTCGTCCAGCACCAGTACCCTAGGAGCTCGCGACAGCGCCCGCGCCAGAGCGAGGCGCTGGATCTCCCCGCCGCTGAGCGCCGGCGAATGGCTCGACAGAAGCGAGTGCATGCCGTGAGCCCGCGCCGCCACCACGCCATGCAGCCCGGTCCGGAGGATCGCCTGCGCGCTGTCCTGCTGACGGATCGCGTGGTCCCAGAGATGGAGATTGTCGTCGAGCGATCCCGAAAACACAGCCGCCTGCTGCGGGACATATTGCAGGGTGCGGCGCAGCAGCGGCTGCGGCCAATCCTCCAGACCGATACCGTCCAGCAGGACCCGGCCGGCATCCGGCTCGGTCATGCCGGCGATCAGCCGGGCCAACGTGGATTTGCCGGACCCGGACGGTCCGAGGATGGCGAGGATGCGGCCCGGCGGAATGTCTAGCATGATGTCGCGCAGGAGCGGTTGACCGGGAGCGAAACCGAACGACACCGCTTCGAGCCGCACATGGCCCGTGATCCGAAAAGGCTGGCGCTCCTGGGCCTGCCGGTCGGGCTCGAACGCGCGGGCCAGCGGATAACGCTGCAGATCGTCGATCCGGGCGAAGGCCCCGCCAGCCTCCTGGAGATGCGGCATGGCGGCGGCGAGCGAGACGACCGGCCCGTTGATGAGGCCTGCGATCATCTGGCAGGCGATCAGCCCGCCCAGCGTCAGAGCGCCGTCCATGACAAGCACCGCGCCGACCGTCAGCACCGCGATGGTCATGGCCAGCCCCGATGCCGCAGGCGCCGCGAGGCCGATCGCGCGAAGAACGCCGATGCGCTGTTCGCGATCGAGAGCCGTATCTTCCGCTGCGGCGATGCGCTCGACCAGAAGCCGCTCGCGCCCATGCAGGCGGTAGGTTGCCAGAGCCGCCATGCCTGCCGTCGCAATGCCGGCCGCGGCGCCCTCCGCTACCTGCGCCGCCGCATTGGCCGCGGCCACACGTCGGCTGAGTGCGGTCATCGAGATCAGGTTGACGCAGCAGACGACCGCCAGAACCGCAGCGAGACCCGGCGAGAAGAGGGCCATCACCCCGAGATAGCCAAGCGCCTGAACACCATCCGGCACCAGCCGGGCCAGAGGCCCGCCGACGATCTCGCCGACGGAGGACCCGAGCCGCAGGCGCGAGACGATCTCGCCAGCGCTGCGCTGGGCGAAGAAGGAGGCCGGCAGATGCAGTGCGCGCCAGAAGCCGGCGACCGCGACATGGGTCGCGATCTTGCTCCGCAAGGCGGCTACGATGCGCTCGCGTAGCACGCCGAGCACGAACTGCAGCAGGCCCGCGCCGAGAATGGCGCCGAGCAGCGCGAGCGCCCAGGCCAGGCGCGACTGCCCGACGACATGATCGGCAAAGACGCCGATCGCTGCCGTCAGGGCGAGCGCCGGCACGATGCCGACCAGCCCGAGCAGCGCCGTCAGCGCGATCGCATCGGGAGAGCGCCGGGCCTCGTCGAGTAGCAGACCGAGCGTGGTGCGGCGCGGAGGCCGGCGCTCGAAACCGGGCCCCGGCTGAAAGCTGAGCGCGACACCGGTAAAGGAGCGCCCGAATTCGGCCCGATCGACGAGCCGCCGGCCGCAGGCCGGATCGAGGATCACGAAGCCGCTGCGCGTAACGCGATCGAGAATGACGAAATGGTCGAAATTCCAGTGCAGGATCAGGGGCATGGGGAGCAACGCCAGATCCTCGGGCTCGCGCCGCAGCCCATGGGTCTCCAGCCCGAAGCTGCGGGCGGCGACGACAAGTCGGGCGGCATCGACGCCGTCGCGAGCGGTCGCGCAGGCGACCCGCGCCTCCTCCAGCGTGATCGGCCGACCATGAGCCGCCAGAACCATGGCAAGGCAGGCCGCGCCGCATTCGGTCGCCTCCATCTGGAGGATGACGGGGGTGCCGCCGCCGAAGAGGGACATCAGCCGCGGTCCGTCCAGGCCGAGCGAGACGGTTCGAACAGCCGCCGCAGCGCCGGCAGGGCCAGCGAGAGCAGGCTCGTGTGCTCGGTCGTGATCTGCGCCGAGACGGGAGTGCCGCGGGTGAGCGACAGGTTGGGACCTCCTCCCGACGTCCAGGCCAGAAGGCTCGGATCGCCGTCGCGCTTCTCGAGCTCGACGACGAGGCGGAAGACCGGACCTTCGCGGGCGGCCAGTTCGGCGAGCTGTTCGCTGCCGAGCGTCGAGCGCAAAGAATCCCGCGTCGTGACGGTCGAGGAAACCGTGCCCACCCGCCCCAGCAGCCGGTCATGCTCGCCCTGCGGCAGGGACGCGGGCGCGATCAGCACGCGGTCGCCCTGGGAGACGCGTTTGCCGGCGCCGAGCGGCACGAACAGAACCGCCTCGAGGTCCTCCGCGCGGCTGCCCCCCTGCGCCATGACAACGACGATGGCCTCGCCGCTGGAGACCGATTCGCCGACACGCGCCGGAACCTCGGCGACGACCCCGTCGACGGGCGCGCGCAGCACCTGGCGGACTGCCTGATTGGCTTCGGCCGCGGCGAGATCGATCGTCGCCTGCTCGATCTTCAGGGCCCGCCCCAGACGCTCCCGCTCGCGCCGCGCCTCGGCCTCGAGCGCGGCCGATTGCAGCGAGCTGCGCTCGAAGCGCATCTGGTCGCGCTCCGCGATCGCCTCCTGCAGCGCGATGCGGGCCGCGATAATGCGGGTTTCGGTCGAGATGCCCTTGCGCAGGAGCTCCGCCTCGGCGTTCTGGCGCTGCTGCAGCCAGCCGATCCGCTGCTCATGGCTGGCGATCCGCGCGTCGAGATTGGCGGCGTTCCGGTCGCGCACGGCCTGCTCGCTGCGCCGGTCCTGCTCAGCAAGGGCGGCCATGGCGAGATCGTCGCGCTTCAGCCCCTCCAATGCGCCGCGCAGGCGCGTGATCGTCTCGGACTGCTCGGGCAGCGTCAGCCGGCCAAGTTCCTGGCCCTTCACGACATGGTCGCCGGCCCGGACTTTCAGCGCCTCGACAAAGCCGCCCGCCGAGGCCGGGACGGCTGTGAGCAGATACCCCGAGCGGTCGACCACGACGCCGCTGGCGGGAATCTGGATCGGGATGATGACCTGCGTGCTCGCGACCAAGGCCGCCAGCACGGCCAGCGCCACCCCTCCGATCACCGCACGCGTCCAGCTGTCGGTGACATGCATCGTCGTCGGCAGCGCCTCGATGCGGCCGCGCGCATCCAAAGCCTCGCTCCGGAACATCGACGCTGTCGTTGAATCCGCCATTCCACCCTCTTCGGGAAAGCGAAACAGCCGACGACTTCCCCTTGGTCATGGTAAACGGACAGGGTTAAGGAAACCTGCAGGCTCACCGGCTGCATCCGATGGCCGACCCGCTCGAGGCACTGACGCCTCAGACGACTCAGAGGTGTTCGGTCATCAGCGCTGGCCTGCCGCCTACAGGTGACCGCGGCCGTGCCGTTGCTTATGTCTGCTTCCGGTTGCCGACGCCGCTGCGCCGGCTGCTACGTCCATCCGCGGAGCGACATCATGAGCAGGCTGCGCATCGGCATCGTCGGCCTCGGCATGGCGGTGACGCCCCACGCCCGCGGCCTCCTCGACCTGCAGGACGAGGTCGAGGTCGCCGGCGCCTACAGCCCGAGTGCCGAACGCCGGGCCGCCTTCGGCGCGCACTTCCCCTTCCCGCTCCGCGACGATCTCGAGGCATTGCTCGCCGACGAGAGCGTCGTGGCGATGCTCGTCTTGACCCCCGCCAACACCCATCTCGACATTGCGAGGCGCTGCGCCCAGGCCGGCAAGCACATTCTGCTGGAAAAGCCGCTCGAGATCACCACGGCGCGGGCGCAGGATCTGATCGCGACCTGCCGTGCCGCCGGAGTGACGCTCGGCATCGTGCTGCAGCACCGGTTCAAGCCGGCGGCGGTCGCTCTGGCGGAGCATCTCGCTTCGGGCCGGATGGGCGAGATCGTCGGCTGCTCGACCGTGATCCGGCTCTGGCGGCCGCAGCGCTATTACGACGAGCCGGGCCGTGGCAGCTTCGCGCGCGACGGCGGCGGCGTGCTGCTCTCGCAGGGCATCCATACGCTCGATCTCATGCTGAGCCTTGCCGGCCCCGTTACCGAGGTCTGCGGCTATGCGCTGACCAGCCCGGTCCACCGGATGGAGACCGAGGACATGGTCTGCGCGGCGGTCCGTTTTGCCAATGGGGCGGTCGGCACCATCGATGCGACGACCGCGGCCTATCCCGGTTTCCCGGAGCGGATCGAGCTGATCTGCCGGCACGCGACAGCCTCGCTCGTCGGCACCGCGCTGGACATCGCCTGGCATGACGGCACGCGGACCACGACGGACCCGGACCGGAGCGCCGGCGGCACCGGCGCCGATCCGATGGCGTTCCCCCATGACTATCATCGCGCCGTGATGGCCGATTTCGCTGAGGCCATCCGACAGAAGCGCCCGCCTCGCATCACGGGCGAGGAGGCGCTGCGCGTCCATCATCTGATCGACGCACTCATCGCCGCCGGGCAAAGCTCAGGCCGCGTGATGGTCGCGACCGGCTGAGCAGCGTTCATGGCGTGCGGCTCCTCGGCATGCCGGGAGCATCGAGAAGCGGACCCGCCGGAGGGCGAGCCTGTCTTTCTGGGAATCATTTAACCGGCCATGCACGAAACATTCCGATACCCCCGATTCGACGAAAGAAAATTGCTGCCGAATCATCTCATTTGGAATATTTCTAATCAGCTGCACATTGTTTCGTCGCCGGATTCGCCATGTTTTCCACCCGCAATCTCACCGCCGATCTCGTGCAGCAGGCAGACGTGCCGGCCTGCCTCTCGACCGCCGGTCCCAACGGTTCCCAGTATCTCGCCGCCAATGCCGGCTATCTGCGCCTCGTCGAACGGGTCTGGCCGGAAATCCAGCACAAGGAACTGCTGGCGGCCGGCACGGCCCTGAGCAGCGTGCAGCGTGACCGGCGGCTGTGGCTGCTGGAGACCAACGGTTATTACGACGCCGAACGGGCCGAGGTGCGCAGCGCGACCGGCCGCATCGTCGATGTCGAGATCAGTTCGCAGCGGGTCTGGTGCAGCGGCGTCGCCTGCGATCTCGAATATTTCCTGCCGCTTTCGGCCCCGATGCCCCTGGATGCCCGGCCGGGTCCGGGCGCGGCCGCACCAAAGCGGGCGGCCTTCACACCGCGCTTCGGCGGCAGCCTGCGGACGATGAGCCTGTTGGACAGGCGCATCGTGATCGGGCGGATCATGTCGCTGGCCGCGGAAGGCGCCGTGCTGGCCCGCAACCTCGCCGGTGCTGCGGAGCCCGGCATGGCGCTGACGGAACTGGTGCAGCGCCTGAGCCCCTTCCAGGTCCCCAACCGCGCCAGCCCGACCACGGTCGGGTTCGATTTCTCCGACCTCGAATACGACGAGATCGAGGATCTGCTGCTGCGCTTCACCGGCGACATCTGGTCGCTGATCATGGCCAGCGAGGATCGCGACATCGTCGACACCCTTCGCTGTCTGGTCTCGAAATACACGATGCCCCGGCCGGTCGTCGTCACCTGGTAGGCCGGGCGCGCCCGCGGTTGGAACACCGCGGGCACGCCTTCTCTCACTGCTTCGGCACGTCCTTCAGCACCGCCTCCCAGCGCTCGACCTCGGCCTTGACCAGCCGGTCCAGATGCGCGGGGCCACGGACGGAGGCCGGCGGCACCGGAACGGCCAGGCCCTCGAACCGCGTCCGCACGAAATCGGAGGAGAGGCTCTGGTCCAGCGCCGCGACCAGCCGCGCCACGATGGCGGGATTGGTGTCCTTGTGGACGGCAAGCGCGTTCCAGACCTTCATGCCGAAATCGGGCAGCCCGGCTTCCGCGAAGGTGGGCACATCCGGCGCCTGCGGCAGGCGGCTGTCGCCGGTCACGGCGAGTGCGGTGACGGTGCCGGAGGCGTGCAGCGGCAGCAGCGTTGCCGTCTGGTCGATGACGCCATCGACGAAACCGCCGATCAGATCCTGGATCGCCGGTCCCGCGCCTTTATAGGGCACGATCGTCGCCTTCAGCCCCGAGAGATGCAGCAGCAGCCGCGGCGCCAGATCCGAGGTCGCACCGAAGCCCGCCGTACCGAAAGTGACCTTGTCGCCTTCCGCCTTGACCTTCGCGACGAAGGATTTGAGGTCCGCGACCGCACTTTTCTTGCTCGCGGCCATGACCATCGGCACGTCGGCGACGAGGCCGATGGGGGCGAGGTCGGTGCGGGGGTCGTAGCGCTGGTCCTTGAAGAGCGCCCGGCTGGCGGCCATCGGACCCATATTGCCAAAGAGGACGGTGTAGCCGTCCGGCTCGCCACGGGTGACCCGCTCGGTCCCGGTCCGTCCGCCGGCGCCGCCGACATTCTCGACCACGATGTTCTGACCCAGCGCCTTGCCCATCTCCTCGGCGAGGATACGGGCGAGCACATCGGTGGTGCCACCGGCCGCGAAAGGCACCAGCATGGTTACAGGGCGGGTCGGATAGCTCTGTGCCGAAACGGGCGCGATCGCCAGCGTGGCCGCGGCCATCAGGCCGAGCAACAGGGTTCTCATGAAGCCTCCCATCCATATTGTCATTAGATTGCCTGCTATCAGACAATCTGTTCGCGCAAGGGTCAAGCGCGGAGATTGACGGTGGCCGCGCGCGCGGCAATGTGTTCGGCATGAACGAAATGAATCTTCGCATCCCGCGGCAGGCGGCCACGCTGCGTCTCCTCGTGGAGGACCGGATCCGCGAGGCGATCGCCTCCGGGCATTTCCGGCCGGGCCAGCGCCTCGTCGAGCGGGAACTCTGCGAGCAGATCGGCGTGGGGCGGACCTCGGTGCGGGAGGCGCTGCGGCAGCTCGAGGCCGAGGGCCTCGTCGTGACGGTGCCTCATCGTGGGCCCGAGGTCTCGTCCATCACCTTCGACGAGGCCCGGCAGCTCTATGAGGTCCGGGCCCTGCTGGAGGGCTTCGCCGGGCGGGCTTTCGCCGAGCAGGGCAGCGACGCGGCGATCCGCGATCTCAAGGAGGCCGTCGCCGGCTTCAAACAGGCGGCCCGCAACGGCGACCGCGCCCAGCTCGTCGCCGCCAAGACGCGCTTCTACAGTGTGCTGATGGAGGGGGCGGGCAACATCTTCGTCAAGCAGTCGCTGACGATGCTGCATAACCGCATCACCCTGCTGCGCTTCACCTCGATGACGCAGCAGGGCCGGCTCGACGACAGCGTGGCCGAGATCGAGGCGATCCATGACGCCATCGCGGCCCGCGACGGCGCCCGGGCCGAGCAGGCCTGTCGGCATCACATCGCCATGGCCGCGAAGGTTGCGCTCGCCGTGCTTGAGCGCGAGCCTCGCCGCGGCTGACGCGGCGAATTGACAGATTGTCTGATAGCGCCCAGAAATCCGCCGGACGCCGCGCTGCCCTTGACGCGACGCCGGAGGATCGTTCCATGCCTGACAGCGCCAGCTCCCCTGCCCCCATCGCCTTCATCGGGCTCGGCCAGATGGGCTTGCCGATGGTGCGACGGCTGATCGCCGCCGGCTTCACGGTGCGCGGCGCGGACCCGGCCGAGGCGCCGCGACAGGCCTTGGTCGAGGCGGGCGGCCTGGCCTTCGCCGATGCGAAAGAGGCGGCCGAAGGCGCCGCCATCCTGATCACCATGCTGCCCAATGGCCGCGTCGTGCGCGACGTGCTGCTGGGTGCGGGCGCGGCAGGCGCATTGGCCAAGGGCGCGCTCGTGATTGACATGAGTTCCTCGGCGCCCACCGATACGGTTTCTCTCGCGGCGGACCTCGCTCCGCTGGGCCTGCTGCTGATCGACGCGCCGGTCTCGGGCGGCGTGAAGCGCGCCATCGACGGCTCGCTCGCGATCATGGCGGGCGGACCGGCCGAGGCGGTCGAGCGCGCCCGGCCCGTGCTGGCGGCGATGGGCAAGTCGATCTTCGCCACGGGTCCGATCGGCTCCGGCCACGCGATGAAGGCGCTGAACAACTACGTTTCCGCGGCCGGGCTGGTCGCGGCCTGCGAGGCGCTGCTGGTCGGTGGCCGCTTCGGCCTGGCGCCGGAGACGATCGTCGACGTGCTCAACGCCTCGACAGGCCGCAACAACTCGACGGAAGTGAAGATGAAGCCCTTCGTCATCTCGGAGGCATTCAATTCGGGGTTCTCGCTCGCTTTGATGGCGAAGGATCTGCGCATCGCCGCCGATCTCGCCGATCATCTCGATCTTCCGCTGCCGCAGATCCAGTCGGTGGCTGCGCTGTGGGAGGCGGCCAAGGGCGGGCTTGGCGCGCAGGCCGACCACACCGAGATTCACCGCCATCTCCAGACGCTCGCCGCCAGCGGCCCGCGCAGCTGATGGGCCTGCGGACGCGCATCGCCGCGGCGGCCCACGACGCCGAACTGCGCCGCCTCGGCGCCGGCCTTGCCGCGGTGCTGCGGATCGAAGGCGCGGGCGATGACATCCTGCTGCGGCTCGATGACGGCATCGTGGTGTTCGAGGGCACGGCGGCGCCCGACATCGTGCTATCGGCGGCCGACGCGGACTGGGCAAGGTTCCTGACCCTGCCGCCGCCGCCGCGCTTCCAGGCCTTCACGGCGCTGGCGATCGCCAATCCCGCCTTCACCCTCTCCGGCGACCCGCTTGTGATCGCGCAGGCGCGCGCGGTGATCGAGCGGTTGTTCGAACTCGTCACGCTCTCGCCCGCTGCTCCGGCGCCCGCCGTCGAGCGCCGGATGAGCCAGATCGAGGGGCGCTATCACCGGCTCGTCCTGCCGGAGGGCGCAGCCGAGATTTATGTCGAGCGCGCCGGAAGCGGACGGCCCATCCTGTTCCTGCACACGGCCGGCGCCGATTCCCGCCAGTTCCATGGGCAACTCGCCGATGTCGCTCTGGCCGCCGAGTGGCGCCTGATCGCGCCGGACACGCCCTTCCACGGCCGCTCGATGCCACCGGAGGGCTGGCATGGCGAGCCCTACCGGCTCTCGGGCGCGCGCTATCTCGGCTGGTGCGCGGCGATCATCGAGCAGGTGATCGGCGAGAAGGCGATCGTCGCCGGCGGCTCGATGGGCGCGGCGCTCGCCCTGCTGCTGGCGGCGGAGCGGCCCGATCTCGTCGCCGGCGTCATCGCGATCGAGCCGCCCTTCCGCTCGAAGGGACGGCGCAACCCGTACCAGCACCATGTCGGCGTCCATGCCGGGCTGCACAACGCCGCCTTCGTCCGCGGGTTGATGAGCCCGACCAGCCCGCTCGACAGCCGGCGCCGGGCCGCCTGGATCTATTCGCAGGGTGCGCCCGAGATCTATGCCGGCGACCTCGCCTTCTATTCCGACGAGTTCGACGGGGCAGAGGTGGCGCCCCGCATCGACGCGGCGCGGACACCGGTCTCGCTGCTCTGCGGCACCTATGACTACTCGGCAACACCGGAGGATGGCGCTAAGCTTGCCGCGCTGATCCCCGGCGCCGATCTGCGCGTCATGGAGGGGCTCGGCCATTTCCCGATGTGCGAGCACCCCGACCTGTTCCGCCCCCATCTGCTGGCGGCGCTGGCCCATGTCGGAGGGCCACTCTGACTAGCGCAGCGGCGGGAGATGCAGGGCGACCGTCTCGCCCTCCGAGCCCTCGACGGCGGGATAGAGCTCCCGCACCAGCGGGTCGTGGCCGGCGATGATGCGCTCCTCCGCTCCCGCGAGGCGGCGCGCGGCGCGCCAGCCCTGCGCCAGCGCGCCGAGATCGAAGAAGATCGGGAACGGGTTCTGACGCTCGATATTGGCCATGAAATGCGCGGCATCGCTGGCGAGCACGAGCGGGCCGCGGTCGGTCTCGACGCGGACCATCTGCAGGCCGGCGCTGTGGCCGCCGACCTTGTGCAGGCTCAGCCCCTCTTCGAGTTCGGCATCGCCGTCATGGAACACGACGCGCTCGGCATAGACCGCACGCACCATCCGCACGACATCCTCGACGTCGAAGGGGTAGCGGATGCAGGCCTGGCACATGTGCCGGCCGGTCGCGAAGCCCATCTCCGCCTCCTGAAGGTGGAAGCGGGCCTTCGGGAAGAGATCGAGATTGCCGGCATGGTCATAGTGGAGATGCGTGATGACCACGTCCTCCACCGTCCCAGGATCGACGCCGAGTTGGCGCAGTGCTGTCTCGACGGGGCGGATCAGGGTGCGGCCACGCTTGGCTCCGCCCTCTGGGGTGAAGCCGGTGTCGACCACGACGACCCGCCCGCCGCGCCGCACGACCCAGACGAAATAGTCCATGGGCATGGGCGCGTCGTGCGGATCGGGCGCGCGGATGAAGTTCTCGAAGGCCCGGCGCTCATGCACGGCATAGCGCAGGGCGAAGACCTCCCAGCCGGCCATCGCCGGTCTCACTTGTCGTTGGGCACGGCCCCCTCGGCCTTCAGCACCTCATGGGCCGCCTTGAAGGCGTCGAGGCCGGCCGGGATGCCGCAATAGACGGTCGCGTGGAGCAGGATTTCCTTGATCTCGTCGACGGTCACGCCGTTGGCGAGCGCCCCCTTGACGTGGAGCTTGAGCTCGGCCGGCTTGCCGAGCGCGGTCAGCATGGCGAGATTGAGCATCGAGCGGGTCTTGTGCTCGAGGCCCGGCCGCGTCCAGGCATAGCCCCAGCACCATTCGGTGGTGATGTTCTGGAAGGCCATCATGAAGTCGTCGGCCTTGGCCAGGCTGCCATCGACATAGTCGCTGCCCAGCACCTTGCGGCGGACTTCGAGACCCTTGTTGAACTGATCGCTGTGCGACATCGGCCTTGATCCCTTTCGTGGTGGTGTTCGGAGGTCGTCAGAGCCCGAGATAGGCGCTGCGGACGGCGTCGTTTCCGGACAGCTCCGCGCTCGTGCCCTCAAGCACGACCCGGCCGCTTTCCAGCACATAGCCACGGCCGGCGACGGACAGCGCCAGCGTGGTGTTCTGCTCGACCAGCAGGATGGATGTGCCCGTCCGGCTGACGGCCAGGAAGGTGTCGTGGAGTTCGTCGACGATCTTCGGCGCCAGGCCATGGCTCGGCTCGTCGAGCAGGAGAAGCCGGGGCTGGAGCATCAAGGCCCGGCCGATCGCGACCATCTGCTGCTCACCGCCCGAGAGCGTTCCCGCGAGCTGGCCGAGCCGCTCGCGCAGGCGGGGGAACATCGTCAGCACCCGATCGCGCCGCGTGGCGAGATCGCTGGCGGAGCGCACTGCATAGGCGCCGAGCATGACGTTTTCCTCCACCGTCATCTCGGGGAAGACATGGCGACCTTCCGGCACATGGGCGATGCCGAGCGCAGGGATCGCATGCGAGGGGCGGCCGACGAGTTCGGTGCCATCGAAGCGGATGCTGCCGCGGGCGGAGACAAGCCCCGAGATCGTCCGCAGCAGGGTGCTCTTGCCGGCCGTGTTGGCGCCGATCACGCAGACGAACTCGCCCGCGCCGACCGCGATCGAGACATCGTGCAGCACGTCGAGGCCGCCATAGCCGGCATGCAGCCCGGCGATCGAGAGAAGCGGAGGCTGGCTTTTCATCGCACCCTCCTCACGCCGCCGACCGGCCGAGATAGGCCTCGATCACAGCCGGATCGCGCGCGATCTCGGCCGGGGTGCCGGTCGCGATCATCTGGCCGAAATTCAAAACGACCAGCCGGTCGCAGAGCGCCATGATCGCGCGCATGTGGTGCTCGACCACGACCAGCGTCAGCCCCTCCTCGCGCAGTTGCCGCAGAAGATCCATGAAGGCGTCCATCTCGGCATGGTTGAGCGCCGCCATCGCCTCGTCGAGCAGCAGGACCCGCGGCTCGGTGCAGAGCGCGCGCGCCACCTCGACCCGGGCCCGCTCCGGAAAGGAGAGATCGCGCGCGATCTTGCCGGCGATCGCGCCAATGCCGACGCGCTCGAGGCAGCGCTTCGCCAGATCGCGGGCCTCGGGAATCGCGTGGCGCATCAGCCCGCCGGTCAGGACGTTGTCGAGGACCGTCGAGTCGAGGAACAGCGCGACGTTCTGGAAGGTCTTGACCATGCCCGCCGCGGCAATCCTGTGCGGCTTGAGGCCGACAAGGTCGCGGCCGTCGAGCCGGATCGTGCCGGAATCGGGCCGGTGCAGGCCGACCAGCGTCGAGAACAGCGTCGTCTTGCCGGCGCCGTTGGGGCCGATCAGCCCTAGGATCTCGCCCGGCGCCACGGACAGCGACACATCCGACAAGGCCTGCAGCCCGCCGAAGCGCTTGCCGAGCCCGCTGACCTGGAGCAGAGGGGCGACCATCAGCGTTCCTCCCGGCGCAGCAGGCGCCTGATCCGCGGGCCGATCGCCATGAAGCCGCGCGGCTCGACCAGGATCACCAGGATCAGCAGCACGCCGAAAACCAGTTGCGACAGCCCGGCCGCTTGGGCGGAGAAGACCTGGTTGGCGATCTCCTCAAGCGGGATGACGAAGAAGGCGCCGAGGATCGGGCCCGCCGCCGTGCCGATGCCTCCGACGATGGCGATCATCGCCATCCGCACCGAGATGGAGGCGACGCCGAAAACGGTGTCGGGATCGAAGAAGAACTGGAACTGGGCGTAGAGCGTGCCGAGCGCCGCCGTCAGCGCGCCCGAGATCACCGCCGCGACGATCTTGGTGCGGGTGGTGTCGACGCCGATCACCTCGGCTGCGTCGGCATTCTCCTTGATCGCCCGCAGCCGATAGCCGAGGCGGCTACGCTTGATCGCGACGAAGATCACGGTCACCACGACGAGCGCCCCCAGCATCAGCCAGTAAGAGGCGCGGGTGTCGGCGAACTGCATCAGGCCGAGGCTCGGCTTGGCGTAGGGGACGGAGATGCCCACCGGTCCGCCGGTCAGCCCGCCCCAGCTGTTGCCGATGACGCGCATGACCTCGCCGAAGGCGAGCGTCGCCAGCGCAAAATAGTGGCCGCGCAGCCGCATCGTCGGCAGGCTGATCAGAAGCGCAGCGAGCCCGCCCAGGACCGCTGCTGCCATCATGCCGAGCCAGGGCGTGAGGCCGAAATGGATCAGAAGCAGCGTCGAGGTGTAGGCGCCGATGCCGAAGAACGCGGCGTGGCCGAGCGAGATCTGGTTGGCGAGCCCGGCGACGATGTTCCAGGCCTGCGCCATGGCGGCGAAGAGCAGCGCCAGGCAGAGGATGCGGATGCCGTAGCCGCGCGGCTCGAAGGCGAAAGGCAGGGCGATGGCGAGCGCCGCCAGCAGCGCGAGGCCGGACGCCTGCCGAAGGGACGGCGCGCTCATCGGGCCGCCCCCAGCAGGCCCTTCGGCCGGAAGGCCAGCACCGCGATGAAGACGACGAAGAGGACGAGGTTCTGCAGCTGGATCGGGAAGACCAGCGCCGAAAGCGACTGGATGATGCCGACGGCGAGGCCGCCGACCACCGCGCCCGCGACCGAGCCGAGCCCGCCTAGCACCACCACGGTGAACATCAGCACGGCGAATTGGGTGCCGACCGTCGGCGAGGCCGTCAGATAGGGCAGGATCACCGCGCCACCGAAAGCGGTGAGCCCGACGCCGAGCGCGAAGGCGAGCATGTGCATGCGGTCGGCATCGATGCCCATCAGCCGCGCGGCCATCGGGTCCTGCGCGGTGGCCCGCATGGCGCGGCCGAACCAGCTCGACTTGAGGAAGAGCCAGAGCGCCAGCCCCGAGGCCACCGACATGGAGAAGGCTGCGAGATAGGGCACGGAGACGAAGAGCGGCCCGAGCTGCAGCGACGAGGTCTGGTAGGGCGTCGAGACGGAGCGGAAGCCCGAGCCGAACATCAGCAACGCGGCGTTCTCCAGTACGATCAGCAGGCCGACGGTGAGGAAGATCTGCGCCACCTCGGGGGCCTTGAGCACGCGCCTGATCAGCATGTGTTGGAGCGCGGCCCCGAGCAAGAACACGACCGCGAAAGCGAGCGGCGCCGCCAGCAGCGGATCGAGCCCGAGCCAGGCCCAGGCATAATAGGCCACGAACATGCCGAGCATCAGGAATTCCGCTTGCGCGAAGTTCACGATGCCCATCACGCCGAAGACCAGCGTCAGGCCGATCGAGATGACGGCGTAGACACCGCCGATCATCAAGCCGTCCAGGATGGCCTGAACCACCGCCATGAGCGCCTCTCTCCCCTGCCCGGCCGCTGCCGATCGCGGCTCAGCCGGCCCAGACGGCCTTGGCCTTGGCCTTGGCGACGTCAGAGGGCCAGACGGTGACGAGTTCCTTGTTACGCCACTGGACCATGACGGGGACGGAGAGCGTGTTGAGGCCGGTCTTGTCGAACTGGACGGCCCCGCCCGTCATTGCCTTGGTCCAGCCGCCCTCGAAGCGACCGCCATGCAGCGCCTTGCGCAGATCCTCGGATTTGGCCGACTTGGCCTTCTCCATCGCTTGGGCCAGCACATCCATGCAGACGGCGTGCTCGAGCGCCTCATGGACCATGAAATAGCCGAAGCGCTTGCGGAAGCGCTCGGTCAGCTCCGGCGCGAGGTCGTAATTGGCCGGCGAGATCGAGAGCACGCCCTCGGCGAATTCGCCGAGCCCCTTCTCGAAATCCGGAATGACATAGCCGGCCGCGCCACCGATGGCGGGAATGGTGATGCGCTGCTGGCGCATCGCGCGGATGATCTGCAGGGAATCGTTGAGGTAGGAAACCGGGAACACCGCCTGGGCGCCGGAGGCGCGCAGCTTGTTGATCAGCGGCGTGACGTCGGTGATGCCCAGCGGATAGGCGTCGTCCATGACGATCTGGACGCCGGCCGCCTTGGCGCCCTCGCGCAGACCGCCGGCCTGCGAGGTGCCATAGGCGGTATCCTCATACATGATCGCAATGCGCTCGAGCTTCTGGCCGGCACTCGCGGCGATGGCGACCGTGCCGTCGAACTGCGCTTTGCCGATGACCGAGGCCTTGGCGACCACCTGGAAGATGTTCTCGAAGCCGCGGCCGGTGATCTGGTCCGAGAAGGACATGGTGAGCAGCGGCACGCCCCGGCGCTCGGTAACCTCCGAGATCGCGATCGTGAGCGACGAGGCAAAGGCGCCAAGGATCGCCACGACGTCGTTCTGCGTCAGCAGGCGCTGGGCGACATTGGCGGCCGTCGTCGGGGTCGAGGTCGAGTCGGCAACGACGAGATTGATCCGGGCGCCGCCGAGCGCCTTGATGCCGCCTGCGGCGTTGATCTCGTCCGCGACCAGTTCGATGCCATTGCGCGAATTGATGCCGAACTGCGCGTTGGCGCCGGAGAGCGGCAGGATGACCCCGACATTGACGGCCTTGCCCTGGGCGATGGCGTCGCGGACGACATAGGGGGCGGCGATGGCACCGGCGGCGCCGAGCATGAGGCCACGGCGGGTGGGCGACAGCTTGATCATCTCTTCCTCCACGATCTGCCTTCTGCGGGCATCAGCGGGGAGGGCATCCCACAAGCGTCGACCCCCTGTCAACTGATTGACAGATTGTCTGACGATTAGCGATCTGAGCCGGCGGAGCCTGCGAGCGCTCCGCGGCAGTGGGACCATAACGGCGCGGTTGTCCGCGCCGCCAGGTTCAGGCGGCCAGCGCAGCCGGTCCCGGTGTCGATGCGAGATCGATCCAGCCGTCGCCGGCCCGATAACGGGCGGAGACCTGGCCGGAATCGTCCATCGCGAAGAGGGCGAGCCAGCCCTGGTCGAACAGCGCCCGGAGGTCCGGGTGCTTCGCCAGGATGCCGAGGATCGCCTCGCGCGGGGCCGCGACGACCACCGACAGCCGGACCGGCTCGTGCATCAGGCGTTCGCCGTCATGGACCGACTGCCAGGGCAGACCGCCGCGCAGCAGCCCGCCATTGCCCTCGAAGACGCCGATGCCGCCGACGACGTTGTGCAGCAGCTTGTTGCCGGCGCCGAAGGCCGCCGGTGCGACGGCGGAGCCGTAATACTGCAGGCTGATCCAGCTCGCGACGACGACCGGCGCCGTCAGGATGAGTTCGAGCACCTTGAATTCGGTGTCGGCACGCCAATCATAGCTGTGCAGGAAGGCGCGCCCGGCGAGCGAAGCGCCTGCCGTGTGCCGGCGCGGTGCGGCGATGAAGGCCTTGCAGCCGGCCAGCCCCCATTCCGGCCGCACCTGCGCCCAGTCCCGGCCGCGCCGCGCGACGTCGCCCTCGCCCGCCGCGCCGGGCAGGCGCAGCGCCCGCTCGGTCCGGGCAAGCCGACCGGCGGAGGCCAGCAGCGCGTCCAGCTTCGCCAGATCGGCGGCGTGCGACGGGGGCACGGCCTCGCGGTCGAACAGCGTGATCTCGTCACTGACCGTGTCGTGCAGACCCGCGACGAAGCGCGTATCGGCCGGAACCTCGATCCCCTGCCCCGCCAGCCCGGCGCGGACGTCTGCCTCGTTCAGCAACCCGGCCAGCAGGCGGGCATTGACGTCGCCGGGGAAGCCGCCGCAGGCGCCGCATTGTAGGGCGCTGGCATGGGCGTTGTTGACCAGCCGCGCGCCATGGCCGGCCAGCAGCACCAGCCGGGCGAAGCCTGAGGTCAGGGACATGGCCCGCAGGACCGTCGCGGCCATCTCCGTCCGCTGCGCCACGGTCAGCGTCGCGTCGAGCCGCGGCGCCGTCCGGTCGCCCTCCGGGCGGTGATCGGCCGTGACGGAGTCGTGGAAGAGCTTCCAGAGATAGAGCGGGCCACTGGCCTCGACGAAGGCGAAGGAGGAAACGGCGGCGCGCTTGAAGCGGCCCCAGGCGCGCTTGGCCCGGGCGCCGATCCGCGCCTTCTCTTCCGCGGCCTCGCCCGGAGCGTCGCAGGTGAAAGACCCCAGGCCCGGCTTCAGCAGGACCGGCAACCGCGCCTCGCTGCCCACCGAACCGAGCCGGCGATGCGAGACGCCGATGCCGAAGAAGCCGGCGAAGCCCAGCGTCTCGATGCCGGGATCGAGCGATTCCAGCGCGCGGCGGATGATTTCCGAGCGGACGTCGATGCAGAAGGCAGCCTGGACCGAAGGCCGCGCGGGCGCCGCCTTCGCGGCGGCCATCGGCCGCCACTCCGCGAAGAACCGGCGCTGGGCGGCGCGGTCATAGGCCTCCTGCAGCAGGGCGTCGATGATCTGGTCGTCGCTCGGCTCGACGGGCGCGGCATGCGCCTCCATCGCCTGCCGCCAGGGCTCGGCGATCTGCCGCCCGAACTGCGCGTGCAGCGCCGCTTCGAAGGCGAGCGCGATGGCCAGCAGATCGGTGATCGTCTGGTCGGTCCCGCCGTCGCGCTCCGCCTGCCACTGCAGGTGGCGGGCATATTGGGCCCAGCCGCCGAGCCCGGTCAGCAGCGCCGTGAAGTAGCTCTCCGCCGCGGCCTGCGGCAGACCGAGCGCGAGGCTGGCGCGCCGGATCGCTGCCGGGGCTCCCAGCGGCTCCCGCGAGATGCGCAGGCAGAAGCCCTTCAGCCCCGCGATTTCGGGCGAGAGATCCTGCGTCGCGAAGGCGCGCCAGGATTCATAGGCGCCAGCGGCCTGGGTCTTCGGCCACATCGCCTGACCGAGATCGAAATGGCCCGAGGCCCAGGCGCCGATCCGGTCGGCGATGAAGCCCGGCCAGTCGACGCCGGTGGCCTCGGCGCAGAGCGCCGCGACGGTCGGAATCGGCGCCGCGGGCGCAGGGTTCTCGGACAGGGCCGCCTCGACTACGGCGTGGCCCGGCGCCCCCGGCCGCTCGGCGATCACCTCGGCGAGGTCGGCCGGCGTGATCTCGCCAGCCCGCCAGCGCTCCCGGTAGAAGGACCGCGGCATGGTGACGGGGATGCCGCCGGCCCGGCCGAGGCGCGCCGCCGCGCCGGCCAGCGTCTCCCCCGCCAGACCGAGGAAGGGATTGACCGCGACGGAGGCCGAGAGCGGCCAGAGCGGCGGAATGATGCGGGCGGCACGGTCGGCCTGCGCCATCAGGGCGGCCTGCAGGGCGTCCTGTCCGGGCTGCGCGGTCATGACGGGCTCCTTTCGCTGGTGAGGTGGGATGATGCGGGCCGGGCCCAGCCGCCGGTAAGACGGTCGAAGATGGCGTTGCCGTAAAAGCCGTTGGCGAGATGGACGCGCAGGCCCGCGAGAGCGGGATGCCCGGCCCAGTGCGGGAACAGCGCCTGGGCGAAGGCGACGGCCCCGAAGGAGAGCAGCGTCAACACGATCAGCGCCCATTCCAGCGCGGTCGGCGGCGGGATCGGCGGCAGCGTCGGCGCGGTCAGCCACTGCGCGAAGCGCTGCAGCAGGAAGTAGGACAGCGAGGCGGCGATCGAGGCCGCCGACGTCCGCAGCGTCAGCGCGCGCGGTGCGGCGTCGGCGAGGCCCTGCGCGATCAAATAGGCGACACCGAAGACGAGGATGGCGCCGAGCGCGATCGCCTGGGGCGACTTGTCGGCGAAGCCGAAGCTCAGTCCCATCAGCGCATAGAGCGCCAGCGCGAAGGCGAAGGCCTGGGCGACGACGCGGAGGCTGGCGACCGCGACCGGCCCCGGCCGGCGCGTGGCCGCGACCTGCTCCACGGCCCAGCCCGACGACAGGAAGGCATGGGCCTTGTAGAGCGAGTGGGCGACGATGTGCAGCAGCGCCAGCGGGAAGAGCGCCAGCCCACATTGCAGCACCATGAAGCCCATCTGCGCCACGGTCGACCAGGCGAGCGAGGTCTTGATGGCGGACTGGGTCAGCATCACCAGCCCGCCGAGCAGGGCGGTGAAGCCGCCGATCAGCACCAGCGCCGCCAGCGCGCCCGGCGTCGTCAGCAGCAGATCGGCGAAGCGGATCAGCAGGAAGCCGCCCGCATTGATGATGCCTGCATGCAGCAGGGCTGAGACCGGCGTCGGCGCCTCCATGACCTCGACCAGCCAGCCATGGGCCGGGAACTGGGCCGATTTGAGCAGCGCCGCCATGACCAGCAGCGCCACCGCCCAGCCCGTGCCGGCGGGCACCGGCCCGCTGCGCGCCTGCGCCAGGATCGCGCCGATGTCACCGGTGCCGTAGTGCGCGAACAGGAGGAGGCAGGCCAGGAGCAGCGCGCCATCCGCCAGCCGGGCGACGACGAACTTCTTCCGCGCCGCGCGCTGCGCCGCCGGGCGGGCGGGGTAGAACAGCAGCAGACGGTGCAGACAGAGGCTGGTCGCGACCCAGGCGACGAGAAGCTGCAGCAGATTGCCGGCACTTACGAGCAGAAGCGCGGCGGCGAGCGTGGCGCAGATCCAGCCCGTGAAGCGGCTCTGCCCCGGTTCGCCGGCGAGATAGCTGCGGCTGAAGCGCAGGACGACCCAGCCGACGAAGGTGATCAGCAGCAGCATGGTCACGCCGACGATGTCGAGGCGCGCGGAAAGACCCAGGCCGCGGGGGGCGAGCAGCGTCAGCGTCGCGGGGCCGAACCAGGCGAGCTGGACGGCGGTGGCAAGCGCCACCACGAAAGCGAGGGCCGCGGCGATCTCGGCCAAAGGCCCCTGCCCCTTCGCCGGCGTCGCCTTGCGGCGCAGCAGGTGGAGCGCCAAGGCGGCGAGGATCGCCGGGACCAAAAGGGGTAGCGCGAGATGGGACATGGCGGTCTCACGGGCTGGTTGATCTCGCACCGCAATATCACCGGGCCCACTGCGCTAAAAATTCATTGTTTGTGCGTTTCCGTTCGCTATCATCGAAGAATGGCTGGCCTCAACTACAACCATCTGCGCTATTTCTGGACGGTCGCCCGGGAGGGCCATCTCGGCCGCGCGGCCCAGCGCCTGAACCTGACGCAGTCGGCGCTTTCGGTGCAGATCAAGCGGCTGGAGGAGCAACTCGGCCACCAGCTGTTCGAACGCGCCGGGCGCGGCTTGCTGCTGACCGAAGCCGGACGGATCGCCCGCGATCATGCCGATATCATCTTCGCGACGGGCGACGATCTGCTCGGCACGCTGCGCGAGAGCGGCCTGTCGCGGCATGTGCTGCGCGTCGGTGCGCAGGCGACGCTGTCGCGCAATTTCCAGCTCGCCTTCCTGCGCCCGATTCTCGGGCGGCCGGATGTCGAGGTGGTCCTGAAGTCGGGCGCGACGCCGGAGCTGCTGCGCGCCCTGGCGGCGCATCAGCTCGATGCGGTGCTGACCAACCAGCCCCCGGCCGCGGATCCCGAGCGCGCCTTTCTTACCCACAAGCTGGCCGAGCAGCCGGTCAGCCTTGTCGGACGGCGCGACCTCGTCGCTGAGGCCGGCGATTTCGAGGCTTTGCTCGTGCGCCATCCGGTGATCCTGCCGCCGCTGCATACGGGCCTGCGCGACGACATCGACGCGCTGATCGACCGGGCGGGCATCACGCTGCGCATCGCCGCCGAGGTCGACGACATGGCGATGATGCGCCTCCTGGTGCGCGAGGGCGTGGGCCTGGGCGTGCTGCCGCCCATCGTAATTCAGGACGAGCTGGCGCAGGGCGTGCTCGCGATCGGAGCCGCGCTGCCCGGCATCGTCGAGCGCTTCTACGCCGTCACGGTGGCCCGAACCTTCCGCAACGCGCTGCTGCAGGATCTGCTCGGACAGCAGGGGTAAGGCGCGCGCCTCAGAGCACCGCCAGCGAGATGGCGGGCACCAGCGCGATGGCGAGCAGGCCGAGCAGCAATGCGCCGAGATAGAACCAGACCGTCTTCATCGCCGCGTCGGGATCGACCTTGCCGATCGAGCAGGCGATGTAGTGGCCGATGCCGATGGGCGGGGTGAACAGGCCGATATTCATCGAGACGACCACGACCATGGCGTAGTGCACCGGGTGGATGCCGAGATCCTTCGCGATCGGGAACATCAGCGGCGCGAGCAGCACGATCGCCGGCAGGCCCTCGAGCAGGCAGCCGAGCGTCAGGAAGACGGCGATCGTCACCGCCATGTAGACGATCCAGCCACCCGGCAGGCCCTTCATCACAGCGGCAAGATATTGCGCGAAGCCGGTCTGGGTCAGCACCCAGGCGGCGGCCGAGGCCGTGCCGAGGATGATCAGGATCGCGCCGGTCATCGCGGCCGTCTCGATCAGCATGCGGTAGATCTGGGCAGCCTTGAGCCCGCCATAGAGGATCATGCCGACGATCAGGGCGTAGACGACGGCGATGGTCGAGACTTCGGTGGCCGTCGCGACGCCCTCCGTCACCGCGCCCCGGACGAGGAAGGGCAGGACGAGCGCAGGCGCCGCGATCAGCAGCGCCTTGCCGATCAGCGCCAGCGGCGCGCGACGCACGCCCTCCAGCGCCTCGCCCCGCGCCTTCCAGCGCGCGGCAAGAGCGAGGATGAGCAGCAGGAAGAAGGCGACGACGAAGCCGCTGGCGAAGAGCGCCGCGATCGAGATGCCGGCGACGGAGCCGATGACGATCAGCACGATCGAGGGCGGCACCGTATCCGCCATGATCGCGCCCGTGCCGAGCAGCGCGACCATCTCCTCGGGCTTGTTGCCGCGGCGCTTCATCTCCGGGAAGAGCGCCGGCGCGACCGTCGCCATGTCCGAGACTTTCGAGCCGGAGATCCCGGAGACGAGATAGAGCGAGCCGAGCATGACATAGGACATGCCGGCCCGGACATGGCCGATCATGGAAGCGAGGAAATCGACGATCGCCTTGCCCATACCGGTGGCATCGAGAATGCAGCCGAGCAGCACGAAGACCGGCACCGAGAGCAGGATCAGGCTCGACATGCCCTCGTCCATGCGCCCGACGATCACCGTCACAGGCAGCTTCGTCGAAAAGACCAGGAAGGCCATCGCACCCGCGCCGAAGCAAAAGGCGATCGGCACGCCCATGGCGAGGCAGAGCGCGATGACGCCGACGAGCAGGATCAGGATGTTGACCTTGCCGAGCCCAGCCAACATCGGCGAGAGCAGCCAGAGCAGGCCGATGGTGGCCGCCACCAGCACCAGCGCTGTCACGAGGTCGCGGCGCGGCGCCTCGGTCCAGAGTTTCACCGCCAGCACGAACAGCATCAGCGCGATGCCGATCGGGATGCCGGCGATCCGCCAGGCGGTCGAGATGTTGAGCGCCGGGGAGGTCACCGGAAACTCGTCGATCCAGTGCTCGATCGCCGAGGGCAACAGCGCGGCGAGGAAGGCGCCGATGACGACGAGGCCCGTCGTCTCCAGCAGCGCGCGGGCGCGCGGGCCAACCGCGTTGATCACCAGCGCCAGGCGCAGATGCTCGCCGCGATCGATGGCGATGACCGCGCCGAGCATCACGATCCAGAGGAAGAGGAAGGAGGCGATCTCGTCGGCCGCCGTGATCGGCGAGGACAGGACATAGCGCCAGAACACGGCGACGAGGACGAGCCCGATCAGCCCGACCAGGAGAAGCGCGACGAAGGCCTCCAGCGGCGCCATCAGGAAGCGAAGCCGCGCAGACGGGCGCGGCGGCACCTGTTCCTCGATGGCGAAGGCCTGGGTTTCGCTGATCGGCGTGGCGTCTGTCATCGCTGTCTCGCTGGGGATCGACGCTGGACAAGGCGGCCGCGCCTCTCGGCGCGACCGAATGATGAAGGGCGTCAGGCGAGCGTGCCGACGGCTTCTTCGAGCAGGGCCCAGGGCTCGTCACCGAACTTGCCGCGCCATTCCTTGTAGAAGCCCGCCTTCGACAGCGCGTCGCGGAAGGGCGCCGGGTTCACATCGTTGAAGATCATGCCGGCGGCGGCGAGATCCTTCTGAAGTGCGATGTTCTGGGCGGCGACGTCGGCGCGCTCGGCCTCGCAGGCGCTGTTCAGGACGCGGGAGACAGTCACCTGGATATCGGCCGGCACCTGGCCCCAGGCGCGGCGGTTGATCAGGAACCACCAGCCATCCCACATATGGTTTGTGACGGAGCAGTATTTCTGCACCTCGAAGAGCTTGGCCGCAGAGATGATCGCCGGCGGATTCTCCTGCCCGTCCACAACCTTGGTCTGGAGCGCCGAATAGACCTCGGCGAAGTTCAGGCCGGTTGGCGAGGCCCCCAGCGACTTGAACAGCGAGAGCCAGAGCGCGCTGACCGGCACGCGGATCTTCATGTTCTTCAGGTCTTCGGGCTGGACGATGGGCTTGGAGCTGTTGGTGATCATCCGGAAGCCATTGTCCCAGATCTTGTCCATGACGACGAAGCCGCCGCGGGTGATCTGCTGGCGCAGATGGGCGCCGAGCTTGCCGTCCATCGCGCTCCAGAGCGCCGGATAGTCCTTGAAGGCGAAACCGACGCCGGAGATCGCAGCGGCGGGAATGATCGTCGAGAGCACGTTGACGCCCGAATTCAGGAAGCATTCGAGCGCACCCGAGCGCAGCTGCGAGAGCATGTCGGAATCGGCGCCGAGCTGGTTATTGGGGAATAGCTGGAACTCGAATTTGCCGTTGGTCTGCTCCTTCACCTGCTCGGCCGCCTTGGTGAGGTGGACGTTCAGCGGGTGCGAGGCGGGAACGTTGGTTCCGATCTTGAACGTGTGCTCGGCAGCGTGGGCATAGCGCAGCGGCAGCGCGGCAGAGATCGCGCCTGCGCCGGCGAGGGTGGCGAAGCGGCGCCGGCTGATGGAAAGCGTCATCGTTGTATCCTCCCGTTTGTTTTTGGTTGGTGGGCCGTTCAGGACGACGGCGCGGCCTTGCCGCCGCGGAACATCAGTCCCGCCTCGCGGAAGCCGCCATCGACATTGAGGGTGTGGCCGTGGACGTAGCGGGCCTCGTCGGAACAGAGGAACACCGCCGCATCGGCGATTTCCTCCGGCGTGCCGTAGCGCGTCATCGGGATCAGGTAGTTGTAGGCGGCGCGGGTGGCTGCATCATGGGCGAACTTCGCCATCTCGGTCTCGATGGCGCCGGGCGCGATGTTGTTGACGTTGATGCCATATTCCGCGAGTTCGACAGCCATCACCTTGGTCAGCAGCTCGAGCCCCGCCTTCGCTGCACCATAGGCGCCGCGGCCATGGCCGCCGCGCTGGCCCGAGAGCGAGGCGATGTTGATGATCTTGCCGGAGCGCTGCTTCGCCATCACCCGCGCGCAGGCCTGGGCGACGAAGAAGGCGCCAGTCAGGTTGATCGCGATGGTGCGGTTCCAGGTCTCGGCGTCGATCTCGAGGAACGGCGTGTTGCCGCCGATGCCGGCATTGTTGACGAGGATGTCCAGCCGGCCGTAGCGGGCGACGATGGCGTCGATCAGCGCCGTCACAGAGCCCTGGTCGGCGACGTCGACCGCCGCCGCCATGCCTTCGGACGCGCCAAGACCGGCCAGCGCCTGACGGGCGCCCTCCTCGTTGATGTCGGCGAGCACCGGAACGGCTCCTTGCGCCGTCAGAGCGCGGGCGATGGCGAGGCCGATGCCCCGCGCGCCGCCGGTCACCAGGGCGATCTTGCCTTCGAGCCTGCGCATTGCGTCCGTTCCCATTCCTGGCCCGTTCATGCGGCACCGCCGTGGCGGACCGCGTCGAAGAAATCGTCCCCGCCGACCTGGCCGCCCTTGAGCACCAGCTCGAGCCCGTCCCGCTCCGGCTGCGGCGCATGGGCGCGGCAGAGCGGCGCGCCGGGTGCGATCGGTGCGATCGCGGTCAGCGCGTCGATGCCGAGCTGGGCCGCCGCATGGCTCGAGGTGTCGCCGCCCGAGATTACTGCGCGCGTCAGCCGGGTCTCGCGCAGCACGCGATCGAGAATGGTGCCGAGCGCCGCGCCGATCCGGTCGTTGACCGCCTCGGTCGTCAGCCCGGCGGTGGCCACCGCCTCGCGCAACCGCGCGACCGCCGGATCGTCGGGCCCCTGGGCGGAAAAAACGAGCGGGCTTTGGCCCTCCGCCAGCGCCGCCAGCGCGCGATGGGTCGCAGCCTCGATCTCGCTCTCCCAGGCCCGAGCATCGACCGCGCGCTCGGCTGCGATGCGGATCGGCGCGAAGCTCCGCTCCTGCGCCGTGGCGATCTGCCGGGCCGTGACGGGGGAAACCGAACCGGACACGACCGCGATCTGCGCGACGACTCCCGGCGAAGCCAGGGCGGGTGCGGCCGGCAGCAGGCCGGCGGCGCGCCAATGCGCGACGAGCGCCGCCTCGACGCCCTGCGAGCCGATGGCGAAACAGGGCCGTCCGCCGCGCTGCCAGAGCAGGCGGCCCGCCTCCTCCAGAGTCTGTGCATCCATGACGTCGATCGAGACGATGGCCGCCCCCTCCGCGAGCGCGGCGTCGAGCGCGGCATCGCCCGCGCCGCGTTTCATCGCGACGAAATCGACGAGGCCGATGGGCAGGTTGGTCTGGCAGGCGAGATGGCGGCCGAGATCGGCCTCGTCCATCGGCGTCACCGGGTGGCGTGCCATGACGGGATGCCGGTCGAGCCGGTAGCCGCGGCCATGGGACAGCGCGAAGAGATGGCCGAAGCTCTGGAAGCGGCCCATGCCGGGCTCGCCCACAATCAGCGGGATCCAGCCCTCGTAGAGCCGCGCGCCGATCTCGGCCGCCCGGCCGATCGAGCCGACATGCGGCGCCGAATCGAAGGTCGAGCAGACCTTGTAGTGGAAGACGGGCGCACCGAGCGCCTTCAGCCCGGCGAAGATTGGCGGAAGGTGCTCATCCATCCAGGCCGGGCTGCGCGAGCGCGCGACGCCGGCGATGCCGATGCCGCGGCAATGCCGGAAGGCCGCCAGGCGCTCCGCCGTCGGTGGGGCGAGGAACAGCACCGTCTCAAGACCGGCGAAAGAGAGCGCCTCCATCGAGGCGGAGGAGCCGGTGAAATCGTCGCCATAGAAGGCGACGAGCGGCCCCGCCGGGAGCGGGCGCGTCGCGCTCACGCCGCGATCTCCAGTGCCCGGCCGAGTTCGGGATGGGTACGCGCGTGTTCGGCCAGCGGGATTCCGGCGATTGCCGCCGTCCAGGCCTCGCGCAGCGAGCGCACACCTGCCGCAACGCCGTCGGGATGGGCCATCACGCCGCCTCCGGCCGTCATGATCAGGTCGGTGCTGCCGAGCGCGGCATAGGTGCCGTGCGCCTGCCGCACCGTCTGGCCCGACGAGAACACCGGCATCACCGTGCAGGGTTTGTCGGCGAACATCGGCGTCAGGCATTCGCGCGCCGAGGCGATGACGCTGTCGTCGGTCTCGGAGAATTTGTTGGAGAGGCCGTTGACATGCATGTGGTCGGCCCCCGCCAGGCGCCAGAGCTTCTGCCAGGCGACATAGGACCAGCCCAGCATCGGGTGGCGCGAGAGATAGCCCCAGCCATTGCGATGGGCGTGGATCGGCAGCTGGGCGAAGCGCCCGAGCTCGATCATCCCGACGAGGCCGACCGAGTTCAGGCTCGCCATCAGGCAGGTCGCGCCATGGGCGAGCAGCGTGTCGTGGCGGCGGCGCATCTGGTCGAGATCGCCGGTGAGGTTGAAGGCGAACATCGGCTTGCGGCCGGTGCGGTCGGCATGGCGCTCGATCACCGCCATCACCGCGGCGACGCGCTGGTCGAAGGGACAGGCCGGCCCGTCCGACTGCAATTCATCGTCCTTGATGAAGTCAATGCCGGCGCCGCAGAGCTCGTCGACAAGCGCGGCGGTCGCGGCCGGATCGAGCCCGACGCTGGGCTTGATGATGGTGCCGATCAGCGGGCGCCCCTCCACGCCAGCGAGGCGACGCGTGCCGGCGATGCCGAAACGCGGCCCGGGATAGGCCTCGCCGAAGGCTGCCGGCAGGCGGATGTCGAGGATCCGCAGACCGCTGGCGCATTTCAGCTCGAACAGGTTTCCGGCGACGGTGGCGAGCAGGTTGGGCAGGGACGGGCCGATATTCGCCAGCGGCCAGGACAGGGTGACGCGAGCCCGGGTGATGCGCTCGCCGGGGGCGCTCGCGACATTGGAGGGCAGAGAGCGGCCCGGAACGTCGCGCTCCAGGATCTCGAGCGCCACCACCCGTGCGGAGGCGCGCGCCTTCAGCTCCGGCGTCTCGCCGGGAATGGCCACGAAGGTGCCGCTCGACTGCTCGCCCGCCATGGTCTCGGCGGCGCGCGCGGGGTCGAGCGGTGTCTCCAGCAGATAGTCGGCCTCGAAGCGGTCTGTCAGCATCGATCGCGTCCTCTCAGGCCACGCGGCAGGTCAGGCCGCCATCGACCGGCAGCGCCACGCCGTTGATGTAGGCCGCTTCGTCGGAGGCGAGAAACAGCGCCGCATGGGCGATGTCCCAGGCCGTGCCCATCTTGCCCGTCGGGCTGGCGGCGTCGCGGGCCGCGATCATCTCTTCGGTGCTGGCATACTGCCCGGCGATCTGCTGGTGGATCAGCGGGGTGTTCATCATGCCCGGCATGATCGCGTTCACGCGGATGCCCTCGCGGGCATATTGCAGCGCCAGCCCCATGGTGAAGTTGTTCACCGCCGCCTTGGCCGCGTAATAGGCGCTGTAGGGATAGCCGGTGTAGCGGATCGCGGCGACCGAGGAGACATTGATGATCGCGCCCTTCTTCCGGGCGAGCATATGCGGCAGCACATGCTTGGCGGCGAGGAAGCAGGTGGTGACGTTGAGGTCCAGCGTGCGGTGCCAGTCGGCCTCGTCGAGCTCGATCGGCCCGCCCATCCCGGCATAGCCGACATTGTTGTGCAGCACGTCGATCCGGCCATGGGCCGCGACGATGTCGGCGACCAGCGCCGCGACCTCGTCGGAGTGCGTGGCGTCGCAGGCATGGGCGCTGGCGCGCCCGCCCTCGGCGGCAATGATGGCGACCGTCTCTTCGGCGGCAGCGCGGTTGACGTCGATGCAGGCGACCTGAGCACCCTCCCGAGCGAAGACGGCGGCCGTCGCCTTGCCATTGCCCCAGCCGGGCCCGACCGAACCCGCGCCGAAGACGATGGCGATCTTGTCCTGAAGCCGTCCGGCCATGCGCGCCTCCAGCCGCAGTCCCACGCCACCGCGGATGCGGAGCCTGGACTCATCGGCGTTTCCTCTTGGCGGGCGTCTGACGTTCGCTTGGTCACGCCGTCGGGGCGCTCCCTCTCCTCGCGTCTTCCGACCCTGCTCGTTCGTCTCGTTGATCACAGGCTAAGACACGAGGCGGCGAGAACGACATCCCAATTCGACGCCGGCTGCTGTAAGGTTTTCTCACAGCAGAAGGCCCCTCCCCGATGGCATCTCCCCGCCTCCCTCTCAATGCGCTGCGCGCCTTCGAAGCGACGGCGCGGCTCAACAGCATGTCCGCCGCCGCAGCCGAACTGGGCGTCACACACGGCGCGATCAGCCGGCATGTCCGCAGCCTGGAAGCCGAGTTCGGCGTGCCGCTTCTGAAGCGCCTGCCGAAGTCGGTCGAGCCGACGCAGCAGGGCGGGCAGCTCGCCGCAACGCTGGGGGACGCCTTTGCGCGCATGCAGCAGGGCGTGGCGGCGCTGGCACCCCTGCCCCTCACCCTTTCCTGCTCGGCCACGATCAGCATGCACTGGCTGATTCCCCGGCTCGGCGCGTTCAAGCGCGCCAATCCGGATGTCGAGATCCGGCTGAACCTCAACTATGGCGAGGTCGACTTCCTGCGCGACGAGATCAGCCTCGCCATCCGCTCGACGATGTTCAAGGCGCCGCAGGACGTGATCATCCGGCCGCTGCTGCGTGAGCGCGTCGGCCCGGTCTGCCACCCGGATTATGCGCAGCGGCTCGGGCTGAAGCAGCCCGCAGACTTGGCGCAGGCGAGGCTCCTCGGGACGGCGACGCGAGTCCATGCCTGGCGGGAATGGATGGACGCCTTCGGCTATCGCGGCGAGGCCCTGCAGCCGCAGGACAGCTTCGAGCATTTCTACCTGCAGAACCAGGCGGCGGCCTGCGGGCTCGGTGTCGCGATCGCCCCTGAGATTCTGGTCGAAGGCGAGATTGCGCGCGGCCATCTCGTCGCGCCCTTCGGCTTCGTCGACGGGCCGCACGAGCTCAATCTCTGGATCGCGCCGCATCTGCGCAGCCGGCCCGACGTAAAGCGTCTGGCCAGCTGGATCGAGGAGACGATGCGCGCCTGACCCCGCAGCGACGGCCGGATCAGGACAGGCGCCGGTCCTGGATGTCGGCAATGCGCTCGAGGAGGGTGCGATGCTCGGCCAGCAACTCCTGCAACGGCGTCAGGGGACGAAAGGCGCGCTGGTCCAGCGCCTCCTCGCCCTCCTCGGCCCAGGCGTCGATCGCCGCATCGGCGGCCGCGAGATGACGGGCTGAGGCCGCGCTGGCGCCCTCCTCCCGGGCGATGACGCCGGCGATCTCGCCGCGCAGCCGCTGCTCCGCAGCGATCACCGCGTCGAGTTCGTCGGTGTATCTCGACACGATGAGGCCGGCGGCTACTGGATGACCCCGCGCTTGTCCAGGCCGTCGATGTTGCAGCGGCAAGGTGCGCCGCGCGGGGCCGGCGGGACCGGGCAAGAGCCGCGTGAGGTCACGCAGAACGCGCCGCCGCGACCGCCCTCGCGATAGCGCGGACGCTCTTCGTAATAACGGGGACGGTCGTCATAATAGCGAGGACCGCGATCATAGCCCCGGTCATAGCCGCGATCGTAACCCCGGTCGTAGCCACGGTCATATCTCCGGCGATCATCGTCGCGGTCGTAGCGGCCATCGGGCTGGGCCTGCTGCTGCCACTGGCGCTGCGACGGGGGCGGCGGGGGCGGCGCTTCGCGTCCGCCACCCGGACGGATGCTGGCGAAGGGATCGTAGACCTGCGCGCCCGCCGGCAGGGCGCCGAGCAGAAGCGCACCGGCGAGGACGATCCGGACGAGCTTGGACATCATCATGCAGTCTCCTGGCGTGGCCCATCCGCACGCGGTGGCTGCGGGGATGGCCGTTGTGCCTTTCGTAGCGCAAGCCGGATGAATGGCGGCTGAAACGCGCCGCGGCGCGACGTCGCGCCTCAGGCGTCGTCGTCACGCTCTCGCGACGACGGGCCGTTCTCGTCGAGTTCGAGCGGCGCGCCAGGAATCACATAGCTTCCCTTCAGCCAGCGCCCGAGATCGATGTCGGCGCAGCGCGCCGAACAGAACGGCTTGTAGCGCGGCTGCGCCGGCTTGCCGCAGATGGCGCAGGGCTTGAGCGGCTTCGCCGGCGGCGGTTGGATCGCCGGCGGCGTGTTCTCGTTGTCAGCCATATTTGAGCGTAATCCCTCCATCGACGACCATGTCGAGGCCGGTGACATAGCGCGCTTCGTCGCTCGCCAGGAACAGGGCCGCGTAGGCGACATCCCAGGCCTCGCCCATATGGCCCATCGGCACCTGCGCGTCACGCGCCGCCCACATCGCCTCGACATCACCCTCGCCATAGGCCTGGGCGAGACCGGCGGAGTGCGCGACCATCGGCGTCTTCATCAGGCCGGGCAGGATCGTGTTCACCCGGATCTTCTGCGGCGCGTATTGGACGGCCGTTGTCCGTGTCAGCTGGTTCAGGGCCGCCTTGGTGGCGGAATAGCTGGCATAGGGCACGCCGGTGTGGCGGATCGAGGCGATCGACGAGATGTTGATGATCGAACCGCCCTGCCCGCTCTCCTCGAACTGGCGCAGCATGACGGGGATGACATGCTTCATCGCCAGAAAGGCGCCGGTGAGGTTCACCCTGAAGACGCGGTCCCAGACCTCCTCCGGCAGGTCGACGACACCGCCGACCTCGGCGATACCGACATTGTTGTCGAGGATGTCGATGCGGCCATAGCGGCCGAGCGTCCGCGCGACGAGATCGGCGACCTGTTCGGCCTTGGTGACATCGGCCTGGACAGCGAAGGCCTGGCCGCCCTCGTTCTGGATGATCGCCGCCGTCTCCTCCGCGGCGTCGCGGTTGATGTCGGCGCAGATCACCTTGGCGCCCTCGCGGGCGAAGACGGTGGCGGTGGCCTTGCCATTGCCCCAGCCCGGCCCGATCGACCCCGCCCCGGCCACGATCGCGACCTTGCCCCTCAAACGTCCCGACATGCGCGTTCCTCCCTATGGCACGCCTTGTGAGGCCGGCGCGCTGCTCATGGCTGCAGGATCAGGGCTCGGGGCCTGCGGTGCAAGACGCGCCGTTCGCGAGCACTTGTCAGAGCGTGCAGCCGGGGGTCTGATCCGGACAGCCCGAACTTGTCTGTGCCCGCCCCAGGCGAGCGCAGCGAAGGACACGCCGAAGCCCATGTCGCCCGCCGATCGCGCCCCGGACGAGCCGCCTGCGAGAGGGCGCCAACGGGTTTGTCTCGTCGGCGCGACCGGGACGATCGGCCGGGCCACGGCAGCGGCGCTGCTGGGCAGGGGGCATGAGGTGGTCTGTGTCGTGCGGCCCGGCCCACCGGGACGGACCGAACCTCCTCCCGGCGCAGCGATTCGGGTGGTCGATCCGTCGGACCTCGCAGCACTGATGCGCGACGTGTTCGCGGGAGAGCGTTTCGACGCGCTGGTGTCCTGCATGGCGTCGCGCACGGGCGCGCCCGCCGACGCCTGGGCCGTCGATCACGGGGCGCATCTGACCCTGCTGGAGGCTGCCCGGCAGGCGGGCGTCACGCATTTCGTGCTGCTGTCCGCCATCTGCGTTCAGAGGCCGCTTCTGGCCTTCCAGCAGGCGAAGCTCGCCTTCGAGGCGGCGCTGACCGCCTCGGGGCTGCGCTACTCGATCGTCCGGCCGACCGCCTTCTTCAAGTCGCTCTCGGGGCAGATCGGGCGCGTGCGAGCGGGCAAGCCCTTCCTGCTCTTCGGCGACGGGCGCCTGACCGCCTGCAAGCCGATCAGCGACCGCGACCTCGCGGATTTCATCGCTGCCTGCCTCGATGACGAGAGCCGGTGGAACCGCATCCTGCCGATCGGGGGGCCGGGCGAGGCGATCACGCCCCTGCAGCAGGGCGAGGCGCTGTTTGCGCTGCTCGGCCGCCCGCCCCGCTTCCGCCATGTCCCCGTCGCGCTGCTCGATGCGATCATCGCGGGATTGAACCTCGCGGGCCGGGTGATCCCGCCCCTTGCCGCCAAGGCCGAACTGGCCCGGATCGGCCGCTACTACGCCACCGAGTCGATGCTGGTGCTTGACCCGCAGACGGGCCGCTACGATGCGACGGCGACGCCCTCGACCGGCACGGATACGCTGTTCGACTTCTACCGCGCCGTTCTCAGCGGAGCCGCCGCGCCGGAGCGCGGCGACCACGCGGTGTTCTGACGAGGAGCCCTAGAACTCGTCCCAGCCGCTCGCCTGCGGGGCGCCGTTGACGACCTGCTTCGCCGCCCTCGTCGGGGCGAAAGCCGCCGCCGCGAGTTTGCGCAGTCGCTCGGGCTCGGAGGCCGGGGCGCCGCTTCTGCCATCGCCTCCCGACCGCGCGATGACCGCGAGACCGGCCTGGTGACTGGTGCGGAAGGCAGCGACCAGTTCATTGAGCTCGCCGATCTTCGCGAAGAGCGAACCGGCGGAAGCGGCGCTCTGCTCGGCGAGCGAGGCGTTCTGCTGCGTCATCTGGTCGAGTTGCGCGACGGCCTGGCTCATCTCGTCGACGCCCGTGGCCTGCTGCGCGGCGGCGGCCGAGATCTCGACGATCGTGTCCGAGACGGCGCCCGAATCGACCACGATCTGGGTGAGCGCGTCGCCCGCCCGGCGCACCAGCGAGACGCCCTGCTGAACCTGGACGTTCGACGAGGCGATCAGAGCGGCAATGTCCTTGGCGGCCTCGCCCGACCGTTGCGCCAAAGTGCGGACCTCGCTGGCGACAACCGCGAAGCCGCGACCCGCCTCGCCGGCGCGGGCGGCCTCGACCGCTGCGTTGAGCGCCAGAAGGTTGGTCTGGAAGGCGATGTCGTCGATCACGCGGATGATGTCGGAGATCTTGTGCGAGGCGTCCTCGATCATCCCCATCGCCTCGACCGCCTGGGTTGCGATCTCGCCGCCGGAGCGGGCGCTCGACATGGCGCGAGCGGCGAGGTCGGCCGCCTGCCGGGCCGCCTGGGCGGAGGCCTTGACGGAAGCCGCCATCTCCTCGCTCGTCGCCGCCGTCTCCTCCAGGGCCGAGGCCTGCTGCTCGGTGCGCGAGGACAGGTCATGGGCGCCGGACTTGATGTCGGCCGACTTGGCCTGCGCTTCGGCGGACGCCGCCTTGATCGTCGTCATGGTGCGCGCGAGCGTCTCGACGGTGTGGTTGAAGTTGTCCTTCATGCCTTCGAAGATCGTCGGCACCGCGCGATCGATGCGGACGCCGAGATCGCCGGCGGCGAGCCTGTCGAACGCGTCGCCGAAAAGACCAACGACCTCCTGCTGGGAGGTGCGGATCGCCTCCGCCGCGACTTCGGCCTGCTTGGCCTCGGCTTCGAGCCGCGCCTTCTCGGCGGCCTCGAAATAGACGCTGACCGCCAGTTCGATATCGAGCAGAACCACCTTGCTCAGGCTGGCCAGCGAATCGGCGAGTTGGTCGCTGTCGTCGCCGCCTCCGAACCAGCCCTTGCGACGGCTCTGGGCGGAGATGGCGGCACGGATCAGATCCTCGAGGACCAGCGCATAGCCGCCGATATACCAACGGGGTTCAAGGCCGATGCGGGCATGGGTCTGACCAACGGTGGAGACGCGCCGATAGTAATCGTCGCCGAATTCGCCCTCGACGATAATGTCCCAATGCGAGATCTGGCGATCCCGCGCCGACTTCATCATGGTTTCCGAGGAGAAGAACTTGCGCGTCTCGGGATACCGCTTGATGTGTTCGTAAAAGCGCGCCAGAGCGACCGGCATCTGGGCGGCCACGATGGGCTTCAGGCGCTTGACGTCGTCTTTCGTCTTCTGGTCGATCTGCAGAAAGTCCAGGCGGTCGTGAATGGGCGACGTCACAGGGGCTCCTCCAGGGAACGAGAATTATCTGGCATAGTTTGGGGCGAACGGCCGCTGCACGCGCGCCGGCGCCAGCAGGCAACACCCGCCAGCCGACAGATTACAATAAGAAAACACTAATAAATGATTAAATCGAAATTTTAGACACTAACAAACGTGCATTCCATTACGTCATCTCAAATTTACATAGCGTCTATTCAATTTTACACTGCTACCGTCAAATGCTGCTGACACTCTCCCCTGCGGCAGCTCCCGGCCGGGGTTCAGCCGACATTCATCCAGCCGAAGCGGACCGGAAAGCCCTCGCCGCCCAGCAGGTTGACGGTTTCGTGCAGGGGCAGACCGACGACGGCGCTGTAGGAACCGACGAGTTTGACGACGAAGGAGCCGGCGATACCCTGGATGGCATAGCCGCCGGCCTTGCCGCGCCACTCGCCCGAGGCGAGATAGGTCTCGATGTCCTCGGTCGACAGCCGCTTGAAGCGCAGCCGCGTCTCGACGACGCGCTCGCGCACCGCCCCGCCCGGCGTCACCAGGGCGACCGAGGTGTAGACCCGGTGGGCGCGGCCCGAGAGCAGGCGCAGGCAGGCGGCGGCCTCGTCGACGATCTCGGCCTTGGGCAGGATGCGGCGACCGACCGCGACGACGGTGTCGGCCGCGACGATGTAGCAGCCTTCGAGGTCCGGCCGTGCGGCGGCGCCGATGCGGGCGGCTTGGGCCTTCTCGCGTGCGAGACGGCGCGAAAGATCGCGCGGACGCTCGCCTTTCAGCGGTGTCTCGTCGAGATCGGCCGGCAGCAGCGCATCGGGCTTGAGGCCGACCTGTTCGAGCAAAGCGAGCCGGCGCGGCGAGGCCGAGGCCAGGACCAGCATCGGGCGCCAGCCGGGATGTTTGGGAGCGGCGAAAAGATTCAAGGGAAACCAACCGGTTGGGCGCGGACCGGGCGCCGCGCGGCACTGCCATGGCTCTAGAGCATTTTTGATGGCGGATAAATCCGCCCTTCTTCGCCCCGCGTCGGACGCGCCTCACTGCCCCGATTTTGGCCACACCATTCCCTGTGCGCATATTTGATGCAGACCATCGCCCTCTGTGCGATTGCATGTCGCCGACGGCGGGCGCACAGTCACGGGTCGCTGGATCATCAAGGCCCGCCCCGCGTTGGGTTCAGGGCGATCCGCGCAGCCAGTTCCGGAGTCTTCCCCCCATGCCCCCGACACCACGCAAGGCCCGCGCCGCGATCGCGGCGGGCGGAGCAGCGCAGGCGCTGGCCGCGCGGATGGCGACGATGCAGGCCGATGCAGGCCTGACGATCGCGATGCGAATGCCGATCCTGATGCAGGGCGCGCTCGGCGACCGGCGTGGCCAGCGCGAAGCGGCCAAGGCCGTCACGGAGAAAGTCACGGCGGTGCTGGAGAGCGGCTTCGCCGCAGGCCAGGCCGGCGCCCTGTTCTGGTGGGGCCTGATGCTCAGCCCGCCCGGCAGCGTCAACTTCGCAGAAGCGGCGGCCGACATCGCCCATTCGACGCTTGAGCCGTTCTCCCGCCGCACCAGCGCCAACGCCGCCCGGCTGGGCCGCTCGCGCCGCCGCGGCTGAAATCCGGCTCAGGCCGCGGGGGGCTGCCCTTCCGCCGGCGCCGGGGCGGCCGAGATCGACGCCATGTGCTCGCGATCCAGTTGGCGATAGCGCGCGGCGCTGAGCGGGATCAGGGCGAGATAGGCGATCACGACCAGCGCCAGCATCTCGAACGGGTAGGCGAAGAGCAGCCCCGCCACGACCACGACCGCGACGAAAATCGGCAGCACCTTGTCGCGGGGGATGCGCGTGCCGAGCGTCTTGCCGGCGTAGCAGGGGATGCGCGAGATCGTCAGGAAGGCGATGAAGAGGATGTAGAGCCCGACCGGCACCGCGCCGTATTCCTGCACCGGCACGCCGATGAAATGCAGGTAGAGCGGCAGCATGGCCGTGATCGCGCCGGCCGGAGCCGGCATGCCGACGAAGAAGTTCTTCTGCCATTCCGGACGGTTGGGATCGTCGATCATGACGTTGAAGCGCGCCAGGCGCAGCGCCATGGCGCAGGCGAGCGTCAGCACGATGATCCAGCCGAAGGATTTCAGGTCGTGCAGGACGAAGATCCACAGCACATAGCCCGTGGCGACGCCGAAATTGACGAAGTCGGAGAGCGAATCCAGCTCTGCGCCGAAGCGCGACGTGCCCTTGAGCATGCGGGCGAGCCGGCCGTCGACGCCGTCCAATGCGGCCGCGATCAGGATGCAGATCGTCGCCGGCTCGAGCTTGCCCTCGACGACGAGGCGCATCGCCGTCAGCCCCAGGCAGAGCGCCAGCAGGGTGATGACGTTGGGCGCGATCAGCCGGAACGGAATCGGCTTGAAGCGGGCGCGCTTCGATTCGACGCGCTCGGGCTCGAAGGGAGGAAACAGGTCGCTCATGCGAGCCGGGATACGCGGTTTTGCGAGCGGAGGCTAGGCAGCACGCTGGGCCGGGATGCCGTCAGAGGCCCCGGAATGTACGCGGGGCAGGCTCACTGCCGGCGAAATCGGCCAGCACGGTCTCGCCCGCGAATGCGGTCTGCCCCTCTCCGACCAGCGGCACGACGCCGAGCGGCAGATAGACATCGACGCGCGAGCCGAAGCGGATCAGGCCGAAGCGCTCGCCGGTGCCGATCACCTCGCCCTCCTTGACGAAGGGGACGATGCGGCGGGCGATCAGCCCCGCGATCTGGACGACGCCGACGATGCCGTGCGCCGTCTCGATCGCCAGCGCGTTGCGCTCATTGTCGTCGCTCGCCTTGTCGAGCTCGGCGTTGAGGAAGAGGCCCGGCGTATAGGCCATCTTGACGATGCGACCGGGCACGGGGGCGCGGTTCACATGGCAGTCGAAGACGTTCATGAAGATCGAGATGCGCGTCATCGGCTCGGCCGGGAGGTTGAGCTCCGGCGGCGGCAGGGCCGAGGCGATCTGGCTGACGCGGCCATCGGCCGGCGAGATCACCAGCCCCTCGCGCTGCGGCGTGATGCGGACCGGATCGCGGAAGAAATAGCAGATCCAGAGCGTGATGATGGCGCCGATCCAGCCGAAGGGCGACCAGAGATTGGCGAGCACGATCGTCGCGACGAGCGCGATGGCGATGAAGACATAACCCTCCTTGTGGATGGGCACGATCACCTTGCGGACGGAATCGACGAGCGACATGGGTTTTGAAATCCGTGATGCGGAGCGCGCGGCCGTCGCGCCTCCCGATGCGGTCTGCGGCGGAACAGGCCGCCTTGGTCTGGGCGCTGTTTAGGGGGTTCGGGCCGCGCAGGGAAGAGCGTCATCGCCGCGCCCCATTCGACGCCGACCCTGTGCCCTCGACAGGAGACCGGCCGTGACGACACTCGACGCCCTCGACATGCCCCCCTCCCCGGGTCTCGTGGAGAGCCGCCGACCGACGCTCTCGGTGATCGCCTCGCTGCTGCGCAACCCGCTGCAGGCGCTGCCGCCGGAGGTCTATCGCGAGCGGCTGGTGCTGGCGAAGACCGGCGGGCGGACGAGCCTTTATGTCTGCGACCCCGCTCTGATCCAGGAGGCGCTGACCCGACAGGCCGGAAAGCTCGGCAAGGGCGAATTGATCCGCAAGGTGCTCGGGCCGGCCGTCGGCGAGGGGCTGCTGACGGCCGATGGCGGGCATTGGCGCTGGCAGCGCCAGGCGGTGGCCTCCGGCTTCCAGCACGAGAAGCTGCTTGGCTTCCTGCCAGCGATGATCGAGGCGGCGGAAGCGACGCGCGGGCGCTGGCAGGCGGCCTCCGCGCCGCTCGACATCGGCCATGAGATGATGCGGACGACCTTCGACATCATCATCGAAACGATGCTCTCGGGGGCGCAGGCGCTCGATGTCGGCAAGGTCGAACAGGCGATCTCGGACTATCTCGAGCCGTCCAATTTCATGTTCATCTACAATCTCTTCGGCCTGCCGGGCTGGCTGCCCTATCCCGGCCGGGCGAAAGCGCGCGCCTCGGTCACCTATCTGCGCGAGAACCTGCGGGCACTGGTGGCGCAGCGCCGGGCCGAGCCGCCCGAGCATGGCGATCTGCTCGACATGCTGCTGGCGAGCGCCGACCCCGAGACCGGCCGGGCGATGAGCGATGAGGATATCACCGACAATCTGCTGACCTTCGTCACCGCCGGCCATGAGACCACCGCACTCGGCCTCGCCTGGACCTTCCACCTGCTGGCGCAGAACCGCGACTGGGAGACGAAGGTGCTCAAGGAGATCGCGGCTGTCACGGAGGGCGGACCGCTGCAGCCGCGCCATGTCGCTTCGCTGGCGCTAACCAAGGCCGTGTTCCAGGAGGCAATGCGGCTCTTTCCCCCCGCTCCGGTAATCACACGCGAAGTCGAGGAGCCCTTCACTCTTGGGGGCGTCGCGCTGAAGCAGGGCTGGGTGCTCTATGTGCCGATCCAGGCGGTGCACCGCCATGAGAAGCTTTGGGAGCAGCCCGAGCGTTTCGACCCGTCGCGCTTTGTTAGCGAGGCGGGGCGCGGGCGCCATCGCTATGCCTATCTGCCCTTCGGCGCGGGCCCGCGCATCTGCATCGGAAGCGCCTTTGCGACGATGGAAGCGGTCGCGATCCTGGCCGTGCTGCTGCCGGCGCTTCGGCTGGAGCCGCTGCCCGGCCAGGCGCCGGAGCCGACGCTGAAGATCACGCTGCGGCCCAAGCACCCGCTGCAGATGCGGGCCAGCGCGCGCGGCTGAGATTGCGGCTGCTCAGGTCACCGGGCGGTAGGTGGTGAAGCGCTTGGCCGCCAGCCAGGTCAGGCCGAGGAAGGCCGCGAGGAGCAGCCCCTCGGCGATGGCGAAGGGTGGCTCGGACCCGGTCGGCGCCAGCGCATGGAGCGCCGGCACCTTCTGGAAAAGCTGCGCTACCAGAACGAAGAGCAGCAGGTAGAAGCTCAGCATCGCCGTGACGGCATAGACGCCGCGCCAGCGGCCCTCCAGCATCCGGGCATAGAGCGCAAAGCCCGCCGCGACGACCAGCACCAGCGCGACGGCGCCGATGATGTGCGAGGGCAGCAGCCCGTTGAACGGGAAGCCGAAACCGGTCGCGCTGGTGGCGAAGGCGGTGGAGAGGAAGATTCCCGTCCAGCGCGGGCTGATATGGCCCCTGAGCAGCCCGGCCGCGACCGGGAAGCCGGCGACGATGGCGATGAGGCTGAGCCAGGTGTGGAAGCCGACGAAACTCAGGGGATTGAACATCGCGTCGCCTCGTCGGGTGGGCCGGAGTTGGCGCTGGCAGCATGCAGGAAGCGCGCCGCCGGGGCCAGCGGACGCGCGCTCGCAAAGCCGACGCTCACGGCGCCAGCGTAACCCGCACGCTCGGCTCCTCTTCGGCGCTGGCGCGCTGGAGCGTCGCCTTGGCCTCGTCGACCTGACGCTGGCGGTTCCAGAGCGAGGCGTAAATGCCCTCCGCCGCCAGCAGCGTGGCGTGGCTGCCGCGCTCGGCGATCAGCCCCTTGTCGAGCACGATGATCTCGTCGGCATTGATCACGGTGGAGAGCCGGTGGGCGATGACCAGCGTGGTGCGGCCGCGGCTGACGAGATCGAGCGCGTCCTGGATTTCCTTCTCGGTGAAGGAATCCAGCGCCGAGGTCGCCTCGTCCAGCACCAGCACGGGCGGGCCCTTCAGGATCGTACGGGCGATGGCGACGCGCTGCTTCTCGCCGCCCGAAAGCTTCAGGCCGCGCTCGCCGACCGAGGTCGCGTAGCCCTCCGGCAGGGACTTGATGAAGCGGTCGATCTGGGCGAGCCGGGCGGCCTCCTCGACCTCCGCCATCGTGGCCTCGGGCCGGCCATAGCGGATGTTGTACTCGATGGAGTCGTTGAACAGCACCGTGTCCTGCGGGACCATGCCGATGGCGGCGCGCAAGCTCACCTGCTGGACGTCGGCGATGGGCTGGCCGTCGATCAGGATGCGGCCCTTCTGCGGCTCGTAGAAGCGGAAGAGCAGGCGCGAGATCGTCGACTTGCCGGCGCCCGAGGGGCCGACGATGGCGATTGTCTTGCCCGCCGGCACGGTGAAGGAGATGCCCTTCAGGATCGGCCGCTCGGGGATATAGGCGAAGTGGACATCCTCGAAGGTGACCTCGCCGGCCGGCACGACGAGCGGCTTGGCGCCCGGCTTGTCCTGGATCTCGGGGTCCTTCCCGATCAGCGAGAACATCTGCTCGATGTCGAGCGTCGCCTGCTTGATCTCGCGATAGACGGTGCCCATGAAATTCAGCGGCTGGTAGAGCTGGATCAGCATGGCGTTGATCAGCACGAAGTCGCCGACGGTGAGCGTGCCCGCCCGGAAGCCCTGCACCGCCATCACCATCGAGATCGTCAGGCCGATCGCGAAGATCGCCGCCTGGCCGAAGTTCAGCCAGGCGAGAGAGGTGTAGGCCTTGATCGAGTTGCGCTCGTAGCGCGCCATCGAGAGGTCGTAGCGGGCGGTTTCGCGCGCCTCGGCGCCGAAATACTTCACCGTCTCGTAGTTCAGCAGCGAGTCGATCGCCTTCGAATTGGCGTCGGTGTCGGACTCGTTCATCTGGGTGCGGATGGCGATGCGCCACTCCGTCGCCTTGATGGTGTAGGCCATGTAGGTGGTCACCATCACCACCAGCACGACGACATAGAGCCAGTTGAAGATCGTCAGCAGCACGGCGATGATCAGGACGAGCTCGATCGTCACCGGCACGAGCTGGTTGAGGCCGAGCCGCACCATCTCCTCGATGCCGTTGCGGCCGCGCTCCAGGACGCGCGTCAGCCCGCCCGTCTTGCGCTCGAGATGAAAGCGCAGCGAGAGCTGGTGCAGATGGCCGAAGGTCTGCAACGCCAGCGTCCGCACCGCATGCATGAAGACCGGGGCAAACAGCGCGTCCCGCGCCTGGATGAAGGCGGCCGAGCCGATGCGGGCGAGACCGTAGATCACCGTCAGCGCCAGCGGCGCGCCGACGAGCCAGGGCAGCCAGTCACCCAGCGTCGTCGGCGTCGCGGCGAGCGCGTCCGTCGCCCATTTGAAGGTGAAGGGCACGCCCATCAGCACGACGCGGCCGAGCACCAGCAGCAGGAAGGCCAGCACGACGCGGCGGCGCAGATCGGCGCGATCGGCCGGCCAGAGATAGGGCCAGAGCGCGCGGAAGGTGGCGGCGAAGCCCGAGCCGGGCTGGAGCACGGCCGAACGCGCGAAGGTCGGCGCCGGGGGCGGCGCGGCAGGCGGTGACATCTTGAAACGATTCCAGGTTGGTCCGCCGGTATAGGGGTAAACGCCTCCGAATGCATGGGGGTCAGGAGAACAACCTTCCCCCCCCCACCGCCTTGCTTCGGTCGAAAGCCGGGTGTCAGATTGGACAGCGCTGCCAGCGCGTCATCGGGGAAACGACACCATGACGATCCACCGACTTGTCCTTGCGGGCCTGCTCGCGCTTCCCACCGGGCTCCTGCCTGCTTCGTTGCCGGCTCTTGCCCAGAGCGCCAAGCCGCCGGCCCAGATCACCGTCACCAACATGCGCTCCGTGCCGCTGACGCTGTTCGAGATCGCCACCGGCGGCGACCAGCCCCGCCTCGTCGGCAAGATCGCCAAGCCGCTGGCGCCGGGCAAGAGCATCGCGGTGAAGCTGAACAAGCCGGCCGGCTGCAGCTATTTCGTGCTCGCGCGCTTCGACGACGCCGTCGAGAGCGACGCCGAGGACATGAATCTCTGCAAGGACAAGGTCATCCGCCTGACGGAGTGAGGGGGAGCAGCGGGCACGCCCTCCCCGTCATCCTGGACCAGCCGCGGAGCGGCGCAGGCCGGGATCCATCATCGGGCTGGACGGCATTCTATGATGGATCCCGGTCGGCCTCCGGCCGCCCAGGATGACAGCGTGGATAGGATGCCTTTTCTACCCCGTCGCGCCGGACCGCATCAGCTTGTAGGTGATCGAGTCGACCAGCGCCTGGAAGGAGGCGTCGATGATGTTGGCGCTGACGCCCACCGTGGTCCAGCGCTCGCCGGTTTCGTCGGCCGATTCAATCAGGACGCGGGTGACGGCATCTGTGCCGCCCTGGAAGATGCGGACCTTGTAGTCGACGAGGCGCAGCCCCGAGATCAGCGACTGGTAACGGCCGAGATCCTTGCGGAGCGCGACATCGAGCGCATTGACCGGGCCGGCCGCCCCCTCGGCAGCCGAGATCAGCACCTCGTCGCCGACCTTCACCTTCACGATCGCTTCCGAGAAGGTGACGAGGTCGCCGAGCGCATTGTAGCGGCGCTCGACGTTCACCTTGAAGCGCTCGACCTCGAAATAGGCCGGGACCTCGCCCATGATCCGCTTGGCGAGCAGGTAGAACGACGCGTCGGCGCCTTCGAAAGCATAGCCCTGCGCCTCCTTCTCCTTGACCTCCTCCAGCACGCGCCCGAGCCTCGGATCGTCGCGGCCGAGCGTGACGCCGATGCGCTCCAGCTCGGCGACGAGGTTCGACTTGCCGCCCTGGTCCGAGATCAGCACCTTGCGGCGGTTACCGACCGCTTCCGGCGGGACATGCTCATAGGTGCGCGGGTCCTTCAGCACCGCCGAGGCGTGGATGCCGGCCTTGGTGGCGAAGGCCGAGGCGCCGACGAAGGGCGCGTGCCGGTTGGGCGCGCGGTTGAGCATCTCGTCGAGGGCGCGCGAGACCTGGCTGAGTTCGCCGAGCTGCTTCTCGTCGATGCCCAGCGCGAAGCGCTCGCGATAGCGCTCCTTGAGCTTCAGCGCGCCGATCAGCGTCACCAGATTGGCGTTGCCGCAGCGCTCGCCCAGCCCGTTCAGCGTGCCCTGGATCTGGCGCGCGCCGGCCTCGATCGCGGCCAGCGAATTGGCGACGGCGCAGCCGCAATCGTCATGGGCGTGGATGCCGAGATGGTCGCCCGGCACGACCTTCGCCACGGCGGCGACAATGGCGCCGATCTCGTCCGGCAGCGTGCCGCCATTGGTGTCGCAGAGCACGAGCCAGCGCGCGCCGGCCTCATAGGCCGTGCGGGCGCAGGCGAGCGCGTAGTCCGGATTGGCCTTGTAGCCATCGAAGAAGTGCTCGCAGTCGAGCATCACCTCGCGGCCGGCGGCCTTCGCCGCCTCGACGCTCTCGCGGATGCCGGCGAGGTTGTCCTCGAGCGAAATCTCAAGCGCGACATGGACGTGGTAGTCCCAGCTCTTGGCGACGAAGACGATCGCATCCGCCTCCGCCTCCAGCAGCGCAGCGATGCCGGGATCGTTGGCGGCCGAGCGCCCGGCCCGCTTGGTCATGCCGAAGGCGGCGAATTTCGCGTGTTTCGTCGGCTTTTCCGCAAAGAAGGCGGTGTCGAGCGGGTTGGCACCGGGATAGCCGCCCTCGACATAGTCGATGCCCAGCCGGTCGAGCAGGCTGGCGACCGCCCGCTTGTCGTCGAGCGAGAAATCGACGCCGGTGGTCTGCGCGCCGTCGCGCAGCGTCGTGTCGAAGAGGTGGATGCGGGCCGCGCTCATGCGTCGCGTCGCAGCTTGAAGCGCAGCACGCGCGGCACCACCATCGCCAGCATGACGAGCTTGATGGCGACGGAGAGCGAGCCGGCGGGGCGGATCTTCGGGGTCATGGATTTTCTGTTTCTGGCTTGATGAAGATGGGCGCGGGCCGTGCGTCGCGGTTCATCGCTTCACCTCCCAGGTCGTGGTCGGCTCGCCGGTCGCGGGAACCTTGCCGTCCTTGAGGGCGATGCCCATCGCGGCGAGTTGGTCGCGGATTTCGTCGGAGCGCTTGAAGTCCTTGGCGCGGCGGGCGTCGAGGCGGGCGGCGACGAGGGACTGCACCTTCGCGTCCAGCGCCCGGTCCCTAACATCCTGCTTCAGCAGTTCTACGGACAAACCATCATGATAGAGGCCAACGAGTGTGAGCGCGCTTCGGAGACGAGAGGCGGCGGCAACCTTCTGATCACCCGTGCCCACGCGGACTGCTTTGGCTAGCGTGTGCAATCCGGCAATGGCGGCCGGAGTGTTCAAATCGTCCAGTAGGGGCTCGACGACTTCTCGTACATCTGCCGTGCTCTCAGGCGCTTCAAAGCACAATTCATTCCATTCGAAGAGATTGGACCTGGCCTCAACCAACCGATCGACCGTCCAGTCAATCGGTTGACGGTACTGTGTCATCAGCATCGCCAAGCGCAGGACGCGACCGTGCCACTTCTGGGCGCCGAACGTCTCCGTCTCCAGCAGTTCGTTGATCGTGACGAAGTTGCCAAGCGACTTCGACATCTTCTCGCCTTCGACCTGCAGGAAGCCGTTGTGCATCCAGTAATTCGCCATGCGGCCGGATCCGTCCGCGCCGCCGAAGGCGCAGCAGCTCTGGGCGATCTCGTTCTCGTGGTGCGGGAAGACGAGGTCGATGCCGCCGCCATGGATGTCGAAGACGTTCTTCTGCGGATCGTCGCAGGCCAGCCCGCCGCCGAAGGGCTCGAGCAGCTTCGCCATCGACATGGCCGAGCATTCGATGTGCCAGCCCGGCCGGCCAGGGCGGGTGATGCCCTCGGGCGCTCCGTTCGGCCAGAGCCAGCCGGGATCGACGCCGTCGCGACTCGGCTTCCAGAGCACGAAATCCATCGGGTCGCGCTTATAGGGGGCCACGTCCACCCGTGCTCCCGCGATCATTTCGTCGAGCGGACGGCGGGCGAGCGCGCCGTATTTCGGCGCGGCGCGCAGATGCGCCACGGCTGGGACATGGAACAGCACATGCTCCTCGGCGACATAGGCCACGCCGCGCGCGATCAGGCGGTGGATGATCGCCTGCATCTCACCGATATGGTCGGTGGCGCGGGGCTCCTCGTCCGGTGGCAGGCAGCCCAGCGCCGCGATGTCGGCATGGAACTGCGCGGTGGTGCTCTCGGTGACCTTCGCGATCGCCTCGTTCAGCGGCAGGCCGGGGAAATCGCGGGCGGCACGCGCGTTGATCTTGTCGTCGACGTCGGTGAGGTTGCGGGCATAGGTGACGTGATCGGCGCCATAGAGATGCCGCAGCAGCCGGTAGAGCACGTCGAAGACGATGACCGGACGCGCATTGCCGATATGGGCATAGTCGTAGACCGTCGGCCCGCAGACATACATGCGGACATTGGCGGCATCGACGGGGACGAAGTCCTCCTTCGTCCGGGTCAGCGTGTTGTAGAGCCTGAGGGTCGGCATCGGGGTGTTGATCCTGGCGAACGGCGAAAGCGTCACGGCGGGCGATCCTGGCCGCTGGCCGGGGCGCTTTTGCGTCTTTACCGTTTCAGGATGAGGACGTGAGCAGCCGGCCAGCGAGAGCTAGCGGCAAATAATGCAGATAATGTTGAGGGCCCGCGTCATCCCGACACGCTTGCCTTCGCGCGAGCTTTCCGTCAAGAGGGCGCCCCGCTTTTGCCGCCGCCGCGCCGGATGCGGGCCATTTTATTCAAATCTTAACGGTTGGGAACCATCCTCGCGATTCGAGGGTTGAGCGCCCATCGTTTGCGAGGAAGTCACCCCATGCGTCGCGCCGTTGCCCTGGTCGGCCTGTTCGGGATCGTCGGAGCCGGGCTTTCGCTGTCGGTCCTGCCGACGACGAAGACCGAAGCGGCCCCCAAGGGCCAGCGCACCTTCCTGATCCCCGCCAGCGATGGCTACGGCGTCGCCGACTGCATCTCCAGCAACTCCGAATGCGGCAAGATCGTCGCCGACGCCTGGTGCGAGGCGCAGGGCTATGCCCGCGCCAGCGCTTTCGGACTGGCCTCGCGCGAAGACTTCACGGGCTCGCTCTCGAAGGCGCGCCCTGCTACCGCGGCGCCCGAGCAGCCGCTGGTCATCACCTGCGGCGGCTGAGTCCGGCGTTCACCGGATCCAGTCGCTGCACTTCGCCGGCTCGCCGGTGCCGCCCCAGGGCATGATCGGCACGCTCGACGTCGAATTCTTGGGCGAACCGTCGATCAGCTTGTCGGAATAGACCATGTAGATCAGGACGTTGCGCTTGGCGTCGCAGCCGCGCACGATCTGCATCTTCTTCCAGATCAGCGAGCGCCGCTCACGGAAGACGACGTCGCCCTGCTCGGCCTTCTCCTTGAACCGGATCGGGCCGATCTGACGGCAGGCGAGCGAGACGTCCGAGACCTCCTCGGCCACGCCGAACATGCCCGACACGCCGCCCTTCTCGGGCACGGTGTAATGGCAGGCCACGCCTTCGACGACCGGATCATCGACACCGTAGACCGCGAGCTTGTCGTCGGGGGTCAGCATCTTCCAGACGGTCGACTTGCGGAAGATCAGATCTTCCTGCGCCGCGGCTGGCGCAGCCAGACCGGCAAGGCCGAGAGCGCCGGCCAGAAGGGCGGAAGCGAGGGCTTTCATCAGGTGCATCTCTCCAGCGGCGCGACGGCCTCGCGCCGGATATGGTTGCGCTGGTCGGCTCCCGCCAGAGCCGGCGCGGCGTTCAGGCCGCCAGCGGTTTGAAGGCGAGATAGGCCGCGGCGATCGCTCCGGCGATCCCGGCGAGAAACAGCACGAGCTTGAGCTGCGTCATCCGGCTCGCGAAAGCGACGTCGCCGGCCTCGACCTTCGGATATTTGTCGAGCAGGCGGGCGACGGCCAGGTTTTCGGCCACGTCGCAGAGCCCGCCGAGCAGCCAGCCGCCGCCGCAGAGCGCCGCCACCCACGAGGGCTGCCCCCGCACGACGAGCCCGGCGATCAGCATCGCGCCGACGATGGCATAGGTGAAGGCGAAGGCGACATCGGCCGGCAGCACCCGGTTGCGATACCGGGCGCGGTGCGTCTCGCCATAGAGGGCAAAGAGCTTCTCGACGTCTTCGGCATTGTAGCCGTTCCAGTCGTTCTCCAGCATGCGCGGCACGCCTTGGCGGCTGGACCAGATGCCCGCGGCCCAGAACAGCACCATCACCAGGACCGGCCCCCAGACGAAGAAGGCGAGCGGGACGGTCTCGGGATAGAAGGCAATGCTGTCGATCATCAGGCGTCGGCTCTCGCGGAGGATGGGCGGTCGTGCCGCACGGTAGCGGGCGGCCCTGCAGGCGCCAAGCGGTATGACGCCAAGCCTAGACGCCTGTGGGGCGCCGCGGTTCCCCTCACCCGAGCGGCAGGATCTCCTGCTCGATCGCTCCGAAGATGGAATGGCCCGCAGCGTCCTTCATCTCGACGCGGACGGTGTCGCCGAAACGCAGCGACTGGACCTGCGGCAGCGGCGCAGACCAGGCGATGATCGTTCCCGCCTCGAGCGGATACGGCCCGGCCGCTTGTGCGATCGAGGCCTGCGCATCGGCGGGGCCGGCCACCGCGCCATGCTGCAGCGGCTGCTGATTGATCCGGCAGAGCAGCGGCCGGTCGATGCGGCCCTCGTGCCAGGCGGGACCGATCTCGTCGGGCGTGACGGCGACGGGCGAGAAGCTGAAGCTCACCTCGCCGGCCGGGCCTGCGGCTCCGGCAGAGGGGCCCCTCGTCTCCAGCACGCGGCAGGTCAGCATCACCAGCCGGATCGGCGCAGCGTCTCGCGCGGCCCCGCCGCTCCCCTCGCCCGCGATGACGGCCAGCCCCGGCTCGGCGACAAGGCCGGCGGCTTCGTCGCGGGCCCTCACGGGATGGCGCGGCCCCGACGCGCCGGCCGAGCGAGCCGGTGCGACGCCGCCGGCAGCACCGCTTGCGACGAAGCGCCCGAAGGCGCGCGGCAGAGGTGCGGCGCAGTCATGTTCGTGGAAGCGGAAGGAGGGCACCGAGCCATGCTCGAGGGCCTCCGCCAGATCCCCCAGGCGGGGGGGCGTGGCGGTCCCAATCGTCGAGCGCGGCCTGCAAAGTCGGCACGACGGGAAAGGCGTCGGTGGCGCGGGTCAGATCGCGCGAGACGACGACGAGGCGGCCATCCCGACCATGCATGAGCGAAGCGAGTTTCATGTCTTTCCAATCCGCGCGCGACACGCCAATAAGAGTTCAACAAGCCCGTGGGAGGATCACCTTATGAAACGCCGCGACTTTTTGAAAACCGGCGCTCTCGCCGCCGCCGCGACCCCGGTCGCGATGCCCGCGGTGGCGCAGTCGCAGCCCGAGGTGAGGTGGCGGCTGACCTCGAGCTTCCCGAAGTCGCTCGACACCATCTTCGGCACGGCGCAGCAATTCGCGAAGCTGGTCAGCGAGGCGACCGACGGCAAGTTCCAGATCCAGGTCTTCGCGCCCGGCGAGATCGTTCCCGGCCTGCAGGCGCTCGACGCCGTCTCCTCCGGCACGGTCGAATGCGCCCATTCGCCGACCTATTTCTACATCGGCAAGGATCCGACGCTCGGGCTCGGCACCGGCATTCCCTTCGGCCTGAACGCCCGCCAGCAGCACAGCTGGTGGTATTTCGGCGGGGGCGAGCAGATCGTCAACGGCGTGCTCGACCGCTTCAACGCCTATTCGATCCCCTGCGGCAATTCCGGCTGCCAGATGGGCGGCTTCTTCCGCAACGAGCTGAAGGGCGTCGACGATCTCAAGGGGCTGAAGTTCCGCATCGGCGGCATGGGCGGCGCGGTGCTCGCCAAGCTTGGCGTGGTGCCGACCCAGATCGCGCCGGGCGACGTCTATCCGGCGCTGGAGCGCGGCACGATCGACGCGGCCGAATTCGTCGGCCCCTATGACGACGAGAAGCTCGGCTTCATCCGCGTCGCCAAGTACTACTACTATCCCGGCTGGTGGGAGGGCGGCGCGATGCTGCACCTGATCATCGGCAAGGAGGCCTGGGCCAAGCTGCCCAAGCACTATCAGGCGATCGTCCAGCAGGCTTGCGAGGCGGCCAACAACTGGATGCTCGGCAAATATGACTTCGTGAACCCGGGCGGGCTGCGCCGGCTCGTCGCGCAGGGCGCGCAGCTGCGCCCCTTCCCGCTGCCGGTGATGGAAGCGGCGCTGAAGGCGGCGGAAGAGTATTATGCCGAGACCTCGGCCAAGAGCGCCGACTTCAAGGCCGGCTACGATTCGATGGTCGCCTTCCGCGGCGAGAACCTGCTCTGGTGGCAGGTGGCGGAACTGTCCTTCGACAGCTTCATGAACCGGCTGAAGGCGCGCTGAGCGTCCGGCTGAGGGAGGCTTGCGCCGAACCATGACGACCAAGCCCCCCTCTCCCCAGCCGGAAGCGCCGCTCCGGCTGGAGCAGTTTCTGCCCTATCGCCTGAACGTCGTGGCCTTCCATTCGGCCCGGGCGCTGGGGCGGATCTACGACGCGCAGTTCGGCATCGGCATTCCCGAATGGCGGGTGGTGGCGCAGCTCGGCGAGTTCGGGCGACTGACCTCGCGCGACATCGGCGAGCTGGCTCAGATGCACAAGACGAAGGTCTCGCGCGCCGTCTCGGAGCTGGAGAAGCGCGGGCTCGTCTCGCGGGCGGAAAACCGTCAGGACCGGCGCGAATCCTTCGTCGCGCTGACCGCGGCGGGCGAGCGCATCTACGCCCAGATCGTGCCGCTGGCGCTCGCCTTCCAGGCGCGCTGGACCGAGGGCATCGCGCCGGCGGAACTGCAGGTCTTCGAGCGCGTGCTCTCGACCCTGACCGAGCGCAGCCGCCACCTCGCCGGCAGCTATCGCGACGACGAGGGCTGACGCTCAGAAAAACCGCGCGAGATTGCGGCGGATGCGCTCCAGCGGCGGTTCGCCGGCCGGCGGCGGATCGAAGGTCTGTCCCGTGATCGTCTCATAGGCGCGCACATAGACGGCCGTGGTCTGCGCGATCAGTTCGGCCGGGATCGGCGGCAACTCTTCCTTATAGGGATCGCAGCGGGCGACGACCCAGTTGCGAACGAAGTCCTTGTCGAAGGAGTCCGGCTTCTCGCCGGCGGCGAACCGTGCGGCGTAGCTGCCCGCCATCCAGTAGCGGCTGGAGTCGGGGGTGTGGATCTCGTCGGCGAGCAGGATGGTGCCGTCGGCGTCGGTGCCGAACTCGTATTTGGTATCGGCGAGGATCAGGCCGCGCTCGGCGGCGAGCGCCTGGCCGCGAGCGAAGAGCGCCAGCGCATAGCGGCTGACGGTGTCCCATTGCTCGCGGGTCAGCAGCCCTTCCTCCAGGATCTGCGCGGCCGAGAGCGGCTCGTCATGGCCGCCGTCGAAGGCCTTGCTGGTCGGGGTGATGATTGCCTCGGGCAGGCGCTCATTGTCGCGCAACCCGTCCGGCAGCGTGACTCCGTACATCGCGCGCTGGCCCTGCTTGTACAGGGTCAGGATCGAGGTGCCGGTGGTGCCGGCGAGATAGCCGCGCACCACGATCTCGACGGGGAGGATGTCGAGCCGCTTGCCGACCACGACGTTCGGATCGGGATATTCGAGGACATGGTTGGGGCAGATGTCGGCGGTCTGCTCGAACCAGTGACGCGCCGTCTGCGTGAGGACCTGACCCTTGTGCGGGATGGCGGCAATGGCGCGGTCGAAGGCGCTCAACCGGTCGGTCGAGATCAGGATGCGGCGCCCGTCGGGGAGATCGTAGTTCTCGCGCACCTTGCCGCGATAATAGTTCGGCAGTTCGGGGATGAAGGCAGCTTCCAGCGCCAGAGGTTTGGTCATGTCGTCATCGCCCGGTCGTGGCGCCGCGCGACAGGCGCGGACAGCTCGCCAGCCTTCTAGACAGTCCGCGGGCGGGCGCCAACCGCTTCCGCCATCGTCGGGGCGCGATTGCTCGGCGGCGGCGGATATGGCATTCGAGCGGGCGTCGGCCGCATCTCCGGCGGCGGCGCTCCATAGTTCCGTCGCGTTTGGCGGCTGTTGTGCTCCGGCGAGCCCGCCAGCCCTGGACAAGGGCCGTCTGGCATTCGAGACCGACAAGCAGGTGACGTGATCCGACCCGCGATGCTCTTCAGACGCCTTCGACTGCGTTCCCCCGGCCGCTTCGGTGCGGCCCTGCTCGCGCTCGCGCTGACCGGCGGCGCGGCGGCGGCGCAGTCGCCGGCCTGCAATGCGTGGCGCTCGGAACTCGCCAGCCTGCAGGGCCAGCGCGGCGGCGGGGATCCCCGAGCCGCGCAGATGGCGCAGCGCGTCGGCGCCCAGCTCGCTCAGGCGACGAACCAGTATCGCGCCATGGGTTGCGAGCGCGGCGGCTTCACCTTCTTCGGCGAAGGCCCGCCGCGCGAATGCGGAGGCTTGCGCGCGCAGATCGGCCAGTTGCAGGCGCAGTATGCCAATCTGCAGCAGATGGCGCAGGGCGGCGCCCTCGAGCAGCGCCGCGCGCAGTTGGTCGCCGCGATCAACGCCAATTGCCGGGCGCCGCAGCAGCGCGGCTTCTTCGAGACGATCTTCGGGCTCGAGCCGCGCCGGGGCGAAATCGATTCGACCCTTCCGGAGCTCGATCCCGAGCAGCCGCTGGAGCCGGAGAAGCCGCGCCTCGGCGGCCCGCAGACCGTCTGCGTGCGGACCTGCGACGGCTATTTCTTCCCGCTCGCGAACAATCCGGGCGGTCGCGACAGCGGCGACGAGATGTGCCAGGCGCTCTGCCCCGGCACCGAGACCCTCGCCTATGGCATGACGAATGGCGGCGAGATTCAGAACGCGGTCGCCCGCTCCACCGGCCAGCCCTATGCCTCGCTGCCCAATGCCGGGAAGTACCAGCGCAGCTTCGATGCCGCCTGCACCTGCCGGGCGCCGGGGCAGAGCTGGGCGCAGGCGCTGCGCAACGCCGAATACCTGCTCGACAAGCGCAAGGGCGACGTCATCGTCACCGAGCAGCGCGCCGCCGAGCTGTCGCGCCCCCGTGAGGCCAAGCCCGATCCCAGGCGCCGCAATGCACAGCCCGCACCGCAACCGGCCGCCGTCGAGATCCCCGACGAGAAGCCGATGCCGTCGGAGAACTCGCCGACCGCCGGCACGGAATCGGCCGGTGTCGGCCCGCAATCCGTGGGAGAGCGGGTGCTGGACAAGGGCGACGGGCTGAAGCGCGAGACGCAGAGCGTGACGGGCGAGCGTCGCACCGTGCGGATCGTCGCGCCGAACCTCGCACCCAATCTCGGAAACGCGACGATCCGTCCCTGACGACGGGGCGATCATGCGTCTCACGCAGTTCGGGGGCGCATTAATCACTTGAATATCCCGTGGACGCATGACTGTCACGGCGCAATAGAAGGCTAACGCCCCCCTCATCGGGCGAGCCGACCGGAACCGCCTGCCGACTGCATCCTGTCGTCGTCGAAGGCGGCCTTGGCGGCTCCCGCCGGAGATCGCCATGTCCAACCTCGCGACATCCCAGCCGCACCCGCGCCCCATCGAGTTCGCCGACGCCAAACGACGCCTCAAGGCCATCTTCGTCGGATCCGTCGGCAATCTCGTCGAATGGTACGATTTCTACGCCTACACGGCCTTCTCACTCTATTTCGCGCCGGCCTTCTTCCCCTCCAGCGACCCGGTGGTGCAGCAGCTCAACGCGGCGACGCTGTTCGCCGCCGGCTTCATCGTCCGCCCGCTCGGCGGCTGGCTGTTCGGCCATCTGGCGGATCGTTACGGGCGGCGCCTCTCGCTGACGGTCTCCGTGCTGATGATGTGCTTCGGCTCGCTGATCATCGCGCTGACGCCGACCTATGCGACGATCGGCTTTGCGGCGCCTTCCCTGCTGGCGCTCGCGCGCATCATCGAAGGCCTGAGCCTCGGCGGCGAATACGGGGCGAGCGCGACCTATCTCTCGGAGATCGCGGACCCCGAGCATCGCGGCTTCTATTCGAGTTTCCAGTACGTCACGCTGATCGGCGGGCAGCTTACCGCGATCCTGGTCCTGCTGCTGCTCCAGAACGTCTTCCTGACGCATGATCAGCTCGTCGCCTGGGGCTGGCGCATTCCCTTCGTGATCGGCGCGCTGCTCGCCGTCACGGCGATGTTGATGCGCCGCCACATGCACGAGACGGAGTCCTTCGTCGACGCCAACAAGAACCCCGTGAAGCGCGAGAGCTCGATCCGGGGCCTGCTGCGCTATCCGCGCGAGATCGCGATCGTCGTCGGCCTGACCGCCGGCGGCACCGCGGCCTTCTATACCTTCACCACCTATATGCAGACCTTCGTGCGGCAGACCGCCGGCTTCTCCGACATCACCACGACCTATGTGATCGCCGGCTCGCTGATCTTCGCGGCGCTCCTTCAGCCGATCTATGGCGCGATCTCGGACCGGATCGGCCGCAAGCCGATGCTGATCTTCTTCGGTGTCGCCGGCACGCTCCTGACCGTGCCGCTGCTGACGACGCTGGCGGGGACCAAATCGCCCTGGGTCGCCTTCCTGCTGATCTCCGGCGCCTGGGTCTTCGTCGCCGGCTACACCTCGATCAACGCCGTGGTAAAGGCGGAACTGTTCCCGACCTCGATCCGGGCCACCGGCGTGGCGGTGCCCTATGCGCTGACGGTCTCGATCTTCGGGGGCACCGCTCCCGCGATCGCGCTGTTCTTCAAGCAGCAGGGCCACGAGCAGTGGTTCTACTACTATCTGGCGGGCGTGATTTGCGTCTCGCTGCTGGTCTATTCGACGATGCGCGACACCAAGCATCAGTCGGCGATGCACCGGCACGATTGAGCGGGACAGGAGCAGGGCGTCATGGTCGGGCTTGCCCCGACCATCTCGCAAACCCGTATCTGCTGGTCATGAGATTCTCGGGTCGCTGCCTTGCAGCGCCCGAGAATGACGGTCGCGTTCAGGCGCTCTCGCCCTTCAGCCGCCGCAACGCCTTGTCCCGCCCGATCAGCGGCAGCAGCGCCGCCAGCTCGGGCCCGTGATCCTGCGCGGTCAGGGCCTGGCGAAGCGGCATGAACAGGGCTTTGCCCTTGGCGCCGGTGGCGGCCTGGACAGCGGCCGTCCAGCTCTTCCAGGTCGTCGCGTCGAAGGGCTCCGCCGGCAGGAGCGAGGCCGCCGTTTCGGCGAAATCGGGGTCCGTGATGACGGGCTGGATCGGCCCGCGCACGACATCGTCCCAGAGCCGCGCTTCGTCGAGCTTCGATAGGTTGCTACGGATCGCGAGCCAGAAGGGCTCGCCTCCGCCGATACCGAGCGCCGCGAGCCGCCCTGCGACCGCCTGATAGGGCAGCTGATGCAGGGTGCGGGCGCTGAGCGTGTCGAGATCGTGCTCGTCGAACTTGGCCGGTGCGCGCGAAACATGGGCGAGATCGACCAGACCCGCCAGTTCGTCGAGACTGGCGACCGGGCGCACGGCGTCCGAGGAGCCGGTCAGGGTGGCCAGCGCCGCCACCGCCAGCGGCTCGACGCCGGCCTCGCGCAGGCCGCGCAGCGAGAGATGGCCGAGGCGCTTGGACAATCCCTCGCCGCTCGCCGTGGTCAGCAGGTTGTGGTGGCCGAAGGCCGGCAGCGCCGCCCCCAGCGCCTGGAAGATCTGGATATGCACCGCAGTATTGGTGACGTGGTCCTCGCCGCGGATGATGTGGGTCACGCCGGTCGCGGCGTCGTCCACCACAGAGGGCAGATGGTAGAGATAGCTGCCGTCCTCGCGGATCAGCACCTGGTCGGAGAGCGAGGCGCAGTCGACATGGGCGTCGCCGCGGATCAGGTCGGTCCAGGCGACGACGCGCGGCTCGAGCAGGAAGCGCCAGTGCGGCCGGCGGCCTTCCGCCTCGAGCTTCGCCCGGTCCTCGGCGGTGAGCTTCAGCGCGGCGCGGTCGTAGATCGGCGGCAGGCCGCGGGCGAGCTGGCGCTTGCGGCGCCGGTCGAGCTCGTCGGCGGTCTCATAGCAGGGGTAGAGCCGGCCTGCGGCGCGCAGATCCTCCGCCGCGGCATCGTAGAGCGAGAGGCGCTGCGACTGGCTGATGACGAGATCGGGCGTGATGCCGAGCCAGGCGAGGTCCTCGGCGATGGCTTCGGCATATTCCGGCTTCGAGCGTGCGAGATCGGTGTCGTCGTAACGCAGCATGAAGCGCCCGCCGTGGCGGCGCGCATAGAGCCCGTTGAACAGGGCGGAGCGGGCATTGCCGATGTGGAGATAGCCCGTCGGCGAAGGCGCGAAGCGCAGGAGCGGCGGGCGGGACGGCGCGGAGCTGGTCATGGCGGCGCTTATGGCGCTTTTGGCCGGCAGCGACAATCGTCCCCGGCGTCATGTGCAGAAAGCATGCTGCGGCGCATCCCGGCCTATTGCGACGCAGCATGATCCATGGCTGAGTGATGGCATTCGACCGGACCCGGTGAAAATCCGGGTGGCTCTTCCGGCCGCCGATCCGCCGGACAACCCAACTGCCGATCCAGCTGAAACCTGCGCGCACCGCGGGCTCCGATCGCTCATGGGTTCCCTATGACCAGACTCTCTGCCTATCGCCGCGAATGGTTCTCCAACATCCGGGGGGACATTCTCTCGGGCGTCGTCGTGGCGCTCGCGCTGATCCCCGAGGCGATCGGGTTCTCGGTGATCGCCGGCGTCGACCCCAAGGTCGGGCTCTTCGCCTCCTTCGCCATCGCCTGCGTGTCGGCCTTCGCCGGCGGGCGGCCGGGCATGATTTCGGCGGCAACCGCCGCCACCGCGGTGCTGATGGTCACGCTGGTGAAGGAACACGGCCTGCCCTATCTCTTCGCCGCGACGATCCTGATGGGTCTGATCCAGCTCGGGGCCGGCGCGCTCCGGCTCGGGCGCCTGATGAGCTTCGTCTCGCGATCGGTCATCACCGGCTTCGTCAACGCGCTCGCCATCCTGATCTTCATGGCGCAGCTGCCAGAGCTGATCGGCGTGCCGTCGCTGACCTATGCGATGATCGCAGGCGGCCTCGCGATCATCTATCTCTTCCCCTATCTGACGAAAGCCATCCCCTCCCCGCTCGTCGCCATAGTCGTTCTGACGGCGCTGGCCTGGGGTCTCGGCCTGGATCTGCGCACGGTCGGCGATCTCGGGGAACTGCCCTCGACGCTGCCGGTCTTCGCGCTGCCGCAGGTGCCGCTGACCTTCGAGACGCTGCGGATCATCTTTCCCTATTCGGTCGCGCTGGCGGCGGTGGGGCTGCTGGAGTCCCTGCTGACGGCGCAGATCGTCGACGACATGACCGAGACGACCAGCAACAAGAGCCAGGAATGCTACGGCCAGGGCGCGAGCAACATCGCCTCGGCGCTGATCGGCGGCATGGGCGGCTGCGCCATGATCGGCCAGTCCGTGATCAACGTGACCTCGGGCGGGCGCAGCCGGCTCTCGACGTTCGTGGCCGGGGCCTTCCTGCTCTTCCTGATCCTTGTGCTCGACGATCTCGTGCGGATCATCCCCATGGCCGCCCTGGTCGCGGTGATGATCATGGTCTCGATCGGCACCTTCTCCTGGCGGTCGATCCTCGACCTGCGCAGCAACCCGCTGCCCTCCTCGATCGTCATGCTGGCGACGGTGACGACCGTGGTGGCAACGCATGACCTCGCCAAGGGCGTGCTCGTCGGCGTGCTTTTGTCGGGCGTGTTCTTCGCCGGCAAGGTCGCGCGCCTCGTCGCCGTAGAGAAGCGCAACAGCGCGGATGGCACGGCCGTGACCTATATGGTCCGCGGCCAGATCTTCTTCGCCTCGGTCGAGAGCTTTCTCCGCGATTTTTCCTTGGACGAGCGGCCCGCGCGCGTGACGATCGACCTGACGCATGCGCATTTCTGGGACATTTCGGCGATCGGCGCGCTCGACAAGGTGGTGCTGCGCCTGCGCAAGAACGGCGCGGAGGTCGAGGTGCTCGGCCTCAACGAGGCCAGCGCGACGATGGTCGACCGCTTCGGGCGGCACGACAAGGCCGATGCGGGGCCGGCTGCCGTCCACTGAGGCCCGAGCGCCTTCTTCAGAAATCGATGCTGTCGCCGCCGCTGCGGCCGACGCCCTTCACCAGCGCCTCATCGGGACGATAGGCTGGCTCTCCGTCATCGACGAAGCCGTGGCGCGCCGGCCATGCCTCTTGCTGATCGGTCAGCCTGATCGACGGCGGCGCCCGCCGGGCAACGGCGGCGGCGGCCCGGGCCTCCTGCTGGAGCGCCATCACGGCGGAGGCCTCATGGCCGGCCGCGACGATATCGGACACGCGCTCTCCCGCTCCGAGCGCGCCCAGGACGGCCTCCCGGCGCAGCGCTTCGGGGCTCGGGGGCACAGCGCCCAGCGATAGACGGTCTGGCCCGAGCGCCTCCGCGGGTTTCCAGCGGCGGCGCAGATCCAGCAGGCGCGTGATCTCGGCATGCGACAGATCGCCGACGGGATTGAGGTCGCCGATCGCCTCCAGCCCACAGGTGGCATGGCGAGCCGCCGGCGCGAGCAGGCAGCGGCCCATGCCCCGCGCAAGGGCGGAGAGCAAGGCGGTGCGGGCCACTGTCGTCGCGTCTCGTGGTCCGGGCAGGCCCGCGGCCGTCAGCGCCTCGGCGACCGCCCCTGCCACTTCGGAGACGGGGATCGCCCTCAGGGAAAGGCCCAGCGCAGCGGCGGCGGCCTCAGCCTCGGTCGCGGCCAATCCCCCAGGGTTCCCGCCAGCCAGTCGGACCGCCGCGACCCGCTCCGGCCCCAGCGCATCCACAGCCAGCGCCGAACCGAGAAGGCTTGCCTCGTCGTTGAATTCGACGAGAACGCCCGTCTCAGGCGCAAGCCGGAGATGCTCGCGCAGGCCGAGCATGCAGGCGGCATAATCCGCCTCGTCGCCGGCCTCCAGCGGGATCGCCTCGCCGGGTTCGCAGACCCAGACGCCGCCGCGACGGGTCCATCGGGTGACGGTGAGCGCGTCGCGGAAGGCGGGCAGTTGATGCGTCAGGCTGCGGTCGGCGGCGAGCACGAAGGAGGCGCCGTCGCAGATGCCCTCTTCACCGCCGCCGACGGCATTCAGCCAGACTAGCGGAAGGCCTGTCTCGACGACCCGCGCGACGGTGCGGTTGAGGCGGTGGTCGGCGCCGCCCCGCCGGTAGACCGCGGCGGCGGAAGACAGCAGCAACTCGGCCCCCGTCTCGGCGAGGCATTCCGGGACCTCCTCATCCGCAAGATCGTCGCCGGAAACGAGGCCCAGGCGCAGCAGGCCCCGGAAGGGCACGGGCCCGGGCAGAGGCCCCGCCTCGAAGGGTGCGGATACAGAGCCGCCGACCGCCACCTGAAAGCGCACGGCCTGAATGAGGCCGCCATCGAGCAGCGCCTGAGCCGCGTAGAGGGAAGCGTCCTCGCGCCAGGGCAAGCCGAGCAACAGCGCCGGCCCGCCATCAGCGGTCTCGCGCGCCAGATCCTCGCAGGCCCGCCGGCAGGTATCGAGAAAGGCCGGCCGCCGCAGCAGAGCCGCCGAGGACGTCCCGGCCAAGGCCGCGGCCGGAAACAAGACCAGATCCGCTCCAGCTGTCGCCGCCCTCGCCCGTGCGGCACGGATCATCGCGACATTGCCTGCCACGTCCCCGGGGAGCGGACTCGTCTGCGCGAGGGCGAGGCGGAAGGAGCGTTCGGTCATGGCGGGGGCTGTAGCGCGACCGCTTCGGCCCGGCAATCGCGTGCCACAGGGCCCGACGGGGCTGCGCTTAACCTCGCGTTAGGGTTAAGCGCGCATGAATCGGGTACGTGCCGCTCCTGCAAGACTGCCGGCCGTCGTTCGGAGAAACGACCATGCGTACCCGCTTCATCCATCGACCAGCCGCAGCCCTTGCCGCCGTCTTTGTGGCTGGCACTGTAATCACCGCGGGCGGCGCCTTTGCCGCCGACTATCCGGTGCTCCGCGGCTCGCAGATCGACGACGCTCCGCCCGCGCCCGAGTTCGACAGCTACGCGAAGTGGTCGGGCTTCTATTTCGGCGGCGGCTCCGGCCTCTCGTCCACCAAGTTCGAGCCCGGCAACGGGCTTCAGAACCTCGCCAACTACGCCTATCGCAACACGCTGCTCGGCAGCGAGGTGAACATGGGCAATCTGGTGGGCAACCTGCCCTCGAAGACCGACAGTGGCGCGACCTTCTTCGGCTTTACCGGCTACAATTTCACTTTCGGCGACGTGATCCTCGGCCTGGAGGCAGACTATACCCGGTCGAACCACAATTACCTCATCAGCGACTTCATCGGACGACGCAGCACGACTTCCGACGGCACGGTCAACGACTACACGCTGACGACCCGCCACGGTGCAGAGTTGAAGGATTATGCCACCGCGCGCATCCGCATGGGCTGGGCCTATGGCCGGATCATGCCCTTCGCGACCATCGGCGGCGCGGTAGGCCGCTTCGACACGACCTCGACGATCGACGCGACCTGGCGCTTCACCCGCACCAACCCGGTGACGGGCGCGATCGAGAACAACGTGGTCGCGGCGGGCTATCCGCTCCGCGTCGGCTCCACCAAGAGCAATGTTTACGGCTTCGGCCTGACCGCAGGCGGCGGTATCGACATGGCGCTGACGGACAACCTGTTCCTGCGCGCCGAGTACCAGATCGTTCGCTTCGCCGATGTCGAGGGCACGACCACGACGATCAATACCGGCCGCGTCGCCGCCGCGCTGAAGTTCTGACCCGGCAACCGATCGCCGACATGAAAAAGGCCGGGGCGACGCGCCCCGGCCTTTTCGTTTGAACCCCAAGTGGGTGGGCGCTCACTCGGCAGCCTCGACCTCCGGCCGGGCGCGGCCGGCCCGCTCGCGCTTGACCAGTTCGGCCACGAGGAAGGCCAGCTCCAGCGCCTGCTCTGCGTTCAGGCGGGGATCGCAGACCGTGTGGTAGCGGTCGTTCAGGTCGGCATCGGTCATGCCGCGCGCTCCACCGGTGCATTCGGTGACGTTCTTGCCGGTCATCTCGAGATGCAGGCCGCCGGCATGGGTGCCCTCGGCCTGGTGGACGGCGAAGAAGTTCTTCACCTCGGTCGTGATCAGGTCGAAGGGGCGGGTCTTGTAGCCGCTGGCGGCCTTGACCGTGTTGCCGTGCATCGGGTCGCAAGACCAGACGACATTGCGCCCTTCCCGCTTGGTGGCCCGCACCAGCGCCGGAAGGTTGTCGAAGACCTTGTCGGCACCGAAGCGGCCGATGAGGGTCAGCCGGCCGGCCTGGTTCTGCGGGTCGAGCACGTCGATGAGCTTCAGCAGGCCGTCGACCGTGGTCGAGGGGCCGCATTTCAGGCCGATCGGGTTGCGGATCCCGCGGAAGAACTCGACATGGGCATGGTCGAGCTGGCGCGTGCGGTCGCCGATCCAGACCATGTGGCCGGAGGTGTCGTACCAGTCGCCCGTCGTCGAATCGACGCGAGTCATGGCCTGCTCGTAGCCGAGCAGCAGCGCTTCATGGCTGGTGTAAAAATCGGTCGTCCGCATCTCGGGATGCGTCTCGGGGTCGATGCCGATGGCGCGCATGAAGTCGAGCGCCTCGGTGATGCGCTCGGCGACCTCGTTGTAGCGCGAGGAGGCCGGGGCATCCTTGACGAAGCCGAGCATCCAGCGATGCGCGTTGTCGAGATTGGCATAGCCGCCGGTGGCGAAGGCGCGCAGCAGATTGAGCGTCGCCGCCGACTGGCGATAGGCCTCGAGCTGGCGGCGCGGATCGGGCGTGCGCGCTTCCGGCGTGAAGGCGTTGTCGTTGACGATGTCGCCCTTGTAGCTCGGCAGCTCGACGCCGCCGATCGTCTCCGTCGGAGCCGAACGCGGCTTGGCGAACTGGCCGGCGATGCGCCCGACCTTCACCACGGGCGAGCCGCCGGCGAAGGTCAGCACCACCGCCATCTGCAGGAACAGCCGGAAGAAATCGCGGATGTTGTCGGCCGAGTGCTCGCCGAAGCTTTCGGCACAGTCCCCGCCCTGGAGCAGGAAGGCCTCGCCGTTTGCGACTTTCGCGAGGGCCTTCTTCAGCTTGCGCGCCTCACCCGCAAAAACGAGCGGCGGAAAGCCGGCGAGCTGCTGCTCGACCGCCCTCAGGGCTGCCTGGTCCGGATAATCCGGGATCTGCTGGACGGGCTTGGCCCTCCAGCTCTCGGGCGTCCACCGCTCCGACATGGGTCCTGCTCCTGACTTCGCTCGCGCGGGTTAACCTCTTCGAAAGCGCGAAGGCGCGCCTATACACCCAAGGCGCCGCAAAGGCCACCATGGCGAACGCGCCCGCAGCGCAGGGCCGCGAGCCGATCATGGTTAGCGAAAGCTGAATCAGACCAGCCACTTGCCGGCTGCATCTGACAAATCGATTCAGATCGGTCGCAGCGCGCTTGAAGGCGATGAGATGGCGCATGAGCCGGTTCGGACGCCGATTCAACCCCGATGGCGGGCTTGCGCGCCTGCTCCGATCAGGCCGGCACGATAAAATCCTCGCCCTTGAAGAGCAGCCCGGTTAGCGAGAGGTCTCGCGGTGACGCGGGACAAGCCGTCGCCCCCGCCGGCTCGGGTCAGCCCGCCCGGGGCGTCCGCATCGTCACCAGTTCCTCCGCCGCGCTCGGATGCAGCGCGACGGTGCGGTCGAAATCGGCCTTGGTCGCGCCCATCGTCACCGCGATGGCGACGGCCTGGATGATCTCGCCGGCGTCATGGCCGAGGATATGGACGCCGAGCACCTTGTCGGTCTTCGCGTCGACGACGAGCTTCATATAGACGCGTTCGTTGCGGCCCGAGATCGTCGCCTTCATCGGCCGGAAGGCGGATTCGAAGATGCGCAACTCGTGGCCAGCCGCGGCGGCCTGGACCTCGGAAAGGCCGACCGTGCCGATCTCCGGGGTCGTGAAGACGGCCGAGGCGATCAGGCCATGGTCCGTCCGCCAGGGCTTGTTGCCGAAGGTCGTGTCGGCGAAGGCGTGGCCCTCGCGGATCGCGACCGGGGTCAGGTTGACGCGGTTGGTGACGTCGCCGACCGCGTGGATCGAGGGAACACTGCTGGCCGAGTCGTCATCGACCAGCACCTCGCCCAGAGATCCAAGTGCGACGCCCGCCTCGGCGAGGCCGAGGCCGGCCGTGTTGGGGCGGCGGCCGGTCGCGACGAGGATGACATCGGCATCGATGGGGTCGCCGCTGGCGCAATGGGCGCGGCGGCAGCCATCGGGCAGCAGTTCGATGCTCTGAACCGTGCAGCCGAGGCGGAAGCGGATGCCGGCATGCTCCAGCGCATCGCGGAGGCGGTTGCGGATGTCCTCGTCGAAGCCGCGTAACACGTTGTCGCCGCGGTGGAGCACGGTGACCTCGACGCCGAGGCGAACGAAGAGGCTAGCGAATTCGAGCGCGATATAGCCGCCGCCGACGACGAGCATGCGCTTCGGCAGGCTGGGCAGATGGAAAATCTCGTTCGAGGAAATGCCGAGCTCGCCGCCGGGAATCGGCGGATCGAAGGAGGGCCAGCCGCCGGTGGCGACAAGGATGTGCCGGGCGCGGATCGTCTCGCCGCTTTTGGCGAGGCGCACGGTATGGGCATCGACGACGGTGGCGCGCTCCTCGCGGATGGTCACGCCGGCGCCGTCCAGCCCCTTGCGATAGAGGCCGGAGAGGCGGGTGACCTCGTTGGCGACGGCATCGCGCAGCGTCGGCCAGTCGAAGTCGGGCTTCTGGACCGTCCAGCCGAAACCGGCGGCGTCCTCGACCTCCTCGGCGAAGCGGCTGGCATAGACGAAGAGCTTCTTCGGCACGCAGCCACGGATGACGCAGGTCCCGCCGATGCGGTCCTCCTCCGCGATCATCACGCGGGCGCCATGGCCGGCGGCGATGCGGGCGGCGCGGGTTCCGCCGGAGCCGGCCCCGATGACGAAGAGATCGACGTCGAATTCAGCCATGATGTCCTCTCACGCCGCGCGATCCCCGGTATCCGAACCGACGGGCAGCCGGAACAGCCATAGCGCCGCCATGGTCAGGCCTGCAATCCACCAGCCCTGCCAGGCGCCATGCGCCACAGCCGCGACGGCGAAGGCCGCGGCGAAGAGGCCGAGGCGCGGTGCCAGATCGCGGCCGGGGAGACTCCTCAGCCGCATCAGCAGGGCGAGCCCGGCGAAGGTCAGCAGCACGACGCCGACCCCGCCGGTCTCGGTCCAGGCCTGGAGCGGGGCGTTGTGCGGGTGGCCGACGGCCAGAAGCGGGCGGCGCGGCTCGGTGACCTCGGCGGCGACGGGGTGGCGGTCGAGCGTCGGCGAGGTGCCGAAGCCAGCGCCGCGGACCGGCCGGGCCAGTGTCGCCTCGCCGAAGGACAGCCAGATGTCGACCCGGTCGCGCGAGTGGGAATTGGCGAGGCGCTCGTGGAGCGCCGCCGGCAGGACCGCGTCCCCGAGACGCCCGACCACGGGGGCCAGAATCATCGTCGCCACGAAGGCGAGCGTGACCGCCGCCCAGGCGAGCCGGGGGGCCAGGAGCGCCGCCGCCGCAGCAACCACCAGGACGAGCAGACCGAACCCGGCCGCACCGCTCTCCGAGCCGAGGCAGGCCCAGGCGACGGCGAGGACGACCGGCACGGCCAGGGCGATGCTCCACCGCCGCGAAGGTCCCTGCCATGGCAGCGCCGCCAGGGCGACGGGAGCCAAGATGAGGCAGGTCAGCACCGGGCGATTGAACATGTAGGTGACTTGGCGGCCGATATCGAGCGCGCGCCTGATGGCGAGCCCGGTGGCCAGTTCCGCCATCATCATGACGGCGGCCACAGCCACAACGATCGCCAGCGCGCGGCCGAGCGCAGGGCCCGGCCGAAAGCGGCCGGATGCCGCGATGGCGACGCCGCAGGTCAGCGGCAGCGCAAACTCGCCCCAGGCCGCGAGGCTCGCGGACGGCCGATGGCTCCAAGCGATCGTGACGAGGGACCAGAGCAGGAATCCGGACAGGGCGAGCCCGATCGGGCCGCGCAGCAGAGCTGCCGCCCGGTGCAGAGAGGGTGGCCAGCCTTCCTCGACGAGCGCGGCCGCGCAGAAGGCTGCAGCCGCCAGCGCCAGCATGAGCGGGGCGGAGCGGTTGGCGATCCACATGGCGAGTGGCAATGCCAGGAGGAGCGCCGCGCCAATCGCCGCAAGCCGTGCCGGGACGTACCCGGCGGCCGGACGGGTGGCGACGGAAGAGGTCTGGTTCATCGGCGAGCGCTTAAGCCATCGCGGGGCCCAGCACTAGAGCCGCGTGGGCCGGCGAATTGTCTTGACTCCGGATTGATCAATCGGGCGCAATTGACGGCATACGCGGCGAAGTGCCACTGGCGGGCGTCGCCCAAAAATCGCGCGGTCCCATCCGCGAGCGGAGGAATTACATGCTGACATCCCTTCTCAAGCGCTGCGCCGTCACCGCCGTCGCGGTGGCCGGCCTGTCGACGGCCGCCTTCGCCCAGCTCGAGCTCAAGATCATGGCCCCCGCGGCCCCCGGCGGCGGCTGGGACGGCACGGCGCGCTCGATGCAGCAGGCGCTGACCGCGTCCGGCATCGCCAAGAGCGTGCAGGTGACCAACGTCACCGGCGCCGGCGGCACGATCGGCCTGGCGCAGCTGATCAACGCCAAGGGCGACGGCAGCCAGCTGATGGTCAACGGCTTCGTCATGGTCGGCGCGATCCTGCTGAACAAGTCGCCCGTGAACCTGACGCAGGTGACGCCGATCGCGCGGCTGACGGCCGAGGCGCTCGTCATCGTCGTGCCGACGGAGTCGCCGATCAAGAGCGCCAAAGACCTGGCCGAGCGCGTCAAGGCCGATCCTGCCAAGGTGACCTGGGCGGGCGGCTCGGCCGGTGGCGCCGACCACATCCTGGCTGCGCTCTTCGCCGAGGCCGCCGGCGGCGATCCCAAGAAGATCAACTACATCCCGTTCTCCGGTGGTGGCGAGGCTTTGGCCGCCATGCTGGGCGGGCGCGTGACGGCCGGCATTTCCGGCTATGGCGAGTTCGAGGGCCAGATCAAGGCCGGCAAGCTGCGGGTGATCGGCGTTTCGGCTCCGGCGCGCCTCGCCAATGCTCCCGACGCTCCGACCCTGAAGGAAGGCGGCGTCAATCTCGAGTTGATGAACTGGCGCTCGGTCGTCGCTCCTCCCGGCCTCTCGGCCGACCAGACCAAGACCCTGTCCGACGCGATCGAGAAGATGGTCAAGTCGAAGGAATGGGCTGAGATCCTGAAGGCCCGCGGCTGGGACGACGCCTATCTCGGCGGCGCTGCCTTCGACGCCTTCCTGAAGGCCGAGCAGACACGCGTCAGCAAGGTGATGACGGATGTCGGCCTGGTGAAGTAAGCCCGGCGCACCGCCAAGCAAGACCAGGGGGCCGGCGACCGGCCCCCTTTTTTTCCCTTCACGCCGACTTCACCGCGCACCGAACAAACGAACTGTCGCTGATGGATACGCCATGACGAACGATGCCCCGTCACCCGGCGCCGACAGGCCCGCCCTCCTCGTCGGCCTGCTGCTGCTCGCCCTCGCCGGAATCGTCTATTACGACGCCTCCCAGCAGACGATCACCTCGAATTACGGGCTCGGACCGACCGCGATGCCGATGGTGGCCTGTGCGGGTCTCGTCATCCTCGGGCTGTCGCATCTCGTCCTCGCCTTCCGCGGCGGCTTGCCGAAACCGGAGGCCGCCGATCGCGGGGCCCTGCTGTGGATCGTCGGTGGGCTCGCCGGCCTGATCCTGTGCATCGCGACCGGCGCCGGCTTCGTGATCGCCATCACCATCCTCTTCGCCTGCACGGCGCGCGGCTTCGGCCGACGGGCGCTGGCGGTCGACGCGGCGATCGGCTTCGTGCTCGGCCTCGTCATCTTCCTCGTCTTCGCCAAGCTCCTGACCCTGCTGCTTCCGGCCGGGCCGCTCGAACGCCTGTTCCTGTGAGGAGCGCCTGAGATGGATACCTTCGTCTCGCTCATCAACGGCTTCGGCGTCGCGCTGGAGCCCTCGAAGCTGCTGTTCTGCCTGATCGGCGTTTTTCTCGGCACGGCCGTCGGCGTGCTGCCGGGCATCGGCCCGGCGCTGACGGTGGCGCTGCTGCTGCCGGTGACCTTCAAGCTCGATCCGGCAGGATCGCTGATCATGTTCGCCGGCATCTACTACGGCGGCATGTATGGCGGCTCGACGACCGCCATCCTGCTGAACGCGCCCGGCGAGAGCGCCTCGCTCGCGACCGCGCTCGAAGGCTCGAAGATGGCCAAGGCCGGCCGCGGCGGCCCGGCGCTCGCCACTGCCGCGATCGGCTCCTTCGTGGCGGGGCTGATCGCCACGATCGGGCTGACCTTCCTCGCGCCCTGGCTGGTCGAGGTCGCGATCAAGTTCGGCCCCTGGGATTATTTCGCGCTGATGATCGTCGCCTTCGTCACCGTCTCGGCGACATTCGGCGACTCGCCGCTGCGCGGGCTGACGAGCCTGTTCCTCGGCATCACGCTCGGCCTCGTCGGCATCGACAAGCTGACCGGCCAGGCGCGGCTCACCTTCGGCGTGCCGGAACTGCTCAACGGCATCGAGGTGACGACGCTGGCGGTCGGGCTCTTCGCGGTGGGCGAGGCGCTCTATGTCGCCTCGAAGCGCTTCCGCGACCCCGAGGAGATCATCCCGATCAAGGGCTCGCTCTGGATGAGCAAGCAGGACTGGAAGCGCTCCTGGGCGCCCTGGCTGCGCGGGACGGCCTATGGCTTCCCGATCGGCGCGCTGCCGGCGGGCGGCGCGGAGGTTCCGACCTTCCTGAGCTATTCGACCGAAAAGAAGCTCTGCAAATATCCCGACGAGTTCGGCAAGGGCGCGATCGAGGGTGTCGCGGGTCCGGAAGCGGCCAACAACGCTTCTGCCGCCGGCACGCTGGTGCCGCTGCTGACGCTCGGCCTGCCGACCTCGGCGACGGCGGCGATCATGCTGGCCGGCTTCCAGCAATATGGGCTGAACCCCGGCCCCCTGCTCTTCGCGGAAAAGCCCGACCTCGTCTGGGGCCTGATCGCGTCGCTCTTCATCGCCAACGTCATGCTGGTGATCCTGAATCTGCCGCTGATCGGGCTCTGGGTGAAGCTGCTCGCCGTACCGCAGCCCTGGCTCTATGCCGGCATCCTCGTCTTCGCGACGATGGGCACGCTCGCGGTCAACGCCTCGCCGGTGGAGCTCGGAATGCTCTTCCTGTTCGGCTATCTCGGCTATCTGATGCGGCGCTACGACTACCCCGTCGCGCCCATGGTCGTCGGCCTGATCCTCGGGCCGATGGCGGAGGCGCAGTTGCGCCGGGCGCTGCAGATCAGCCTCGGCGACCCGATGATCCTGCTCGAGAACCCGATCTCGGCGACGCTGCTCGGCGTGGCCTTCGTCGCGCTGGTGGCCCCGTTCGTGATGAAGGGGCTCAACCGCTTCAAGGCGAGCGAGGACTGACGGTCGATCAGCGGCCCGCGCCGACCAGCCCCAGCCTGATCAGGCTCTCGCCCGTCGCCGCCAGCGCATCCGCAGCCGGGCGCGGCTCCCAACCCAGCATGGCCTGTGCCTTGGCGCTGGAGGCGGTCTTGGGACGGCCGAGTTCGGGCGTCGCCGCCTGGCGCGCGGCGGCGCTGAACAGGGCGACGAGGCGCACCAGCCAGTCCGGGAGCACACGCGTCGAGACCCGGCTCGCCGCAGGCCCCAGCCTGTCGCGCAGAATGAGTGCGATCTCCTGCATGGTCAGGAAATCGCCCGCCGTGGCGATGAAGCGCTCGTTTGCGGCGGCCGGATGCGCCAGCGCACGAAGGTGGAGGTCGGCCACGTCGCGGACATCGACGACGCCGAACATCAGCCGCGGCACGGCCGGGAGCCGCCCCTCCAGCATGCTCTTGACCAGCAGGATCGAGGCGGAAAGATCGGGACCGAGCAGCGGGCCAAAGATGCCGACCGGATTGACCACCGCCAGTTCGAGCCCCCCGCCCTCGCGGTCGACGAAGTCCCAGGCGGCGCGCTCGGCCAGCGTCTTGGATTTGGGATAGGCGGCGAGCGCAGCGTCGCCCGTGTCCGTCCAGTCGCTTTCGGTGAAGGGCCGCTGCAGCGTGCGGCCATAGCCGATCGCCGCGAAGGAGGAGGTCAGGACGACGCGGCCGACCCCGGCCTCGCGGGCCGCGCGCAGCACCCGCAGCGTGCCCTCGCGCGCGGGGCGGATCAGCTCGTCCTCATGCTTTGGCGCCGCTGCTGACAGCGGCGAAGCGACGTGAAGCACGCCCGCGCAGCCGCGGGCGGCCTCGCTCCAGCCGACGTCGGCCATCAGATCGGCCTGCCGCACCGCGAGGCGCTCTCCGGCCACGCAGCCTGCCGCTGCGAGCGCAGCACGCAGGCCGGCCTCCCGGCCCGGCGAGCGCATCGTCGTCCGGACGCTGTAGCCCGCCTGCAGCAGCGCCAGAATACAGTGGCCCGCCAGAAAGCCGGATCCGCCGGTGACGAGGACGGTTCCAGAATGGGTCGGCATGCGGAGCTCCGGTTGGGCAGGTGAGATGGGGCGGCCGGCCAAGACCGGCACCGTTGCGACCCCAGGTCAGGGTCGGTCGCGCCCTGAACAAATGCGGCATGACTGTGTTCATGAAGCGGCACGCCCGCACGAGGATTCCATGACCGACGCCAGCCTGACCGACACCGCCGCTCCGCACCAGGACCAGCCGGGCCTCAAGCGGGTGATGGGGCCCTGGCTCCTGCTGCTGTTCATCGTCGGCGACATTCTCGGGACCGGAATTTACGCCTTGACCGAACAGGTCGCCAAGCAGGTCGGCGGCGTGGTCTGGCTACCCTTCCTGCTCGCCTTCGTCGTCGCGCTGGTAACGGCGTTCAGCTATCTCGAACTGGTGACCAAGTACCCGCGCGCAGCCGGAGCGGCGCTCTACACTCACAAGGCCTTCGGCATCCACTTCATCACCTTCATCGTGGCCTTCGCGGTGATGTGCTCGGGGATCACCTCGGCCTCGACGGCCTCGCGCGCCTTTGCCGCCAATCTCTCGGGCGCGCTCGATCTCGGCCTGAACGGGACGATCTGGATCACGCTCGTCGGGCTCGGCTTCATGGCGCTGGTCGCCGTGGTCAACCTGCGCGGCGTCGGCGAAAGCGTGAAGGCCAATGTCGTGCTCACCAGCGTCGAGCTGACGGGCCTGCTGATCGTCATCGTGATCGGGCTGATGGCGATCACGGCCGGCCAGGGGGACGTCTCCCGGGTGCTCGCCTTCAAGGCGGCGCCCGATGGCGGCCTGTTCTGGCCGGTTATCGCCGCGACAACCCTCGCCTTCTTCGCGATGGTCGGGTTCGAGGACTCGGTCAACATGGCCGAGGAATGCAAGGATCCGAGCCGCATCTTCCCGAAGGTGCTGCTGGCGGGGCTGGTGATCACCGGGGTGATCTATGTGCTGGTCTCGATCGCCGCGATCACGCTGGTGCCGCCGGAGCAGCTCGGCGAGGGCGAGACGCCGCTGCTTAAGGTCGTTCAGGCGGGGGCGCCGAACTTCCCGGTCTGGATCTTCGGCTTCATCACCATGTTCGCTGTCGCCAACAGCGCGCTGATCAACATGCTCATGGCGAGCCGGCTGGTCTACGGCATGAGCCGCGAGCGGGTGCTGCCTGCCCTTCTCGGCAAGGTGCATCCGCAGCGGCGCACGCCCTTCGTCGCCATCGGCTTCACCACACTCCTCGCCTTCGGGCTCATCACCGTCGTCGGCGAGGTGCCGGCGCTCGGCGGGACGACGGCCCTGCTGCTGCTCTGCGTCTTCGCCGTGGTGAATGTCGCGGTCCTGGTGCTGCGCAAGGACGCGGTGGCGCATGCCCATTTCCGCACGCCGACACTGCTGCCGGTGCTCGGCGCCCTCTCCTGCGCCTTCTTCGCCGGGCCCTGGACCGGCCGCGACATGGTCCAGTACCAGATCGCCGGCGCGCTGATCGGCATCGGCGTTCTGCTCTGGATCGTGACCGTGGCGCTCAACCGGGCGAGCGGCGCGCATTCCGCGGCGCCGCCCGACAGCGAAGCCCCTATCCGCATCGGCCCGAAGAACTAGCCGCCGGCCATGACAACGCCGCCGGACCCGGGGCCGGCGGCGTTGTTATCGTCACGGGAAAGACGGCCGTGCCGGCGGTCTCAGAGCTTGTGGCCGCGCTTGCGCATCTCTTCGCTGAAACGGTCGAACAGGAAGTTGCTGGTCTGCACGCTCCAGGGCTGCAGCAGGGCAAAAATCTCGTCGATCGCGCCCGGGCGCATCGCGTTGTACCGCTGCCCGACCGGGGAACGGAAAAAGGCGGCGACCTCCTTGAGATCCGCCTCGCTCATCCGCTTGGCGAAGATATAGGCGGCCGAGGCGACGATCTCCTGCTTCTTCTTCTCGGCCTCGGGCCGCAGCGACTCGATGACCTGCTCCATGTCCTTGCGGACCTCAGGGCGAGTCGTGCCGACGGTCTGACTCACGCGCTCGCGGAACTCGCGATAGATGCCGTCGAAGGAATCGCCCAGCCCCGACAGGACGACGACATCGCGGCCCGCCTCGAGCCAGCTCTGGGGAATATCGGCCTGAGCCGGCGCGGCGGCCGTCTGCGCCTGGACAGGACCGGCCAGCAGAAGCGCGAGGCTGACGGCCAAACCGGCGAAATGGTGACGGATCATTCTGAGCCCCTTCGTCCTGCGCCGGATCGCGCCATCGTTGCTGGAGTGGCGGTCGGCGCCCAGCGGGCGACCCGGCCATTCGTTGAATCAGCCCTGCCCGGTTTCCACCGACTCAGGAGGCCCCGGTGCCGGAGCCCGCATCGGGGGTTTCCTTAGAGCATGAGGCCACCGGGTGAAAAGGCATTTTAAGGCGAAGCGATGTCGCGCTCCGGCCGCGTCGGTGCCCGATCCCGCTCAGTCGAGGCGGCCGAGGACGGTCAACCCCGCCGCTCCGGCCAGGATGGCGCCATCGGCGAGGCCGAGGAACAGCCCGTGCTCGACGACGCCGGGAATGGCGGCGAGGGCCGTCGCCAGCGCCTCCGGCTGTGGGATCACGCCCGGGTGGGCGTCGAGGATCCAGTGGCCGCCATCGGTGACGAGCACGCTGCCATCGGCCTTGCGGCGCAGGACGAGGTCCCCCGCCGCCCCGGCGCCTGCCATGGCAGCGAGCACGGCGCGGCGCGTCGCTTCCATGCCGAAGGGCACGATCTCGATCGGCAGGGGGAAGCGGCCGAGACGCTCGACCAGCTTGGTGTCGTCGGCGATCACCACCATGCGGGCCGAGGCGGCGGCGACGATCTTCTCGCGCAGAAGCGCCGCGCCGCCGCCCTTGATCAGGCGCAGTTCGCGATCGACCTCGTCGGCGCCGTCGATGGTGAGGTCGAGCTCCGGCGTCTCGTCGAGCGTCGACATCGGGATCGCCAGCGCGCGCGCCTGCGCCTCGGTCGCCTCCGAGGTCGAGACGCAGAGGACGTCGAGCCCCTCTGCGACGCGCGCGCCGAGCAGATCGACGAAGTGCTTGGCGGTCGAGCCGGTGCCGAGGCCGAGCCGCATGCCCGGCCTCACCAGTTCGAGCGCGCGGGCGGCAGCCTGCTTCTTAAGATCGTCGGAGCTCATGGGGTTGTCCTCAACGCGACGTCATGGCCGGCGCAGCGCAGCGATCCGACGGGAGGCGCGTTGGCCGCTCCCGGATCGCCGCGTCGCGACGTCCCCGCAATGACGGCGGATGCGGCCGGGTTCAAGCCCCGAGGCCACCCATCAGCATGTATTTGATCTCGACGAACTCCTCGATGCCGTGGAGCGAGCCCTCGCGACCGAGACCGGATTCCTTGACGCCGCCGAAGGGGGCGACCTCCGTACCGAGCATGGCGGAATTGATGCCGACCATGCCGTATTCGAGCTCCTCGGCAACACGGAAGGCACGGCCGAGATCCTTCGAGTAGAAATAGGCGGCCAGCCCGAAGGGCGTGTCGTTGGCGAGCGCGATGACCTCCTCCTCCGTGCTGAAGCGGTAGACGGGGGCGACGGGGCCGAAGGTCTCCTCGCGCGTCATCAGCATGGTGGTGGTGGCACCGGCGATCACGGTCGGCTCGTAGAAGGTGCGGCCGAGCGCGTGGCGCTTGCCGCCGACTACGACCTTGGCGCCGTTGGCGACGGCATCCGCGACATGGCGCTCGACCTTCTCGATGGCGCGCTCGTTGATGAGCGGCCCCTGGACGACCCCAACCTCGGTGCCGTTGCCGACCTTCATCTTGGCGACCTCGCCGGCGAACTTGGCGACGAACTCGTCATGGATGCCGTCCTGCACGAAGAGCCGATTGGTGCAGACGCAGGTCTGGCCCATGTTGCGGAACTTCGCCGCGATCGCCCCCTGCACGGCGGCATCGACATCGGCATCGTCGAAGACGATGAAGGGCGCGTTGCCGCCCAGCTCCAGCCCGACCTTCTTCACGGTGGATGCCGCCTGCTGCATCAGCAGCTTGCCGACCGGCGTCGAGCCGGTGAAGCCGATGAAGCGCACGGCGGGATGCGTCGTCATGACCTTGCCGATCGCCACCGCATCGCCCGTGACGATGTTGAGCACGCCCTTGGGGAAGCCGGCACGGATGGCCAGTTCGATCAGCGCGAAGGCCGTCAGCGGGGTGTCGGGGGCGGGCTTGACCACGAAGGTGCAGCCGGCGGCCAGCCCCGGCGAGCATTTGCGCGTGATCATCGCGGCCGGGAAGTTCCAGGGCGTGATCGCGGCGCAGACGCCGACGGGCTGCTTCTGGATGATGATGCGCGAATTCGGGAAGGGCGAGGGAATCGTCTCGCCATAGATGCGCTTGGCCTCTTCCGCGTAGAACTCGACGAAGGAGGCGGCATAGGCGACCTCGCCGCGCGATTCCGTCAGCGGCTTGCCCTGCTCGGCGGTCATGATCTGCGCCAGGTCTTCCTGGTTCGCCATGATCAGGTCGAACCATTTGCGCAGGATCTGCGAGCGCTCCTTGGCTGACTTCTTCGCCCAAGGCTTGAAGGCACGCGAGGCGGCCTCGACAGCGGCCGTGGTCTCGTCCGCCCCGAAGCGCGGCACCTTCGCCAGCAGCTCGCCCGTGGCCGGATTGTCGACCGCATCGACGCCCTCGCCGATCCAGGCGCCGTCGACATGGCACTGCGACTTGAGGAGGGAGGGATCGTTCAGCTTCAGCATGGCGGGCTTCCGTGACGCGAAAGGAAAGGGCGTCCACGTGATCTAGCATGCAGCCCGCGCGGCTGACGACTGCAAGCGGACGCATGCCCGCCATAGGTCCTGCGGTTTTGCCGGCCCGCGGTGGCCGAATGTTGCGGACGCCCTATTTCGCCTGGGGCGTGCAGACGGTCTTGTCGTCGAAGACGTAGCAGATGCTCATCTCGCCCGTGCGGATGTTGACCCGGAAGATGCCGCCCTCGCGCTCATGCCGCGATGGCAACAGCGTGTAGTCGCTCGGGGCCTGCGCCCCGGCGCCCTCGCCCGGCGGGAAGCAGACGGTGACGCCGACGCCGCCCTCCTTGAGCTGGAACTGGCAGGCGGCGACCTCGCCGGTCGCCTTGTCGACGCGGTAGACGCGGTTCAGGTCGGTCTGGGGCGCGGGCGCGAAATCGAAGGGGGCGGCCTGCGCGGCGCCGGCCAAGGCCAACCCGGCGAAGAGGGCCAGGGCCGCGGGGAGTCGGAGGGATCGAGACACGGTACTGTTCCTTCCACGAATCGCCGGCACGATAGCATCAATGCCGGAGCCGAGGATGTCTTCAGCGCCGCCGCCCCGCCCGCCGGGCGCGCTTGCCAAAATCCCGTCCAGCACGTTTATGCGCAGCGTCCACGCGCCAGGAGCGGCCCGCCCATGACCCTGCCCCCGATCGTCGTCTTCGATCTCGACGGCACGCTCGCCGAGACCGCGCCCGACATCATGCGCGTGCTCAACGTCATCCTGGTCCGCGAGGGGCTGCCGGCCCTGCCGCTGGAGCGGGCGCGCGAACTGGTCGGCGCGGGCGCGCGGGCGCTGATCGAGCGCGGCTTTCGCGTCTCCGGCCGGCCGCTCGATGCCGAGACGCTCGAGCGGCTGTTCGAGGATTTCCTGCTGATCTATGCGGAGGATGTCGCCTCCCACAGCCATCTCTTCGACGGCGTGCTCGGCGCGCTCGATGCCCTCGCGGCGGAGGGCTATCTCCTGGCGGTGTGCACCAACAAGCCGATCCTGCACACGCGTCTGATCCTCGATCATTTCGGCATCGCCCAGCGCTTCGCCTCGGTCGCCGGGCGCGACAGCTTCCCCTTCCACAAGCCCGACCCGCGGCACCTGACGCTGACGATCAAGGCCGCCGGGGGCGATCCCGCGCGGGCCGTGATGATCGGCGATTCGCGCACCGACATCGCCACCGCCAAGGCGGCGGGGATCCCGACGATCTGCGTGCCCTTCGGCTACACCGATGTGCCGATCGAGACGCTGGAACCCGATCTCGTCATCCAGCATTTCGACGCCCTGCCCGCCGCCGTGCGGCAGGTGCTGGGCGGCGGCAAGGCGGGGACGCCTTCGAAGGTTGCCGCCCATTCTTGACGACGCGGCGCGCGCCGACTAGGAGAAGCGCCGGTGCGGGCGACTAGCTCAGCGGTAGAGCACTCCCTTCACACGGGAGTGGTCACAGGTTCGATCCCTGTGTCGCCCACCATTTTTTCCCGATGATCCGGTCCCGATGTGCAGCACATTCTGTGTGGTTGTACTTCAGCAATCGGCGAGCTGCCTTTCCAGAAGCACCAGCAGATCGAACGCGGCATCCTGCGCCTCCACGAAGCTGCCATAGCGGCCGGCCGTGAAGCTGCCTTCGGGATGGCGCGGATGGCTGACCACCGCGCCCCAGCCGAGCGCGTTTTCGAACATCGTCACGCGGAACTGCCGCATCTCGATCTGCCAGTTGCCGCTGCGGTTGCGGTGCCAGCCCTTCAGCTTCGGGAACTGGCGGCGGCGCCGGGCGAGCGGGTCTTCGGCCATATCGCCCTCCCCGGGCCGCCAGGGGCGTTGCCAGAGCCCCGGCGGGTTGCATCCGTCCGATCCTGCACCACCTCGAAGAGATGAGCGACCCTTTCGATCTGCAGCGTTTCCTCGCGGCGCAGGCTGCCGTCCACGCGCAGGCGCTGGCGGAACTGCGGCAGGGCCGCAAGCGCAGCCACTGGATGTGGTTCGTGTTCCCGCAACTGCGCGGGCTCGGATCGTCCGAGATGGCGCAACACTATGGCGTATTAGGGCTCGCCGAGGCGCGCGCCTATCTGGCCCATCCCGTGCTCGGCGCGCGCTTGCTGGACTGCACGGAGGCCGTGCTGGCGCTGGAGGGACGGGACCTTCGGGCGATTTTCGGCTCGCCGGACGATCTGAAATTCGTCTCCAGCATGACGCTGTTTTCGCTCGCGGCCGAGCGCAGGCCGAACCTGTTTGCGGAAGCGATCGAGCGGCTCTGCGGTGGCACCGCCGATCAGCGGACGCTTGCTCTGCTGCGCGAGCGGGGCGACCTCACCCCCGCCCCTCATCGGCCCGGCGCATCTCCCACTGGCGGTTGAGGCGCAGGGCCAGCAGTGTGACAACGGCGCCCGAGAGCAGATAGGCGCCGGCCGAGATCAGGCCGAACTGGGTCGAGAGCACCAGCGCGGCGAGCGGCGCGAAGCCCGCGCCGAAGAGCCAGGCGAGGTCGGAGGTCAGGGCCGAGCCGGTGTAGCGATAGGTCGGCGAGAAGGCCGAGGCGACCGAGCCGGAGGACTGGCCGAAGGACAGGCCGAGCAGGATGAAGCCGCCGATCATGAAGACGAGCTCGCCGGCAAAGCCGCCGTCGAGGAGCTGCGGCGCAAAGCCGCTGAACACCGCGATCGCGATGGCGCAGCCGCCGAGCAGCGCGCGCCGGCCGATCCGGTCGGCGATCAGGCCCGAAGCGACGATAGCGAGCGCGCCGAAAACCGCACCCACGGCCTCGATGACGAGAAAGCGTGCCGGCCCCTCCTGCGTGAACAGGAAGACCCAGGAGAGTGGGAAGACCGTGACCATGTGGAACATGGCGAAGCTCGCGAGGGGCGCGAAGGCGCCGATCACGACATGGCGCCCCTCGGCCCGCAGCGTGTCGGCGATCTTGGTCGGCTGGAGCTCGCGCGTCTCGAAGAGGTTCTGGTAGTCCGGCGTCACCACCATGCGCAGCCGGGCGAAGAGCGCGACGACGTTGATCGCGAAGGCGACGAAGAAGGGGTAGCGCCAGCCCCAGCTGTAGAAATCCTCGGCCGAGAGATTGCCGACGAAGAAGGCGAAGAGCCCGCTGGCGACGATCAGGCCGAAGGGCGCGCCGAGCTGCGGGATCATCGCATACCAGCCGCGATGGCGCTGGGGGGCGTTCAGCGCGAGCAGCGAGGCGAGACCGTCCCAGGTGCCGCCGAGCGCGATGCCCTGGCCGATGCGAGCGAGCGCGAGCAGCCAGATCGAGGCCGCGCCGATGCTCTCATAGCTCGGCAGGAAGCCGATGGCGCAGGTCGATGTGCCCAGCAGGAACAGGGCGAGCGTCAGCTTGGCGCTCTTGCCGGCCTTGCGGTCGATCGCTGTGAAGATGACCGTTCCGAAGGGGCGCGCGATGAAGGCCAGCGCGAAGATCGCGAAGGAATACAGCGTTCCCGTCAGCGGGTCGGCGAAGGAGAAGACCAGCTTCGGAAAGACGATGACCGAGGCGATGGCATAGACGAAGAAGTCGAAGAACTCCGAGGTGCGGCCGATGATGACGCCGATCGCCATCTCGCCCGGGTTCACCTCGCCATGACTCTCACTGAGATGGCTGGCGTCGCGTTCCGCCGTGGTCGGCATCTGAGCCATGATCTGTCCCGTCGCGCATCGGTCTCATGAGGGCATGGTGCATCGCACCCTGCCGCGGCACCGGTCCTAGTGCCCCATCGGGCCTGCGGGTGGCATTGGGCAAATTGTCCAATGTTACCGTTGCTGCACCGCAGCTAGCTCTCCGGGCAAGACGATCAGCGAAAGGTGTCTGCCTTGAGCCCCCTGCGTGTCCTCGCTTTGCTTCCCGTGCTCGCCGCGCTCGGCGGCTGCAACCTCGTGGTCATGGCGCCGTCGGGCGACATCGCCGCGCAGCAGCGCGACCTGATCGTGATCTCGACGGTCCTGATGCTGCTGATCATCGTGCCGGTGATGGCGCTGACGGTGTTCTTCGCCTGGCGCTACCGCGCCTCCAACAAGGAGGCGACCTACAAGCCGGACTGGAACCATTCGACCGGCCTGGAGCTGGTCATCTGGGCCGCGCCGCTCCTGATCATCATCGCGCTGGGCGCGCTGACCTGGATGGGCACACATCTGCTCGACCCCTACCGCAAGCTCGACCGGATCGCGGCCGGCCAGCCGGTGCCTGCGACCACGAAGCCGCTCGAGGTCGAGGTCGTCGCGCTCGACTGGAAATGGCTGTTCATCTACCCCGAGCAGGGCATCGCCACCGTCAACGAGCTCGCCGCGCCGGTCGACCGGCCGATCCATTTCAAGCTCACCTCCTCCTCGGTGATGAACTCCTTCTACATCCCGGCGCTGGCGGGCCAGATCTATGCGATGCCGGCGATGCAGACGCGACTCCATGCCGTGATCAACCGCCCCGGCCGCTACCAGGGCTTCTCGGCCAATTACAGCGGCGCCGGCTTCTCCGGCATGCGCTTTTCCTTCCTCGGCATGAGCGAGAGCGATTTCGAAGGCTGGGTCGCCAAGACCAAGGAGAGCGAGGCCCGGCTCGACCGCGCGGCCTATCTCCAGCTCGAGCGGCCGAGCGAGAACGTCGCGGTGCAGCGCTTCGGCGCGACCGAGCCGCGGCTGTTCGACGCCATCCGCAATCTCTGCGTCCAGCCCGGCAAGATGTGCATGAGCGAGATGATGGCGCTCGACGCCAAGGGGGGCCTCGGACTCGCCGGCCTGCATACGACGCTGCCGCTGGCCTATGACAAGTATTCGCGCCGCGGCGGCAACCAGGCGCCCTTCGGTGAGGAGCCGCGCTACATCGCGTCGATCTGCACGGTCGAGGAGGCGAACGCCATGATGGCGATGGCGCCGCCCGACACCACCCCGCGCGACCTGACCCCGATCCGGGGCATGGGCCTGACGCTTCCCCCGACGACGTCTTCCCTCATGACGCCGCGCCGGCCGCAGACCTTCACCGAGCTGCTCGGCCTCGCCCGTTCGTCCCAGTCCTGAAGCGAGAATCCCCGTGACCGACGCTTCCGTTGCCGCCACCTCTCCGATCTTCGGCAAGCTTTCGCTGGCCGCCTTCCCGATCCACGAGCCGATCCTGGTCGCCACCTTCGCCGTCGTGGCGCTGGGTGGCGCGGCGATCGTCGGCGCCCTGACCTATTACCGGCTCTGGGGCTGGCTGTGGCGCGACTGGCTGACCAGCGTCGACCACAAGAAGATCGGCATCATGTACATGATCCTCGGGCTGGTGATGCTGCTGCGCGGCTTCGCCGACGCGGTGATGATGCGTATCCAGCAGGCGATCGCCTTCAACGGGTCCGAGGGCTATCTCAACGCCCATCACTACGACCAGCTCTTCACCGTCCATGGCGTGATCATGATCTTCTTCGTCGCCATGCCGCTGGTGACGGGGCTGATGAACTATGTCGTGCCGCTGCAGATCGGCGCGCGCGACGTCTCCTTCCCCTTCCTGAACAATTTCAGCTTCTGGATGACCACGGCCGGCGCGGTGCTGGTGATGATCTCGCTCTTCGTCGGCGAATTCGCGCGCACGGGCTGGCTCGCCTATCCGCCACTCTCGGGGATCTCCTACAGTCCGGAGGTCGGCGTCGACTACTACATCTGGGCGCTGCAGATCGCAGGCGTGGGCACGACCTTATCGGGCATCAACCTGATCTGCACGATCGTGAAGATGCGCTGCCCCGGCATGTCGCTGATGAAGATGCCGGTCTTCACCTGGACCTCGCTGTGCACCAACGTGCTGATCGTGGCGACCTTCCCGGTGCTCACCGCGGTGCTCGCCCTGCTGACGCTCGACCGCTATGTCGGCACCAACTTCTTCACGAACGACTTCGGCGGCAACCCGATGATGTACGTGAACCTGATCTGGATCTGGGGCCATCCTGAGGTCTACATCCTGATTCTGCCAGCCTTCGGCATCTTCTCCGAAGTCGTCTCAACCTTCTCGGGCAAGCGCCTCTTCGGCTACACCTCGATGGTCTATGCGACGGTGGTCATCACCATCCTGTCCTACCTGGTCTGGCTGCACCATTTCTTCACGATGGGCTCGGGTGCGAGCGTGAATTCCTTCTTCGGAATCACGACGATGATCATCTCGATCCCGACGGGGGCGAAGATCTTCAACTGGCTGTTCACGATGTATCGCGGCCGCATCCGCTTCGAGCTGCCGATGATGTGGACCATCGCCTTCATGCTGACCTTCGTCATCGGCGGCATGACCGGCGTGCTGCTCGCCGTGCCCCCAGCCGACTTCGTGCTGCACAACAGCCTGTTTTTGGTGGCGCATTTCCACAACGTCATCATCGGCGGTGTGCTCTACGGCCTGTTCGCCGGCATGATCTACTGGTGGCCGAAGGCCTTCGGCTTCCGCCTGCATCCGCTGCTGGGCAAGTTCTCCTTCTGGTTCTGGACGCTCGGCTTCCTGTTCGCCTTCATGCCGCTCTATGTGCTCGGCCTGATGGGCGTGACGCGGCGGATGCGCGTCTTCGACGATCCCTCGCTGCAGATCTGGTTCGTCATCGCCGGCTTCGGCGCCTTCCTGATCCTGCTCGGCATCGTCAGCTTCATCGCCCAGATCGCCTACAGCATCTGGAAGCGCGACGAGCTGCGCGACGTGACCGGCGACCCGTGGGACGGGCGCACGCTGGAATGGGCGACCTCCTCGCCGCCGCCGGCCTACAACTTCGCCTTCACCCCGGTGGTGCACGACAACGACGCCTGGACCGACATGAAGCGCCGCGGCTATGTCCGCCCGGTCGATGGCTTCAAGCCGATCCACATGCCGAAGAACACGCCGACCGGCCTCGTGCTGGCGGGGATCTCGGTGGCGCTCGGCTTCGCGCTGATCTGGCACATCTGGTGGCTGGCGGCGGTATCCTTCGCGGCGATCCTGGTTGTCGCGATCGCCCACAGCTTCAACTACCACCGCGATTTCCACATTCCGGTCGAGGAGGTCGTCGCCGCGGAGAATGCGCGCACCCGCCTGCTCGCGGGATCGGGAGCCTGACATCATGGCATCGACGATGACCGTTCCGCAGGGCGGCGACGCGCCCGTCTTCTATCTCAAGGACGAGCACCCGCATCCGGCAGGCCACAGCACGCCGCTGGGCTTCTGGCTCTATCTGATGAGCGACTGCCTGATCTTCGCGATCCTCTTCGCGATCTACGGCGTGCTCGGGGCGAACTATGTGGCCGGTCCTGCGCCGAAGGATTTGTTCGACCTCAACCTCGTCGCGATCAACACCGCGATGCTGCTGCTGTCCTCGATCACCTTCGGCTTCGCCATGCTGGAGATGGCGAAGGGCAAGGTCGCGGCGACGCAAGGCTGGCTGGCGGTGACGGGGCTGTTCGGCCTCGCCTTCCTCGCCATCGAGCTCTACGAGTTCCACCACCTGATCTCGCTCGGCGCGACGCCGCAGCGCAGCGCCTTCCTCTCCTCCTTCTTCGTGCTGGTAGGCACGCACGGGCTGCACGTCGCCTTCGGCCTGGTCTGGCTGACGGTGCTGATGGTGCAGGTCGCGCGGCACGGGCTGATTACCGCCAACCGCCGGCGGCTGTTGTGCCTGAGCATGTTCTGGCACTTCCTCGACGTCATCTGGATCGGCGTCTTCACCTTCGTCTATCTCATGGGGATGCTGCGATGAGCTCCGAGACGAACGCCCAGCACCAGCCGGGCTACGAGCCCCATCCCGAGGACGAGGCCCACGGTTCCTTCCGCGGCTACATGACCGGCTTCGTGCTCTCGGTCATCCTCACCGCGATCCCGTTCTGGCTGGTGATGTCCGGCGCGCTCGGCAACAACCAGCTCACCGGCTTCGTGGTGATGGGCTTCGCGGTCGTCCAGATCGTCGTGCACATGATCTACTTCCTGCACATGAACGGCCGCGTCGAAGGCGGCTGGACGCTGCTGGCGCTCGTCTTCACCGTGATCGTCGTGGTGATCACGCTCGCCGGGTCGCTGTGGGTGATGTACCACCTCAACACCAACATGATGCCGGTGCACGACATGAGGCAGATGCCGTGACCTCCGCCGCCGCGGCCCGCGCGCCGCGGTCGCGCGCGACGCTCGTCCTCGTCGCGCTGGTCGCGCTCGCGGGGATCGTCGGCTTCGCGCGTCTCGGGGTCTGGCAGGTCGAGCGGCTGTTCTGGAAGAAGGCGCTGATCGAACGCGTCGAGGCTCGCATCCACGCTCCCCCCATCGCTGCACCCGGGCCGGCGGGCTGGGCCGACATTGCCGAGGCCCAATACACCCGCGTCTCGCTCACCGGGCACTTCCTGCATGAGCGAGAGGCGCTTGTGCAGGCCGTGACGGAGCGCGGTGCGGGCTCCTGGCTGCTGACGCCGCTTGTCACCGACTCCGGCTTCACCGTTCTGGTCAATCGCGGTTTCGTACCGCCGGAACGGCGCGAGCGCGCCAGCCGCGCTCAGGCGCTGCCGGAGGGAACCGTCACCGTCACCGGGCTGCTGCGGCTCAGCGAGCCGGGCGGCGGCTTCCTGCGGGCGAATGCGCCGGCCGAGGATCGCTGGCACTCCCGCGACGTCGCGGCGATCGCCGCCGCGCGCAGTCTGTCACCGGTCGCACCCTATTTCGTCGATGCCGACGCCACGCCCAATCCGGGCGGCTTTCCCGTGGGCGGCCTGACCGTGGTCCATTTCTCGGACAATCATCTCGTCTATGCCGTGACCTGGTTCGCCCTCGCGGCCATGCTCGCGGCCGCTCTCGCCTTCGTGCTACGCCACGAGGCGAGGCTGCGGCGGACGCGGGAGCAGGCCGATTAGGTTCCAGGACACCACCAATCAGAAGAACCTGCTGCTGCTGGTGCAGCTGCGCTGGCTCGCCGTCGGCGGGCAGGTGGTGACGATCCTGTTCGTCGACCGCATCCTCGGCATCGCCCTGCCGCTCGGCGAGATGATGCTGGTTCTGCTGCTGCTGGTCGTGCTCAATCTGGCGAGCCTGGTCCGCCATCACCGCGTCGCGGCCGATGTGCGCAATGGCGAACTGTTCGGCGCTCTGCTGTTCGATCTCGGCGCGCTCACGACGCAGCTCTATCTCAGCGGCGGCGCGAGCAACCCGTTCATCTTCCTCTATCTGCTCCAGATCGGCCTTGCCGCCGTGCTGCTGGAGTGGTGGTCGACCTGGGTGCTGGTCGCGCTGGCGGGGCTTGGCTTCGTCCTGCTGATGGGCGCGCATCAGCCTCTCGCCCTGCCCGTCCAGCTCGATGACGGCGTGCCGCGGCTTTACCTGCAGGGCGTCTTCGTCTGCTTTCTGATCGCGGCCGGGCTGCTGGTGCTGTTCCTGCAGCGGATCAGCCGGAACCTGCGCATCCGCGACGAGAAGCTCGCCGATCTGCGCCAGCGCGCCGTGGAGGAGGACCATATCGTCCGCATGGGCCTGCTCGCCTCGGGCGCGGCCCATGAGCTTGGCACACCGCTCTCGACGCTCTCCGTCATTCTCAATGACTGGCGCCGGATGCCGGTGTTCAAGGCCGAGCCCGAGCTGATCGCCGAGATCGGCGAGATGCAGGCCCAGCTCGACCGCTGCAAGACCATCGTCTCCGGCATCCTGATGTCTTCGGGCGAAACCCGCGCCGAAAACCCCGGCTGGACGACGGTAAGAGACTTCGTCGACGAGCTGATCGAGCAATGGCGCACGCACCGGCCGCCAATCCGGCTCGATTACGAGAACGCCTTCGCGCCCGATGCCGAGATCGTTTCGGACCCTGCCCTCAAACAGGTGCTGGGCAACCTGCTCGACAACGCGCAGGAGGCCTCGCCCGAGGCGATGGCGGTGCGGGTCGAGCGGCGCGGCCAGGACCTTGTCATCATCGTCGCCGACGAGGGGCCCGGCTTCCCGCCCGAGATCCTGGCCGGAATCGGCAAGCCCTACCGCTCGACCAAGGGCCGGCCCGGCGGCGGGCTGGGCCTGTTCCTCGTCAGCAACGTCATGCGCAAGTTCGGCGGCACGCTCGACGCCCGCAACCGCAGCCAAGGGGGCGCCTGCGTCACCGTGACCCTGCCCCTCGCCGCCCTCTCGCCCGTACAGGTCTCCGAGGAGGACGACCGATGAGCGACGACAATACGCTGCTGATCGTGGAGGACGACCCGGCCTTCGCGCCGGTGCTGCGCCGCTCCTTCGAGCGCCGGGGCTATGTGGTGCAGCATTGCGACGGCATCGAGAGCCTACGAGCACTGCTGGAGACGGCGAGGCCCGGCTATGCCGTGGTCGATCTCAAGGTGGTCGGCGGCTCGGGGCTGGAATGCGTCAGGCTGCTGCACGAGCGCGACCCCGAGACGAAAATCGTGGTGCTGACCGGCTTCGCCAGCATCGCCACCGCGGTGGAGGCGATCAAGCTCGGGGCCTGCCACTATCTCGCCAAGCCAGCCAACACCGACGACATCGAGGCGGCCTTCGAGCGCGTCGAGGGTGATGCCGAGGTGCCGCTGACCCAGCGCCAGACGTCGCTGAAGAACCTCGAATGGGAGCGCATCCACGAGACGCTGGTGGAGAGCGACTTCAACATCTCCGAGACCGCCCGGCGGCTGGGGATGCACCGCCGCACGCTGGCACGGAAGCTCGAGAAGCGCCGGCTGACCTAAAACGGGATCGTCCGCAAATATATAACGGCGAAGCGGCTGGATCAGCCCGTTGCGGCCTTGTTTGGCTGCCTTCTTCCCTCGATTGTCACATCGCTCACGGACACTGCCCAGAACGACGTCTCGACCCCGGGGGGAGGATGCGATGCGGCTTGCCGTCTACAATGTCGAAAACCTGTTCGATCGCGCCAAGGCGATGAACCTGGAAAGCTGGGACGAGGGCCGCCCCGTGCTCGAGCGGTTCGCAGCGCTGAACGCGCTGCTAGGCCAGATCTCATACAGCGCCGCCGACAAGACGCGCATGGCCGCGCTCATCGTCGAACTCGGCATGGAAAAGTCCGACACCGGCCCCTTCGTGCTGCTTCGCCGCAACCGCGGCGGGCTCTTGAAGCGCCCGCAGGCGGGCGGCATCGCGATCGTCGCCGATGGCCGCGCCGACTGGGTGGGCTCGCTCGAATTGCGCGACGAGCCGATCAACGAGCATGCGATGCGCAACACCGCCCGCGTCATGGCCGATCTCAAGGCGGATGTGCTGGGCGTGGTCGAGGCCGAGAGCCGCCCGGTCCTTTCCGCCTTCAACCAGGAGATCCTGCCGGCCGTCGGCGGACAGCCGTTCCGGCACGTCATGCTGATCGATGGCAATGACGAGCGCGGCATCGATGTCGGGCTGATGAGCCGCTCAGGCTACCCGATCGGCCCGATGCGCAGCCATGTCGACGATCTGACGCCGGCGGGCGTGCCGGTCTTCTCGCGGGATTGCCCGGAGTTCGAACTGACGACGCCGGGCGGGGCGCGGATCGTGGTGATGGTCAACCACTTCAAGAGCAAGGGCTTCGGCAGCCAGGCCAGTTCCAATGCGCGACGCCGCGCCCAGTCCGAGCGGGTCGCTGCGATCTATGAGGGGCTGGTCGCAAGCGGGGTCGAGCATGTGGCGGTGATGGGCGATCTCAACGACACGCCCGGCAGCGCGCCGCTGCAGCCGCTGGTCGCGGGGACATCGCTGAAGGATATCTCCGCCCACCCCCGCTTCGACGATGGCGGGTTTCCGGGCACCTATGGCGCCAGCTCCGCCGGCAACAAGATCGACTACATCCTCCTCTCGCCGGCGCTGTTCGCGAAGGTGCGGACCGGCGGCATCTTCCGGAAGGGAATGTGGCCGGGCGTGCGGCCGAAGAAATGGGAGGCCTATGCCGAGCTGAAGCGCCCCGAAGATGCGGCCTCCGACCATGCGGCCTTGTGGGTCGACATCGATCTGTGAACCGGCGCCAGGCCATGCGATCCTGCCGCCCCTGACAGGGGCTGACGCATAAGCCTCCCATCCTGCCCGCAACCAGATACAGTTTCATGCGTTGCGCCCCGAGACGTTGCGTCAGGCGCGGGCACGGCAGGGGGGACTAGACGCATGGTGGAACTGGCCGGACCGCGGGAAAGTGATGCTGCCATGGCGCTGCACGAGCGCTACGACACGTTGCATGACTGGCGCCGCCAGGTTGCCGACCTTTACGCGGCGGTGCGAGCCATGAATGGTGAGGAAGGCTGGCGGCACTGGCGCAGCGTCCGCGACCGGCTGTTCCGCGAGCACCCGCAATCGCCGCTGTCCGCCGCCCGCCGGGCGCAGTTCCGCGGCATCGACTGTTTCGCCTACGATCCCGCTCTGCGCTTCACCGTGACGACCGTGCCGGCGCAGGGCCGCGAGGTGATCCGCGTCGAGGCCGGCAAGGACGGCACGATGACGCTGCTGCCCTTCGCGCTGACGAACGGCCTTGCGCAGCCGCTCGGCAAGGAACTCACGCTGTACTGGATCGAGAGCTATGGCGGCGGAGTCTTCCTGCCCTTCGGCGACGCGACCAATGGACAGGAGAGCTTCGCCGGCGGGCGCTACCTGCTCGACACGATCAAGAGCGCCGATCTCGGCAGCGACGGCGCGGGCCGGCTGATCCTCGATTTCAACTTCGCCTATTACCCTTCCTGCGCCTATTCGGAAGCCTGGGTCTGCCCCCTCTCGCCGCCGGAGAATCGCCTGACGGTCGCGATCCATGGCGGAGAACGAAACGCCGCCGGCTGACGCCAGCCGACGGCGATCTTTCTCTTCCGGGAGCGTGCGACAGCATCACGCGTCTTTGTCCCGCCCGATCCTTGCATCACGCCCCCTGCTTGCTAGCCTTGACCTCATGAGCCCTTCGAAGGAACCAGCCATGCGCTTTCTCAGAACGCTTCTCGGGGCTGCAGCCCTCCTCGCGACCGGCCTGACCGCAGCCTCCGCGCAGACGATCAAGATTGGATCGAAGAACTTCACCGAGCAGTTCATCGTCGCCGAGCTCTACGGCGCTGCACTGGAAGCCGCCGGCTTCAAGGTCGAGCGCAAGATCAATCTCGGCGGCACGCTGGTCGCGCATGAGGCGCTGAAGAGCGGTGCGATCGACCTCTATCCCGAATACACCGGCACCGGCCTCAATGCCGTGATGAAGGCGCAAGGGGTGACCGAGACCGACCCCGAGAAGGTCCGCGGCATGGTCAAGGCCTTCTACGAGAAGGAGTTCAACCTGACCTGGCTGAAGCCGTCAAACATCAATAACGGCTATGCGATCGTGGTCCGCCCCGAGACGGCCAAGGAATTCAACCTCAAGACCCTGAGCGATCTTGGCAAGGCCTCTTCGAAACTGCGCCTCGGCGCCGGCACGGAATTCGTCGACCGTCGCGACGGCATCAAGGGGCTGAAGGAGGTCTACGGTGCCGAATTCGCCGAGTTCAAGCAGTTCGCAGCGCTGCGGCTGCGCTACGAGGCGTTGAACCAGAAGCAGATCGAGGTCGCCAACGGCTTCTCGACCGACTGGCAGATCGCGGCCGACAAGTTCGTCGCACTCGATGACGACAAGGCGCTGTTCCCGCCCTATTTCCTCGCGCCCGTGGTGCGCCCCGAGATCGCTGCCAACGCGAAGATCGTCGGCATCCTCGAAAAGGTCGGCGCCGCGCTCGACAACCCGACGATGCAGGAGCTCAACCGGCAGGTCGAGGTCGACAAGAAGGAGCCGCGCACGGTGGCGGCGGCCTTCCTCAAGGCCAAGGGGCTGGTGAACTGAGCGCGGCTGCGGATGCAGGCGGGCTTTCGCAACGCCACCCCGAGGTCGTCATTGGCGGCGAGGCCATCGGCCACGAGACCGTTGCGGCGATCGCTCTCGACTACGCGCCGGTTCGTCTGCATGAATCGGTCGGCCCGCGTCTGTCCGCCGCGCGTGCCGTCGTGTTGCGCGCGCTCGACCGGGGCGACAGCGTCTACGGGCTGACGACAGGGCTGGGAGCGGCCGTCGATACGCGCCTCGACGCGGACGCCATTCCCGCCTTCCAGGCCCGCGCCATCCGGGCGCGCGCCGTCGGCGTCGGTGAGCCGCTCTCGACGGTCGAGGTGCGCGCCATGCTGGCAGCGCGGCTCGTCGCCATATGCCACGGGGCATCAGGGCTTTCGCCCGTGCTGGCCGAGACGATCGCCGCCGTGCTGAACGCCGGCGTCCACCCGATCGTGCGTCGGATCGGCTCGCTCGGGGAAGCTGATCTCAGCCCGCTGGCTCAGGCCTTCCTGCCGCTGATCGGCGAGGGCGAGTGCGAATTTCGGGGCGCCGTCCTGCCCGGTGGCGAGGCGATGGCGAAGGCCGCAATCGCGCTGCCTGTGCTCGGCCCCAAGGACGGGCTCGCCTTGCTTAACGCCAATGCCCAGAGCGTCGGGCTGGCCGCATTGGCTGTCGAGGCGATGACCAGCGCGCTCGATGCCGCCCTCGTCGCGGGTGCGCTGTCGCTGGAAGCGTTCCGGGCCAATCTCTCGCCGCTCGACCCCGATCTCGCGGCGCTTAGGGGCATGGCGGGGCACGCTGCCGGTGTAGACCGGCTGCGCCAGCTTCTTACCGGCAGCGATCTCTGGCAGCCCGGCGCGGCGCGGCGGCTGCAGGACCCGATCTCGTTCCGCTGCCTCGCTCCCGTGGCAGGACACGCGATCAACGCCGTCGCGTCAGCCAGTCATGCCGTCGAGAATGAACTCGCCAGCGCGCCCGACAGCCCGGCCGTGCTGGTGGAGCGCGATATGCTGCTCTCCAGCGTTAATTTCGACACGACCGAACTGGCGCTGACCTTTGAAGCCGCCGGTCTTGCGCTCTCCCATCTGGCGGCGACCTCGGCCGCAAGGATCGTCAAGCTGATGAACGCCGGGATGAGCGATCTGCCCCGCTTCCTGACGCGGCATGGCGGCTCGCATTCCGGCTTCGCCACGACGCAGAAGACGGCTGCCGCGCTGGAGGCCGAAATCCGCCATCTCGCCTTGCCGCTGGGCGCGATGACTCTGCCGGTGGCCGACGGTGTCGAGGATTACGCGCCGATGACGCCGGCGATCGTCGAGAAGACGCATGCCATCGCCAGGCGCCTGACCCGGCTGGCAGCGATCGAACTCGTGGTGGCCGCGGAAGCCGTCGATCTGCGCGGCGACATCAGGCTCGGGCGTGGAACCGCCGTCGCGCACGCTTTCGTGCGCGCTCATGTCGCCCGCCTCGACGACGACCGGCCGATGGGGCGGGAGTATGAGGCGCTGGCGCTGGCGATGGAAGCCGGCGGGCTGATGCTGGCCGACAGTGCCGCGCCGACCGGCATCGAGCCATGAGCTGGACGATCGAGAACTGGGACCGGCTGCTGATCGCGCTCTGGGAGCATATCCAGCTCGTCGGCGTCGGCCTCGCCATCGCGCTCGCCATCGGCCTGCCGCTCGGCGTGCTCTCGGCGCGGCGGCCGGGCTTCGCGCTCGTTGTGCTCCTGGTCTCGGGCGCGCTGTACACCGTGCCGGCGTTGGCGATCTTCGCGCTGCTGATCCCCTATCTGGGCTTGGGCTTCTGGCCGGCGATCGTCGCGCTCGTCGCCTATGCGCTCCTGATCATCATCCGCAATGTCGCGACTGGCCTGCAGGAGATCTCGCCCGACATCCTCGATGCCGCCGACGGCATGGGCTACGGCAAGTGGCGCCGGCTCTTCGCCATCGAGCTGCCGCTGGCGCTCCCCGTCATCATCGCCGGCATCCGCATCACCGTCGTCACGCAGGTGTCGGTCGCGACGGTGGCCGCCTTCATCAATGCCGGCGGACTCGGCGACATCATCTTCCAGGGCATCACCCAGGATTTCGGCGAGAAGGTCGTGGTCGGCGCCGTCGTGACCTCCGCGCTTGCGGTGCTCTGCGACGAGAGCCTGCGCCGGGTCGAGCTGCAGCTGCGGGCCAATCAGGCGGAGAGCGCCTGATGACCCAGTGGATCGCTGCCAATCCGCAGATCTTCCTGACCGCGCTGGAGAACCATCTCTGGCTCACCGGGGTAGCGCTCGGCGCGGTGCTGCTGATCGCGCTGCCGCTCGGCCTGCTGCTGACGCGCCAGCGCCGCTTTGCCAATGCTGCCATCGCGGTGGTCAACATCCTGCGGACGATCCCCTCGCTGGCGCTGCTGGTGATCATGCTGCCGCTGCTGGGCACCGGCTTCCTGCCCTCGGTGGTGGCGCTGACGCTCTATGGCCTGCCGGCGCTGCTGCTCAACACCTATACCGGCCTGACCGAGGTCGATGCCGACATCGTCGACGCCGCGCGCGGACAGGGCTTCTCAGACGCCCAAGTGATGACGCGGATCGAGATCCCGCTGGCGCTGCCGGTGATCTTCGCCGGCATCCGCACGGCGGCGGTGCAGATCGTCTCGGCAGCGACGCTCGCCGCCTTCATCGGCGGAGGGGGGCTCGGCGAACTGATCACGGCCGGCATGGCGAATTTCAACTTTCCGCAGCTGATCGCCGGCGCGGTCGCGGTCGCCCTGCTCGCGCTCGCGGTCGAGATCGGCTTTGCCGGAATCGAGCGCCTGATGACACGCCAGTTGCGGATGGGAGCCTCATGACGATCCGGCTGGAAAAGGTCTCCAAGCTGTTTCCGGGCGTCGCACGCCCGGCTGTCGATGCGCTCGACCTCACGATCGAGACCGGCCAGGTCTGCGTGCTGATCGGCCCCTCCGGCTGCGGCAAGACCACGACGATGCGGATGGTCAACCGGCTGATCGAACCGACTTCGGGCCGCATCTTCGTCGGCGGGCAGGACGTCACCCAGGCCGATCCGGTCGAGCTGCGCCGCCATATCGGCTATGTCATCCAGCAGATCGGGCTGTTTCCGCATATGACGATCGCGCAGAACGTCGCGACCGTGCCCAAGCTCCTCGGCTGGGAGCCGGCGCGGATCAAGGCCCGCGTCGCCGAGATGCTGGAGCTCGTCGGGCTCGATCCCGGGCAGTTCCTCGACCGCTATCCGCGCCATCTCTCCGGCGGGCAGCGACAGCGCGTCGGCGTGGCGCGGGCGCTCGCCGCCGATCCGCCGGTGATGCTGATGGACGAGCCGTTCGGGGCCGTCGACCCGATCGTGCGCGGGCGGCTGCAGGAGGAATTCCTCGCGATCCTGAAGCGGCTGCAGAAGACGGTCATCCTCGTCACCCACGATATCGACGAGGCGATCCGCATGGGCGACGTCGTCGCGATCCTGAAGGACGGGCGGCTGGTGCAGTACGACACGCCCGACCGGCTGCTGGCCGCGCCGGCCAATGATTTCGTCGCGGATTTCGTCGGCGCCGACCGGGCCCTGCGCCGGCTCTCGCTGGTGCGAGCCATGGAAGCCGTCGAGCGCGGCGAGGCTGCGGACGGCTTTGCGCTGCCGGGCTCGCTCTCGCTGCGGGAGGTGCTGTCGGCGCTGCTGGCCGAGGGCCGCGATGCCGCGACGATCCGGGCCGAGGACGGCGCCGCGTTGGGGCAGATCACGCTGGCGGGCATCCGGGCGCGGAGCGCGGGGGCGGCATTGTCCTGACCGTCATTGCGAGCGCAGCGAAGCAATCCAGACCGGCTCGCTCGCTAGCCCCTGGATTGCTTCGCTGCGCTCGCAATGACGGCCCGTTTCGCCTCAGCCCGGCTGGAGGTAGCCGGCGGCATCCGCCGCGTCCGCCTCTTCGACCAGCACGCGGTAGCCTTGCGGCTCGACGGCAGCAAAGCCCGATAGCCGGAGCCGGGCAAGGATCGCGCGTCCCTCTTCGTCCTGATGCGCGGCCAGCAGCGCCGCCTGCAACCGCGCGACGAGCGCCTCCCCGAGCCCGTCCGATGCCACCAGCAGCGGCATTGGACGGGGAGCGGTCGTTTCGACGATGCGCAGCCGCGCGGCCGTCTGCGGCTCGGCCGCCAGCAGCAGATCGTGGAAATAGGAATCGAGCGGGCCGAGATCGATTTCCTCGGCCAGCAGCGCGTCGATCACCCGCCGCGGTGTCAGCAAGGGCCCGATGCTCGTCGCATAGAGCGGCCCCCTCGCCTGCCAGTGCGGCAGGAGGTGGGTCCGCAGCGCGTTGAAACCCGATTGCGAATGCGCGACCGTCCAGCCAAGGCGGCGGCCGAAACTGTCCGCGAGCGTGGCGATATCGCTAGCGGCCCGCACGACGAGATGGCTGGCGTAGAGCGGGCGGCCAACGCCCGAGGCGGGAACGGGCGCGGCGACGGGCTGCACCGGGAAGCCGCCGCGCGCAAAGGGGTAGCCACAGATGAAGGCGAGGCCGAGATCGTCGCGCCGCCAGAGGTCCTCCAGCGGCGCCGGCGCGGCATGCGGGATGACCGTGAGCGGAACGCCGGCCGCCTCCGCGATCCGGACGAAGAGCGCCGTCCAGTTCGCCGCCGTCGCGGCATCGACGGCATACATGCGGGCGTTGGCAATGAGCCTCACGCGTAGCGCAGCCGCTGGCCGAGACCCATGGTCCTGGCCTTCTCCAGCATGAAATGGCCGAGCGCGATGTCGGAGAGCGAGAGGCCGCGATGCCAGAACAGGATGGTCTCGTCCTCGCTCTCGCGGCCGGGTTTCAACCCGGCGACGATCTGGCCCATCTCGGCATGGAGCGTCTGTTCGGAGAGCTTGCCGGCCTCGACATGGGCGCGCAGGCTGCCGAAGGGCCCGCCCTTGCACTGGCCCCAATCGTCGACGACGAGCTTGTCCATGATGTCGGTCAGCGAGAGCTCGACTGCGCTCATCGTGCCATAGGGCACGACGAAGGCGCCGGGCTTGATCCATTCGGTCTTGAGCATGGGGTCCGGCGCGTTCAGCCGTGACGCCTCGACGACGATGTCGGCGCCCTCGACGCAGCTTCGCCAGTCCTCCGTCACGATCACGCGCTTGCCGAGATCGGCAGAGAGGCGGGCCCCGAAGGCGTCGCGGCTTTCCGGGCGGCGGGAATGGACCCGGATCTCGTCGAAATCGAAGAGGGAGTCGAGCAGCCGCACGTTCCAGTAGGCGGTGCCGCGGGCGCCGACATGGCCCAGCACCTTCGAGCCCTTGCGTGCGAGATGTTTGGCGCCGATCGCGGTGATCGCGCCGGTGCGCATGTCGGTGAGATGGCTGCCGTCGACGATCGCGGTCGGAACGCCGGTGAGCGGGTCCATCAGCAGCAGCAGGCCCATTTCGGAGGGCAGGCCCTGCTTGTAGTTATCGACGAAGTCGCCGATCACCTTGACCCCGGCCCGAGCGATCGGGGCGCGAAAGGCGCCACGCAGCACGTTGAAGTGGCCGTTGGCGCCGGCCTTCGGCATCAGATGGACGCGCGGCTCGATCTCGGTCTGGCCACGCCCCTGGGCGGCAAGACCTGCCTCGACGGCGGCAATGATTTCCGCATCGGTGAGCTTCAGCGCCTCGACGTCGAGCGCGTTGAGGAAGTCGATGTAGAGCGGCGGGTGGGACACGCGGCGAACCTCGGCAAGGGGTCGGGGGCGGGTGAAGGCCAAGCATACACGGCTTCGCGCCCCTGCCCCGGCCTTTCACGAGGACGACGCATGCGCTGCGGGCGCATCGCCTGCGGGTATGGGACGCCGCTGGCAAGGAACTTGCTGCCGCTGCCACGGGGGAACATCACGATCCGAAAGGATAGCGCGTGGACGCCTTCACCATGATCATTCTCGCCTGCGTCGCCGGCGAGCCGAAATGCACCTCCGCCCGTGTCGCGGAGACGCAGTTCACCAGCATCGAGGCCTGCGAGGCGCGGATCGACGCGATCGCCACGGAGATGACGCGCAAGCTCGGCCAGCGGCCGGAACTCAAGGGGCGCGAGGTCACCTACGACGTCAGCTGCATGGACCGCAAGCAGCTGCTGCAGACCTTCGGCATCGCCGATCTCGATACCTGAGGGCACGCTCTCGGCGCCATGTTGCAGACGCGCAACGAGGCCCCGCAAAGGCCTCCGGGATCGCACCGATGTGATGCCGGCCGGATTGCACCTGTGGCCGGACTCTGACAGGAAATTGAGAAGATGTTGACGTTTTCGCGTCAGCTTTTTGCCGTCCCCGTCCGCCGCTGCCCGAGGTCCCGATGAACCGCTTCTTCCGTATGGCCACGCTGAGTGGTCTTGGCCTGCTCGCCCTCGCGACCACCGCCCGTGCCGAGATCGACCCGCTGACGCGCCAGCCGCTGTTCGTGTTCGAGGATCCGGCCAAGGCGCAGGCCACCGCCATTCCGCGTGAGATCGTGTCCTATGACGGCAAGCATCGCCCGGGCACCATCGTGATCAACACCAGCGAGCGTCGCCTCTATCTCGTCATGCCCGATGGCAAGGCGATGCGCTACGGCGTCGGCGTCGGCCGCCCCGGCTTCGACTGGGCCGGCGCCCAGACCATCACCCGCAAGCAGGAATGGCCGACCTGGACGCCCCCGGCCCAGATGCTGAAGCGCCGCCCCGATCTGCCGCGCTTCATGCCCGGCGGTCCGGAGAACCCGATGGGCGCCCGCGCGCTCTATCTCGGCTCGACCCTCTACCGCATCCACGGCTCGAACGAGCCGGAGACGATCGGCCAGGCGGTCTCCTCCGGCTGCATCCGCATGCTGAACGAGGACGTGATCGACCTCTACGAGCGCGTGAAGGTCGGCACCCGCGTCGTCGTCGCGCGCTGAACCGAAACCTCTGCATCCCATGCAAGGGCCGTCCTCCGGGGCGGCCCTTTCGTTTTGGCGCCCCCGGCTGGCATCCTGCTTGCGAGCAGGCAAGCCCGAACCTCGGCAGGATCGATCATGGACGACACCGTCAACGCTTTCGTATCCGGCACGATGGTGCCGATCGCCGGTCAAGCCGGCGGGCCGCTCGACGGCTTGAGCTTCGCGGTCAAGGACCTGTTCGACGTCGCCGGACTTCCGACGGGCGGCGGCAACCATGACTGGGCGCTGGTCAATCCCGTCCCTGAACGCCATGCCTGGGCCGTCCAGACCCTGCTCGACGCCGGCGCCAGCTTCGTCGGGAAGACGATCACCGACGAGGTTTCGCTTGGCATCCTGGGCGAGAACGCCTTCGACGGCACACCGATCAACACCGCGGCGCCCGAGCGCGTGCCGGGCGGCTCCTCCTCGGGCTCGGCCGCCGCGGTGGTAGCGGGCCTATGCGACACGGCGCTCGGCACCGATACGGGCGGCTCGGTGCGCGTGCCGGCGAGCTTCTGCGGGCTTTATGGCATCCGCCCGACGCATGGCCGGCTGGACACGACCGGCATGCTGCCGCAGGCGCCGAGTTCCGACACCACGGGCTGGTTCGCGCGCGATGCCGAGACCTTCGCCCGTGTCTCGACCGCGCTGCTGGGAGAGGCGCCGGGCGCGCTGCCGACGCGGCTGCTGATCGCGACGGACGCTTTCGCCTTCGCCGATCCGGAGGTGGCGGAGGCACTGCAGCCCATGGTCGCGCGGCTGAGCCGGATCGTCGGCGAGGTGCGCGAGGAGATTATGGCGCCGCAGGGCCTGTCCGTCTGGGCGCGGGCGCAGCGGACGCTGCAGCCGGTCGAGGCCTGGGCCACTTTCCGCCACTGGGTCGAGACCGCCAATCCGCGCATGGCCTTCAGCGTCGCGGCCGGCCTGCTCAACGGCGCGCGGATGCCGGCGGGCGAGCAGCAATGGGCGGAGATGATGCGGCTGGAGGCGCGCGCGCGGCTGCGCCATCTGCTGCCGCCGGGCACGATCCTGTGCCTGCCGACGACGGCCTTCCCGGCGCCTTTGCGCGGGCTCTCCCAGCCCATGCTGCAACCGCTGAAGGACCGGATCAGCTGCCTCTGTGCGCAGGGCGGACTCACCGGCTCGCCGCAGGTCAGCCTGCCCGGCGCGACCGTGAACGGGGCCCCCGTCGGCCTCTCCATCATCGGCGGACGCGGCACGGATGCCACGCTGATCGCCGTCGCACACGCCATGGGAGAAGCCGCATGACCGATCTCACCCCCAACCTGCCGGAGGTCGTCGCCGAGGTTTCGGCGCTGTTCGAGGCCTATGAGCAGGCGCTGATCGACAAGAACGTCGATGTCCTCGACGCGACCTTCTGGAACAGCCCGCACACGATCCGCTACGCGCTGCACGAGAACGGCTACGGCTTCGACGAGATCCATGCCCACCGCGTCGCGCGCCCGCCCGGACCGGGCATCAAGGAAAAGCGAATCCGTCTGGAGATCCTGACGCTGGGCCGCGACATCGCCACCGTGAACCTCGAGTTCAAGGTGCGCGGGCGCGACCTGATCGGCCGGCAGAGCCAGAGCTGGGTGCGCTTTCCGGAGCTGGGTTGGAAGGTGATCTCGGCCCATGTCTCGACAATGGACGGGCTGAAGCTCTACTGAGCCGCAGGCCCGAGGGAGGCCTTAGCGGCGGCGCAGCGGCTCGCGCGAGAGGCCCTGCGCCTCCAGCGCGTCGAGGTAAGCCTGGAACTTCGCCTCGCCCGTCTCGCCGAGCTCGCGCAGATAGTCCCAGCCGAAGATGCCGGTGTCGTGCATGTCGTCGAAGGTCAGCTTCACGGCATAGTGACCGACCGGCTCGACCTTGAGGATCTCGACCTCGCGCTTGCCGGGGATCGTCTTCTTCTGGGTCGGGCCATGGCCCTGAACCTCGGCCGACGGGCTCTCGACCCGCAGCAGTTCCGCGGCCAGCGCATGGCTCGCCCCGTCGTCGAAGGTGACGTGCAGGGTGCGGCGGTCCTTCGAGAGACGGATTTCGGTCGGCCAGGACGACATGATGGGCTCTCCGCTGACGGTCCGCGACGATCGCACCCGCTTGACCTCGGCGGCTGCAATGCCAATGTCTCCGGCTCAACGCAATGGCAGGGTGGGCGTCAGCCCTCCTCAGACCCCGCCACCGAACGGACAGATGCCGATCGTGCTTCTCGACAGCCCTCTGCCTGATAACGCCACCAAGTCGGGGATCGCGCCGCTGGCGCGGCCGGTGCTGACCGACCCGTTCGGTCGCGACATCTCCTATCTGCGCATCTCGGTGACGGATCGCTGCGATTTCCGCTGCGTCTACTGCATGTCCGAGGACATGACCTTCCTCCCGAAACGCGACCTGCTGACGCTGGAGGAGATCGACCGTCTCGCCACCGCCTTCATCTCGCGCGGCACGCGGAAACTCCGCCTCACCGGCGGCGAGCCTCTGGTTCGGCGCGACGTGATGAGCCTGTTCCGCTCGCTCTCGCGCCACCTGACCTCGGGCGCGCTGGAGGAGCTGACGCTGACCACGAATGGCTCGCTACTCGACCGCTATGCGCAGGAGCTGGCCGATTACGGCGTGCGCCGGATCAATGTTTCGCTCGATACACTCGACCCCGACAAATTCCGCCAGATCACGCGCTGGGGCGATCTTGATAAGGTGCTCGGCGGCATCGAGGCGGCCCGCAAGGCCGGGATGCGGGTCAAGATCAACGCGGTCGCGCTGAAGGGCGTGAACGAGGACGAGATCGAGAGCCTGATGGTCTGGGCTCACGGCCTGGGCATGGACCTAACCCTGATCGAGGTGATGCCGCTGGGCGAGATCGAGCCGGGCCGCGCCGACCAGTTCCTGCCGCTCTCGGTGGTGCGGGCGCGGCTGATGGACCGCTACAACCTCGTCGAGGATCCCTACCGGACCGGCGGGCCGGCCCGCTATGTCCGCGTGCACGAGACGGGCGGGCTGGTCGGCTTCATCACGCCGATGACGCATAATTTCTGCGAGAGCTGCAACCGCGTGCGACTGACCTGCACGGGCACGCTCTATATGTGCCTCGGCCAGGAGGACGCCGCCGATCTGCGCGCACCGCTACGCGCCTCCGCCGACGACGCGCTGCTGCACAGGGCGATGGAAGAGGCGATCGCGCGTAAGCCCAAGGGGCACGACTTCGTCATCGACCGCCGGCGCGCCAAGCCCGCTGTCGGGCGCCATATGAGCGTCACCGGCGGTTGAGGGCGGTCGTCCGGCTTGCGAACCCGGCGCAACGCAGCTTTTGCCTGACGTTGCGGCGCCTTGACGCGTGGCGGCAAAGCCCCGACCTTGGCGCGGTGGCGGAGGTTGCGAGCGTTCGATGATCAGGAGCCTGTGGTCCCGGCTGCGTTCCGCCGGGCGATCCGTCTGGCACTTCGTGCTCGAGACGCAGATCGCTCGGCTCGTCATCATCGCGTGGCGCCTCTGGCCGGACCTCAAGCTCCCGTCGGCGCTGGTCGCGCTGCTGGTCTGCGGCTGTCTCTTTCTCGCCATCGCGACCGCCCGGACCGTTCACCTGACGCTTGCGCCGGTCTCCCCCACCGGAATCGGAGCCGGCCTGGCGGCTGCCTTCGCCTTCCTGCTCGTTCTCGAACTCGCCGCTTTGACCGCGACCGCCGGTCTCGGCCTGACCCTGCAGCTCGCGCGCGATCTCGGCCGCCACCGGATCGCCGCCCTTCTCGCGCTGGCGACGCTTCTGGCCGTGGCTGCGACGCTGTTGCGGCTGAACGCCGGCGATGCGCTCGGGAGCGACGCCGCAGCGACCTTCGGCATCACGGCCGTGCTGCTTGCGCTGACGGTCTGGTTCGAGCGGCGCTATCGCAATCCCGGCTGGCGGCGCTTCCGCGACTTCCATGTCGATGTCGTCGAGGCGCGGCGCTTCCTCATGCGAGCCGCCCATGGCGTCTGATCGTGGCGCGATGAGCGCGATTCCGCCGATCACCGCCCATCACCTCGCCGAGGTGGTGCAGGCCGGCCATCACGGCGCCCGCGATGCGCTGGACAACCAGCCCCCGGCCAGCTCCGCCTCACCCTCGCAGACGGAGCTGACGCTGCTGGCCCGCGTCGTCGAGCTCTTTACCACGATCCGGCAGGAGGCGGCGGCGACGCTGAACGGCCTGCAGGCCGAGATCGCCGCGCGGCGCGAGCAGTTCACGCAGGAGCGCTATGAGGGTCGCATCCGCTCGATCGAGGCCGCGATGCGGGCGCTGCTCAACCGTCATGGCGGGGAGCTGGAGCAGCGTGTCTATGACGCGCTGAAAGCGAAGCGCGAATACGAGTTTTTCAACTACACGCACAAGCGATCCGCCGATCCGAAGGTCGACAAATGGCAGTTCATCCTGCTGTTCCTGATCGTGCCGCTGACGCTGGAAAGCCTGCTCAACGGCAATTTCTTCGCGGAAGCGAGCGAGTTCGGTCTCGTCGGCGGGGCGGCGACGGCCGTCATCATCTCGGCGCTCAACATCGCGCTGGGCTTCCTGACCGGGCTCGGGCCGGCGCGCTACTGCCAGCATGTGCGCCCATCGCATCTGCTCTGGGCGCTGCCGGCCTATGTCGCGCTCATCATCCTGATCGTGATGTTCAATCTGGCGGTGGGGCATTATCGCGAGATGCTGATCGCGACGCCCGATGCGCGATCGCTGCAGGTCCTGCCGCGGCTGATGGCCAATCCCTTCGCCATCACCGAGCTGAAATCGGCTGCTCTCGTCATCATCGGCTGCCTGGTCGCCTTCGCGGCCGCCGTGAAGGGCTATTCCGCCTTCGGGACCTATCCCGGCCATGGGGCCGCCTATCAGCGCTGGCGCGAGCGCTGGAGCGCCGTGGAGGAGGAGCGGCACCGGCTCGATGCCGAACTCCTGCCCGAGCTGGAGACGGTGCGCTCACGCATCGACGGCTTCAAGGAGGACTGCGCCCGCGAAAGCACCCGGCTGCAATCGGTGAAAGCCGCCGCCGACGAGGCGCGCGACCTCTATGGCGCGCGGCTCGCCCAGCTCCGCTCGGCCAAGGACGCGGCGCTGATGCAGTATCGCGAGGCCAATCTGCGGGTGCGGACCGACATGCCGCCGGCCTATTTTTCGCAGAACCTGAACGTCGCCGAAATCGACCAGCCGGTGGCGCTCGCCGAATATGCAGCAGTTCGGGCTGCGATCGACGATTTCGAACGCCAGCTCGCCACGATGCCGGCGCTGGTCGAGGCCAAGCTGCGCGAGCAGCTCGCTTTGGTGCGGGGGCTCGACCTGGCCGGCGAGATCGAGCGGCTGAAAGCGCGGGCCGCCGAGGCCGGGCGTGACGCCTTCGAACAGGACGAGGCGGCCCGCCGCCAGATCCGGGACGAATTCGCCGCCGCCCCGCGCTGATCCACAGCTCCCATGATCCCCAAGCTGGTGACGCTGCCGCGCCGCCCGGCTAGACAGCCCGTCTGGCGGGGCGAGCGGCCCGAGAGACGAAAGAAGACGAACGGCCGATGAAGAGCGAAAGCTGGGCGATCGTCGCCTCCATCCTTGCCGGCGTGGCGCTGGTCGGCTTCTTCGCCGCGCCCTCGCTGCTGAAGGGCCCGCCGCGGGACCCGGACAGCCTGTGCCTAAAGACGGGCGCCGTCGGGCACACGCTGGTCCTGGTCGACAAGAGCGATCCCTGGAGCGAGGTGCAGGCGGGACGGCTGAAACGGCTGGTGAAACAGCTGGGCGAGACGCTGCCGGCCGACCGCATGCTCTCGATCTATGTCTTCAACGATGTCTTCGAGCCCGGCTTCCCGCCGCTTCTGTCCCTGTGCAATCCCGGGCGGACGGCGAGCGAGCTGATCGGCAATCCGCGACGGGACTATCTGCGCTGGGTCGAGAAATTCGGCCGCCCGCTCGACGAGGCGCTGTCCGTGCTGACGCAGCCGGCCAAGGGCAATCTCTCGCCGATCGTCGAGGCGGTGGGCGACGTGGCCTCGCGACCGGAGACACGCGTCCGCGAGGGTGACAAGTCGCTCGTGCTGGTCTCGGACATGCTGCAGAACTCGGGCCAGTTCACATTCTTCGGCTCCGCGCCGGGCGCACGCGATCCCGAGCGGCTGAAGCGCCTGATCGGCAAGGTCTGGCAGGATTCCGATGCCCGCAGCTGGCAGTTGCAGGTCCATCAGGTCCAGGGCGTCTACGAGCCTCAGCGGCTCGAACAGGCCAGTTCCCTCTGGCAGCAGGCGCTCCGCGGATCCGGCATCCCCTTCGTTTGGGAACGCCTCTAGAGCCCGGCGGCCTCCATGCGATAGGCCATGCGCACGCCCCCCAGTGGCGGCCGTTGATGCGCACGGGCGCATCGACCTCGCGCACCATCTCCGTCACCCCGCCGCCCATGTCGCGCAGATAGGACTGGACGAGGAAGGGGCGCACCGAGCGCGCCGCGGCGATGCCGGCGCGGTCGTCGAAGATGCGCCGGTTGCGGGAGTGCGCCGCGTTCCAGACCGGGTCGCCGGGCCGCTGTGGCAGTGCATAGGCGGCATTATGCACCGGAATATAGCCGTTGCGGTCGATCGGGACCGTGAACAGCAGGCGCGAATCCCGCGCCACCGTTCGCGCGAGCAGCGGGGGCAGGATCGCCTCGAGAACCGGCAGCGCCCGGTTGCGATGTTGCTGCGGGTCCGTGCCCGGCAGCGCGACATAATCGACGTCGAACAGGTCGGCCTCGGTGAGCTGCTTGCTGGCGAGCGCCTCGGCGAAACAGGCCACGACCTCGGCGGCAAAGCTCTGGGCTCGGTCGATGAGCGGGCGGTACCCGCTCTCGATCGACCCGATCAGGTCCTCGAGCTCCGTCTGTTCGCTGAGCTCACGGTCGAAGGCCATGTGCAGGCCGAGATCGCTGGCGGCGGCCATGCGGCAGGACATCGGCGGCAGGTCGGCGATCTCGATGGTGCCGCGCAGCCCCGGGACGAGGTCGCGCCCATCCGGCCGCGCGATCAGGACGCCGCCGCGGCCGAGATCGATGGTGCGGCTGGTGAAGTCGTCCGGCCCCAGCCTGGCCTTGACGGTATGCTCGACCGGGAAGCGATCATGGACGCGCCGGTCCGCGAAGGAGGAATGCCGAAGCGTCGGAATGAAACGCCGCAGCATGCCGCCGGCCTGGCTCGCGCCCTTGGCGGTGGCCCGGCGGGCATTGGCGCTTTCGGTCGCGGCCGCGAGCGCGACGCGGTCGATCTCCTCGACGCGCTGGACCACCGTCTCGATGAAGCGGGCGGTCTCGTCGGCATTGCGCGAGAGTTCGGCGGTCGCGGTCGCCTGCTCCTGCGACGCGTTGCCGATGGCCGCGATGACCGGGTTGACGTCCCGGACCATCTGCAGCGCATCCGTGACGATGGCCGCCGATCCATGCGCCGCCTGGGTAAGCCGGTCGACGCGGTTGCGGATAGTCTCGACGGCCTCCCGCACCTCGACCGAGAGGACCTTGACCTCCTGCGCGACGACGCCGAAGCCACGGCCGGCTTCGCCCGCCCGCGCCGCCTCGATCGAGGCGTTGAGCGCGAGCAGATTGGTCTGCCGGGCGATCTCGGCGATGGAATCGACGATGCCGCGGATCTCGGCCGTCGCGCTGGCGAGGCCGGTCATCATCTCCGTCGCCTCGCCCGCGCGGGTGGCGGCGGCGTCGAGCCGGTCGCGGGCACGGTTCATCGAGGTGCCGATCTGCCCGGCGGCATCCGAGACCTGGCGCGACGCGGTTACGAGGGCCGCCGAATTGGCGCTCGCCGTCGCGGTGGCCTCGCGCATGCCGAGCACGCGTTCGTGGATGATGCTGGAGCGCGTCTCGGATTCGGCGGAGTAATGTTCGGCCTCGCCGAGATCGTCGGCGAGGCGGCGCATCGCCGCCACGACATCCTGCTCGAGGACGGCAACGGCCTCGCGATCGATGGTATCGGTGGCCGCAACGGCGGGTGCGGGGCCGGCCGCAGGCGGCGCCGCCCCGGCCGGAGCAGGGTCGTCGGCGTCCGTCCGGCTTCGACCGCTCAGCCAGCGTCGAACCGCTCGGTGCATCACCTCACCCAGTCCCTTCAAGCCATGCGTCTTTATGGTCCGACATCGTTAAGAAAGGCTCACCATGATGCGCGAGGGGCCGCCCTGCGCGGGTGAGCATGGACCGTTGCGGCCGGGCGGGTTAAGCGTCGCAGCACGGTTCCCACTGCTGACCCGCTGCCTCTTTCCCTCCCCGCAAGACCTGCCGAGCCTTACGATGACCAGCAACAGCTATGACGTGATCGTCGCAGGCGTCGGGGCGATGGGCTCGGCCGCCTGCTGGCATCTGGCGCAGCGGGGCCTGCGCGTGCTGGGGCTGGAGCGCTTCGATCTCGGCCACGGCATGGGCTCCTCGCATGGGCTGACGCGGATCATCCGGCTCGCCTATTTCGAGGGCTCGAAATATGTGCCGATCGTCCAGCGCGCGCATGAGCTCTGGCAGAAGACGGGCGAACAGGCAGGGCTGAAGCTTCTTCACGTCACCGGTTCGCTCGATCTCGCGCCGGCCGGCTCCGGCCAGGTCGAATCCTCGCTGCAATCCTGCCTCGACCATGGGCTCGAGCACGAGCAGCTCGACGGCCAGGAGATCGCGCGGCGCTTCCCCGGCTTTTCGCTCCCCTCCGGCCATATCGGGCTGTGGCAGCCCGGTGGCGGCTTCGTCGCCTCCGAGAAGGCGATCTTCGCCCATGTCGGCCTCGCCCAGTCGCGCGGCGCTGAGATCCGCACCAACGAGCCGATGCTCGACTGGTCGCCCACCGCCGATGGCGGCGTGACGGTGCGCACGGCGCGCGCCACCTACAGCGCCGGGAGGCTCGTCATCACCTCGGGCGGCTGGATCACCGACGCCGTGCCGGCCCTGGCGCGGACGGTGACGACGGTGCGCCAGGCGATCGGCTGGTTCACCACGCGCAAGCCGGAGCTTTATCGCGAAGGCGTCTTCCCGGTGTTCATCCTCACCGTCGAGGAAGGCAATTTCTACGGTTTTCCGCTCTATGAGCATCCCGGCTTCAAGATGGGCGGGCCGCATTTCGGGCGCGAGCCGATGGATCCGCGCGAGGACGACCGCACGCCGAGCCCGCGGCAGGTCGAGCTGATCCGCGCCTGCCTCGCCCGCTACCTGCCGGATGCGGCGGGCGAGCCTCTGACGCTGAAGGGCTGCCTCTACAGCGTGACGCCAGACGAGGATTTCATCATCGACAGCGTGCCGGGCGTGCCGCAGGCGGTCTTCGCCTCCTGCTGCTCCGGCCACGGCTTCAAATTCGCCAGCGCGATCGGCGAGATCCTCGCCGATCTCTCGGACAGCGGCCGGTCACGCTTCGACCTCGCGCCCTTCTCGCTGGCGCGTTTCGCGGCCTGAGACGAAAGAACCGAGCCGCGTGGCCAGCCCCGAGCAGAACCGACGCGGCATCATCGCGATGCTGGCCGCCATGGCGCTCTTCGTCTGCAACGACGCGCTGATGAAGCTCGCCCGCGAAGTCTATCCGGCGGGCCAGGCGATCACGCTGCGAACCGGCTTCGCGCTGCTGAGCGCGCTCGCCCTCGTCATCCTGTTCAAGGAGGGGGCGAAGCTGCGTCTGGCCTTCCGGCCGATCGTGCTGCTGCGCGGGCTGATCGACGCCGGGGTGACATTGACCTTCATCTGGGCGCTGGCCGAGATGCCACTGGCCGACGTGACCGCGATCCTGCTCGCCTCGCCGATCATCATCGTCGTGCTGGCGGTGGTGCTGCGGATCGAGCGGGTGGGCTGGCGCCGGACTCTGGCCGTCTTTCTCGGGTTCTGCGGTGTGCTGGTCGTGCTCCGGCCGGCGACGGATTCCTTCAACGCCGCCGCGCTGGTCGCGCTGATCAGCGCCAGCCTCGCCGCCGCACGGGACCTGCTGACCCGCCGGATCGGCAACGAAATCCCCTCCACCGTGATCGCGCTGATGACGACGGCGATCGTCGGCCTCGTCGCCTGCGCCTATGGCTTCTTCGAGGTCTGGCAGCCGGTCTGGCGGCGCGAGACCGGCTATGTCGCCGCCGCGGCCGCCCTGATGGCGGCGGGCAGCATCTGCATCATCAGTGCCTATCGCAACACCGATGTCGGCGTGGTCTCCGGCTATCGCTATTCGGTCGTCATCCTCGCGGTGATCATGGGCTATGCCGTCTGGGGCCATGTGCCGGACGCGCTGGCCGGCCTCGGCATCGCGATGATCGTGGCGAGCGGGCTCTACACGATGCACCGGCAGCGGGTCGTGCCGCAGTCGCAGCTCAAGCTGCCGAGCACACCCCCGACATGAGCCCCGGCGCCCTCAAGCCGACACTCACCGTGCTGGTCGCGATGTCGGCCCTGCAGCCGATCGCGCTCAACCTGCTCGCTCCGGCGGCGCCGGCGCTCTCGCGGCATTTCGGCTCGAGCTACGCGACCATCCAGCTCGCGCTGACCTTCTTTCTGGTCGCCGTCGCGCTGACCCAGCTCGTCAGCGGGCCGCTCTCGGACCGCTTCGGCCGGAGGCCCTGCGTCAATGCCGGCATCGCGCTCTTCATCGCCGGCTCGGTGTTGGGGGCGCTCGCACCGTCGATCGAGATCCTGCTGCTGGCGCGCATCCTGGAAGGGGCCGGCTCCGGTTCCGTCTTCGCGCTCTCGCGCGCGATCATCCGCGACACGGCCAACCGGGACGAGGCCGCCAGCCAGATCGCCACCGTGACGATGGTCATGGTCGTCGCGCCGATGATCGCCCCCTGGCTCGGCGGGCAGATCGAGACCGCCTTCGGCTGGCGGATGATCCTGTGGTTCATGACCGTCAGCGGCGTGATCGTGCTGCTTCTCACCCTGTTCAGACTGCCCGAAACCGCGCCCAATCTGGGGCTCCGCACGCCGCTGCTCGGCGTCTTCCGGGCCTTCCCGACACTGATTGGCAACCGCGTCTTCGTGCTCAACGTGATCGCGGTCTCGACCAGCTCGGCCGCCTTCTTCGCCTTCATCGCTGCGGCGCCCTATATCGTGGTCGAGACGATGGGGCGCGGCAGCGACACCTATGGCGCCTATTTCATCCTGAACGCCGCCGGCTACATGGTCGGCAACTTCTTGATGGCACGGCTGGTGGTGCGGCTCGGCGCGCCGCGCATGGTCCATCTCGGCCTGGTCATCTCCTCCGTCGCGATGACGGTGGCGGTTCCGCTATCGCTACGGGCCGACTGGTCGCCGATCATGCTGTTCCTGCCGCTGGCGGTGAATGCGATCGGCAACGGCATGACGATCCCCGGCTCGACGGCCGAAGCGCTCTCCGCCCGGCCCGATCACGCCGGCTCGGCCGCGGGGCTGATGGGGGCGCTTCAGCTCGGCTTCAGCGCGCTGATGACGGTGGCGATCAGCCTCGTCGTGACGATCTGGCCGCCCTCGCTCGTCGTGCTGATGTGGCTTTTGACCATCATCGGGATGATCGCGATCCATCTCGGCCGGCGCGCGGCGCGCGGCTGACGCCGCGCCGCGACCGTCCGACGCTCACTCCTCGAGCCGGGCGATCAGGCTGGACGTATCCCAGCGGCGGCCGCCGAGCTTCTGGACCTCGGCGTAGAACTGGTCGACCAGCGCGGTGACGGGGAGTTGCGCCCCGTTGCGGCGCGCCTCCTCCAGCACGATGCCGAGATCCTTGCGCATCCAGTCGACGGCGAAGCCGAAATCGAACTTGCCGGCGTTCATGGTCTTGCCGCGGTTCTCCATCTGCCAGGAGCCGGCGGCGCCCTTCGAGATCACCTCCAGCATGGCCTCGACATCGAGGCCGGCGCGCTTGGCGAAATGAACGCCTTCGGAGAGGGCCTGGACAAGGCCGGCGATGCAGATCTGGTTGACCATCTTGGTGAGCTGGCCGGAGCCGGCCGGGCCCATCAGCTTGCACATGCGGGCGTAAGCAGCGATCACCGGCTCGGCGCGGGCATAGGCCTCGGGCTCGCCGCCGCACATTACCGTCAGCACGCCGTTCTCGGCCCCTGCCTGGCCACCGGACACCGGCGCGTCGACGAAGCCGAAGCCGCCCGCCCTGGCCGCCTCGGCGAGCTCGCGCGCGACATTGGCCGAGGCCGTGGTGTGGTCGACGAAGATCGCGCCCTTGGCCATGCCGGCGAAGGCGCCCTGCTCGCCCAGCGTCACGGAGCGCAGATCGTCATCGTTGCCGACGCAGGCGAAGACGATTTCCTGACCCTTCGCCGCATCGGCGGGGGTCGGTGCCGAGACGCCGGCATGCTGCGATACCCATCCTTGCGCCTTCGTCGGGTTGCGGTTGTAGACGGTCACCTCATGGCCCTTGGCCTTGAGGTGACCCGCCATGGGATAGCCCATGACGCCGAGACCGATGAACGCGACTTTGGCCATGTTTCGCTCCGCCTGACTGTTCTAATTTCGCCCCAGCGCTTTAGCCTGTGGCCGCCGCTGTGGAAAGGCGCGCGGCTGGGCGGCGCATATGGGCGATGACGCCGGGTCGGTTGTGGCCGGTGCCGGATGGGGATAGGCACCGGCGATGACGATCTCCAATGACGACGACCTCAAGAGCCTGCAGGATATCGGCCGCATCGTCGCGCAGACGCTGGCCGCCATGGGCAAGGCGATCGAGCCCGGCATGACGACCGCCGAGCTCGACCGGATCGGGCGCACCCTGCTCGAGCGGGAGGGCGCGCGCTCGGCGCCGGAGCTGGATTACGACTTCCCGGGCGCGACCTGCATCAGCGTCAATGACGAGATCGCGCATGGCATTCCCGGCGCGCGGCGCATCGAGGCCGGCGACCTCGTCAACATCGACGTCTCCGCCGAGAAGGCCGGCTTCTATTCGGATACCGGCGCCTCCTTCGCCGTGCCACCCGTCGCCCGCAGGACGGAGCGGCTCTGCCGCGACGGGCGTCGCGCGCTCTGGGTCGGGATCGGGCAGGTCGGCGCCGGCAAGCCGCTTTCCGGGATCGGTACGGCGATCGGCCGCTTCGCCGAGAAGAACGGCTATACGCTGGTGCGCAACCTCGCGAGCCATGGCGTCGGGCGTTCGCTCCACGAGGAGCCGACCGAACTCGCGACCTGGCCAGATCGCTCGGAACGCCGGGTGATGCAGAAGGGCCAGGTCTTCACCATCGAGCCCTTCCTCTCGCTCGGCGCGAACTGGGCCGAGAACGGCGAGGATCCCTGGACGCTCTATGGCGAGCCTCGCGCACCCACGGTGCAATACGAGCACACGCTGGTCGCCACGGCCCAGGGGGCGATGGTGCTGACGCTGCCGGCCTGATCACGAGGCGAGGTTGCCTCAGCGCAGCGCCATGTGCCGCGTCAGGCGCCCTTCCAGCCGGTCCCAGACGCGCCGGACGACCTCGACCAGCAGCAGATACAGCAGCGCGGCATAGAGATAGATCGAGAGGTCGAAGGAGCGCGAGAAGGCGAGCCGCGTCGCGCCCATGAGGTCATAGAGCGTCACCAGAGAGGCGAGCGCGCTCGACTTGATCATGACGATCAGCTCGTTGCCGAGCGGTCGCAAGGCCAGGATCATCGCCTGCGGCAGGATGACGTGGCGCAGGCTCGACCAGCGGTGGAGGCCGAGCGCCAGCGCTCCTTCGAACTGGCCACGCGGGATCGACTGGATGGCGCCGCGCAGGATCTCGGCCTGATAGGCGGCCGTGTTAATCACGAAGGTGAGCAGCGCGCAGTAGAACGGCTCGCGGAAGAACCACCACAGGCCGAGATCGGTCCAGAACAGGCGGAACTGGCCGAGGCCGTAATAGACCAGGAAGAGCTGGCAAAGCAGCGGCGTGCCGCGGAAGAAGGTGGTGTAGCCATTGATCAGGGCCTGCGCCCAGCGCGGCCCGTAGAGCCGCGCGACCGCGAGCCCAATCGCGAGCAGGAAGCCGAGCGACACCGAGATCGCGACGAGCTGGAGCGTCAATCCAAGGCCGGTAGCCATCCGGCAGCCATAGTTCTGCAGGACCTCGCTGCCGACGGCCCAGCCCGGATACTCGCACCATGTCATCGCGTCGCGCCTCCGAAGGCGGCGATGCCGCGGTTGGCGCGCGTTTCCATGCGGCCGATGCCCCAGGCCGAAATCATCGAGAAGAACAGGTAGATCGCCATCGCCGCGCCGAAGAAGAGGAAAGGCTCTTTCGTGGCGACATTGGCCCGGGTGGTGATGAACATGATGTCCGGCAGGGTGATGACCGAGACCAGCGAGGTCTCCTTGAGCAACACCATCCAGTTGTTGCCGAGGCCGGGCAGCGCGACGCGGATCAGTTGCGGGAACACGACGAGGCGGAACGCCTGGCCCTTCGTCAGGCCGAGCGCCGCGGCGGCCTCGCGCTGGCCTTTGGGGATCGAGTTCAGCGCGCCGACCCAGACCTCGCTGGAGAAGGCCGAGAGCACCACGCCGAGCGCGACCATGCCGGCGACGAAGGGCGGCATCGAGAAGGAGCCCGGCAGGCCGAGGCGCCGCCAGGCCTCCTGGAGGAGCACCTGGATACCGAAATAGATGATGTAGAGCGTCAGCAGCTCCGGCACGCCGCGGAAGACGGTAGTGTAGGCCGTTGCCAGCATGCGTGGCACCGCGCGCTGCGACCGGGCTCCCAGCGCGACGATCAAGCCGAGCGCGAGGCCGAAGGGCAGCGTCGCGAGCGCGATCGAGATGGTGATGCCGGCGCCCTGGAGCAGGGCGAGCCCCCAGCCGCCTTCGCCGAATCCGAGGAGCGCAAACTTGTCGAACATGGATGGGGGGTGCCGGGCCGAGGAGCCTCATGGCCGGCGCGGGGAGCCGCGCCGGCCGCGAATGCCGAACCGATCAGAGGATCGGGATCTTGAAGTACTTGTCGGCGATCTTCTTGTGCGAGCCGTCGGCGATCGTCTCGGCGATGGCCTTGTCGAACATCGCCTTCAGGGCGGTGTCTTCCTTGCGGACGGCGCCGCCGACACCAGGGCCGTGGATCGTGGGATCGCGGGTGATCTCGCCGATCTTCTTGCAGCAATCCTTGCCCTTGCCGTTCAGGAAATCCTCGAGCGAGAGCGAGTCGGCGATGATGTAGTCGAGGCGCCCGCTCAGCAGGTCGAGGTTCGCCTCCTCCTGGGTCGGATAGGGCCGCGCGGTGGAGTCCTTGTAGACCTTCTCGACGTAGTTCGAATGGACGGTCGAGCCCTGCACGCCGATCGCCTTGCCCTTCAGGGCGGCGGGCGAGACATCGGTCGAGGTCGTGGTCTTCGGGCCGATGATCCAGATCGGCGTCTTGGTGTAGACGGCGGTGAAGTCGACCCGCTTCTTGCGCTCGTCGGTGGCGTTCATGCCGGCGATGATGATGTCGTATTTGTTCGAGAGCAGCGCCGGGATGATGCCGTCCCAGTCCTGCACGACCCAGGTGCACTTCACCTTCATCCGCTCGCAGAGCAGGTTGCCGTAGTCGATCTCGAAGCCCTCGAGCTCCTTCTTGGCGTTGAGGTTGTTAAAGGGCGGATAGGCGCCTTCGGTACCGATCCGGACCTCCTTCCACTCCTTGGCCTGCGCCAGGGCGCCGCTGGCTCCGACGGCCGTCAGCAGGGCGGCGGCGATGACTCGTGCGAAACCTTTCATGGTACCTCCCAGTGGGTTCGGCCGGCCGGGCGTTCCCAGACCCGTTGCCGGCACTGCCCACAGATTGGGCGATGGCGCCGCCGGCCCGCAAGGGGGCGCGAGCGGCTTTTGTGAGCCCGCACGCCGAATTATGCGGCATGCGGATCGGCCCCTCCCGGAGAAGTCCGCTCTGGACGGCGATGCCGGGGTTGCCTACCACCGCCTCGCCCTCCCCTTTCGGGAGCTCCTCCGACCGCGAGACGCGCTTTTGATCCCCTGGACCCAGCTGGACACGGCCACCCTGCCCGGCGCCAAGGGGCGCGAACTGCGCCTGAAGCGCCGCGGCGCCGAATTCTCGATCATGCTTGGCACTATCGAACTCATGAACAGCCGCCTCAGCGGCTCGGAGGAGGCTCTCGCCACGCTGGTCGCGGCGCGGCTGGCAGGACGGACGCAGCCACAAATCCTGATCGGCGGACTCGGCATGGGCTTCACGCTGCGCGCCGCGCTGGCGAGTTTCCCGCAGGCGGCCGAGATCACCGTGTCGGAACTGATCCCCGCCGTGGTCGACTGGGCGAGAGGGCCGATGGCGGAGCTCTTCGCCGGCTGCCTCGACGATCCGCGCGTCAGCATTTCCGTTCAGGATGTCGGCCGCGTCATCGCGGACGGCGCCGGGCGCTACGACGCGATCCTGCTCGACGTCGACAATGGGCCGGAGGCGTTGACGGTCGCCGCCAACGATCGGCTCTACGAGGACGGCGGCCTCGGCCTGGCCAAGGCGGCCCTGCGTCCCGGCGGCATCCTGGCGGTCTGGTCGCAAGGGCCCGACCGGCGTTTCACGGGCCGCCTGCGCCATGCCGGTTTCGCGGTCGAGGAAGTGATGGTGCGGGCTCACCGGGGCAAGTCCGGTGCCCGCCACATCATCTGGCTGGCGCGGAAGGGGTGATCACGCCCCTTAAGGCCGCCCCTTCCCCAGCGCCCGCGCCTCGGCAATTAGGCAGAGTTCGGTGAAGAGCACCTGCGCCGCGCAATGGGCGGTGTTCGAGGTCGCGTCATATTGCGGGGCGATCTCGACGACGTCGGCGGCGACGATGTCGGCGCCCTTCAGGCCGCGCAGGATGGCGAGCGCCTCGCGCGGCGTCAGCCCACCGACCTCGGGCGTGCCAGTGCCCGGCGCGAAGGCGGGATCGAGCGAATCGACGTCGAAGGAGACATAAGTCGGCCCGTCACCGATGACGGCAAGCGCCTTGGCGATCACGGCGTCGAGGCCGAGCCCGTCCATCTCGTCGGCATGGATCACGGTCATGCCGCTCTCATAGGAGAACTCCCAGAGATACTCGGCGCCGCCGCGGATGCCGATCTGGATGACGCGCTCCGGATCCAGCACGCCATCGAGCACCGCCTGACGGAACGGGCCGCCATGGTGGAACTTCGAGCCTTCATAGGGGCCGGACGTATCGCAGTGGGCGTCGATATGGACCATGCCGACCGGCCGCTTCGCGCCAACCGCCTTCAGGATCGAATAGGTGATCGAGTGGTCGCCGCCGACGGCGAGCGGCGAGACGCCGGACTCGACGATGGTGCGGAAGGTCGCCTCGATGTCCTCATGGCAGCTCTCCAGCGAGTAGCGTGAGCGGAACGGCACGTCGCCTATGTCGGCCGCCTTGAGCATGGTCAGCGGCGCGGTGCCCATGACATGGTCCATCGGGCCGATGCGCTCGATGGCGCGCACGGCACGGGGCCCGAGCCGCGTGCCGGCGCGGTTGGTGACGCCGAGATCCATCGGCAGACCGATGATCGCAACATCCAGCCCTCCAAGGGCCGGAGCGGACAACGCATCGGGGCGATAAGGCGCGCCGAGAAAGGTCGCGACGTCCGAGAACGGCCATTTCCGCTTGTCACCCTGGAACTGGCCGGCGGCGACCCTGGCGAAGTGGGGATCGTGGATTTCGGCGCCGCTGGCGTCCGCATAGCGCTGCCGCAGCCGCGCGAGCTTCTCTTGGTCCATTCTCACTCCTTGCGGCCTCTCAGGCCGGCAGACGTTCGAGCAGCGTCACGGAACTGCCGTGATAATCCGTCGATCGATAGCTCTTGTATCCGAGCTTGGCGGCGACCCGGAAGGAGGCTCCATGCGCAGGATCGATCATGCAGACGCAGCGCCGGTCGCCCTGCGTCGCGGCGAACCAGCCTTGCGCTGCCCGCGCCGCCTCGCTCGCATAGCCCCTGCCATGGGCCGCGGCGGCGAGAATCCAGCCGATCTCGGGCGCCGCGTCGAAATCCGGCCCAAGGTCCCGGCGGCCGTAGAACAAGCCGACCTCGCCGATGACGGCACCGCTCGCCTTCTCCTCAACCATGAACAGGCCGTGCCCGAACAGCGACCAGTGTCCGGCGATGCGCAGGAGACGCTGCCAGGCTTCCTCCCGATCGAGCGTGCGCCCTCCGACGAAGCGCACCACAGCAGGATCGCTGCGCCACGCGTGAAGCGCGTCGAGATCATCGGCCTGGGGTGGGCGCAGGCGCAGGCGTTCGGTGTCCAGCATCGGCTGCATTAACCACCTCCGGCAAGGCCCGGCCAAGAGGGCGCTCAACCTAGTCGAAAGTTGAATGCGACTTGCCCGAAAACGCTCGCGAAGGGCAGAGGCTTCCTCTAGAAAGCTGAGCAAGTCTCAATGCTTGGCGAGCGCGGCCGAACCGCCTCCCACCGCCACAACACTCCGAGGAGATGTCCCCACATGAAGCGCCGTCAGTTCATCCAGACCGCCACCGCAGGCGCCGCCGCCGCGGCGATCGCCTCCCCCGCCGTCGCGCAGGCGAATCCCGAGGTGAAGTGGCGTCTGGCATCCTCCTTCCCGAAGTCGCTGGACACGATCTATGGCGGCGCCGAGGTCATGGCGAAGATGGTCTCCGAGCTGACCGACGGGAAGTTCCAGATCCAGGTCTTCGCGGCCGGCGAAATCGTTCCGGCGCTGCAGGCTGCCGACGCCGTTACCAACGGCACGGTCGAGATGTGCCACACCGTCTCCTACTACTATGTCGGCAAGGACCCGACCTTCGCAGTGGCGGCCTCGGTGCCGTTCGGCCTGAATGCGCGCGGCCAGAACGCCTGGCTCTTCCAGGGCGGCGGCAACGACCTGTTCAACGAGTTCTACAAGAAGTTCAACATCTACGGCCTGCCCTGCGGCAACACCGGCGCCCAGATGGGCGGCTGGTTCCGCAAGGAAATCAAGACGCCGGCGGACCTGCAGGGCCTGAAGATGCGTATCGGCGGCATCGCCGGCCAGGTGCTCGCCAAGCTCGGCGTCGTGCCGCAGCAGATCGGCGGCGGCGACATCTATCCGGCGCTGGAAAAGGGCACCATCGACGGCGCCGAGTGGGTCGGCCCCTATGACGACGAGAAGCTCGGCTTCTCCAAGGTCGCGCCGTTCTACTACTATCCCGGCTTCTGGGAGGGTGGCCCGACCGTCCACGCCTTCGTCAACCTGGAAAAGTGGAACGCGCTGCCGAAGGCCTATCAGGCCGCGCTCACCGCCGCCTGCACCTATGCCAACACCCAGATGGCGGCCCGCTACGACATGCAGAATCCGGCCGCGCTGAAGCGCCTCGTCGGCGCCGGCACGCAGCTGCGCCCCTTCTCGCAGGAAATCCTGGAGGCCTGCCTCAAGGCCTCGAACGAGCTCTACAGCGAGATCTCGGCCAAGAACCCCGAGTTCAAGAAGGCGATCGACGCCATGGCCGCCTTCCGTGGCGACCAGTACCTCTGGTGGCAGGTGGCGGAGCTCAGCTTCGACGTCTTCCAGGTGCGCTCGCGCGCTCGCTGATCTGGCGCTGCGGAGGGCCCCGCCATCATCCACGGGAAAGCCCGGCTTCGGCCGGGCTTTCTGCGTTCAGGGAACGGCACAGCCGCGCCTCGCGCAGGGCTCCGGCCTTCCCTAGCGGAATTCATGCTCAAAACGCATGCTCTGCATGCATTTTTTGCTTGCGCTCACGCTCAGACCTGCTTTGCTGGCGAAATCGTGATGCTCGGCCAACGGGCACACAAGGCTCCAGGGGAGGAGACAGGAATGAAGCGTCGTCAATTTCTGAAGGTAGCGGGCACAGGGGCTGCCGCGGGTGTGATCGCCAGCCCGGCCATCGCGCAGGCGACGCCGGAGGTCCGCTGGCGCGTCACCTCCTCCTTCCCCAAATCGCTGGATACGATTTACGGCGCGTCCGAAGTGCTGGCCAAGGCGGTGTCGGAAGCGACGGACGGAAAGTTCCAGATCCAGGTCTTCGCCGCCGGCGAGATCGTGCCCGGCCTTCAGGCGGCCGACGCGGTGACCAACGGCACCGTCGAGATGTGCCACACCGCATCGTACTACTATGTCGGCAAGGATCCGACCTTCGCCTTCGGCACGGCCGTGCCCTTCGGGCTCAATGCGCGCCAGCAGAACGCCTGGTTCTACCATGGCGGCGGCAACGAGCTGCTGAACGAATTCTACAAGAAATACAACATCTATGCCCTTCCCGGCGGCAATACCGGCTGCCAGATGGGTGGCTGGTTCCGCAAGGAGATCAAGACGGTCGCCGACCTGCAGGGCGTGAAGATGCGCATTGGCGGCTTCGCCGGGCAGGTCTTGTCCAAGCTCGGCGTCGTGCCGCAGCAGATCGCCGGCGGGGACATCTATCCGGCGCTCGAAAAGGGCACCATCGACGCGGCTGAATGGGTGGGCCCCGCGGATGACGAGAAGCTCGGCTTCAACAAGGTCGCGCCGTTCTACTATTACCCCGGCTGGTGGGAGGGCGGCGCTTCGCTGCACTTCTTCCTGAATACGGCCAAGTGGGACGCGCTGCCGAAGCTCTACAAATCCGTGCTGACGACCGCGGCGGCGCTGGCGAATGTCGACATGCAGGCCAAGTACGACGCCCGCAATCCGGGCGCGCTCAAGCGTCTCGTCGGCGCCGGAGCCCAGCTGCGGCCGTTCTCGCAGGAGATCCTCGAGGCCTGCCTGAAGGCGTCGAAGGAAGTCTATGCCGAGACCTCGGCGAAGAACCCGGACTTCAAGAAGGTCTACGACGCCATGTCGGCCTTCCGGAACGATGAATATCTCTGGTTCCAGATCGCCGAATACACCTACGACAACTTCCTGATCCGCGCGCGCGCGGCCAATCAGCTCTGACAAGGAGCGACCGGCCGCTCCGCGGCCCAACTGACCCCACACCCCGGTCGCGAGGCCGGGGTTTTCCGATTCGGGGGCCCGCCCTATGCTGGCGCCACAGCGCCGCCTTCTTGTGCTGCGAGCCTGCGGAATATTCCCTTCTCGGACCGAGCTCATGATCCGCGTAACCGCCACGGCCCTGGCCCTTCTGCTGACCGCGGCGGCGGCTCCGGCCCAGTCGATCGGCGAGCCCCTGCCCGGCCGCGGCCCTGCGAAGCAGCGCGTGAAGCCGGTCCCGGCCGATGTCGGCGGCACGCGCCCCTGCCCCGAATACGGGCCCGGCTTCGTGCGCGTGGCGGGGTCGACCTCCTGCGTCCGCGTCGGCGGGTCGGTGCGGGTCGAGATGGGCAAGAGTTCGCGCAGCGGCTTCGGCACCTCGACCGGCGCGCTGGTCCAGCTCGAAGGACGCGGCGAGTCGACGCTCGGGCCGGTGCGGGGCGTGCTGCGGATGCGCGGGCAGCTCGATCGCGGGCTGGACTCGGGAAGCTACAATTACCGCTGACGCCGGCGACGCACACACGCCCGCTCATCCCATCAACCGCGCGACCTCCACGCGCAGCACCGGCAGCAGTTCCTCCTCGAACCAGGGATGCTTCCGCAGCCAGCCATTGTTGCGCCAGGACGGATGCGGCAACGGGATGACCTGAGGGCGAACCGGGCGGTCGAGGATCGCCCGCCACTGCGCCACCGTCTGCGAGAGGGTCCCGCCGCGCGCGGGGCCGAGATGCCAGGCCTGGGCGTACTGCCCGATGGCCAGCACGAGTTCGACCGAAGGCAGCGCAGTGAAGACGCGGTCTCGCCAGAGCGGCGCGCATTCGGCCCGGGGCGGCAGGTCGCTGCCCTTCGCGTCGAGCCCCGGGAAACAATGGCCCATGGGCACGATCGCCACCCGCGACGCGTCGTAGAAGCGGGCCTCGTCGAGGCCGAGCCATTGCCGAAGCCGCACGCCGGACGGATCGGTGAAGGGCCGTCCGCTGGCATGGACCCGTGTCCCCGGCGCCTGCCCCGCGATGCAGAGCCGGGCCGTGGCGGAGGCCTGGATGACAGGACGTGGCTCATGGGGAAGCGGCGGACCGCGCAACGGTGCATCCCGGCAAACCCGGCAGGCCCGCAGCTCGCGCAGAAGGGCGTCCAGCCCGTCCTGCGTCGTCATCGGCGGGCGAGGCGCGCGGAAGGCGGCGCCGCGGAGATCAACCCGTCGCAGTTCCAGGCGGGCGCGCCGGCGCTGGCTCCTTCGGTATCGCCCGCCGCGACAGTTCCCATGGCGTTGATCTCGCCACCCGGCTGCCGGCGCAGGATGTAGAGCCGCTCGCTGCGCTCGACCGTGAAGCAATAGGTCCGCCGCGTCTCGCGCGGGCCATAATAGTAGCAGACGGAATCGGCGGTGATGGTCCAGCAGGCGTCGGTATTGGGCACGCCGCGGTTATGGCCCGTGGCGCGGCCGTCGGGATGGTGGTGCTCGCTGAAGGGGCGGTTGGTCCCGGCATAGCGCCCGGCGACGGTGTTGCCTTCGAAGGCCTTGCGGATCGCCTCGCCGTCGAGGCGCTCCGCCGCCTGCCCCGTGCCGGAGGTCGCCAGCACCGCCAGCAGGACGAAAGGCAGCGTCGGGTTCCGCATCACCGCGAAGCGACGCGCCGTCGCGTCATCGGGATCTCCGGCGCCTTCGAGATCAGCCCGTCGCAATACCAGGCCTCGCCATGGTCACTGTGCTTGCGCGGATTGCCCGGCTCGACCGAGGCCAGCGCATTGATCTGGCGATTGCCGGCATTGCGCAGGATGTAGAGGTCGCGGTTCAGCTCCACGGTGAAGCAATGCACCGTGCGGTCGCTCTGCGGGCCGTAATAGTAGCAGACCTGGTCGGCGCGCGTGGTCCAGCAGGCGTCGCGGTTCGGCTGCCAGCCATTGTGCCCGAGCGCGCGGCCGTCCGGGTCGTGATACTCGGTGAAGAAGCCGCCATTGGTGTAGCGGCCGCTGACGGTGTTGCCCTCGAAGGCGCGCCGAATCGCATCGCCGTCGAGCCGCTCGGCCGACCGCGCCGGCCCGATCAGCGCGGCCAGCGCCGCCAGCAGGAGGAGGCCGGTCCGCATCAGGCCTTCCAGCTCGGTCGCGCGGTCAACTCGGCATGCCAGCGCCGGATCTGGACGAAATCCTCCGGCAGCGGAATGCGCGAGGGCTTCATGAAGTCGATCGCGATGCCGGCCGTGATGTCGGCGACCGTGAGTTCCTCGCCGCAGACGAAGCGGCTGCCGGCGAGCTGGAGTTCGAGCAGCCAGAGGTGATCGTCGATCTGCTCGCGATTGGCCTCGGCCCATTCCGGCACCTGCATCTCGAGTTCCGCCATCGAGGGATGGGAGTGGCGAAACACTGCCGCGACGGCGGCGAAGAGACCGAGCTCGATGCGCCGGTTCCACATCTCGACGAGGGCCTGCTCGCGCGCGTCGCGGCCGAAGAGCGGCGGCTGCGGGTGCAGGCTCTCGACATAGCGGCAGATCGCGATGGTCTCGGCCAGGGCCGTCCCGTCATCCAGCACCAGGACCGGCAGGCGCTGCGCGGGGTTGAGCTTCGTGAAGGCCTCGCTCTTGTGCTCGCGCTTGCCGATGTCGACCGGCACGAGTTCGGGCAGCGGCACGCCCTTCTCGGCGAAGAAAATCCGCACCCTGCGCGGATTGGGGGCCCGCCCGCCATCGTAAAGCTTCATCGAAATCCTCTCCCCGTCGCCGCGCGACCCGACCATGACGGGGGCGGAGCGGTCAATTCCTTTCCAGCCGTTTCGTGATGGTTCTGTGGCGGCCTTCAGTGCGGGTGCATCCGCCGCCAGGTTTCCGGCCGCTCGAACCGCAACGCCCAAAGGCCGCGCCCCGCCGCCTGGGCCTGCGCCTCCTCGCTGCGATAGCCGCCATAGGCGACGGCATGACCCTCTCGCACCAGGGTGGCGTTGATGTCGGTCTCGCCCTGACGGCATTGCGCCAGCCCCCGGCCGTAGCGGTCGACCCGGCCGACTTCGCAGGTGACGACGCCGCGCGCCAGCAGCGCCTCCAGCGCGCGACGGGAGGCGCGGCCGCATTCCACCGTGCGCCCGCCGGGATCGGTACAGGTCTGGCGGAATTCGGGGGCATCCAGGCCCTGCAGCCGTAGCTCCTCCCCGGCCAGGCGCAGGGAATCGCCGTCGATGGCGCGGGCGATCCCGACCAGCGAGCGCGCCGGGCCGAGACGGTACTGCAGCACGGCACCGGCGATGGCGAGCAGGCCGAGCAGGCCCAGCGCCACGACGAGGTCGACCGGACGGCCGACCCGCCGCCAGCCGAGGGGGCCATCCTTCCAGCGGGGGAATCCGAAGCGCGCCATCAAGTCGAGCTTAACGATTTGCCGACCATGATGGCAGACCCGGCGCGCACCCCGTGCCCCGGTAGAGGATGTCGCGTTTCTCGACCATGGCGGAAGTGACGGCCGAACAGGTGCAGCGCGGGCGCGGGCCGGACCCGACGGCCGTCGCACGCCGCAAGCTCGTCACCCGCGAGGTCAAGTCCGTGCGCGAGCGGCTGACCTCGTCCACAGGGCTGGAGCGGGCTTTCGACAACGAATTGCTGCGCGTCTTCGCCGAGTACCGGATGAACGGCTCGGTCGGCACGCTGGTCCTGGCTCTCGCGATCGCCGCGGCCGCCTGCCTGTGGGTCCCGGTCTACAAGGTCACGCCCTGGGTCGGTGCGGTGCTGCTGTCGACCATGCTCGTCGTCGTGATGAGCCGGCGCTTCCTGGCGGAACCGGCCAGCGGGGTCGCCATCCGGCGCTGGCGGCGGGCCTTCGCCGTCGCGGAAGGGCTGCAGGGCATCACCTGGGCGCTGATGGTGGTGATCTTCGCGCAGGTGGATGCGCCCGGCGCCAAGGTCTTCGTGACGACGACGCTGCTGATCGTGAGCGCGCTCACCGTGATGCTGGCGGCCTCGATCCCCATGGCGGTTTATGCGGGCATCGTCCCGATCATGATCGGCATCGCCGCCTTCTTCTGGGGGCGCACCGACATGGACAGCCTGACGACCGCGGTCATGGCCGCCGCCGCGCAGCTGTTCTTCGTCTTCCTCGCCAACCGCCTCTATGCCAGCTCGGTCTCGACGATTGCCTTCCGGGCCGAGAAGGACGCGCTGATCGCGGAACTCGAGACCGCGAACGCCAATTCCGACGAGGCTCGGCGCAAGGCGGAAGAGGCCAATCTCGCCAAGTCGCGCTTCCTGGCGACGATGAGCCACGAACTGCGCACACCGCTCAACGCCATCCTCGGCTTCTCCGAGGTGATGAAGAACGAGGTGTTCGGCGCCCATGCGAATGCGGCCTACAAGGAGTATTCGGGCGATATCCATGGTTCCGGCCAGCATCTGCTCGAGCTGATCAACGAGATCCTCGACCTGTCGCGCATCGAGGCCGGCAAATACGAGCTGCATGAGGAGGCGCTGTCCCTCGCCGACATCACCGAGGATTGCCGGCACATGCTCAACCTGCGCGCCAAGGCGAAGAGCCAGACGATCAGGGAGGCGGTCGAGCCCGACCTGCCCAAGGTCTGGGCCGATGAGCGGGCAATCCGACAGGTCGTCCTCAACATCCTCTCGAATGCGATCAAGTTCACGCCGCCGGGCGGCGAGATCACCATCAAGGTCGGCTGGACCGCCAATGGCGGGCAGCATGTCTCGATCGCCGATACCGGCCCCGGCATTCCCGAGGACGAGATCCCGATCGTGCTGCAGACCTTCGGGCGCGGCTCGCTGGCGATCAAGACGGCGGAACAGGGCTCCGGTCTGGGCCTGCCGATCGTCAAGGGTCTCATCGATCTGCATGGCGGCGGCTTCAGTCTGAAGTCCAAGCCGCGCGCCGGAACCGAGGTCACGGTCACGCTGCCGCCGGTGCGTGTCATGGACACGCTCGCGGCCCTGCCCGAGCCGGGAACGCGCGCCGCGTGACCCCCGCCCGAATCGTGCCACAGCTTCCGCCGACACCTCATCCGTTCCGCCGCGTGCGCTCCGCCCCTCCTGTCTCTCGGAAATGTCGATCATGAATCGGAAAACGCGCGTCGCGGTGCTCTACGGCGGCAAATCGGGCGAGCACGAGGTCTCGCTGAAATCGGCAGCGTCCGTGCTGCGCTATCTCGACCGAGAGCGCTTCGAGCCGGTGCCGGTGAGCATCGACAAGGAGGGCCGCTGGCAGTGTCACGATCTGCGCCGGATCGAAGCCGCCAACACCGACAGCCTGCCGATTCCCGTCGATTCGCCGGCGATCCGCCTCGAACCGCAGGCGGATGGACGCACCGCGATCCTGCCGAGCGACGCCGATGCCGCCGCGATCGCGCCGGTGGACGTCGTCTTCCCGGTGATCCATGGCCCGCTCTGCGAGGACGGCTCGCTGCAAGGCCTGCTCGAACTGGCAGGCGCGGCCTATGTCGGCTCGGGCGTGCTCGGCTCGGCCGTCTCGATGCACAAGGACATCGCCAAGCGGCTGGCGGCCCTGGCGGGCCTGCCCGTCGCGCCCTATTTCGCGGTCGCGCGGCGCGACTATCGCCGGGACCCTGCCGCCGCCACGCAAGCCGCCCGCGCCGGGCTGACGCTGCCGGTCTTCGTCAAGCCCTGCAACATGGGCTCGAGCGTCGGCGTGCACAAAGCGAAGCGCTGGGAGGACCTCGACGCCGCGCTGGCGGACGCCTTCCAGTACGACCTCAAGGTCCTCATCGAGCAGGGCATCGACGCCCGCGAGATCGAGGTCGCCGTGCTCGACGGCGAACCGCCGGTGGCGAGCGTCGCCAGCGAGCTCAATGCCGGCCCGCAGCACGAGTTCTACTCCTATGAGGCGAAGTACATCGACCAGGACGGCGCCAGCGTCGATCTGCCGGCCAAGCTCGACGCGGCGCAGATGGCGCGCGTCCGCCAGCTGGCGATCGACGCCTTCGTCGCGCTCGACTGCAGCGGGCTGGCGCGCGTCGATTTCTTCCTCGACCGCCAGAGCGGGGCCTTCTACTTCAACGAGATCAACACGCTGCCGGGCTTCACCGCGATCAGCATGTATCCGAAGATGATGGAAGCGTCGGGCATGCCCTACCCCGCGCTTCTGACCCGGCTGGTCGAGCTGGCGCAGGAGCGCCACGCCGAGCGGGCGGGGCTGAGGACGAGCTACGAGGGATAGGCCGAAACGCGCCGGCCTATTGCCGTCGTATTGGAGGCGTTCGCCTGATCGATGCGCCCGCAGCACGACCCAACCCTGGACGCGAGCGGCTGTGGGATGAGCGCGGCCTAATTGGACACTTTGTCGCCCAGTCGCTCCGCAATCCAGAGCTTGATCAGGGACTGCCGGGTCACGCCGAGATGCTGCGCCTGACGGTCCAGGCCTTGGACGACCCAACTCGGAAAATCGACGTTCACGCGCTTCGTCTCGCTGTTGGGACGCCGCGCCTTGGCCCAGTCGATTTTGTCCTCAACAGACTGCCCGTCATCGAAAGCCTGATCGAACTCACTTATTTTCATAGTACTCGATCTCCTCGCTTCGAGCGCGCCGCACCGAGATGATCCGCACCCGATCGCCGCGATAGACATAAATCGCGGACCAGTGCTTTTGGCCGATCAGTCCCACTGCCATGAAGCGCTGCTCGCCCTCAGTCCGGGCAGGCGCTTCCAGCAGACGCGCATCCTCCCAAAGAGCCTGCGCCTGTTGGAAATCGATCCCGTGCTTGGCCAAGTTGGCCGCGCTTTTGAGAGGGTCGAACTCAAATAGCATGGATCAATATAGTATAGAAATTATACCTTTTACAGCCCCCCTCAAAAATGCCACTCACACGACAGGCGCAGCGCTAGTCCTTCCCTGCGACCCCCGCCTGCGCGAAGGTCGCCATGCCGTTGTGGATGGCAGCCGCCGCCTTGACGAGGCTGGCGGCGAGCGCAGCGCCCGAGCCTTCGCCGAGGCGCATGTCGAGCGCCAGCAGCGGCGCCTTGCCGAGCGTCGCCAGCACCTGCGCATGGGCGCCCTCGGCCGAGAGATGGCCGGCGATGCAGTGGTCGATCGCGGAGGGCTCGATCGCGTGCAGGATGGCGGCGGCGGCCGTCACCACATAACCGTCGAGGATCACGGGAATGCGCTGCGAACGGGCGGCGATGATGGCGCCGCAGATCGCCGCGACCTCTCGACCGCCGAGCCGGCGCAGCACCTCGAGCGGGTCCTTGAGATGGGGGCGGTGGAGCGCGATCCCGGCCTCGACGGCGGCGATCTTGCGCTTCAGCCCGGCATCGTCGAGCCCGGTGCCGCGGCCGCACCAGAAGGCGGCATCGCCGCCATAGAGCGCGGCATAGATCGCCGCCGCCGAGGTGGTGTTGCCGATGCCCATCTCGCCGAGGCAGAGCAGATCCGTGCCGCCGACCAGCGCCTCCATGCCGAAGGCCATGGTGGCGACGCAGGCGCGCTCGTCGAGCGCGTCACCTTGCGTGAAATCCCCCGTCGGCAGATCGAGGGCGAGGTCGAAGACCTTGAAGCCGAGATCGAAGGCGGCGCAGATCTGGTTGATCGCGGCACCACCGGCCGCGAAGTTCTCCAGCATCTGGCGCGTCACCGCCTGCGGAAAGGCGGAGACGCCCTGCGCCACCACGCCATGGTTGCCGGCGAAGACGCAGACCAGCGGGCGGTCGACCGAGGGCTTGCCCTTGCCCTGCCAGGCGGCGAGCCATTCGGCGATCTCCTCCATGCGGCCGAGGCTGCCGGCGGGCTTGGTCAGCTCCTTGTCGCGGGCGCGCACCATGTTTGCGGCCGCCATGTCGGGGCCGGGCATCGCGGCGATCAGCTCGCGGATGTCGTCGAAGGGCAATCCAGAAACGGCCATGGCGGACTCTGTGGCTAAGGACAGGCGGCGAGGCTTCGGCGATGGCCCCGCGATTGTCGCTGCTGCTATAGGCTGCAGGGGATGAAGACAATCGAGGACAGGGATGAGGCGGCGCCGCAGGCCGCACCCGTGCCGCCGGCGGACGCCGAGCCGGCCTGGCCGGGCTGGGCCGTGGCCACCGCGATCTGCATCCGCTTCTATTCGCGCCTTCCGGTGCCGGCCCTGCCCGGCGAGGCCGATCCCCATGCCGCACCCGATTTTCGCACCGTGCCGCGCGCCCTGCCCTTGGCGGCTCTGGTCATCGCCCTGCCGGCGGCACTCGTGCTGGTCGGAGCCGGCGCCGCCGGGCTCGGCGGGCTGCTCTCGGCCACGCTCGCCATCGCGACGCTGGCCGTGACGACGGGCGCGCTGCACGAGGACGGGCTCGCCGACAGTGCCGACGGGCTGTTCGGCGGGCGGACGCCGGAGCGCCGGCTCGAGATCATGAAGGACAGCCGGCTCGGCAGCTATGGCGCCCTGGCGATGGGACTGGCGCTGCTGCTGCGCATCTTCGCGCTGGCGCTGATCCTCGACCGGGCCGGGCCTCTGGCAGCAAGCGGTGCCCTCGTGGCGGCCGCCGTGCTGTCGCGCCTGTCAGGCCTGCATCTGCTGGCCGGGATGGCGCCGGCCCGCGCGGTGGGTGCCTCGGCGTCGGTCGGGCGGCCGAGCCTGCCGACGGCCTGGCTGGCCTCGGCCATTGGCCTTTTGCTCGCGGGCGGGCTCGCGCTCATTGGCCGGCTGCCGCTCGCGGGGCTGGGACTCGGGCTCGCGGTGATCGCCGTCAACGCAGTTCTCGTCAGGCGGCTGTGCCTGCGGCTGATCGGCGGACAGACCGGCGACGTCGCAGGAGCGACGCAGCAGCTCGACGAAATCGCGCTCTATCTCGGCTTCGCGCTGGTTGTGGGAGCGGCTGCATCGTGACGGCCATCTCCTCGCCCTGCGTCAAACTCTGCCAGCTCGACCCCGCAACCCGGCTCTGCCGCGGCTGCGGCCGCTCGCTCGACGAGATCGGGCGCTGGAGCCACCTGAGCGAGGCAGAGCGCCTCGCGATTATAGCGCGGCTGGCGGGGCAGACGCCCCGCAAGACCTGAGGCGCGTCGTCGGCGCGTGGTCTGTCAGACTACCAGCGACCAGATGAAGCGGGCCGCGACCAGCAGCAGGAACAGGCCGAAGACGACCTCGAGCTTGCGCTTCGAGAGCCGGTGGGCGAGGCGCGCGCCGATCGGCGCCGTCCAGATCGAGGTCGGGATGAACAGGATGAAGCCGATCAGCGAGACATAGCCGAGCGAGAGCGGCGGCAGCACGTCCATCTTCGGCCAGCCGGCATAGATGAAGCCGAGCGCGCCGGGAATCGAGATCAGCACGCCCAGCCCCGAGGAGGTCGCAACCGCCTGGTGGATCGGGCGGCCATAGAAGGTCATGAACAGACTGGAGAGCTGGCCGCCGCCGATGCCCATCAGCGCCGAGAGCACACCGATGACGCCGCCATAGATCGTCATGAGCACGCGGCCAGGCATGTCCTTGCCGAGCTGCCAGCGGTCGGAGGCAAAAAGCAGGCGCAGCGCGCTGAAGACCGCGACGACGACGAAGATGATCTTGAACAGGTCGGCGGGCGCGAACCGGGCGATGTAGCTGCCGGCGATGACGCCGAGAACAACGGGAACCGCCCAGATCTTCAGGATCGACATGTCGACCATGCCCTTGGCGCGATGAGCGTTGAAGGAGCGGATCGAGGTCGGGATGATGACCGCCAGCGAGGTGCCGACGCAGAGCGGCATGCGGACATCCTCGGGCACACCGATGACCCGGAAGACCTCGTAAAGGATCGGCACGATGACGGCGCCGCCGCCGACGCCGAAGACGCCCGCGAGCAGCCCGGTGATCGCCCCCGCCGCGACCAGCGAGATAGCGAGGAAGACGAGGTCGCCGATGGGGATTCCAGCAAGCATGACAGCGTTCCGATAGAAGGGGAGGCTGCTGTGGGGGATTTCCGGCGCCGGAGCAAGCGCGGCAGGGCGGAGCCGATATGCAGCGATGATCCGTCGTGCGCGGTCGGGCGCTGTCGCGCGCCCAGCAACACGCGTGCCGCGGGAAGGCTGCACGCATGCTCGCCTTGCGCGGCAGCCCCTACGCCGAGGCCGCTCGACCGCGGCACGGCCTGCTGATGATCTGCGCAGCGTCCGTCCGCCATGGGCGAGCAATTGCGAGGAGACCGTCAAAACGCAGCGAGACCGGCAGCAAGCCGGACAGCCATCAACAATCTGGGAGGATAAAGCGATGACAGACCCTACTGTTCACGACCATGGTCCCACCGAGACGAAAGAAGCGATCCTGTCGCGGCGCCGCCTGATCCACGCCGCAGGGCTCGGGGCGCTGGCCGCCGCCACCGGGCCGGCCTTGGCCCAGTCGACCGCCAATCGGCCGTCCCCACCCACCACCGTCACCACGCCGCCCCGCGATTTCAGCCGCCAAGGCGCCCCGACGACCTATTTCTGGGACCCGGACGTGATCGCGCTCGATCCGGCCTTCAACGGCCTAGCGCAGCCCAATGCCGCGATCCAGCGGATCTGGACCGGCGGCCTCTGGGTCGAGGGGCCGGCCTGGAACGCGCAGGGCCAGTACCTCGTCTGGAGCGACATCCCGCGCAACCGCCAGATGCGCTGGATCGAGGATGACGGCCATGTCAGCGTCTTCCGCGCGCCCTCGGGCAACAGCAACGGCAACAGCTTCGATTTCCAGGGCCGGCAGCTCTCGTGCGAGCACCTGAACCGCCGCGTCGTGCGCTACGAGCTCGACGGCTCGGCGACGGTGCTGGCGGACTCGTTCGACGGAAAGAAGCTGAACTCGCCCAACGACATCGTCGCCCATCCCGACGGCAGCTACTGGTTCACCGATCCGCCCTATGGCGGGCAGCTCTACGAGGGCGCGCCCGACGCTCCGGGCGGCCCGAGCAACGCCAATGGCAAGATCAATCCCCGCCTCGGCCAGCCGCCGGGCATCGGGCTCGCCAAGCGGGAACTGCCGACCAACACCTACCGCATCGACCCGAGCGGGCGCGTCGAGCTCGTCGTGCCGGAATCGCAGGTGCCGGACCCCAACGGCCTGTGCTTCTCGCCCGACTTCAAGCGGCTCTACATCGCGTCGACCGGCAAGGGACCGGGCGATACCGGGCCGGGCGGCAAGGGCGACATCCATGTCTTCGATGTCGGCGCCGACAACAAGCTCAGCAATGGGCGGGTGTTCTCGGACTGCATGTTCGACGGCGTGAATTGCGGGCCGGACGGGTTGCGCTGCGATGTCGAGGGCAATCTCTGGGCTTCGTCCAACGCCGGACGCAATGTCGGCTACAACGGCGTCAACGTCTTCAACCCCGCCGGCAAGCTGATCGGCCGCATCCGCCTGCCGGAGGTCTGCGGCAACATCTGCTTCGGCGGGCCGAAGCGGAACCGCCTGTTCATGGCGGCGAGCCAGTCGATCTACGCGCTCTATCTGGGCACGCAGGGCGCCGGGCCAGGCTGAAGACCGCGCTGCGACCGGCCCGGCGCAAGGCCGGGCCGGTCGTCAGGCGAACAGGGCCTCCAGCTTGGCGAGCGAGCCGGTCCAGCCATGGGTGTGGCCCTTGACCGCCTGCTCGTCGAAGAGCTGCTCATGGACCAAGGTCAGGATCGTGCCGGCGCCGTCGGGCTTGAAGGTGACCGTGACCTGCGAGACGCGCTCGGGCGTCGTGATCCAGGACCAGGAGAAGACCAGCTTCTCGTTCGCGACGACCTCGGCATAGATGCCGGAGACCTCGTGACGCTCGCCGGTGTCCTCCAGCATCACCGCGCGAAAACCGCCCCCGACGCGGGCATCGACCGAGACCTCCTGGGTCTCGACATTTTCCGGTCCGAACCACTGCATCAGCAGCTTGGGATCGGTCCAGGCCTCGAAGACCTCGGCCGGTGTGGCGTTGAGCCGGCGCTTGATCGTCAGGCTCGGTGTCGTCGGCACATCGCTGTCCATGAACGATCCTTGCGGTCGTCGCTCAATCTGCATCGGCGGGGGTTTTGCGGCGTGCCTCCAGCATCGCCTCCAGCGCGTCGAGGCGCTGTGTCCAGAACCTTTGATAGCGTGCGAGCCAGCCCATCGCCTCCTCCATCGGGTCGGCATTGAGGCGGCAGGAAACGGTGCGGCCCGTCTTCGTCCGCGTGATCAGCCCGGCATCCGACAGCACGTCGAGGTGCTTCATCACCGCCGGCAGCGACATCGCGAAAGGCCGCGCCAGCTCGCTGACCGAAACGGCCTCCTCGCCCTCCAGCCGCGCGAGCATCGCCCTGCGGGTCGGATCGGACAGCGCCGCGAAGGTCCTGTCGAGTTGCGAGGATTCCAACTTAACCATTGCGTTAAGTTACCTTTGGTCCTTCGGGCGCGTCAAGTCCGACGGCGCGTCAGTCCGACACGCCCTCGCGGCCGCCCACGGCCATGCAGGTCGCCGTCAGCATGGCGCAAAGCTTCTCGGCGCCGTCGCGGACCGCGAAGACCTCGGCCAGGGCGAGGGTCAGCGTCCGTCCCGCCTTGACCACCCGGCCCCGCGCGATGAGCCTGTCGCCGGCGGCAGGCGCGAGCAGGTTGATCTTGAACTCGGCGGTTAGCACGCCCACCCCTGCCGGCATCCGGGTCAGCGCCGCATAGCCACAGGCGGAATCGGCGATGGCCGCGACCGCACCGGCATGGACGAAGCCGTGCTGCTGCGAAACGAGCGGCCCGACCGGCAGTTCGATCTCGACCTCGCCCGGCGCCACGCGCAGGAGCCGCGCGCCCAGCGTCGTCATGAAGCCCTGCTTGTCGAAGCTCTCGGCGACGCGGCGGCCGATCCCGGTGTCGGACAGGGCATCGGCCATCGTAGGTCCTCAAGCGGCGCGGACGGCGTCGTGCCGCGAGACATGGGCGATCGCCGCGCGCAGATCGGCGAGGCCCGCACCGGCCGCGACGCAATGCTCGGCGAGATGGCGGCGGAACTGGCGCGCGCCAGGCCGGCCGGGGAACAGGCCGACGAGATGGCGCGTGAAGGCGTGCAGCCGGCCGCCGGCCTCGAGATAACGCGCGAGATGTGGCTCCAGCGCCTCCAGCATGGCGAAGGCGTCCGCAACCGGCGCGTCCTCGCCGAAGAGCAGTGGATCGACCCGCAGCAGGATCTCCGGGTTCTGATAGGCCTCGCGCCCGACCATGACGCCGTCGAGATGCGCCAGATGCCCGGCCCATTCCTCGGGCGCACGGATGCCACCGTTGAGGGCGATGGGAAGGCCCGGATGGGCCGCCTTCAGCCGGTAGGCGCGGTCATAGTCGAGCGGCGGGATCTCGCGGTTTTCCTTCGGCGAGAGGCCCTGCAGCCAGGCCTTGCGGGCATGGACAATCAGCGCATCGACGCCCGCCGCCGTCACCGCCCGGGTGAGCGCGTCGAGAGCCGCTTCCGGATCCTGATCGTCGACGCCGATGCGGCATTTTACGGTCACGGGGATGCCGACCGCGGCCTTCATCGCCGCGACGCAATCCCCGACGAGCGCCGGCTCGCGCATCAGGCAGGCCCCGAAGGCGCCCCCCTGAACGCGGTCGGAAGGGCAGCCGCAGTTCAAATTGATCTCGTCATAGCCGAAGTCGGCGCCGATGCGGGCGGCCTGCGCCAGCAGAGCGGGATCGTTGCCGCCGAGCTGCAGGGCGACCGGATGCTCGACCGCGTCAAAGCCGATCAGCCGCTGGCGGTCGCCGCGGATCACCGCCTGCGCCGTCACCATTTCGGTATAGAGCCGGGCGCGACGCGACATCAGGCGGTGGATGACGCGGCAATGCCGGTCGGTCCAGTCCATCATCGGCGCGACGGAAAAGCGCAGCTGCTCGGGCGAAAGGGCGGTCATTGCGGCTGACTAGCCGAAAATGCGGCGCGATGCACCTGTGCGGCCGTCCGCAGGATCAGGCCGCAACCAGCCCCAGCGCCCGTTCGATCCGCGAGCAGGCGCCGCGGGCCTTGGCCTTTTCGTAACAGCGCTTCAGGCGGCCGGTGGCATAGGCGCGCAGCACGATGGCATGGACATAGCTCTTGCGGACCACGGCCGGCGTGTTGACCAGCCGCTCCGAGATCGCCCGCATGATGTCGGCGAGCTGGCGCTTCTTGCCTGTCTCGGTGGCGACCACCTCGCCCGCCAGCAGCAGTTCGGCCGCCGCCGCATTGGCGGCGAGCATACGCAGATCCTTGGCACTCACGGGCAGGCCGCTGACGCGCTTGAGATAGGCGTTGATCTCGCTCGCGCGGACCTCGGCGATGCCACCATCCTCGCGCCGGTACTGGAGCAGGCGCTTGCCCGGCAGGGTCATGATCCGCGTCAGCGCACGGACCAGCGCCGGATCGGAATGGGCGCAGGCGATCTGCTTGCCGCTCTTGCCCTTGAAGGAGAGTTCGACGCGGCCGCCGGTGATGGTGACGTGGCGCTTGAGCAGGGTCGAGGCGCCATGGCTGCCATTGGTCTTCGCATAGGTCTCGTTGCCGACGCGGATATGGCAGCGGTCGATGATCGCCGCCGCGCAGGCGAGCGCCTTGTCGCGGCTGAGACGCCGGTCCTTGAGATCGCGGGCGATCGCCGCGCGCAGTTTCGGCAGGGCGTCGAGCAGGCATTTCAGCCGCTTGAGTTTGCGGCGCTCGCGCACCTTCTCCCAGCCGGGATGGTAGCGATGCTGGATCCGGCCGGCCTCGTCATGGCCGACCGCCTGGAGATGCGCGCGGGGATCGGCCGCGATGCGGACATCGACATAGGCCGGCGGGATGGCGAGCGAACGGATGCGGGCCAGCGTCGCCTGATCCGTGATGCGGTTTCCGTCCGCATCGCGATAGGTGAATCCCTTGCCGGCCCGGTGGCGGGTGATGCTGAGGTCCGTCGGCTTGGCACGCTTCAGGCGGACAGGGGCTTCTTCCTTCTCCAGCAACGCCATGGCACCGTCCCCGATCTCGACGGCTCTACAATCGGCCCAGACGGGGAAAGTTCCGGCTGGAACCGGGAGCCTCAGGCGAGCAGGCGCTGGTCGGCGAGATGGACGAGCCTTCCGCCCGCGATGGTCGCGACGACACGGGGATGGGGCCCCTCCTCGACAAGAACGAGATCCGCGCGCTTGCCGGGCGCGATGACGCCGCGGTCGTCGAGACCCAGTGCCTGTGCCGGGGCGCGCGAAACCAGCGCCCAGGCCTCGGCGAAAGAGGCCGCGCCGCGGCGGGCGAGCAGGAACGGCGCCAGCGCCAGCGCCGGATAGTAGTAATCCGACGCCAGAATGGTGCAGAGCCCGGCCCGCACCATCTCCTCGGCGCTGGGGCAGCCGGTGTGCGAGCCGCCGCGCACGACATTGGGGGCGCCGAAGACGATCGCCTCGCCGTGATCGGCGGCTGCGCGCGCGGTCGGCTCGTCGATCGGGAATTCGGCGACCGTCACACCCAGCGACCGGTACCAGGCGCGCATGTCGGGCGTCATGTCGTCATGGGAGAACATCGTCACGCCGGCCGCGCGCGCCGCCGCTGCGAGGCGCGCGATCGAGCCCTCGACCTCGCTCTTGCGGGCATAAACCGTCTCGACGAGGTCCATGAAGGCCTCCGTCGACAGGCCTGTGCGCTCGACCATCTTGCCGATCTTGTCGGGGCGGTGGCGCGTCTTCAGCGTCCCTTCGGTGTGGTCGTTGAAGGCGAGCACACCGACGCGCCCCTCCGCCAGCCAGGCGAGGATCTGCGGCTCGGCATCGAGGTTGAAGGTCTCGTGGCGCAGGTGGAAGCGCGTGTCGGCGCCCAGCTCCGGCTGCAGCCGCGCGATCGCCTCGGCCAGGGCGCGGGCATTCTCCGCCCCGCGCAGGCCCGGCTCCCAGGACCAGGTGACGCCGTGGAAGGCGGTGGTGATACCGCTCGCCAGCAGCGCCCGGTCGGCATCCTTCAAGGCGAGGTCGATGTCGAAGGCAACGCGCGGCCGCGGCATGATGTGGCGCTCGAAGGCGTCGCCATGGCAGTCGACGAGGCCCGGCAGCACCAGAAGCCCGGTCGCGTCGAGCGTCAGCCGGGCTCTGCCGGCCCGGTCGAAGCCGGCGATGAGCCCGTCCTCGACCATGAGGTCGTGTCGCTCGAGCCCTTCGACCAGAACGGTCCCCCCCGTGATCGCGATCGACACATCCGTCTCCTTGCCATGCACCCGCCCTGCGGCGTTGCGCCTTCGCGCCAGGGCATGACGACAGCATGACACCGGCCGTCACCGAACCGTCAGGCAGCCGTCACCGGCCCGTCGCATGCCGGCCCTAGCGGCAGGGCTCCAGGGAACGGGAGAACGCCCCATGCTGAAGCCCATCGCCGTCGCGCTGCTCGCCGCAGCCGCCGCCTTCGCCGCGCCGGCCGCCCACGCGCAGGATTCGATCCGCTTCGCCGTCACCGACATCGACGGCGCGGAATCGCTCCAGCGCGAGTTCGGCCCGTTCAAAGCTGCGTTCGAGAAGGTTGCCGACGTCAAGGTGCAGTTCTTCGCGGTGTCCGGCCGCACCGCCGCGGTCGAGGCGATGGCCGCCGGCCAGGTGGATTTCGTGCTGACGGGGCCGGCCGAGTACGTCGTGTTCAAGGCCCGGACCAATGCGGTGCCGGTCGTCGGCTGGCAGCGCCCCGACTATTTCAGCCAGGTCGCCGTGCTCGCGAGCGGGCCGATCAAGAGCGTCGCCGATCTCAAGGGCAAGACGATCTCCTTCGGCGAGATCGGCTCGACCTCGCAGCATCTCGGCCCGGCGCAGGCGCTCGCCGATTTCGGCCTGAAGTACAACGTCGACTACAAGCCGATCTTCGTGAAGCGCAACGTCGCGGTCGAGGCGATGAAGCGCGGCGACATCGCCGCCATCGGCCTCAACCTCACCCATCTCCAGCGCATCCGCGAGAGCGACACCAAGACCGGCTTCACCGTCGTGGCGCGCGGTCGCGACCTGCCGAACGACGTGATGATCGCCAGCCCCAAGGTGAAGCCGGAGATCGTCGCCAAGGTGCGCAAGGCCTTCCTCGACCACGGCACGGAGCTGATGAAGGCGGTCACCACCGGCACGGACGACAACCGCAAATTCGCCGGGGGCGTCTTCCTGCCCGAGGTCAAGGACAGCGACTACGACTATGTCCGCTCGATCTACGCCACGATCGGCATCACCGAATTCAACAAGTTCATCGAGTGACGACGCCCTCGCCCGCCCTCGGGCAGATGGTGACGGGGGCTGGCGTCCCCGTCATCGCCATCGACGGCCTGCGCAAGAGCTTCGGGCCGCGCACCATCATCGAGCGGCTCGACCTGTCCGTGCCGGCGGGCGAGTCGCTGGCGCTCATCGGAGCCAATGGCACCGGCAAATCGACGCTGCTGCGCATGATCGTGCGGCTGGCGGAAGCCGACCAGGGCCGGGTGAGCGTGCTCGGCGAGACGGTCGGCGATCTCAGCGGCTCGGCGCTGAAGCGCTTCCGGGCGCGGGTCGGCGTGGTCTTCCAGAAGCATAATCTCGTCGCGCGGCTCAGCGCGCTCTCCAATGTCGTGCATGGCGTCCAGGCGCGGCGCTCCGGCCCGCGGACATGGGCGCAATCGCTCGCACCGGCTGCGGTGCGGGACGAGGCGATGGCCTGCCTGGAGGCCGTCGGGCTTGCCGACAAAGCGCTGCAACGGGCCGATTCCCTCTCGGGCGGACAGTCCCAGCGCGTCGCCATCGCGCGGATGCTGATGCAGCGCCCGGAGCTGGTGCTGGCCGACGAGCCGGATGCCAGCCTCGACCCGCGCGCCGGCCGCGAGATCATGGAGCTGCTGTTCCGGCTGACGCGCGACAAGGGGCTGACCCTTGTCTTCGTCTCGCACCACATGGCGCATGCGCTGCGCTTTTCCGACCGCATCGTCGGTTTGGGCGGCGGCACGATCGCCCTCGACCGCCGGGCCGGGCATTGCACCGAGGCCGAACTCGCCGCCTTCTTCGAAGAGCCGGGCGGCGATACAGCGCCCCAAGAGGAGCCGGTGCGCGCGCCGGCGCCGGTGTTCGCATGAGCCTTTCTCAGACTGCCCGGCCCCCCTTCGCCGTCGATCGCTTCGAGCGGCCGAGCGCCGTCGCCTTCATGGGCGGCTTCCTCGCATTGGCGCTGGTGATCTGGTCGTTCAGCGGCTCGGAACTCTCGGCCGAGAAGCTGATCCGCGGCATCCCCTATATGGGCAACATCCTGACGCGGATGTTCCCGCCCGATCTCAGCCGCCTCGAGCAGATCCTCTGGTCGCTGGCGACGACCTTCCAGATGGCGGTCTCGGGCTGCGTGCTCGGCCTGATCCTGAGCTTTCCGCTGGCGATCCTCGCCGCCGACGGGCTGTCGCCGCATCCGATCGTGCGGGTTCTGGCGCGCGGGCTGATCGCCTTCTTCCGGACAGTGCCGGATCTGATCTGGGCGCTGTTCTTCGTCATCGCCGTCGGGCTCGGCCCCGCGGCCGGCGTGCTGGCGCTGATGATCGACACGATCGGCTATGCCGGGCGCTTCTTCGCCGAGGCGATGGAGGAGACCGACAAGGGCCCGCGCGAGGCGCTTTCGACCATCGGGGCGAGCAAGACCGGGCTGATCTTCTCGGCGGTCGTGCCCAACGCGATGCCGTCCTTCATCGCGACGTCGCTGTTCTGCGTGGAGAAGGCGACACGGGCCTCGGTCGTACTGGGGCTGGTCGGCGCCGGCGGCATCGGCGTCGAGCTCAAGGTGGCGTTCGACCTGTTCGACTACGACACCGCGCTGACGATCATCCTGGCCGTCTTCGCGCTGGTGGTCGCGGTCGAGCAGATCGGCGGCTGGCTGCGGCGCCGCATCATCTGACGCCGCAGGCCGGCTTTCGCCTGATCCTGCCGTCCCGCAGGGGCGGCAGGATGCTCAGACGGCTAGCTCGCGAGAATGGCGACGCCGGCGAGAGCCAGTCCGCCGCCGGCGACACGGGCGAGCAGCGGCGCCCGCGCCGCGAGCAGTCCGGCCAGCCCAAGTCCGGCACCGTGCAGGGCGGCCGTCGCCAGCACGAAGCCGAGCGCATAGCCGAGCCCGCTCGCGCCTTGCGGCAGCTCGGCGCCATGGGCATGGCCGTGGAAGATCGCGAAGATCGCGCAGGCGGCTGCGCCCGCGGCGAGCGGCGGCGTCGCCCGCAGCGCGATGGCGAGGCCGAGCACGACGACGGAGACGGCGATGCCGATCTCGACACCCGGCAGGGACGAACCGGACATGCCCCAGAGGCCGGCGAGGACCATCATGCCGACAAAGGCGAGCGGATAGGCAAAGCGGGCTCGCCCGCCGGTGAGCCCGGCCCAGAGACCGACCGCGACCATGGCAAGGACATGGTCGACGCCAAAGAGCGGATGCATCAGGCCCGCCCCGAAGCCATGCACGGCGCCGGCTCCGGTATGGGCGAGAGCAGGCCCGGCCAGCGCCGTCGCGATCACCACCAGCCCCGCCCGTTCTGCCATCGCGCGCATCGCCGTCTCCCTCGCATGTCCGTCACGCGGCCGGAGCGGCCCGCAGGCCACCCGCCGTTTCGATGAAGTCGATCACGGCATCGACGCCCTCGCCCGCCTTGGTGTTGGTGAAGGCGTAGGGCCGCTTGCCGCGCATCGTCTTCGTATCGCGTTCCATGACTGCAAGATCCGCGCCGACGTGGGGGGCGAGATCGGTCTTGTTGATGACCAGCAGGTCGGAGCGGGTGATGCCGGGGCCGCCCTTGCGCGGGATCTTCTCGCCGGCCGCGACGTCGATGACGTAGATCGTCAGGTCCGCCAGCTCGGGCGAGAAGGTGGCGGCGAGATTGTCGCCGCCGGACTCGATCAGGATCATGTCGAGGTCGGGGAACTTGCCGCGCATCTCCTCGACCGCGGCGAGGTTGATCGAACAGTCCTCGCGGATCGCGGTGTGCGGGCAGCCGCCGGTCTCAACGCCCATGATGCGCTCCTGCGGCAGTGCGCCGGCCACCGTCAGCAGCCGGGCATCCTCCTTGGTGTAGATGTCGTTGGTGATGGCGCAGAGGTCGTAGCGGTCGCGCATGCGCTTGCACAGCACCTCCATCAGCGCCGTCTTGCCGGAGCCGACGGGGCCGCCGATGCCGACGCGGAGGGGGCCATGGGGAGAACGCGACATCTGTGAAGTTCCTTGAGCGATCAGGCGGTGCGGCGGGCCTGTGCGGCCCGGAGCGTGGATGAAGAGGGTTGCAATTCGCGCGCCGCGCTCACGAGCGGAACAGCCGCGAATACTGCGTCTCGTGGCGCAGCGAGGCGAGATCGGAGCGGAAGGCGCAGCCGCCGAGGTCGTCCAGCGTCGCGGGCACGGCCTCCGCCGCAGCGGCCTGCACGGCCGGCATCAGGGCCGCGGTGAGCCGCTGTCCGTCGGTCTGGCCGACGATGCCCAGCCGCACCGAGGCCGAGACCAGATTGGCGACGAAGGCGAGACCGTAGGCCTCCAGCGAGGCCGCAAGCGGCAAGCCATGCCCCGCGCTGGCCGCCGCGACGGCCAGCGGATAGGCGATGTCGTCGGGGGCGACGCGCTTGAGGCGCTCGATCGCCTCGCAGGGCCAAGCGGCCCGCAGCGCCGTCACGAAGGCATTGCCCTGCGTGACCGTCTCCAACCGGCGCTCGGCGGAATTGGCCAGCGCCAGGGCGAGTTCGGCGATCTCGGCCAGAGCTGCGTCGTCACCGGCCTCGGTGGCGCGGGCGGTGCAGGCGAAGAGGATCAGGTCGTTGCGCAACGAGCCATGGGCGACCAGCGCCTCGAGCCAGTCCCGCAACGTCTCGGCGTCATGCAGATCGCCGCATTCGAAGGCCCATTCGAGCCCGTGCGAATAGGCGAAGGCGCCGACCGGGAAGGACGGCGACAGCCAGACCATCAGGGGCAGATGGGCCGCCATGGCGCTCAGTGATCGTGGCTGTGGCCCTTGTGGCCATGTTCGGCGCCGTGCTTGTGGCCATGGTCGTGGTGGCCGTGATCGTGGTGGGCGTGATCATGCCCGCAGCCGCAGGCGTCGCCATGGGCGTGGGTGTGGGAATGCGCGTGCGCCTCGGCCTTGTGACCATGATCATGCGAGCCATGGTCATGGTGATCATGGTCGTGGGCGTGATGGTCATGGTCGTGGTGATGATGCCCGTGATGGCCATGGGCGTGGCTGGGGTGGTCGCAATTGGCGTGGTCGTGGTCGTAGGCGCCGCGCTCCGGCTGGAAGGGGCGCATCACGGCCTGCATGGCGCAGCCCTGGCCGCGCACCATCTCGGCCAGGACATGGTCGTTCTCGATATAGATCGCGTCGGCGGTGATCTCGGCCGGCGTGTGCCGGTTGCCGATATGCCAGGCGACGCGCATCAGCCGCAGCGGGTTCTCGGCCTTGATCTCCAGCAGGCTCTGCGGCGCAGCCTTGACCAGGACGAGCCGGCCATCCTCGAGCTTGACCGCATCGCCGTCCCCGAGGGCGGTGGCCTTGTCGAGATCGAGCAGCACGTCCAGCCCACCATCGGCCTTGAGCGCGAGGCGGCGGCGGTTGCGGTCGTCATGGTCGAGCGTCAGCGTATCGACGACGCGGTCTTGCCTGACGGCGGCCTTGCGAACGACGGAGGTGGCGCGAAGCATGATGATGGTCCGTGACTTAAAGCGAGATCAGAGGCGGTCGATCGACCGCGGCTCGATCACTTCGATCACCGGAGGCGCCATGACGCAAGCCCTCGTCGCCCGGAGGAACGCAGCCATGTGCTCAGAGCGCATGTGGCGATCGATATCGGCGCGTGTCTCCCAGCTCTCGAAGGAGACGAACCGACAGGGTTCCGTCAGGCTCTCATGAAACTCGTAGCCGAGGCAGCCGGGCTCGCGGCGGGTGGAGTCGATGCAGGCTGTGGCGGCCTCGACGAAGGTTTCCCAGGCATCGGGGCGAACCTCGATGCGGGCGATGACGAGAAAAGGATCGGACAAGAGGCCAGGCTCCGAAACGCAACGGACGAGTCCGGCTACGCGGCGGAATCGAGAGCAGATGCAGATCCCGACTAGATCGGCGGTCAGCGCGGCTGGGACTTCACCTCGGCGTCGAATTTCTTGAGCAGACGCGAGCGCTCGGCGGGCGAGCCCCAGCGCGGGGTGTCATAGTCGATCAGCTTCATCTCCGAGAACTTCGGCGCGTCGGGGGACAGCGTCGTATTCCGGTTCGAGGGAATCGAGTTGATCTTGAGCTTCGCGTTGATGTTCTGTGCCTCAGGCGAGAGCGTGAAATCGACGAAGCGGCGCGCGGCCTCGGGATTGCGGCCACCCTTGATGATGGAGACCGAGCCGGTCTCGTAGCCCGTGCCCTCGCAGGGAGCGACAGTCTCGATCGGCGCGCCCTGCAGCTTCTGGGTGAGCATGTCGTGGATGAAGGCGATCCCGACCGTCGTTTCGCCGAGCGCGGTCGCCTTGACCGGGGCGATACCGGATTTGGTGTACTGGTTGATGTTCTTGTGCAGGGCCTTGAGATATTCGAAACCCTTCTCCTCGCCGAGGCGCTGAACCGTGGTGGCGAGGAAGACATAAGCCGTGCCCGACGAGTTCGGGTCCGCGATCTGGACCTCGTCGCGAAGCTTGGGATCCAGCAGGTCCGCCCAGCATTTGGGAGCGGGGACGCCGCGCTTCTTCAGCAGTTCGGTGTTGTAGCCGATCCCGAGCGCCCCGAGATAGATTCCACTGGTGCGGAACTTCGCCTGCTCGGCATGGCGCTGCGCCCAGTCGAGCAGCTCCGGCAGCTTCGGCGACTTGTATTCGTCGAGAAGCCCCTCTTCCGCCGCCTGGAGATGCGGCTCTCCGGGACCGCCCCACCAGACATCGCCGCGCGGATTGCCAGCCTCGGCCTTCACTTGCGCATAGACCTCGCCCGTGCTCTTGCGAACCATCGCGACCTTGACGCCGGTCGATTTCTCGAAGAGCGTCGCACCTTCGCGGCACTGCTCCTCGAGGATCGAGCAGTAGACCGTGACCTCCTGCGCCGCAGCCGGAGCGGCTACGCCAAGCCCTGTGGCCACAAGGGAAAAAGCCGCGACTATGCGGGCCGTGTTGCAGCGATCCATGGCGTCCATCCCAGTCGACGATTGTTTTGCCGACTAGAGAACGGACGCGGCGTGGCTGTCAATCACGGCGGTCAGCTGTCGCGCGTGCGGTCCGGGAGGGCGTCGACCGCCTCATCTGCCCCCTGATCCCGGTCGAGAACGCCTTCGCGCAGCACCTTCGTCGCGGCATCGGCCTTCGCCTCCGGCGCGATGGCGAGCGGTTCGGTTTCCGGCGTCGCGGTCAATCCGATCGCCGCGGGCTTGCTAGCGTCGTTGCGCGCGCTCGCAGCGAAGGTGGCGAGTGCTTCAGGCTGCTGTCCTTCGGGACCCGTGTCTGTGGCCATGGCGAACCTCCCTGTCCTGATGGGAGACAAACGCCAAGGCTGCGTGGGCTGTTCCGCGCCGCGATCCGGCGCGTCAGAACAGGAAATAGCGCTGCGCCAGCGGCAGTTCCTTAGCGGGTTCGCAGACGAGCAGCTCGCCGTCGGCGACGACCGCGTAGGTCTCCGGATCGATCCGGATGTCGGGCGTGGCGTCGTTGTGGATCATGCTCTTCTTGGAAATGCCGCCGCGCACGTTCTCGACCGCGACCATCTCCTTCTCGGTGCCCAGCCGGTTGCGCAGGCCGTTGGCCATCGCGGCCTGCGAGACGAAGACCAGCGAGGTCGAGGTCACCGCCTTGCCGAAGGCGCCGAACATCGGGCGGTAATGCACCGGCTGCGGCGTCGGGATCGAGGCGTTGGGGTCGCCCATCGGGGCGGCGGCGATCATCCCGCCCTTGAGGATCAGATCCGGCTTGGCACCGAAGAAAGCCGGCGACCAGATCACGATGTCGGCGAGCTTGCCGATCTCGATCGAGCCGATATGGCGCGAGATGCCATGGGCGATGGCGGGGTTGATCGTGTATTTCGCGACATAGCGCTTGGCGCGGAAATTGTCGGCGCCGGTGCCGACATCCTGCGCCAGCGTGCCGCGCTGGAGCTTCATCTTGTGGGCGGTCTGCCAGGTGCGGGTGATGACCTCGCCGACGCGGCCCATGGCCTGGCTGTCCGACGACATCATCGAGAGCGCGCCGAGATCGTGCAGGATGTCCTCGGCAGCGATCGTCTCCTTGCGGATGCGGCTCTCGGCGAAGGCGAGATCCTCCGGGATCGACGGCGACAGGTGATGGCAGACCATCAGCATGTCGAGATGCTCGTCGAGCGTGTTGACGGTGAAGGGCCGCGTCGGATTGGTCGATGACGGCAGGACGTTGGGCAGGCCTGCGACCTTCATGATGTCGGGCGCATGGCCGCCGCCCGCCCCTTCGGTGTGGAAGGCGTGGATGGTGCGGCCCTTGAAGGCGGCGATGGTGTCCTCGACGAAGCCGCTCTCGTTCAGCGTGTCGGTGTGGATCATCACCTGCACGTCGTAATCGTCAGCGACGGAGAGGCAGTTATCGATCGCGGCGGGCGTCGTGCCCCAGTCCTCGTGCAGCTTCATCGCGCAGGCGCCGGCCTCGACCATCTCGATCAGGGCGCCGGGCAGCGCGGCATTGCCCTTGCCGGCGAAGGCGAGGTTCATCGGGAAGGCGTCGGCGGCCTTGATCATCTGGCCGAGATGCCAGGGGCCGGGCGTGCAGGTCGTTGCCAGCGTGCCATGGGCGGGGCCTGTGCCGCCGCCGAGCATCGTCGTAAGGCCGCTCATCAGCGCATCCTCGATCTGCTGCGGGCAGATGTAGTGGATATGGCTGTCGAAGCCGCCGGCAGTGACGATCTTGCCCTCGCCCGCAATGACCTCGGTGCCGGGGCCGACGATGATCGTCTCTTCGGGATCGAAATTGCCGAAGCCGCTCTGGATGTCGGGGTTGCCGGCCTTGCCGATGGCGCAGATCCGTCCGGCCCGGATGCCGATATCGGCCTTCACGATGCCCCAGTGGTCGAGGATCAGCGCGTTGGTGATGACGGTGTCGACGGCGCCGTCGGCATTGCGGACCTGGCTCTGGCCCATGCCGTCGCGGATGACCTTGCCGCCGCCGAACTTCACCTCCTCGCCATAGGTGGTGAAGTCCTTCTCGACCTTGATGACGAGATCGGTGTCGCCGAGGCGCACCGTGTCGCCGGTGGTGGGGCCGAACATCGCGGCATAGGCGTTGCGGGGGAAGTTGAAGGGCATGAACGCGTCTCCTCGAAGCGGATCGGGGCCGGAGGCAGCTCAGAGCTTGCCCATCACGTCCTGACGGAAGCCGTAGACCTCGCGCTTGCCGGCGAGCGCCACGAGCCGGACCTCGCGGGTCTGGCCGGGCTCGAAGCGCACGGCGGTGCCGGCCGGAATGTCCAGCCGGAAACCGCGGGCCTTGTCGCGCTCGAAGGACAGCGCCGGATTGGCCTCGAAGAAATGATAATGGGAGCCGATCTGGATCGGCCGGTCGCCGGTGTTGGAGACGGTGAGGATCAGGCTCTCGCGGCCCTCGTTCATGACGAGGTCGCCCGGCAGCGTCGTCACCTCGCCGGGCCTAAGGCGCCCGGCGGAGCCGCGGATCGGCTCATGCACGGTGACGAGCTTGGTGCCGTCCGGGAAGGTCGCCTCGATCTGCACGTCGTGGATGAGTTCGGCCACGCCGTCCATCACCTGATCGGCCGACAGCACCTGCGCTCCCGCCTGCATCAGATCGGCGACGGAACGGCCGTCGCGCGCGCCCTCGACCACGAAGTCGGTGATCAGCGCGACGGCCTCGGGATAGTTCAGCTTGACGCCGCGCTCGAGCCTGCGTCGCGCAACCATGGCGGCCATGGCGACGAGCAACTTGTCCTTTTCGCGCGGCGTCAGATTCATGACTTGCCCTTCTCTTCGTCCTCGTCGGCGGCGTCCGGACCCTCGTCCTCGCCGTCCTCGTCGTCCGATTCCTTTTCGTCTTCGTCCTCGACGCCGAAATCGGCATATTCATAGGCGAAGACGATCTCGCCCGTCGCCGGATCGAACGCGCTCGCGGTCGATTCCTCGAAGGCCTCGATCAGCATCTCGGCGTCATCGGGCCCGTCGACGTCGAAGCGGCGCACAGCCTCCTCGCCCTCGCCGCTCAGCGCCAGTTCGATCGCCCAGCCCCGCGCGCCGGTGTCGTAGATGCATTTCAGACCCTGGATCGCCAGCATGATGCTCTCCTCCTCAAGTTGACCAAGTGCGCGGCAGCGCACGGCCGGTCAGATGCCCGAGCAGCGTGACGAGCACGCGACGCAGGGCCTGGGCATCGGGAGAGAGAAGGCGGACGATCAGAAGATCCGAAACGAGGCCGGCGCCGAGTTCGACCGCGGCGGACTGGGCCTCTTCGGCGAGTGCGCGGACCTGCTCCAGCCTGTCGGCGAGATCGCCACCGGCAATGAGGATCGTCGCGACGGCGCGGGCGCCGGCGCCGATCGCCGAGCGCCCCAGCGTCTGCGCGATCGCGCCCTCGAGCCGGACATCCTCGGCGAAGACGAGCTTCCCCTCCCGGCGGATGCGCCAGCGATCGCGGAGCGCCCCGCGCGCGACGCTTTCACCCATGGCGCTGCGGCCGAAGAACACGCTCTCGCAGGCGACGAGCCTTGCATCGGCGGCGAGATCGACGGCGAGGCGCCGGTTGAGGCGCGCGCCAGAGAACAGGATGCTCTCCTGGGGCACCCAGCAGAGCGAGGCCCCGGCGGCCACCGTCAGCCCGGTCTCGATCCGGGTATCGGCACCCTGGCTGCGGTAGATCTTCTCGGCGGCCTGGGTGGTAACGACCGCCTCGCTTCCGGGACCGAGATCGACCGTCACGCTCATCGCGTCGCCGCCGGCCATGCCGCCGCCGGTGTTGATCAGCACGGCCTCGCTGGTCGCGTCGAAGGTGGTAGGGAAACGGGCGCGGTAGCCGCCGGACTCCAACAGATCCAACCTGTGCGTCCGGCTGCCGACGCGGCCGAAGCGCAGCGCCACCCCGCCCGCAGCGCGGACATAGGCTGGCAGCACGGGCTCGGAGGCGGCCGGTACGGGCGGCGCAAACATGAAAGGTCCCGGATCGGGCTGGCGGAGTCGAACGACGCTGCAATCTTCCGCGCGCGCCGATTTCCGGCAAGGGCCTCACCGGCGGACGCTGCCCAAATGATGGGCAATCGCGGCTAGCCGATGGTCAGCCGCGCGCCGCGAGAAAGGCCTCGATCTCCGTGCGCTGCGGGGCACCGGCCCGGCCGCCGAAACGCGTGCATTTGATCGCCGCCGCCGCCGAGGCGAAACGGATCGCCGCACGCTCCCCCTGCCCCTCTGCGAGGGCGAGCGCGAAGGCGCCGTGCCAGACATCGCCGGCGCCGAGCGTGTCGACGGCCTCGACCGCGAAGGCCGGCAGATGAGCGATCGTGCCATCCTCGACGAAGAGCACCCCGTCCTTGCCGAGCGTGACTGCCAGCCAGGTCGGCCCCTCGCGCGCGATCCGGGCGAGACCGGCGCGCGGGTCCTCCTCGCCGGAGAGTTCGGCCAGGGCCTGGGCACTGAAGGCAACATGGCTCGCGGTCGCGACCAGATCGGGATGGGGCGGCCTTCGGTCGCCGTCGAGCACGCCGGGCACGCCCGCCACGCGTGCGAGCCGCAGCGCCGCGAGCGCGCCCTCGCCCCAGCGCGTGTCGGCGAGCACGGCCCGCGCCCCGTCCGGCAAGGTGGCCGGGAGCCAGTCCGTCTGTTCCGGCATCTCGGGGTCGGAGTAGGAGATCACCATCCGCTCGCCCTGCGCATCGACGAGAATCGCCGAGACGGGCGAGCGCAGGCCGGCCACGCGGCGGGCGAAGGTCGTATCGACGCCTTCACGCGCCAGATCGGCCACGATCGCGTCACCGGCCAGATCGTCCGCGAGGCGCGTCGCCAGCCAGCAGCGACCGCCGAGCCTGGCGATCGCGACCGATGCGTTGCCGGCGCAGCCGCCACCGACGACGGCGAGGGCCTTGGAGCGGTATTTTTCGCCGCGGGTGGGGAGGGTCTCGACGCTGTAGACATAGTCCAGCGTCGAGATGCCGAGACAGAAGACGCCGGTCATGCGCGCGGCGGCTCAGCTTCGGGGCCGAAACGGACCCCGTCGATATCGGTATGGAGAAAGTCGTTGCCCTTGTAGGCGAGCTTCAGTCCCGAGGCGCGTGCGGCCGCATAGGCGAAGCAATCGCCCATGTTCAGGCGGGCGGGATGGCCGGTCAGCAGATGATAGCGGGCCGCGCATGTATGAGCTGCGCGGCCGGTCTCCGCGTCGATAGCCTGCAATTGAGCTCCGGTCATCGTCAGGAACTCCATCGTCGCAGAGTAGGCCTCATCGATCGAGATCCTGCGAAGCTTGGCAATCCGACAGGACGCCTCGAACACCGCGAGCGGCGAAGAGGCGAGTTTCTCGCTTTCGACGATGGCGACGCGTATCGCAGGCGCCTCGACCTCACCAGCCATAGCCGCAACGAGTACGGATGCGTCAAGAAACATTCAGATTTCGCCCGACTCGCGGTCGAAAAACTCCTTATGCGTCATGCCGTCATCCATGACGGGATGGTCGGCGAAACGCTCGTGGATGCGCGCGAAGGCCGCATCAACGCGCCTGCGTCGTTCTTCCCGTCGCGCGAGTTCGCGCTCTACGGCTAGCCCGATAGCTGCCTGCAAGGTGATTCCGTCCCGCTCTGCCAGTTCGCGGACCATGCGATCGATCTTCGCGTCGCGAACGAGAATGCCCATGATAGCCTCCCTGATATCAACCGAAGATATCAGGGAGATCCGCCTGCTTCAACTCAGTTCCGCCGCCTTCACCACACGCCGGTGTTCGGCATGCTCGCCCACGGCTCGGCCGGGGGCTTCGGGTCGCCCTTCTGGAGCAGTTCGATCGAGATGTTGTCGGGCGAGCGGACGAAGGCCATGTTTCCGTCGCGCGGCGGGCGGTTGATAGTCACGCCAGCCTTCATCAGCTTGTCGCAGGTGGCGTAGATGTCGTCGACCTCGTAAGCGAGATGGCCGAAATTGCGCCCGCCGGTGTAGGTCTCGGGGTCCCAGTTATAGGTCAGCTCCAGCGTCGGGCGGCCGCGGCTGCCCTGCTGGCGAACGGTCTCGACCTCGTCGGGCGCGGCCAGAAAGACCAGGGTGAAGCGGCCCTTCTCGTTCTCGATCCGGCGGGTTTCGACCAGGCCGAACTTGTTCACATAGAAATCCAGCGAGGCGTCGAGATCGGTCACGCGGACCATGGTGTGGAGATAGCGCATCGTTTTCGTCCGTTTCCTCTTCGGCCCGACGGGTTCGGCGGGCGCATCCTGGCGGCGTTCACCGAATGGTGTCGGGTTGATCCTACCGTTGAATCGGGCGAAAGCATCGCCGCTCGTGAACACAGTTCCAAGACGCAGCCGGCAGGACAGGCCATGAGCTCAACGCAAGACGGTCTCGAGGGCCCTCCCGCCCGCGCCAGCGCCGCCCAGATGGCGCAGATCAAGCAGCGGGCCGCGATCCTCTCGGTGATGGCGACGCTGCTGCTGACCGGCGCCAAATTCGTCGGCGCGATCCTCTCCGGCTCGCTCGCTTTGCTGACGGACGCGCTGCAGGGGCTGATCGATGTCGGCTCGACGCTGTTTACCTGGTTTGCCGTGCGCGTGTCGGACAAGCCGGCCGATGACGAGCACCATTACGGCCATGGCAAGGTCGAAGCGCTGGCGGCGCTGGTGGAAACAGCGATCCTGTTCACGCTGGCGGGCGCCATCCTCTGGGAGGCCGGCAACCGGCTCTGGACGGGGCTGATCGAGACCGTCTCGGTGACGCCCATCGTGATCGGCATCATGCTGCTCTCGATGGTGGTCGACGCGATCCGCTGGCGCTCGCTGACCAAGGTCGCCAAGGAAACCGGCAGCGAAGCGCTCGCCGCCGAGGCGACGCATTTCTCCGCCGATTTCGTCGGCTCGGCCCTCGTGCTGGCCGGCCTCGTCGGCGTCTGGTACGGCGTCGCCCGGGCCGACACGATCGCCGCCTTCGCGATCGCGGCCTTCACTGCGCTGTCCGCCTACCGGCTGGGACGGCGGACCATCGACACCCTGCTCGACGCGGCGCCCAAGGGGGTGAGCGAACGCCTGCGCGAGGGCGCCGAGGGCGTACCCGGCGTGGTCGGCGTCAACTGGCTCAAGGTCCGGCCGACAGGCGGGCGCATCCATGGCGAGATCGGCATCACCGTCTCGCGCACGCTGCCGCTGGACCGGGTGGCGGCGATCCGGGAGGCGCTGACGGCGGAGTTCGAGCGGATCGAACCCGGCGCCGCGATCGCGGTCACCACCGATCCGGTTCAGGTCGACGACGAGACCGCGCTGGAGCGTGTGCTGCTGATCGCGCTCAAGCTGAAGATCCCGGTGCACCACGTCTCGGTGCACACCATCGGGCAGCGGCTGTCGGTCAGTCTCGATATGGAAGTCGAGGCACGCCTGACACTGGGCGAGGCGCATGAGATCGCGACGCGGCTGGAGGCGGCGATCCGGGACGAGTTCGGCGGCGAGACCGAGGTCGAAACCCATATCGAACCGATGGAGACCGGAGCCCCTGCCGGTCATGACGCGGCCTGGGACACGGTGGAGGACATCGGCAAGGCCTTGGCCACCGAGACCGCGACGCTGCAGGGGCCGATCCACGACATCCATAACGTCAGGGTGCGCCAGACATCGAACGGCCTCGTCGTCAATTACCACTGCCGCGTCGATCCGGCGCTCGACGTCGCCTCCGTCCATGCCGCCGTCGACCAGATCGAGCGCGCGGTCAGGATCGCACGGCCGCAGGTCTGCCGCCTCGTCAGCCATGCCGAACCGGCGATCGAGCGGCCAGCAAGCTAGGGGCAGGCCCTGCCGGCCAAGCTGCCGGCTCAGCGACGCGGCGCACCCTTCCGGCCGTCGGGTCGCCGGGTTAGAGACCCTTTCAACGATCCGGCGCGCCGGATGATCCGAAACGCCGCCTGCCCGAGTTTCTCATGCGCACCGAAGACACGCCCCTGATCCGCCTCGAGGATTACCGCCCGTCCGACTGGCTGATCGACACGGTCGATCTCGACATCAGCCTGCATCCGACGAAGACGCGGATCCGCTCGCAGCTCGGGCTGAGGCCGAACCCGGCCGGGCGGCCGGGTGCGCCGCTCGTTCTCGACGGAGACGAGCTCAAGCTGGTCGCGCTGCGGCTCGACGGGCTTCTGATCGACGAAACCGCCTACAGCGCCAGCCCGCAGCAGCTGACGCTGCACGCCCCGCCGGCGCGGCGCTTCACGCTGATGATCGACACCGAGGTCGACCCCTCCGCCAACACCAAGCTGATGGGGCTCTACCTCTCCTCGCATGTCTATTGCACCCAGTGCGAGGCCGACGGCTTCCGCCGGATCAGCTATTTCCTCGACCGGCCGGACGTGATGTCGGTCTACACGGTGCGGCTGGAAGCCAAGAAGCTGATCGCCCCTGTGCTGCTCTCCAACGGCAATCTCGTCGCCGCGGGCGACGTGCCGGGCGGCGAGCGGCATTTCGCCGTCTGGCACGACCCTCACCCCAAACCCGCCTATCTCTTCGCCTTGGTCGGCGGGGCGCTCGACGTGGTCCGCCAGACCTATGTGACCGCCGAGGGACGCAGCGTGGACCTCGCCGTCTATGTCGAGCCCGGCAAGGCCGACCGGGCCGGCTGGGCGATGGACTGCCTGGTGCGCTGCATGCGCTGGGACGAGCGCGTCTTCGGCCGCAATTACGATCTCGACGTGTTCAACATCGTCGCCGTGTCGGATTTCAACATGGGCGCGATGGAGAACAAGGGTCTCAACATCTTCAACGACAAATACGTCCTCGCCGATCCGCTGACGGCGACCGATGGCGACTATGCCTCGATCGAGGCGATCATCGCGCATGAGTACTTCCACAACTGGACCGGCAACCGCATCACCTGCCGGGACTGGTTCCAGCTCTGCCTGAAGGAGGGTCTCACGGTCTTCCGCGACCAGGAGTTCTCAGCCGACGAGCGTTCCCGAGCGGTGAAGCGCATCGCCGATGTCAGGACGCTGCGCACAACGCAGTTCTCGGAAGATGCCGGGCCGCTGGCGCATCCGGTGCGGCCACGGGCCTACAAGGAAATCAACAACTTCTACACGCCGACGGTCTATGAGAAGGGCGCGGAGGTGATCCGCATGCTGAAGCTGCTGGTGGGCGAAGCCGCCTTCCGCGCCGGCATGGACCTTTATTTCGAGCGCTGCGACGGCACGGCGGCGACCATCGAGGATTTCCTCGCCTGTTTCGCCGAGACATCAGGCCGCGACCTGACGCATTTTGCGCGCTGGTACGAGCAGGCCGGCACGCCCACGATCGTCGCGTCGGGCCGCTATGACGCGGCGGCGCGCAGCTACACGCTCGATCTCGCCCAGAAAACAGCGCCGACCCCAGGCCAACCGGAGAAGCATCCGGTGGTCCTCCCGGTCGCGCTCGGTCTCGTCGGGCGCAGCGGCGACCTGCCGCTGGCCACGGACTCGCCGGCCTATGCCGGCGCCGGGCTGATCGTGCTCGACCAGCGTTCGCTATCGGTGACTTTCACCGACGTGGGCGAGCCGCCGATCCCCTCCCTGCTGCGCGGCTTCTCGGCGCCGGTGCGCCTCGAGCTCGACCTCACGGATGGCGATCTGCTGCGGCTGTTCTCGGCCGACAGCGACCCGTTCAACCGCTGGCAGGCCTGGCAGACGGTGGCCATGCGGGCGCTCGTCGAAGCCGGACGCGAGCCCACTCAAGTCGAGGCCCTGCGCGCCACGGGGCGGGCGCTGGCGGACGGACTCAGCGACTTCCTGCGCGAACAGGCGCCCGCGGACCCGGCCTTCGCCGCGCAGGTCCTGCGCCTGCCGGCGATGGGCGACGTCGCGCGCGAGATCGGCCGGGACGTGAATCCCGACGAGATCCAGGCGGCCCACCGCGCGCTCTCGACCGAAATCGGCCTGCGGCTCGGATCGCAACTGCTCGAACTACGGGAAAAGCTCGGCGGGTCGGCGCCGTACAGCCCCGACGCGGCCTCCGCCGGGCGCCGTGCGCTGCGCAATGAGGCGCTGGGCCTGATAGCGCTCGCCTCGCCGCAGGAGGCCGCCCGCCTCTGCGAGGCACAATTCGCCGCCGGCGACAATCTGACAGACCGGCTGGCCGCGCTGGCGGCGATGACGCTCGTTCCCGGCGAGGCTCGCGAGGCGCTCATCGCCCGCTTCGCCAAGACCTATGCAGCGGAACCGCTCGTCCTCGACAAGTGGCTAATGGCCCAGGCGCTGATCCCCGAAGCCTCGACGCTGGATCGCGTCCGGGAGCTGATGCAGCATCCGGCCTTCTCGATGGGGAACCCGAACCGCATCCGGGCGCTGATCGGCGGCTTCGCGGCGAATCTTACCCAGTTCAACCGGGCGGACGGCGCCGGCTATGCCTTCGTGGCCGAGATCGTGATCGCGCTCGACCGGACCAACCCGCAGGTCGCCTCCCGGCTGCTGTCATCGTTCAAGAGCTGGCGCATGCTCGAGCCGGGCCGCAGGACGCTGGCTCAGGGGCGGCTCGCCCAGGTGGCGGCGACCCCGAACCTGTCCCGCGATGTCGCCGACATCGCCGAACGGACCCTCGCCTGAAGAGGTTAACGGCGACCTGTCGAAAAGATTAACGCTTCATTACGCGCGCAGGATTCAATCGGTTAAACGCCACAACCTCAAGGCGAATTCGACGCAATCGATTCAACTCAAGGCTAGACAAACCGACTCACTCGGATTCAACTGAACGTGATTCGCGGGGATGCGGCACGTCTCCCGATCTACTGTCGGTAAAGTATCCGAAGGGGGACGGGGCATGACGCGTGCCAACGCGGGCTGCGCATCTGTGCGCGCAGAGTCGATTCTGGGTGTCGCTCGATCACTGACACATCCGCTTTACCAGCGTTTCGAGAGTCTCGAGCCGACCATCCGAACCGTCATTCCCGGCCTGGTCGCGCTCTTCATTATCCTTCTCGCCACCGGCGCCGCGATCCAGACCACCGCGATGCGCGAGGACGCGCTCACTGATGCGGCCGGCGACATGGACCTCGTCTCGGCGCTGCTCGCCCGCGAACTCGACAACGCCTCGCAGCGGGGGCTGGCGCCGGGGATGGTGCTCTCCTCCCTCGCCTCGCGCCATCTCGCAGCCCATGGCCGCATCGTCCATGTCAGCGCCGAGGACGGCCATGTCGTCGCAAGCGAGCCCGCGATCGGTCAGACCCGCCGCACCCTCATCGACTTCCTCGGCCCGACCCAGCCGCTCACCGCCTTCGGCGACCGCGCCGGCGTGATGCGCATCACCCTTCCGGACGGCGTCGAGGCCATCGCGGCCGTGCGCAACCTCGCCTCTCCCCTTGGCCAGGTCGCGGTGCTGCACCCGGTCTCGCGCGTGCTGTCGATCTGGCAGCAGCGCCGCAGCGGGCTCGCCCTTCTCTTCGCTACAGCCGGCATCGTGCTCACCGCCATCACCATCGGCTTCATCGTCCAGTCGCGCCGGGCGCGCGCCGCCGACGAGGATTGCGACTGCATCCGCGAGCGCATCGACACCGCGCTCAACCGTGGCCATTGCGGGCTGTGGGACTGGGATCTCGCCCGCGGCCGGATTTACTGGTCGGACTCGATGTACGCCATGCTCGGCTATGCCCGCACGGGACAATACATGTCCTTCGGCGAGGTGAGCGGCTTCATCCACCATGAGGATGTCGATCTCTACGCGCTGGCCGACGCGATCAGCCGCGGCGAGGCGAGCCATCTCGACCAGGAGTTCCGCGTCCGCGACAGCGCCGGCAACTGGATCTGGCTGAAGGCGCGTGCCGAGCTGGTCACCGACCGCCGCACCAATGCCAAGCACCTCGTCGGCATCGTGGTGGACATTTCCGAGCAGCGCCGCATGGCCGAACGCACGGCCACCGCCGATGCCCGCCTGCGCGACGCGGTCGAGGCCATCTCCGAGGCCTTCGTGCTGTGGGATGCCGACAACCGCCTCGTGCTCTGCAATGCGAAGTACCAGCAGCTCCACAAGCTGCCGCCGGAACTCGCCGTGGCCGGCGTCCGCCATGACGAGATCATGCGCTCAAGCGCCCAGCCCACCATCGACCAGGAACCGCTGCGCTCGCTGCGCGGCCCCGACGGCTCCTCCTCCTACGAGGCGCGCCTCTCGGACGGGCGCTGGCTGCAGATCAACGGCCGGCGCACCAAGGATGGCGGCTCGGTTTCGGTCGGCACCGACATCACCAAGCTGAAGCAGCAGGAAGAGCGGCTGACCCAATCTGAGCATCAGCTCCTGATGCACGTCACCGATCTCAAGGCTTCGCGCCAGAAGCTCGAAATGCAAGCCCAGCAGCTCGCCGACATGGCGGAGCGCTATCTTGAACAGAAAGCCGCGGCGGAAAGCGCGAACCGCGCCAAATCCGAGTTCCTCGCCAATATGAGCCATGAGCTGCGCACGCCGCTCAACGCCATCATCGGCTTCTCCGACGTCATGCAGAGCAACATCTTCGGACCGCTAGGCGAGAAATACGCCGACTATGTCCGCGATATCCATTCGAGCGGCGAGTATCTCCTGCGCTTCATCAACGACATCCTGAACATGGCCCGCCTGGAATCCGGCAAGGTCAGCCTCGAGAAATCGGACGTCGCGATCGGGCTCGTCATCGACGAGGCGGTTCGGGAGGTTCAGGACGAGATCGACCGCAAGGGGCTCACGCTCACCGTCGAGGGCGCCCGCGACGCCCATCTTGAGGCCGATCCGCACGCGCTCTACCAGATCCTGGGCAACCTGCTCGACAACGCCGTCAAGTTCACGCCGCAGGAGGGCCAGATCGCGGTCCGCATCCGCCCGGTGCCCGGCGCGATCAACATCTTCGTCGAGGACAGCGGCATCGGCATCCCGCGCGACAAGATCGACCGCATCGGCCGCCCCTTCGAGCAGGTCGAGGGCGACCTCACCCGCAGCTACCAGGGGTCGGGCCTCGGGCTCGCCATCGCCCGCTCCCTCACCGAGCTGCATGGCGGCTCGCTGCGGCTGCGTTCGACGATCGGCGCCGGGACTATCGTCATGGTCCATCTGCCTCTCGATGGCAGTGGCCGTGCGATGGCGAAGGCGGCCTGAGCCGCTCCGCCGTCAGCCCGAGCGGGCGACGCCCAGAACCCTGTTGAAGATGGTGCGCACCCCTGCGCGCACCTCGTCCAGCTCCGCCCGCAGGACCTTGATGTCCGGCCGGCCCACCGAGGTGGCGATGCGCGTCATGACGCGGGCGGGCACGGCCGCCGGGTCGAAGGCCTCCTCCACCGTGAAGCGCTGCCAGAGCTGAACGTCGCCGATCAGCCTCGCCGCCTCCTCCAGCGCCGCCGCATCGGGGGCCGCCAGCAGTCCCGCCGCGCGCGCGGCCGCGAAGACCGAGAAAGTGTCGCGGACGAGCAGCGCCGGGTGATCCGCGGCATGGGCGAGCACGAGATACTGTGCCAGGAAGTCCAGATCGGTCAGCCCGCCCAGCGCGAGCTTCAGGTCCCAGGGGTTTTTCTCGCCCTTCTCCTTCGCGATCAGCGCGCGCATCTGCGCGACGGCCGCGGCTACCTTGGCCGGGTCGCGGCGGCGGCTCAGGATGGCGCGGATCGACGCTTCGGCGCGCGCGGCCAACTCGGGATCGCCCGCCACGACGCGCGCCCGAGTCAGCGCCATCTCCTCCCAGATCTCGGCCTCGCCGCGGTGATAGGCCTCGAAGCCCGCGAACTGGGTCGCGGCGGGACTCTTGTTGCCCGAGGGCCGCAGCCGCATGTCGACCTGATAGAGCGTGCCGCGCCGCGTCGGCACCGTCAGCGCGGCGACGAGGCGCTGGGTGAAGCGGACATGCCAGGTGACGGGGTCGAGGCTGCGACGGCCATCGCTCGGCCCGGCCTCCTCCGGCCGGTCGTAGAGCAGCATCAGGTCGAGGTCGGAGGATGGCGTGAGCTCACCCGCTCCGAGCCGGCCGAGACCCAGCACGACGCTCTGCGCGCCTTCGATCACGCCGTGATCGGCTGAAAAGGCCGCGCGGGTGTCGGTAAAGGCCACGCGCAGGCAGGCTTCCGCCACGGCGCAATAGGCCTGGGCGGCGGCCTGGGCGGGGTAGACGCCGGAGAGCAGCCTGGCGCCGACGAGGAAGTTCTCCTGGCGGGCGGCATCGCGCAGCCGGTCCAGCCCCTCCTCGACGCTCGGCGGCGGTGAACCGACGACACCGCGGATGCGGCGCTCCAGCGCGTCGCTGTCGAGCGCAGCCTGGCCGAAGGCGGGGTCGATGACGCCGTCGAGCACATGTGGGTGGAGCGCGGCCACCCTGGCGAGGCGCGGCGCGCTGCCGAGGATTTCGGCGAACAGCGTCAGCAGCGCGTCCTGCGAGCGCAGCAGCGTCAGCAGTTCGACCGCGGCGGGCATCCGCACGAAAGCATTGTCGAGATGGGCGAGCGCGCCGTCGGGATCAGCGGTGCGGCCGAGCGCGACGAGCAGTGCGGGCGTGAGTTCGGTCAGGACTTCGCGGGCACGCGCGCTGGTCACGGCAGCGCGGCGGCCGAAATGCCAGCCCCGGACCGTCTCGGCGGCTGTCTGGGCCTGGCGGAAGCCGAGCTTCTGCAGCGTCTCCAGCGTCTGTGGATCCAGCTCGGAGCCGGTGAAGCTCAGCGTGCCGGCTTCGCTGGCGAGGCTCGGCCCCTCCTCGAACAGCAGGGCGTAATGGCCCTCGACCCGGCGGGCATGGGCGGTCAGCGCCTTGCCGAAGGCGGCCGTCGAGGGATAGCCGCAGAAGCGGGCGAAGGCTTCGAGATCGGCCGCCGCCTTGGGCAGGGTCTGGGTCTGCTCGTCATGGCGCATCTGCAGGCGGTGCTCGATCGTCCGTAGCCAGCGATAGGACTCCGCCAGTTCGTCGCGGGCGGTAGGGGTGATCCAGCCCTCCCGCGTCAGCTCGGCCAGCATCTCCAGCGTGCGCGGACCGCGGAGCGCCACGCGCCGGCCGCCGAAGACGAGCTGCTGCGTCTGCACGAAGAACTCGATCTCGCGGATACCGCCGCGACCGAGCTTCACATTGTGGCCGGCGACGGCGATGGTCTCGTGGCCTTTCACCGTCTGGATCTGGCGCTTCATCGCGTGGATGTCAGCGATGGTCGCGAAGTCGAAATATTTGCGCCAGATGAAGGGGGCGAGGTCCTTGAGGAAGCGCTGACCGAGCGGGAGATCGCCCGCCACAGGGCGCGCCTTGATCATCGCCGCGCGTTCCCAGTTCTGGCCGACGGTCTCGTAATAGGCATAGGCCGAGGGCAGCGGCACGGCGACATGGGTCGAGGCGGGATCGGGCCGCAGGCGCAGATCGACGCGGAAGACATAGCCGTCGGGCGTCCGCTCCTGGATGATGCGGGCGATCTGCTGGGTCAGCTTGACATAGAAGCTGGTCGGCTCGGCGACGCCGGCGGCCTCCGCCACCTCGGGATCGAAGAAGACGACGATGTCGATGTCGGAGGAGTAGTTCAGCTCGCCGGCGCCATGCTTGCCGAGCGCGAGCACGACGAGGCCGGACCCGGCCCCCGGGTCGGCGGAATCCGGCAGCCGGATGCGCCCGAGATCGGCGGCCTGACGCAGGACATGATCGGTCGCGAGCCTGACCGCGACGTCGGCGGTGGCCGTCAGCGCGGCGGTGACGGTCTCGACATCCCAGATGCCGCCGATGTCGGCCAGCGCGATCAGGAGCGCCATGCTGCGCCGGAAGCGGCGCAGCAGCCGCATCAGCTCCGGCGCGTCGCCCGCGGCCGCCCCGGCCCGTGCCACGTCCGCGAGTAGCGCGTCGCGGCGCGCTTCCGGGGCTTCGGTCAGACAGGCGAGCAGGCCCGCCGGGTCCTGCCGCATGATCTGGGTGAGGAAGGGTGCATGCGCCAGCAGGCCTGCAACGAGCGCGGCGCTGCGTTCATTGCCGGCGACATGCGCCGCCAGCGCCTCGGCGGCCTCGGGATCATGAAGCCGTTCGATCAGGTCCTTCGCCAGGATCTGGGCGGCTCTTGCCCGCGCCGGCAGCACAGGCGCCGCCTTCAACCCGTCACACAAACGCACCGTCATCGCCGTCCCCCTCACAGGGAGGGGACGCCAACAGGGTTCGGCGCCGCTGTCGAGCCGGGACGGGCGGACGGAGGCGCCGTGTCCACAGCCTTGGCGTTGCCGGCCGTTTCGGTGGCGGGCCGCGGCGGCTCGGGCGTGGCCTCCAGCACCGGCAGGGCGATGACGACGCGCAGGCCCGGAGCGTTGTCCTCCAGCCGCAACTGGCCGCCATGCAGGCGCACCACGCCGGCGGCGAGCGCGAGGCCGAGACCGAAGCCCGGCTTGCTACGGCTGGCATCGAGCCGCACGAAACGTTCGAGCACGCGGGCGCGGTCCTCCGGCGGGATACCCGGCCCGTGATCGGCGACGGAGAGCAGGATCTCGTCGCGCTCCCGCCACGCGGCGACCGTCACCTGCGCGCGCCCGCCCTCGGGCGGCTCGCCATATTTCAGGGCATTGTCGATGAGATTGGCCAGCGCCTGGCCGATGAGTTCGCGATTGCCGATGACCCGCAGCCCGGGCGCGATCTCCGTGACGAGCGATAGCCCCGCCTCCTCGGCCAGCGGCTCGTAGAGTTCGGCGAGGCCGGAGACGATCTCGGAGAGATCGAGCCCGTCCATGCTGTCCTGAATACGGCCGGTCTCCAGCCGTGCGATCATCAGCAGCGCGTTGAAGACGCGGATCAGGTTGTCGGCCTCGTCGATCGAGCCATCGAGCGCCGCGCGAAGCTCGTCGGGCGAGGTCGCGGTGCGCAGCGCCTCCTCGGCCCGGTTGCGCAGCCGCGTCAGCGGCGTCTTCAGGTCATGGGCGATGTTGTCCGAGACCTGCTGCATGCCGGCCATCAGTTCGCCAATGCGCTCCAGCATGGCGTTGAGGTTGAGCGCGAGGCGATCGAGTTCGTCGCCCGTGCCCGAGATCGCGAGGCGGCCCTTCAGGTCGCCCGCCATGATCGACTGTGCCGTTCCAGTCATGTCGTCGATGCGCTTGAGCACGCGTCGCGCCACGAACCAGCTCGCGAGGCAGCCGAGAACGAAGACGACGAGGAGCGACCAGCCCGCCGCGCGGCGGATGACGATACCCAGCCGCTCGCGCTCCTCGACATCGCGCCCGACCAGCAGGCGGAAGCCGGCCGGCAGCACGAAGACGCGCACGATCGCCCGGCTCGGGCGGTCCACGGCCTCGCTGGTGCGGGCATATTCGATCTCCGCCTCGCCCGGCCGGTCGAGTGTGCCGGGCGGCAGCGCCTCGACATTGCCGGCGATGCGCTCGCCGACCGGCGTGGTGACGAGATAGAGAGAGGCACCGGGCGCGCGCGAGCGGCGCTCCACGACATTGACGAGGCGCCGGATGCCGCCCTGCCGCTGCTGCTCGGCCAGGCCCTGGATCTCCGCGTCGATGGTCGAGCGGATCTGGTCGTCGAGCAGGCGCTTGGCGTTCCAGGCGACATAGCCCAACAGCAGCCCTGCAAAGAGCGCGAAGATAACGAGATAGACCGCCGTCAGCTTGAAAGCGGTCGTGCGGAACAGCGTCGGCAGGAAGCGCTGCGCGGGGCGCGCCGTCCCCGCGCCGGCGGCGGCCGGTTCAGCGGGCCGTATCACGGATCATGTATCCCGCGCCGCGGATGGTGTGGATCATCGGGTGCTCGAAGCCCTTGTCGATCTTGGCGCGCAGGCGGCTGACATGCACGTCGATGACGTTGGTCTGGGGGTCGAAATGATAATCCCAGACGTTCTCCAGCAGCATGGTACGCGTCACCACCTGGCCCGCATGCTTCATGAGGTATTCGAGCAGGCGGAATTCACGGGGCTGGAGCAGGATCTCGGTGCCTGCGCGCGTCACGCGATGGGCGAGCCGGTCGAGATCGAGATCGCCGACGCGGTAGGTCGTCGGCTCGGAAGCCGGAGCAGCGCGACGGCGCGACAGCACCTCGACCCGCGCCAGCAACTCCGAAAACGCATAGGGCTTGGGCAGGTAGTCGTCGCCACCGGCGCGCAGACCCTTCACCCGGTCGTCGACCTGCGCCAGGGCAGAGAGAATGAGAGCGGGCGTCGCGTCATTCTGCTCGCGCAGCGAACGGATCAGCGAGAGCCCGTCAAGACGCGGCAACATGCGGTCGACCACCAGGACGTCGTAACCGCCGCCCTCGGCCATGGCGTAGCCTTCCAGACCATCGCCGGCATGGTCGGCGACATGGCCGGCCTCGCGGAAGGCCTTGGTCAGATAGGCCGCAGCCTCGGCATCATCTTCGACGATCAGCAGTCGCATCGGCCAAGCCTATCCCAGAACGACGAAAAACGGCAGGCCGGAGGATACGCATCCGGCCTGCCGCGGTGAAGGCTGGTCTCCCGGCGCGGGGGCGACGGACTGCCAGGAGAACGCGAGCCTTGCCTCAGATCCGATGCCGGCCCGAAGCCTGCATCGGCCTCATCAGGATCAGGCGGCCGGCTGGCGGCCGACCTCGAAGGCGATCTCGCGCTCCTTGCCGTCGCGCCAGACGGAGAGCTTGACCTTGGTGCCGGGCGCGAAGCTCGCGATCCGGCGCGAGAGGTCGCGGGCATCCTTGATCGTGACACCGTCGACCGCGAGGATCGTGTCGCCGCGGCGGACACCGGCGCGGGCAGCGGGGCCGGTGCGCTCGGCGGCCGCAACCAGCGCGCCATGCGCCTCCTTCAGCCCGATCGCCTCCGCGACCTCGGCGGTCACCGGCTGGATCTGCACGCCGATGAAGCCGCGCGCCACCGTGCCGTCCTTCTTGAGGGCGGTGACGACCTGTTCGACCGTCGAGGCCGGGACGGCGAAGGCGATGCCGACATTGCCGCCCGAGGGCGAGAAGATCGCGGTGTTGACGCCGACGACCTCGCCCTTCTGGTTGAAGGTCGGCCCGCCGGAATTGCCGCGGTTCACCGCCGCGTCGATCTGCAGGAAGTCGTCATAGGGGCCCGAGCCGATGTCGCGGCCCTGCGCCGAGACGATGCCGGCCGTCACCGTGCCGCCGAGGCCGAAGGGGTTGCCGACCGCCAGCACCCAGTCGCCGATCCGCGGCTTCGCCGTGGCGAGCTGGACGAAGGGAAAGCTGCCGCCCTCATTGACCTTCAGCAGAGCGAGATCGGTGCGCGGGTCGGTGCCGATGACCTTGGCCTCGAGCGTCTTGCCGTCATCGGTGACGATCTGGACCTCGGACGCCTTGTCGACGACGTGGTTGTTGGTGACGATGTAGCCGTCCTGGCTGATGAAGAAGCCGGAGCCCTGCGACATGCCCTGGCGCGGCTGCGGCCGGCCGGGAACGGCGCCGCGCGGCATCTGCTGCTCGAAGAAGCGGCGCAGGCCCGGCGGCAGGTCGTCCAGGCTGCCCTGGCCATCATCGGCGGCCTCGATCGTCTGCTTGACGCGGACCGAGACGACCGCCGGCTTCACCTTCTCGACCATGTCGGCGAAGGAGGGCAGATTGGTCTGGACGCCCGAGAGCTGGATCGGCTGGGCGAAGGCGGGATGGTCGAACTTCAGCGCGCCGTCGGCGAGCCCGGCGGCGAGGCCGATGCCCAGCGTGGCGGCACCGGCGAGAAGGGCGCCGCGCTTCAGGATGGACCGGGGGCGATGGGTGTTGGTGGTCATGGCGGAACCTCGAAACATTCGGCAGGGCCTTCCCTGCTCGTGACGAGGACCATGACGGGCTCAGCCTTACGCCGCTTTCGCCCGAAGATGACGATTTTGTAAGGTAACTGATCGTGTCCGGAGGTTTCCGCGCTGGATCAGGGCGCCTCCGAATCCAGAAGCCGCTGCAACCGGCGGCGCTCCTCCTCCGACAGTGGCGCGGCGGCGTCCGGCGCCGGCATGGCCCGGCCGCGCCGCCAGGTGAAGAGCAGCGCCGCGAGCAGGATCAGCAGCGGCGCGGCCCAGAGCAGCGCCGTTCTGACATCGAAGGGCGGCCGCAGCAGCACGAAATCGCCATAGCGCGCGACGACGAAATCGCGCACCGCGGTGTCGCTGTCGCCGGCGACGAGCCGCTCGCGCACGAGCACACGCAGATCCTTGGCGAGCGGCGCGTCCGAATCGTCGATCGACTGGTTCTGGCAGACCAGGCAGCGCAACTCCGACGAGATCGCGCGGGCGCGGCGCTCCATGGCGGGATCCGGCAGAACCTCGCCGGGCTGGACCGCCAGGCCGGGCGACAGGCTGGCGCACGCGATCGCGGCGGCGACAATCAGGCGGAGCGAAAGCAGGCGACGCACCGCGCTCACTCCGCCGGCTGCGGGACGGCCACCGGCTGGGGAGCCTGGCGCCGGGGAGCCGCCAGCCGGAAGCGGCGATCCGTCAGCGACAGCGCGCCGCCGAGCGCCATCACGATCGAGCCGATCCAGATCAGCAGGATCAGCGGCTTGTCGTAGAGCCGCACGGCGATGCCGCCATCGGCCTGCGGCTCTCCCAGCGCCACATAGGCCTGGCTCAGGCCGACCGTACGGATGCCGGCCTCGGTGGTCGGCATGTTACGGGCGGTGTAGACGCGCTTGGCGGCCTCGATCGGCCTCAGCTCGCGATTGCCGGCGAAAAGCTGGAAGCGCGCCACCTCGGCCCGGAAATTCGGGCCGCTGCGCGGCAGGACGGATTCGAGAACCACGGTATAGCGCCCGCTGGTCAGCCGCTCGCCGGGCTTCAGCACGCCGATGGCTTCGGTGCTCCACGCCGCGGCCGCGATGCCGATGACGCTCACGCCGACGCCGGCATGGGCGAGCGCGGTCCCCCAGGCGGAGCGTGGCAGGCCCTTGGCCCGCGACCACATCGCCGGCCAGCCACTGGCGCGGGCGACGATGCGATCGCCCAGATCGAAGGCCGCGCCGAGCACGAGGAAGACGCCCAGGCCGATGCCGAGCGGCGCCAGAACGGGACCGCCCCAGCTCCAGGCGACCAGAGCAAAGGCCGCCACCAGGGAGAGCGCGAAGGCGGCCATGTTGCGCTGGGCTGCGCCGAGCAGATCGCCCCGCTTCCACGCCAGGGTCTGGCCGAGCGGCAGCAACAGGAGCAGCGGCACCAGGACAGGCACGAAGGTTGCGTTGAAGAAGGGCGGGCCGACGGAGATCTTGTCGCCGGTCAGCATCTCCAGCACCAGCGGATAGAGCGTGCCGACGAAGACGGTCGCGCAAGCGGTGGCGATGAAGACGTTGTTGACGACCAGCGCCCCTTCCCGGGACACCGGCGCGAACAGACCGCCCTGCCGCAGCAGAGGCGCGCGCCAGGCGAAGAGCGCCAGCGATCCCCCGACGAAGAAGACGAGGATGCAGAGAATGAACAGGCCGCGCGCGGGGTCGGTCGCGAAGGAATGGACCGAGGTCAGAACGCCGGAGCGGACGATGAAGGTGCCGAGCAGCGAGAGCGAGAAGGTCAGGATCGCGAGCAGGATCGTCCAGACCTTCAAAGCGTCGCGCTTTTCCATCACCACGGTCGAATGGATCAGTGCCGTGCCCGCGAGCCAGGGCATCAGCGAGGCGTTCTCGACAGGGTCCCAGAACCACCAGCCGCCCCAGCCGAGTTCGTAATAGGCCCAATAGGAGCCCATCGCGATGCCGAGCGTGAGAAAAACCCAGGCCAACAGCGTCCAGGGCCGCACAGCGCGGGCCCAGACGGCGTCGATCCGCCCGTCGATCAGCGCCGCGACGGCGAAGGCATAGGTGATCGAGAAGCCGACATAGCCGACATAGAGCAGCGGCGGATGGATCGCGAGGCCGAGATCCTGGAGGATGGGGTTGAGGTCCTGGCCATCCGGCGGCGCCGGCACCATGCGGCGGAACGGGTTCGAGGTCAGCAGGGTGAAAGCCAGGAAGGCGACCGTGACCAGGCCTTGGGCGGCAAGCGTGCCGGCCCGCAGCCGCACCGGCAGCGACCGGCGCGACAGCGCGACGAGTGCGCCGAACAGCGTCAGGATCAGCACCCAGAGGAGCATAGAGCCCTCATGATTGCCCCAGACGGAGGTCAGCTTGTAGATGAGCGGCTGCGTCGAGTGCGAATTGGAGACGACGTTCTCGACCGAGAAATCCGAGCGCACATAGCTCGTCACGAGCGCCGCGAAAGACAGTGTCACCAGCAGGAAGCAGATCAGCGCTGCAGCCGAGCCGACGCTGGCGAGCGCGCGATCATGGCGCGCCACGCCCCAAAGCGGGACGATCGACTGGACGACGGCGACGCCCAGAGCCAGCGCGAGCGCGAAATGGCCGATCTCGACGATCATGAACGCCTCATGGTGCAGCCTTGGGAGCCGGTTTCGACGACGCGGCCGGCGCAGCGGGATCGCCGGGCTGCCAGTGGCCTTGCTTCTTCAGCGCGTCCGCGACCTCGCGGGGCATGTAGTTTTCGTCATGCTTGGCGAGGACGGAGTCGGCGCGGAACTGGCTGCCGCCCTGGAACACGCCCTCCGTCACCACGCCCTGCCCTTCGCGGAAGAGATCGGGCAGGAGGCCCTCATAGCTGACCTTGATGACCGTGCGGCTGTCGGTGATCGAGAAGGCGACGCGCTGGCCCGGGCCGCGAACGACTGAGCCCTGCTCGACCAGCCCGCCCAGGCGCATGCGGGTGCCCGGCGCCACGCTCTTCTCCGCGATCTCGCTCGGGCCGTAGAAGAACACGATGGTGTCGCGCAGCGCGAACAGCACGAGGCCAGCCGCCAGAAACAGCACCGCTCCCGCCGCCCCGATCAGCATCAGGCGCCGCTGCTTGCGGGTGTAGCGCCGCTTCGCGGCGAGCGGCCGCGCGGGCTCGACCGTGGTCATGGCGCGGTCTCCTTCAGCGATAGTTCCGCCGCCAGTGCGTCGAGCGCAGCGGGAGCCGTCGCATCGTCCGTCAGGCGCGAGCGGGCCAGGACGAGCGACTCGCGCGCCGCCGCCTTGTCGCCGAGAACGACCTGGGAACGGATCAGGCGAGTCCAGTCCGACAGCGAACCGCCGCCCGTCTGCAGCCGTGCCGCGAGCCCTTCGACCATGCCCCGAATCGCCGCTTGCTGTTCGGCGGGCGCGAGCGCGGCGACTCCCCCTGCCTTCTCGGCCTCGAGCCGGGCCAGACGTTGCCGCACCGCCTGTGCCCAAGGGGCGTCGGCAGGCGCTTCCGCCAGGAGCGTACGCAACGCTTCGGCAGCGCCCGTGGCGTTGCCATCCTGCTCCTGGCCGATCGCGAGGAAGAAGCGGGCACGCGGGTTCTTCGGGTCGAGGCGCAGGGCGTCCGTGAAGCTCGCGCGTGCCGCCGCCGTGACGACGCCACCTGCCGACAGCGTGCGCGACTCACCGAGCCCGGCATGGGCCTCGGGGCTCGCCTCGCCATGGCGGATCGCCTGGGCAAAGGCTGTCGCCGCATCCTCATAGCGGCCCTGACGCAGATAGACCGGCGCGACCACGGACCAGCCCTTTCCATCGGACGGATTGGCGGCGAGATGGGTTTCGATGCGGGCGAGAGCGAGCGCGAAATCCTGCCGCGACGGGTCGGCCTGTAGGCGGGCGGCAAGCGGCTGGTCCGGCTGGCCGGGCGAGCCATAGGCGCCGTAGACGAGAAGGGCGAGCAGCGGCACGCAGGACAGGGCGAGCGCCGAGCTGGCGCGGCGGCGGCGCAGCGATGATTCGGTCACCCCTTCCGGCCCACTGTCGTCACCCGCCGCACGCAGCAGGCGGCGCGCGGCTTCCGCGCGGGCGGCATCGGCCTCGGCCGGGCCGATCAGGCTGCGCGCGAGGTCACGGTCGATCTCGCCCAGCTGCGAGCGATAGAGGCTGCGGGCGTCGGCGCCATCCGCAAAAGCCAGCGCCCGGCCACGTCCAAGGGGCCAGAGCAGGGCGAAGATCGCCGCCCCCGTCATGATCGCGAAGATGATCCAGATCAGCATGCCACGCTCATAGCCAAAACCGGCGTCGGCTTCATGCCCGAAGATGGCGACATAGGGTCACGCAGACCAGGCATGTTCAGACCGAGGGAAGCACGAGGCGGGCGCGCAGGCCGCCCAGCGGCGAGCGCTCGAGCGCGAGTTCCCCGCCATAGAGCTTCGCCAGATCGACCACGATGGAGAGTCCCAGCCCGGAGCCGGGTGTCGCCTCGTCCAGACGGCGGCCACGCTTGAGCACATCGGCCAGCGCCTCTTCGGGCAGGCCCGGCCCGTCATCGTCGATGAGCAGGACGATCCGCCCCACGCCATCCGGTCGGTCGAGCGATACGGTCACCTTCGCCTTCGCCCATTTGAAGGCGTTGTCGAGCAGGTTGCCCAGCATCTCCTCCAGATCCTGCCGATCGCCACGAAAGCGCACCGATGCCGGAACCGTATGGCTCCCGACAATCGCGCGCCCCTGGGCGATCTTTGCAAAAGTCCGGATCAGGGCGTCCAGCGAAGGCGCGACCTCCGTCACGCCGCCCAGCGCGCCGGACAGGGCCGCAGCCCGCGCCCGGTCGAGATAGTACTGCACTTGGTCGCGCATCACTGCAGCCTGGGTCCGCACGGTCTGCGGCAGGTTGGCGTCGCCGGCCTCGGCCTCGTTGAGCATCACGCTGAGCGGCGTCTTCAGCGCGTGGGCGAGATTGCCGACCTGCGTGCGAGCGCGGTCGAGAATCTCGTGATTGGCGTCGATGAGGAGATTGAGCTCGCCCGCCAGCGGCGCAAGATCCGGAGGATAGGTGCCGATGATGCGCGGCGCCTCACCTGTCCGAACCATCCCGACCGCGGCGCCGAGACGCTTCAGAGGGCGCAGGCCGTAGCGCACCTGGACGATGGTGGAGGCCACGAGGGCGAGGCCGAGCAGCACGAAGGTCATTGTTAGGGCTAGGCGGAAATCGCGGATATCGGCGTCGATCTCGTCGGAGGGGGCCGCGACGGCGACGGTGAAGCGGCCGTCCTCGCCGACATCGATCTCGCGTTCGAGGATGCGCAGGTTCCGGTCGTCCGGGCCGGAGATGTAGCTCTCCCGCAGCCCGCGGGCATTGGGGGCGATCGGCTGGTCGAGGAGCTTCGGCAGTTGTCCGCCGACCAGGGAGCGCGAGGCGCGGATGCTGGGCCTTTCGCCGTCGAGACGGATGATCTGCCAGTACCAGCCGGACAGCGGCAGGTCGAAGCGCGGCTCGCCGAGATCGCCGATCGCCTGCCGCTCGGTCTCGGGCGGAGCCGCGAGATCGGCGATCAGTTCCTTGATGTAAACGCTGAGCCGCTCATCGAAACCGCGTTCGGCCGAGCGCCGATAGAAGGTCGTCAGGCCGAAGCCGGCCAGCATCAGCACCAGAGCGCAGCAGACCGCTGCCGAGATGAAGAGCCGCGCGCCCAGCGAATAGCGATGCGAGCGGAGCGGCATCGGCGGGGATCAGACCTTCTCGGGCGCCGCTGCGATATAGCCTAGCCCGCGGACGGTCTCGATCACCTCGACGCCGAGCTTCTTGCGCAGCCGTCCGACGAAGACCTCGATGGTGTTGGAGTCGCGGTCGAAATCCTGGTCGTAGAGATGCTCGACGAGCTCGGTGCGCGACACCACGCGGCCCTGATGATGCATGAGATAGGCGAGCAGCCGGTATTCATGCGAGGTCAGCTTGACCGGGTTGCCGTCGACGACGACGCGGCTGGCGCGGGTGTCGAGACGCACCGGCCCGCAGACCAGTTCCGAGGTCGCATGGCCGGCGGCGCGGCGCAGCAGGGCGCGGACGCGGGCCAGCAGTTCCTCGACGTGGAAAGGCTTGGTGACGTAGTCGTCGGCGCCGGCGTCGAAGCCGCCGACCTTGTCGCTCCAGCGGTCGCGCGCGGTCAGGATCAGCACCGGCATGGTCTTGCCGGCGCGGCGCCAGCCCTGCAGCACGGCGACACCGTCGACCTTCGGCAGACCGAGATCGAGGATCACGGCATCATAGGGCTCGGTCTCGCCGAGATAGAGCCCCTCCTCACCATCGAAGGCCTTGTCGACGGCGTAGCCGGCATTCTCCAGCGCAGTGACGATCTGACGGTTGAGGTCCTTGTCGTCCTCGACGACGAGCAGTCTCACGGCGTGTCATCTCCTGTTGGGGCGGGCCGCGAAGACGCGGACTCAGCGGATGGTGCCGACCTTGCCCGACTGGCCTTCGAGCGTCACCCTGGCAACCCGGCCGTCGCGCTTGAGCGTGGTCACAACGTAGACGTAATCGTCACCCTGGCGACAGAGGCGGATGCGGACGACCTCGCCCGGAGCTGCCTGCCGAGCGTGGCGCGAGGCCTGGGCGGGTTGGATCACCCTGCCATCCGCCACCGCGTCCCGCGTCTCGTCGGCGGACAGGCAGGCGATCGGCTCCGGATTGTCGATCGTCACGATCGGCAAAGGCGGCGCCAGCAAGGACAGGGCGATGACGGTTTCGAAGGGCATGGTCGACATCGGCTAATCCTGCACGCGTGAACACGCCATGAATGCTCCGGACCGTCGCGAGTATGTCAGCGGATGGGCAGCCTTCCAAGGTATTCGTGGCCCCGGCCGGCCACGGCGCTGACTTGAGCGATCACGATCTCGATCTCGGGCTGTGATGCGCCGAAATCGGCCAGTTCCGAGGCCGTGGGATAGAGCCAGGCGGCCTCCTGCGTCGTCGCGCGCCGGCGTTCGATGCCGTCTTGCTTCACGGAGATCTCCCAGCGCTCGGCCTCCTCGCCCAACGGGACTTCGACCAGATCCCAGGAATCGCCGTCGATGCGCGTCCGCCGGATCCACGAGAAGCGGATGCCGTCGGCCTCTCGGCGCGCCTGCGGATGGACAGGCGCCAGGGGCAAAAGGGCAGCGGCACTCGCCGCGGCCGTGACCTCGACCACCGTCGCATCGGCGATATCGCGCTGAACCGGTCCGATGCGGTAGCGCCGCACGATCCCGAGATCGGCGAGATCGTCCGTGAGGGTCACAGCCGCACCGTCGAGCACGACGACCCGCGAGCCCGTCGGCAGGCTGCGCGCGGCGGCCGCTTCGGAACCGCCCAGCCCGCGCATCAGGCCGGAGAGCCTGAACCGGCCAGGCCCGATCAGCTCGACCTGCGACGCCGTGACGATTTCGACCACGCCTGCTGCATCGAGCAGGGCGAGCGCATTCGCGCCCGCCAGTGCCGCCTCGGGCGAGACGGAAGCGAGAACGCCGCCGCGCAGGCGCAGCTCCAGAACGGCGTGGCGGTCGCTGCGCCAGAGCGGTCCCGGCGGCAGGACCGTCAGGGTCTCGCCGACGATCGACGGTGCCTCGATCAGCCGCAGAAGCGCGAAGGATCCTGCGTCATCGGCCTGCCAGACGGCGAGCGCGCCCGGCCAGGGCGAGGCATAGGCGGCGAGTGAAAGCAGCGGCGGCGGCTGGGTCCGCACGATCGGCAGCGCGAGGGGGATCGCGAGCGGCCGGCCCGGCAGGGCCGGCGCGCTGCGCGGCGGACGCGGGGGGCTGGGGACCGCAGCACTGCGATAGATCGCGGGCTCGACCGCCCTCGCGCTGGCGCGGCGCGTCGCACTGTCCTCGATGCGCGTCAGACGAAACAGCCTTTCCCCGTCCTCAATGGTGAGCGCCACAACGTCGCCGGGCTCGAGGTCGAGCCGATCGGGCGACAGTTCCAGATCGAGCGTTTCCCGGCCGGCCCAGATCTCCTGCAGGCGACGGTCCGCCAGGCGCTGACCCTCCGCCGCGCGGGTGACGATCGGCGTCTCCACGCCGATCTCGCGCCGCGCCGCACCGGCCAGCCGCCGGGACAAGACCGCCGCCGTGCGGTAGTCGCTCTCGCCGTCGATGAAACCCAGCCGCAGTTCGAGCGGCAATTCGCTCTCCTGCGCCCGGCGCAGCGCGTAGGGCCTGCCCTCCCGATCGAGCATGAGATCGTCGTGGCCCAGCACGCGCGCCACGGTGCCGCCGCGGCCACGGAACACGAGCCGGCCGCCGCTCATGGTCGCGTCGAAGCCGAAGGCCTGCGCGAGCGGCTCCAGCGCCTGCCGCGCCGAGAGCGGTCGCTCCAGCACATAACCGTCGACGAAGCCATCGACGGCGATTTCGTCGGCCGCAGGCAGGCCGAAATCGGCCAGGATGCGCCGCAGCAAACGATCGACCGGCGCGCCCTCGATGCGGCCGTTGAGCCAGTGGCCCGTGTCATGGGCGGCGCCGTCGGCCCAGATCCCGCCGAGATCGGGAAAGGCCGGAAACGGCCGCGCATCATAGCTCCAGACGAAGATGTTGGCGGGGTCGACCATCCGGATGCCGCTGATCGGGTGCACCGGATTGCGATGCGCCTCGAAGCCGGGGCGCGCCGGGTCGAAACCCGAGAGGATGGCCTCGAGCCCGCGCGCCTGGACAAGATCGTCGCGCGCTCCGCTGGAAAAGGGCGGCACGCCGCCTTCCGTCGATTTCGCATCGGGAAAGACGTTGGGCGCATTGGCCCCCTTGTCGACCGCCGGAATGCCGGTCTCGGTCAGCCAGATCGGCTTGGCACCGGGAACGAAGGACGTCGCTCCGGTCTCGATCCCGCCGACCCGTGCGACATGCGGCTGCGTCCACCAGCCGACCAGATCCTTGGGCCGGAAGATCCAGGGTTTGCCATAGGCGCCGTCCTCGATCGGCAGCCGCGTCTGCGCGGCCCGGCCGGCGTCGTCGGCATAGAACCAGTCATAGGCCTCGCCCGAGCCGAGGCGCGAGCGGAGATATGCGAGATCGGCCGGTCCCGACGCGATGGCCGCGTCGGCATGGTCGGCGCCGTCGCGCCAATCGGACAGGGGCGGGTAATAGTCGATCCCGATCGCGCCGATCGCCGGGGAAGCCCAGAGCGGATCGAGCGGAAAGGCGACATCATCGCCTGCATTGCGGACATGCGCCCCGTATTCCGTCCAGTCCGCCGCATAGGTCAGAGTCGCGGCTGGCAGAATGGATGCGACCTCGGCAGCGAGATCGACGAGCCCTTCGACCATGGGGTAGCCCGCCGCGCCCCGGATACGGGTCAGGCCCGGCATCTCCGAGCCCAGCACGAAGGCTGAGACGCCACCGGCGACCTGCGCCAGCCGGGCGTAGTGCAGGACGAAGCGCCGGTAACTCCACTCGTCGGGGCGGGCGCAGACCACGCTCTCGCCCTCGGCCGTCACATCCGCTGCGGTGACGGTTCCCAGAAAGGTCTCGACCTGCGCCGCGGCTGCGGCCGTCCCGTCCGGACTGCCCGCTGTTTCGGACGCCGGAAAGCAGGTGATCCGACCTCGCCACGGATAATACGGCTGCCCCGCTGTGCCGGACACCGGGTCCGGAAGGGCGTTGCCGGCGGGTACATCCATCATGAGGAAGGGGTAGAGCACGACCTCGAGGCCATAATCGTCGCGCAGCCGCCGGATCAGCCGGATCACGCCATCGTCCGAGGGCGTTCCGCCGAAGGCTGGCCGTCCATCAGCTTCGCTGACGACGCGCGCCCCGGCCCGGTCGAGGCCCGCCACGGTCCATTCGGCCCCGACCGTGGGTTTGTGGGCGATCTCGACGCGGGGCGCAAGCGTGCATTCGCCCACTCTGAGATCATCGCCGAACCAGGCCACGACGAGGGAAACGCGTCGCAGGTTCGGGCAGAGCGCGATCAGATGGGCGATGGCGGTGTCGACATCGGCCCCGCCATAGAGCTGGTGGCGCGTGAGGCTCTCGCTGACGCCGGGCTCGGGCTCGTGGCTGACGGCGCGCATGTCGTAGACGAATTCGCCCGCGCCGGGGATCAGCGTCACCGCCCGGATCATCTGGCCCAGCCCCTCGACCGGCCGGACGACCTCGAAGGAGAATTGCGGAACCCGGTTGCCGTAATCGGCGAGCGGAAAGCGCTCGAAGACGACATAGGCGAGGCCGCGATAGGCCGGCGCCTCGCCGGCCTCCTTGGCGGCGATCAGCGGGTCGGGCTCCTGGGCCTCGTCACCCTGGTGGACCCGCATGGCGACAGTAGCGACGTCGAGTTCGCGCCCGTCGACCCAGATCCGGCGGACGAAGGCGATCGGCCCCTCGCACAGCCCGATGGCGAGATTCGCGTAGTAGCTGTAGGTCGTCTCGACGGTCTTCTGCTTGGGGCTGCCTTTCCCGCCCGTCTTGCTGCGCGTCACAGAGACCTTGATCTCCTCCTCGAAGCGCGTGGCCCAGATCAGCTGCCCGCCGATCCGGGCCCGTCCATAGACGCGCGGGATCGCGGCGCCCTCGCTGGAGGCCAGCCCACTGATCTCGCTCAAGCGCGGCCCCTCGACGCGGCGCGTCCCGGCCGAGCCGCCGAGAAGCGATTGGTCGATGACGGCGCCGGCGATGCCGCCCACCGCCTGGCCGATCGCGGCCCCGAAAGGTCCACCCAACGCTGCGCCGAGCGCATTGCCGGCGACCTGGAGAAGGAGAGTCGCCATCAGTCGGTCACTCCCGGAAAGGAAAAGGCATGGCTGAGATGCCGCCGCCACCAGCGCGTGAAGGCGACTTCCGCGACCTGCGCCCCGTCATGGGCGTGGATGATGCGGTCCGGCGCAGCGAGGATCGCGCAATGGCGTGCCGGCCGATGGCTGCGCCAGCGGAACAGCAGCACATCGCCGGGCTGCTCCTGCCCCAGCGCGACCGGCACGAGGTGGCGCAGCGCGGCCGCGGCGAGCATCTCGGTCCCGAGTCCCTCGGCCCCGTCCGGCGTATAGGGCGGCGGTGTCTCGGGTTCGGGTCCGTACAGATCACGCCAGACGCCGCGCACCAGCCCGAGGCAATCGCAGCCGACGCCGCGCAGCGAAGCCTGGTGATGATAGGGCGTGCCGATCCAGTTCCGCGCGGCCTCGACGATCGCGGGCCGTTCGAGCGGCGCGCTCATCGGAACAGGCTCCCGCCGTCGAGCGCGCCGTCGCCCGGCCGCACGCCGCCGATGATGAAGTCGTTGCCCGGGATATGGGGGAAGCCCCGGAAGTTCACGCCATTGCCGAACCGCCCCCGGCAGGTGGCGAAGCTCTTGTCGCAGCCGGGGGAGACGTGAAAGGCGTCGCCCGTCTCGATCCGCGAGGGCGGCGCCTGCCAGAGCTGAAGCGAAGCGGCGTCGCCATTGGCGCCATGGCGCATCACCTCTGTGACAAAACCGGTGTTCGCGCCCGCCGTGAAGACGAGCCGCCCTCCGGTGAAATGGCCGTCGGCAAAGCCGGCCAGCGCCGCGGCTGTGAAGCCGAGCCGACCGTCCGTCGAATTGACCACCGCAGGCGTCGGCACGATCGTCAGGCCGCAGCGCGCATCGCCGAGATCGGCCGAGCAGGAGCGCGTGTAGAGCCGGCCCCGCTCCTCGTCGAAGGCCTTGGCGAGCCCCCTCACCTCTGCCGTGAAGGCGCTGTCGCTCCGCCGGACCTCGCCGACGAAGCCGGTCTCCAGCAGGAGGCGCTGGGCCGGCTCGGCCCAGTTGACGAGCCAGATCGCGACCCGGGCGTCGTCATAGAGCCCGCGGGCCAGATCGGCCTCGTTCAGCCCGGTGGCCGCGAAGGCGCCGGCAACCTCGCCTCCGCCGATCACGAAACCCAGTTCGGCCGCGGTCTCCGCGGCCTCCAGCCCCGTCTCGGCGGCGAAGGTCACGCCGTCGAAGGCAAGAGTTGTGTCGTGATCGGTGAAGCCGAGCACGAGGCCGTCGCGACGGGTCAGGCTCCAGCAGCGGCACAGGGTCGTCGCGCCCTGGGCGAGATGCTCCGCCAGGGCCTCGGGAATGTCGCGCATGACAGGCTCGCTTCAGGGAACGATTTCGACGACGGGGATGCGCGGGATCTCGCCGGCCTCGAAGGCCGAGAGATCGACCTCGATCGCATCGGTGTCGAAGCGCACCGGCACGTCGAAGAGGAAGCCCGCGGTCACAGAGGCACCCGGCGGCGGCGCGTGACCGCTGGCGAAGGTCACGAGGCCGGTCGCGGCGTCGCAGGTGACATGGGCCGGATCGACCACCACGCCGGCGACCGCCACCAGAACCTCGTCGGCGACAGGCTTGGTGATCGTCCTGCGATAGGTCGCGATGCCGCTGCCATAATGCTTGCACAGCGGAAAGCTGCGGGTGACGCCGTCGCCGGTGCCGATGGCCTGGTCCGTCGCAGCCGGCGTGGCGGAAGGTGCGCAGCTCTTCCAGTCGAGCGGATCGCGCCAGCGGAAGCCGTAAAGGCGGCCGCGCCGCTCCTCGAAAAACGCGACGACTTCAGCGAGCGCATCGAGCGTTCGGATCCCGAAACCGGCATCGTAGCGCCGGCGCGAGTGGGCCCAGCGGCTGTTGCGTCTCTCCCGCCCCGAGGCCAGCGCGACGATCTGGGTCAGCCGTTCGGGCCCGCCCCGGGCTCCGCGCGCAATGGTGGTCGGAAAGCGGATATCGTGAAAAGCGCTCATCGCCGTCTCCGTCACAGCGCGCGGCTGCCGCGCGCCACCGCCCGGGCGATGGCGGCGGAGAGCTGCGCCTCGGAACGGCGGAAGCTGTCGGCGTCGGGCGTCGAGACCTGGACGACGACGTTGAGCGGCCGCCGCGCCTCGCCGGAGGAGCGCACGCCGAGCTTTCCGTCGGCCCCCCGGCTCAGCGGCAGGATCGCCTCGGCCCCGCGCTCGCCCATCAGGCCGAGGCCGCGCCCGAGCGGGAAATAGGCCGGCGAGGCGATGACCCCTCCGTCGGCGAAGGGCGCGACGGGGGCGCTCGCCGCCGCGCCACCGACATTGAATCCGCCAAAGGCGCCAGCGAGGCCCTTCAGTCCGCTGCCCAGCAGGTTCGACAGGCTGCTCTGGAGCGGCTTGAGCGCCGATTTGAGCAGGCTCTCCGTGATGGATCGCCCGACGCTGCGCAGCACCTCGTCGAAGCGCTTGCCCTCGACGATGCCCTTGGCGAAGGCATTGGTGATCGATTTCCCGAAGCTGGCGGCCGATTTGTCGAGGCTCTGCGTCAGCGAGCCCAGGGTCCGCAGGTCGGACAGGCGGGAGGAGAGGTCGATCTCGTCATCGGCCATGGTGGACCTTTCGGGATGGAGGGGTGGCGAATCCGGTCAGGCGTCGGGATGGGCCGCCATCAGCGCCAGAAGAGCGTCGCGCGCCGGGGCTCCGGTGTCTTCGCCGTAGCGGTGGGCGCGCATGGCGGCGGCGATCTCGTGAGGCGTCGCGGCCCAGAAGATATCGGGCGGCCAGCCGAGACGGCCGAGCCCGAAGGCCATGATCTCGGCCCAGGGAAAGGGCGCCGCCGGCGGCGTCAGCCCACCGGCGGCGCCGGAGGGGGGATTTTGGCCTCCAAGGGCGGAGGGCCGCCTGCGGCGTCGCCGAAAGTCGCCTCGAGCAAAGCGATCGCCGCATGGATGGCGCCGTTGAGCCCGCCGTCGAAGGCCATCTCCCTGACCTCATCCTCGCCGAACGAGCTGCCGGCGCCACGTAGCCCCGCCGCCAGGATGCGTGAAACGTCGCGCGCCGAGAGCCGCCCCGTCGCGAAGCGCTCACCGAGCGCGGGAAGGCTATCGACCGCGAAGGCCTGCTCGAGCTCGGCGAGCGCGCCCAGCGTCAGCCGCATCGGCAGCGCTCGCCCCTCGACCATCAGGGCCGTTTCGCCCCGGTACCGGTTGACCATCGGCGCTCTCCTCACAGTGCCGCAAAGGCGAGCTGGCCGGCGGATTCGAGCGAGAGATCGAAGGTGACCTCGCCGGCATGGTCGCCGCGATATTCGAGGCTCGACAGTTGGAACGGGCCCGTGACGGTGCCGAAATCCGGCACCACGACCTGCCAGTTGCGGATGGCCCCGTCGAAGAAGATCTGACGCACGAGCGCGTCCGAGGCATCGTCCTTGAAGACCCCCGCCCCGCTGATCGCGGCCCGGCGCATGCCGGCGCCGGCCAGAAGCTCGCGCCAGCGTCCGGCGGATTCCGAATGGGTCACGTCGACCGCCTCGGCGTTGAACGCGATCTGCCGGGCGCGCAGCCCCGCGACGGTCACGAACACGCCCCCTGCGTCCGCCGCCTTGAGCAGCAGATCCTTGCCCTTCTGTGCCGACATCCGGCCCTCCATCGTCCTGTTCGGTTGAAGTCAGAGCGCTTCCGTCACGGCCCGGAACCGGAGCGCGACGAAAGCGAGGCCGGTGGCGCCGTCCCGCGCCAGGCGGCTGGAGCGCCAGCGCAAATTGACGAGGCGATGCCCGACCAGTGCCGGTGTCGCTTCATCGAGGACGGTCGCAATGCGGGCCGCCGCTTCTAGCGCCAGCCGCGCGGAGCCGCTCTCGCCCGCCCAGACGGTCAGGCCGAAATCCTGCTCGCAGCCGCGTTCGGTCCCGGTCGACCAGTCGCGGGCCTCGACCTCGCCATGCACGACATAGACGCCGGTCGCGCCCCGCGGCGCCTCGTCATGGATGCGGCCCGGACCGATGAGGGCGATGAGGCCCGTGTCGGCCTCGAGCGCAGCCTGCACTGCCGCTCGCAGCGGAAGGATCGCATCGCTCATGGACCGATCTCCCGCACCAGGCAGACGAGACGTCGCCGGTCGCCATCAGGGTCGGCGACGGCACGGATGTCGTAGAGATGGTTGCCGTCGCGCAGGCGCTGGCCCGCATCGACGCCGGCGCGCCAGCGCAGCGTGACGCGGTGGGTCGCGCTCTGTTCGGGCCTCCCGCGACGCCATTGCTCGGCCCCCGAGAGCCATTCGACCTGTGCCCAGAGAGCGGCCACGGTCGTGAAAGCCTGGGTCTTGCCCCCCAGCCCGTCGGCGTTCGCAACCGGCGCTTCGAGAACGAGCCTCCGCCGCAGCGAGCCGACATCGCTGCCGTGCGGATGATGGGACGCCATGGCTCAGAGCCTCGCGCGGCGGAAGGGCGCGATCAGCGCCATGATTTCGGTCGGCAGAGCCTCGGCATCGCGGCCGACGACGTCGCCGCGGTGCTCGAACCAGCGCGCCGCCAGCCGCAGCACCGCCTGGCGCAGCAGCGCGGGCACGGACTGGGCATTGGGCCCGAAGCCGGCGACGACATCGATCTCGATCGCGCCGCGCAGCCGGCCGATCTCGGGCACCTCTCCCACGACGTGCAGCACCGGCGGGTCTGAGGCCCGGTCGAGTTGCAGGGCACTGGCGACGACCGGCTGCGGCGCACCCAGGGCGTCATAGACGCGGGCGGCGGTGAGCGTGCCGACGGGCGAGAGCGGCAGACGGATCTCGCCGCTGTCCGGCCAGCGATCGAGCACGATCCGCCAGCTCTGATCGACCAGGAGGCGTCCCGAGGTGGCCTCGACCATCAATCTAGCGGCCGTGATCAGGGTCGCGAGGAGATCGTCCTCCTCCGTCTGGTCGAGCCGCAGGAAGGCGCGGGCTTCCGCCAGCGAGACCGGCTCCTGGGCCGGCGGGGTCAGGGCAATCGGCGTCATGGTCGCTCCGATGCGGGGTTCAATTGCGGGGGGCGACGCGCTATCGAGCCCTTCCCAGCTGGAGGAGCGCGATGCGCGTCGGAATTCTGATCGGGCTCGGCTTTCTCGCCGGCACTCTGGCAGCCGCGCCGGCGGCGGCCGTCGTCGGCGGCCGCGAAGGGGGGCCGTTGGCAAGCTCGACCCTGATGGTTCTCAATGCCCGGGGTGGCGTCTGCACCGGCATCGTCCTGTCGCCGCGTAGCGTGCTGACGGCCGCCCATTGCGCTGCGGGCGGGACCGAACTGCGCATCCACTGGAAGGAGGGCGGCGGCGAGCCCGTCCTGCTGGCGCCGGCTGCCGTCGTTGTACATCCGGAATTCCGGTCGGACGCCGTCGCGGCGCGCCAGCGCTCGATCGATCTCGCTCTGCTGCGTCTGGCGCAGCCGCTGCCCGGCCGGTTCGCGGCGGCAACGCTGCTGGACGGCGCCCCGCCCCGCGCCGGCAACGCCATCGACCTCGCCGGTTACGGCGTGTCGCGCGAGGGCGAGGCGCGTAGCACCGGCATCTACCGTTCCGCGACGCTCGCCGTGGTCGAGCCCTATGGGCCGGGTCGTATCCTGCTCTGGGCCGCGGACGCCGCCGGCGCTGGCAAGCGCAGCGGGCCGGGCGCCTGCCAGGGAGACTCGGGCGGGCCCATGGTCTCGGGCGACGGCGTGGTCGCCGTCACGAGCTGGTCGACCGGCCCGTCGGGCCGCAGTTGCGGTCTCCTCAGCCAAGGCGTCCTCGTGGCGCCGCAACGCGGCTGGATCGACGGGACGCTCGCGCGCTGGTCCGAACGGGCGATCTGGGGACAGTCCCGCTGAGGGAAAAGCTGGACTGGCGCTCGCCAGTCCCTAGATTGGAGGATGTTCGTCCATCCGGTCCGCCTCATGACAACGCGCCGTCTCGCCTTTGCTCTCGTCACTGCGCTGCTTACCGGCAGCACGCCCGCGCTCGCGGTCATCGGTGGCATCGCTTCGCAGGATGTGCGCGGCGCACGGGCATCGACCCTGCGGATCGAAACCAGCCGCGGCGAACTCTGCTCCGGCGCGGCGATCGCGCCCGAGCTGGTGCTGACGGCGGCGCATTGCCTGATGGGCGGCGGTTCGGTCAGCGTGGTGAGCCTCGATCCCAATTTCCGCCCGCGCCGCCATGCCGTTCTGGCTGTGATGCCCCATCCCAGCTTCGTGCCGGGCACGACGCCACGCACCCAGCCGGGCGCCGATCTCGCGATGCTGCGCCTGTCTGCCCCCCTCCCGTCCGATATCCAGCCCGTCACGCTCGGCGGCGGCCTGTGGCAGGGCGAGGTCGTGACCATGGCGGGCTTCGGCCTTTCGGTCGAAACCAACAAGAAGACGGCGCGACGCCTGCGCGAGACGCGGCTGGTCAATGCCGGCAATTACACGACCCAGAACACCGTCAAGGTGGCCGTCGATCCCGAGGCCAGGGGCGAGACTCCCGGTGCCGGTGCCTGCCGCGGCGACTCCGGCGGGCCGGTCCTGCGCGGCGAGATCCGCTCGCGCGATCTCGTGGGCATCGTCAGCTGGTCGAGCGGGCCGCTGAACACGCGCGAGCGACGCATCTGCGGCGGCTTCACCGCGATCACGCCGATCAGCGAGCACCGGGCCTGGATCACGGAATCCGCGGCCAGGCTGCTCACGCTCGGGACCAACCAGCGTCTGGCCGAGCAGCCTGCCCCGTCCGGCTACAGCTGGTGGCCGATGCGCTGAGGGCGGACGCCGCCCCCAGCCAGCGGCACGGGCTCAGACACCGAACCGCAGCCCCTTGATCGCCGCGAAGTCCTGCACGCCGCCGCCGACCCGCTTGGTCGTGTAGAACAGCACATAGGGCTTGGCCGTATAGGGATCGCGCAGGATGCGCACGCCGGCGCGATCGACGACGAGATAGCCCCGGCGGAAGTCGCCGAACGCGAGCGCGATCGCATTGTTGGCGATGTCGGGCATGTTCTCCGCCTCGACGAGCGGGAAGCCCATCAGCGTCGCGGGCGCGCCGACCGAGGCCGGCGGCTGCCAGAGATACTGGCCGGTCGAGTCCTTGAACTTGCGCACCTGCGCCTGCGTCTTGCGGTTCATCACGAAGGACGCGTTCTGACGGTAGCCGGCCTTCAGCGCATAGACGAGATCGACCAGGATGTCGGACGGGTTGGCCGTGGCGAAGGCGCCGGCGACGCCGGTGTTGAGGACGCCGATGCTGCCCCAGTTCCAGCTCGCTTCCGCGACCATCGGATAGGCGAGGAAGCCCTTGGGCTTGTCGAGGCCGTCGCCGCTGACGAAGGCCGCCCCCTCCTGCTCGGCGAAGGCGCTCTCGACCTCTTCGGCGATCCACTGGTCGATGTTGACGATGGCGTCGTCGAGCAGGGTCTGCGTCGCCGCCGGCATGGCGTAGAGCTCCATGGCCGGGAAGCTCAGCTCCGCCAGAGTGGGCGAGCCGGTCTGCGGCCGCGCCGCGGTCTCGCCGACCCAGCCGGAAGCCGGCCCGGTGGTCGAGAAGGCCTTCTTGTAGGTGCCCGACGAGATCGTCCGCACCGTCGCCAGGGCGCGGATCGGCGAGGCGGTCGAGAGCCGCCGCAGAATCTCGCTCTCGACGCTGGAGGGCGCCAGATAGCCGCCGTCCGGGCCGGAGCCGGCCGAAAGCGCCTTGGCCTCGAGTCGCTTGAGGCCACTCGCCTCGCCGCTGCGGACATAGGCCGCGAAGGCGGCCTTGTGCTCGCCGACCAGCGGATCGCGCGGCTCGTCGCGGCCGAGCGCCGGGCGGCTGCGGTCCAGCGTCATCCGGTCGATGCGGCGCATCGTCTCGTTGAGGGCGGCGTCGATGCGCGCCATCTTCTCCTCGGTCAGCGGATCGACGCCGTGGCGGCTTTCGATCTGCGCGAGGCGCTCGTCATTGCTGACGCGGTAGCTCTCCAGCGTGTAGCGCAGATCGTCGAAGGCCAGCGAAAGATCGGCGCCGGCGGCCTTGCTCTCGGGAGCGTGGGTGACAGTGGTCATGGTCTCTCCTTCGGGAAAAGAACGGTTTCAGGCGTGAGCGAAGGCAGATGCGCTGCGCAGCGCCTTGACGGCGGAGATCCGCGCCTGCGGCAGCATCGGGAAGGTGACGATCGAGATCTCCCAAAGGTCGATCCGCTCCAGCCGGCGCAGGCCGCTGCGCGGCTCGGTGCGGGCGCGCTCGGAGCGAAATCCGATCGAGAGCCCATCCACGGCGCCTTCGCGCATCAGGGCGTGGATCTCCCGGGCGCGGGCGACCGCCAGCGAGAGCTGGCCCCTGACGAACAGCCCGCGCGAATCCTCGGTGAGCGCGAGCCAGCGGCCGATCGGCTCGGCGGGATCATGCTGCCAGAGCAGCTTGATGCCGGCAGGCCCGCGCCGCACCAGGCTCTCGCGAAAGGCGCCCCGCTCGACGATGTCCTTGCCGAGATCGGCGACGCCGAAGAGGCTGGCATAGCCCTCGAACAAACCATCGAGGCCGATGCGCGCCGGCGGCAGTGGCAGGAACTTGGACTCGCGGTCGCATGGGCCGGCTGGACCAAACGCCCTCATCGTGCCCGCTCCCCGGCCTTGCTCGCACGCCCCGCACCGCCTTCCAGCCGGGCCAGATTGCGCAGAAAGCGGCCGAAGGCCTCGGTGTTCGCCGGCCCGCGCGCCGGCTGCCGTGGCGGGCTGCGGCCAGGGCCGGAGGATTTCGGCGGGGCGGGCTTCTGGTCTGCGGAACGCGTCATGGCTGGTCCCCCTCGTGACGGGCGTTGAAGCGGTTGAGTTCGCGCACGAAGTCGTCGAAGCGGCGGTTGGCGGCGGAAAGCTCGCGCATCACGAACCAGGCTGCGGCTGACGCCGTCGCCGCCCAGAGCAGGAGGCCGAGATGGCCGACATCGGCGCGTTCGACGAAGGCGGTGACGATTGGGTCGAGCAGGTTCATGGGGTGCCCTCTCCCGCTCGCGGCGCCCGGCCGTAGCCGACCGCCTCGCGCTTCTCGTCCTCGCTGAGGAAGGTCGCCGCGCCGAGCCGGCGCCAGAGCGATTCCCGCTCCTCGGCCAAGGCCTCGATGGCGTCGAGATCGGGCTCGAGCGAGAGATCGCCGCCGAAGGCCGGCCCGAGCCATTGCGCCAGCGACTGCGCGGTGCGCCTCACCAGCGGGATCGCGGTCTGACGCCAGAAGGCGCGGTTGGCCTCGGCGAAATTGGCATGGGTGTTGTCGCCGGGCAGGCCGAGCAGCAGCGGCGGCACGCCGAAGGCGAGCGCGATCTCCCGCGCCGCGACGCCCTTGGCCGCGACGAAATCGAGTTCGGCCGGCGTCAGCGAGAGCGGCTTCCAGTCGAGCCCGCCTTCGAGCAGCAGGGGCCGGCCGGCATTGCGGGCGCCCTGGAAGCTGTCTTCAAGCTCGGCTTTCAGCCGCTCGAACTGCGCGTCGGTCAGGCTCGCCCCGTCGGGCCCATCATAGACCAGCGCACCGGAGGGCCGGGCCGCATTGTCGAGCAGGCCCTTGTGCCAGGCGCTGGCGGCGTTGTGGATGTCGAGCGAGCAGGCGGCGGCCTCGATCGGCGAGAGGCCGTAATGGTCGTCGACCGGATGGAACAGGGTGAGATGCAGGATCGGCGGAACGACGCCCTCGTCCTGCCGGAAGCGGATGGTGTCGCCGCCGACCGTGTAGTCATAGGCTTCCGGCCAGCCATCGCGGCCGGGCACGACCTTCATCCGGTCAGGCCGTAGCGCATAGAGTTCGCGCGGCTCGGCCCCCGTGCCGGCGGCCTCGACATAGGCGTTGCCGGCGACCAGCAGATGCCCGAACAGCATCTCGCGAAAGGCGATGCCGCCCTGGCGCGGATTGGGCCGGTCGATCAGCGCGAGCGCCGGATGCTCGGGCCTTTCCCGATCACCTACCTTGGCGATCAGCGGCGTCTGCGCCGCCGCCTCGGCGATCAGCCGGACGCAGCGATGCACGACCGGGTTGCGCTCATAGCCCTCGCGGGCGAGCGCCGCATAGTCGCGCGGCGTCCAGACCGGACGACCGGCCTCGTGCAGCGCGATCAGCGGCCCGACGCGCGAGCGCTTGCGTTCCGGCGCGGCGAAGCCGCGCAGGTGGCGAAGGAGATGGAGCATGGAGGTCTCGCTGTTGAAGTGGTCCGTCATTGCGAGCACAGCGAAGCAATCCAGAACGGCAGCGCTCGACGGCCCCTGGATTGCTTCGCTGTGCTCGCAATGACGGCGCGCCGCCCGAGAATGACGGGCCTAAATCCCCCTCACCCGCGGCCGGCCCTTGGGGCCGAGCATCAGATGGGTCAGCGCCCAGACGAGCGCGTCGAGCCGGTCGGGCGAGCGGCCGGAGCTGAGGCCGCCGGGGCCGAAATCGCACATCTCGTCTTCGAGCGCGGGAAAGGCGCCGGCATGGCGCACCCGCCCCTGCGCATAGAGCGCCGCCACAGGCTCGGCCCGCAGATATTTGCCGCGCGTCGCCCTGACCGCGCTGACCGGCACGCCGGCATCGACCTCGCGGATGACCGCGGTCGCCATCTCGCCGCCCTGGTTGACCTCGACGACGAGCGCATCGGCCTCGAAGCGCCGGTAGAGCGCGACCGCCTTGGCCGCCCATTCATGCGGGCGGGCCCCCGCCACCGTCCCATCCTCCAGCACATGGCCGCGGCCGTCGCTGTCGAGGCCGGCGACGACCAGCCCGCACGAATCGGCGCGGGCCGAGGACGAGGCCGGCGGATCGACCGCGACCACGATCCGCGCCAGAGCCGGCGCTTCCCGCTCGCGGCAATCCTCGATCATCGCCCGCGTCCAGAGCGCATCGGCGCTTTCCTCGACCAGTTCGCCGTCGAGTTCCTGCCGGCCGAGCCGCGTGCCGCCATAGGTCTGCGTCACGCTGCGGATGAAGTCGGCCGCGAGGTTGAAGCGGTTGGCGCTCGTCGCGGCGCGGCTGACGGCCACTTCGGGATCGGCCAGCAACCGCTTGATCAGCGGCACGGGGCGCGGCGTCGTGGTGACGATCTGGCGCGGCCTATCGCCGAGGCGAAGCCCGAATTGCAGCATGTCCCAGGTCTCCTGAAGGTTCGGCCATTTCGCCAGTTCGTCGGACCAGGCGGCGCCGAATTGCGGGCCGCGTAAGCCTTCCGGATCTTCGGCCGAAAACACCTGGGCGATGGCGCCGTTTGGCCATTCCAGCCGCCGCCGCGAGGGGTACCAGCTCGGCCGCTCCCAGCGTGTGTGGATCGCGAGCAGCCCGGAGACGCCTTCGATCATCACGTCACGGACCTGCCCTTGCGTCTCGCCGACCAGCGCGATGCGTTGCGTCGCCGCCTGCGCATAAGGCTCCTGCCCCAGCGCCATGCCCTTGACCCATTCGGCGCCGGTGCGGGTCTTGCCCGCGCCCCGACCGCCCAGGACGAGCCAGACGGGCTTGTGCGGCGGCTCACCGAGCTTTTGGTCGACCCGGCCGAACAGGGTCCAGCACTCACTGAGGGCCACCACACTGTCAGCGTCCAGATCAGGAATGAGCTGGGGGATCAGCCTGGCCCAGCTCTCGATCGGCAAGCGCATCAAGACGTCGTGCAAGCTCCTTTCGCAGCTCGGCGACGTGGCGCAGTCCGGCGGCGGGCGAGAGTTCATCGTTTGATTTGTCCTCCCGGCCGGACGACGCCGCGTCGAGCGCCACCAGTTCGCGCACGGTTCGAGCGAGCACGGCGAGCGCCTTGGCCTCGGATTCGGTGGCGGCTGCGCCCTTCGGCAGTTCCTCGAGCCGCGCCTCATGCGCGTCGAGCTGGCGCTGCGCCGCGCGCCAGAGCCGCGTCACCACGGCCTTGCGGCCCACGGACAAGCGCTTGCCCTTCGCGACCGGCAAAGCCGGCGCGTCATCATCGGAATCGGACATGGATAGAACCTCGCAAGGGCCGAACATGCGAAAGCCGCCGGCGGATGAGCGCGGCGGCCTGGCGTCTGGTCACACTTCGTGAGCGTTCCTGATGTCTAGCGGATCAGCGTGACGCTGTCAAGGACTAATTTCCTACAGCCGTGGGGCGATAATATGGAGGCGCTCACACCTCCTCCTTCTCCACCCATTTATACGTCACCGCCGGCACATACTGCTCCATGCGGTCGAGCAGCGTCGCGGGCTCCGTGTCGGTGATCGTCATGGCGCGGTGGGTCTGCTTGAGGAAGCCGGCCTCCACCGTGTTGTCGAGGAAGGTCGCCAGCGGGTCATAGAATCCGGCGACATTCAGGAAAGCCAGCGGCTTGTCGTGGATGCCGAGCTGGGACCAGGTCCAGATCTCGAACAGCTCCTCGAAGGTGCCGATGCCGCCGGGCATGGCGATGAAGCCCTCCGAGAGCTCAGCCATGCGGGCCTTGCGGATATGCATGGTCTCGACGATCTCGAGCCGGGTCAGATGGTGATGGCCGACCTCCTTCTCGCGCAGCGCGCGGGGGATGATGCCATGAACCTCGCCGCCGGCCGCGAGCGCGGCATCGGCGACGATGCCCATCAGCCCGACGGCGCCGCCGCCATAGACCAGCACCATGCCGCGCCTCGCAATCTCGGCGCCCATGGCGCGCGCGCCCTCGGCATAGACGGGATCATTGCCGGGGTTGGACCCGCAGAACACGCAGACGGATTTCATCGGCTCAGGCCCCCTTCGCGGCAAGCGCCTGCAGGATGCGGGCCCAGGAGCGCTGGCCCTTGTGGAAGGAGGAGAGGTCGTATTTCTCGTTGGGCGAATGCACCCGGTCGTCGTCGAGCCCGAAGCCGACGAGCAGCGTGTCGATGCCGAGCAGGCGCTTGAAGTCGCCGACGACGGGGATCGAGCCGCCCGAGCCGATGGTGACCGCCTTGCGGCCCCACTCTTCCGTCAGCGCATTCTGCGCCTGGCGCAGGGCCTGCGATTCGACCGGCACGGCGATGGCCGGCGAGGCGCCATGGGCGACGAACTCCGCCGTCACATCGGCCGGCAGCCGCTCGCGCACGAAGGCTTGGAAGGCGGCGGCGATCTTGGCCGGGTCCTGCTTGCCGACGAGGCGGAAGGAGACCTTGGCCGAGGCCTTGGAGGCGATCACCGTCTTGGTGCCCTCCCCGGTATAGCCGCCCCAGAACCCGTTGACGTCGCAGGTCGGGCGGGACTGGATCTGCTCGATCAGCATGCGCCCCTTCTCGCCGATCGAGTGCTTCAGCCCGATCTGGCCGAGGAACTCGTCCTCGGTGAGATTGAGATCGGCCCAGTCGGCCTTCTGCTGGTTGGTCGGCTCCTCGACGCCGTCATAGAAGCCCGGCAGGGTGATGCGCCCGTCCTCGTCATGCAGGGCCGCGACGATCTTCGCGAGCACATGGACGGGGTTGGCCGCCGCACCGCCGAACAGGCCGGAATGCAGGTCGCGGTCGGCGCAGGTGATCGTCACCTCCTGATAGACCAGCCCGCGCAGGGAGGCGGTGATGGCCGGAGTCTGCCGGTCCCACATGCCGGTGTCGCAGACGAGCGCAAAGTCCGCCTTAAGCTCGGCGGCGTTGTCGCGGACGAAGGCCGGGAGATTGACCGAGCCCGATTCCTCCTCGCCCTCGACCATGACGGTGACACCGATCGGCAGGTCGCCGGTCTCGGCGATCGTTGCCCGCAGCGCCTCGACGAAGGTCATGACCTGGCCCTTGTCGTCGCAGGCGCCGCGCGCGACGATGACCTTGCGGCCGGGCTCGATTTCCTTGATCACCGGCTCGAAGGGCTTGGTGTCCCAGAGCTCCAGCGGATCGACCGGCTGGACGTCGTAATGGCCGTAGAACAGCACATGCGGCGCGCCGGCCTTGGGCCGGTGGGCGAGCACGATCGGATGGCCGGGCGTCTCGCGCAGTCCGGCGGTGAAGCCGAGCGATTCCAGATCCTTCGTCAGCCACTCCGCCGCGCGGCGGCTGTCGGCGGCATAGGCCGAATCGGTCGAGATCGAGGGGATTTCGAGCCAGGAGGACAGCCGCGCCAGCGAGGCGTCGAGATCGGCATCGAGGCGGGCGAGGATTGCGGGGAGCTGGGTCATGGCACTCGGCAGGGCTGGGCTCGTGCCGGGAGGCTGAGCCGATTCAGGTGACGCCATCATGGCAAGGCGCAGGGGCGGCGTCAGCCTCCCGATCGCATGGCCATGATGCTAAGGCGCACGTCATTCTCGGGCTTGACCCGAGAATCTCATGACCAGATGGCTGGTTTACGAGATGCTCGGGTCAAGTCCGAGCATGACGCAGGGCGATACGCTCACCGCTTCCCGCCCATCATGCTCCCCAAAACGCCGCGCAGGATCGCGGTGCCGACCTGGCGGCCGATCGTGGTCGCGGCCGAGCGGGCGGCGGAGGTCAGCACCTTCTCGGCCATGCTCTGCGGCAGGGCGCCGCCGCGGCTGCCGGGACCGGTCTTGGGGCGCTGCTGCGGCGCGCCGCCGCCGAGCCAGCCGCCGATCGTGTCGAGAATGCCGCCGCCGCCCGTCGTCGAGGCTTCCACGGGGCCGGCCTCGGCGAGGTTCTTGCGGGCCGCCAGTTCCTCATAGGCTGACTCGCGGTCGATCATGGTGTCGTATTTGCCCTTGAAGCCGGATTCGGTCAGCGCCTGCTGGCGGATCTGCGCCGAGCAGGGCCCGACCTGCGCCATCGGCGGGGCGATCAGCGCGCGCTCGACGACCGTCGGCGAGCCCTTGCCCTCGAGCGTCGAGATCAGCGCCTCGCCGACCGCCAGATGCATGATCGCCTCGGCGGTGTTGATCTTGGGGTTCTGGCGGAAGGTTTCGGCGGCCGCCTTGACCGCCTTCTGGTCGCGCGGGGTGAAGGCGCGCAGCGCGTGCTGGACGCGGTTTCCGAGCTGGGCCAGCACCGTCTCCGGGATGTCGAGCGGGTTCTGCGTGACGAAATAGACGCCGACTCCCTTGGAGCGGATCAGCCGCACGACCTGCTCGACCGCCGTCAGCAGCGCCTTGGGCGCGCCGTTGAAGAGCAGATGCGCCTCGTCGAAGAAGAAGACGAGCTTGGGCTTGTCGAGATCACCGACCTCGGGCACCTGTTCGAACAGCTCCGAGAGCAGCCAGAGCAGGAAGGTCGCATAGAGCCGCGGATTGGCCATCAGCTTGTCGGCCGCCATGATGTTGACGATGCCGCGGCCATAGCGGTCCGTCCGCATCAGATCGGAGATTTCCAGCGCCGGCTCGCCGAAGAACAGGTCGCCCTTCTGGTTTTCCAAGACCAGCAGTGCGCGCTGGATCGTGCCGACCGTCTGCGAGGTGACGTTTCCGTATTTGGTCGTCAATTCCTTGGCGTTCTCTGCGATGAAGCCGAGGATGGCGCGCAGATCCTTGAGGTCGAGCAGCAGCAGCTTCTGCTCGTCGGCGATGCGGAAGGCGATGTTGAGCACGCCCTCCTGCGTCTCGTTGAGATCGAGCAGGCGGGCGAGCAGCAGCGGCCCCATTTCCGAGATCGTCGCGCGGACGGGATGGCCCTGCTCGCCGAAGACGTCCCAGAACACGGTTGTGAACTGGTCCGGCTCGTATTTCACGCCGATCTCTTCGGCGCGCTTGACGAAGGGCGGCTTGGAATCGCCAGGGGCGGCAATGCCCGAAAGGTCGCCCTTGATGTCGGCTGCGAAGACGGGAACGCCCTCGCGGGCGAAGCCCTCGGCCAGCACCTGCAGCGTCACCGTCTTGCCGGTGCCGGTCGCGCCGGTGACGAGGCCGTGGCGGTTCGCGAGCTTGAGCAGGAGGGTTTCCGGCTTCCAGCTCTTGCCGATCAAAATCGCGCCGTCATCCGCCATGGGGCTTCCTGTTGTGCTGTCGATGGGTCAGGGCAAGGATGTAGCGAATGGTGGCGCGCGGCGGAAGCCCGCCGCGTTCCAGGACTATCGGGCTTCGCGAATAGTTGATATGTGAACCATCTGGCCGTCCGCGCCGCAACCCACAGGACCGAAACCATGGAAGAACTGATTTCCCGCGTGATCGCGGCCTCGGGCCTCAACGAAGAGCTCGCCCGCAAGGCGGTCGGCATCATCCTCGCTTTCCTTCAGAAGGAAGGTCCGCCGGCCGAGATCGGCGAGCTGATGGCGGCACTGCCCGGCGCAGCGGAGCTCGCGGCGGCCGAGGGCGGCGCCAAGGGCGGCCTGATGGGCATGGTCGGCGGCATGATGGGCGGCAGCGGCGGCGTGATGGCGCTCGGCGGCCAGCTCATGGGCGCCGGCCTCTCGATGGGGCAGATCCAGTCGGTCTCGAAGGAAATGTTCGCCGTCGGCCGCGAAAAGGCGGGCGAGGATGCGATGGGCGCCATCGTCGGCGCGATCCCGGGTCTCGGCCAGTTCGTCTGAGCCGCGCCACACTTTGACCGTTGCAACGCCGCCGCGAGGCGGCGTTGTCGTTTGTGCCCTCCCCGGCGCGGGTTTGCGCAGCCGCGTTGCGACGAAGTAGGAATGGCGGCGCGGCGTCCTGCATGGCAATCACCGCCGCGCAGCCGCGCGCGACGGCTGATGACGAGGACAGCTTCGCATGACTTCGGCCCCGGACCCCGACCTGTCCTTCATGAGCGCGTTTCCCGCTCCGACGCAGGAGGCCTGGCGCACGGCGGTCGACAAAGTCCTGAAGGGCGGCGATTTCGAGAAGCGGTTGGTCAGCAAAACGGCCGACGGCATCCGGATCGAGCCGCTTTATGCGGCGGCCTCGCCGTCGGCCCGGCCTTTGCGCGCTGAGGCCGGCCGCTGGCAGGTCACGACCCGGCTCGATCATCCTGATCCGGCCGAGGCCCAGAAGCTGGCCCTGGCGGACCTCGAGGGCGGTGCCAACGCCCTCACGATCGCCTTTGCCGGAGCCAGCGCCGCACGCGGATACGGGCTCATTGCGCAGGATGTCGCCGCTCTCGACGTCGCTCTCGACGGCGCGATGCTCGATCTGATCCAGTTGCGGCTCGATCCAGCCCCGGAGGGTCGCATCAACGCGCTGCTGCTGGCCGCACTGATCGAGACGCGCGGGCTTTCGCCCGAGGCGCTGTCGATCGATTTCGGCATGGACCCGATTGGCGTCTTCGCCGGTACTGGCGGGCTCGCGGCCTCCTGGTCAGAGGTCGGGCGCCGTCTCGCCACGACGATCCGGGCGCTGCAGGCGCGCGGCTTCAAGGGCCCCTTCGTCACGGTCGACACCCGGCCCTGGCATGAGGCCGGGGCGAGCGAGGCGCAGGAGCTTGGCTATGGCCTGGCGACGGCCATCGCCTATCTGCGCGCGCTGGAAGCCGAAGGCTTTTCGTTGCAGGAGGCGCGCGACGCGATCTCCTTCACGCTGGTCGCCGACACCGACGAGTTCCTGACCATCGCCAAGCTGCGGGCGACCCGCCTGCTCTGGGCCCGCATCCAGAGCGCCTGCGGCCTCACTTCTGCGCCGATGGTCCTCCATGCCGAGACGGCGTGGCGTTCGCTGACGAAGCGTGACCCCTGGGTCAATCTGTTGCGCGGCACCATCGCGACCTTCTCGGCGGGCATCGGCGGGGCGGATGGCGTGACGGTTCAGCCCTTCACCGCGGCGCTCGGCCTCGCCGACGGCTTCGCCCGCCGCATCGCGCGCAACACCCAGCTCGTCCTGCTGGAGGAGGCCAATCTCTGGCGCGTCGCGGACCCCACCGCGGGCGCCGGCAGCTTCGAGACGCTGACGCAGGCGCTGTGCGAGCAGGGTTGGGCGCAGATGCGGGCGATCGAGCGGGAGGCGAAGGACGGCCTGCCGGGCATCCTCTCGGCCCTGACCGCCGGCACGGTCCAGGCTGCGCTGGAGCGTCAGCGCGAGGCGCGCGCGAAGGCGGTTGCGACGCGACGCGAGCCGATCACCGGAACGAGCGAGTTCCCGAACCTGAAGGAGGCCGCGGTCACCGTGCTGGATGTAGCACCGGTCACCGCCGGCACATCGACGGGCCGGACCGGAACTGTGCCCGACCCGGAGGTACTGATCGCTCGGCTCGCCGCAGGCGCCGAACGCCAGGAGGGCCTGATCACGCCGCAGGGCGGCTTGCAGGCGCAGGCTCTGCCGTCGCAGCGGCTGGCCGAACCCTTCGAGGCGCTCCGCGACCGGGCCAATGCGGCCGCGGAGCGGCCGGTGGTCTTCCTGGCGACGCTCGGGCCGGTCGCCGATTTCACGGCGCGCGCCGGCTTCGCGCGCAACCTGTTCGAGGCGGGCGGTCTCGCCGCCCCGGTCGGCGACGGCTTCGCGCAGGGCGGCGGCACCGATCTCCCCGCGCTCGCAGCCGCTTTCAGGGCCTCGGGCGCGCGTCTCGCTTGCCTGTGCGGGTCGGACGCCGTCTATGCCGCCGAGGGCGTCGCCGCCGCGCAGGCGCTGACGGCGGCGGGCGCGACCGTCTGGCTGGCGGGCCGGCCGGGCGAACTGGAGGCGGCGCTGAACAATGCGGGGGTGGGGTCCTTCATCTATGCAGGCTGCGACGCGGTGGCGGTGCTGACGGAGGCTCTCGCGGTCTCGCTGCCAACCTTGCCCGATTAGCGCTTTTTTGCTATGAACCGCGATGAGGGATGGACCGTCCAGATCTTCAACCGTGTGGTTGAGCGCGAATTGGAAGCGTTCGCACCGGACATCAAGGCTCGCCTGACGCGCTTCATTCAGGTGATCCAGCGCGATGGATTGCACGCCTTGCCGTTCGGCTGGATCAAGCCTCTCGGACAGGGACTGTGGGAGTTGAGATTGACGGGGCGGGACGGCATCGCGCGCGCCATTTATCTGACCGCAAGCGGGCGGCGCGTCGTGATCCTGCGCGGCTTCGTCAAGAAGACCGAGAAAACTCCTCACCGTGAAATCGAGATCGCACGAGAGCGGGCGAAGGACGTGACATGAGAGATTTCAGCGACTGGGCTGCCGAACAGATGAAGGACCCCGACTTCAAGCGCGAATATGACGCGCTGGAGGAGGAATTTGCCTTGCTGACCTCGCTGGCGCGCGCGCGCAGCCGCGCCGGGCTGACGCAGGAAGAGCTGGCTCAGCGCATGGGCACGACGCAATCGGTCATAGCCCGGCTCGAAAGCGGTCGCAGCAAGCCCTCGACCCGGACGCTGGAGCGTTACGCCAAGGCGACCGGCACCAAGCTCCGGATCACATTGGAAGCCGCCGAGTGAGCACACGCCACCCCATCGCCCTGACCATCGCCGGCTCGGATTCCAGCGGCGGCGCCGGCATTCAGGCCGATCTCAAGACCTTCGCGGCCCATCAGGTCTATGGCGCCAGCGTCCTCGTCGCGCTGACGGCGCAGAACACGAGGGGCGTCAGCGCGATCCACGCCGTGCCGGCGGACTTCGTCGCGCAGCAGATCGACGCCGTCTTCGAGGACCTCGACATCGCCGCCGTGAAGATCGGCATGCTGGCGACAGCCGAGCTGATCGAGACCGTGGCCGCGGGGCTGAAACGCCACAAGGCGCGCAACATCGTGCTCGACCCGGTGATGGTCGCGGCCTCGGGTGCGCGGCTCTTGGAAAACGAGGCCGTCGCCGCGATCCACCGCCACCTTGTCCCGCTGGCGACGCTGATCACGCCGAACCTGCCGGAAGCGGCCACCCTGCTCGGCACGAGCGAGGCGCAAACCGAGGACGCCGTCGAGCGACAGGCGGATGCGCTCGCCGCGCTCGGCGCCGCCAATGTCCTGATCAAGGGCGGGCATGGCGGCGGCGACAGCAGCAGCGACCTGCTCCTGCTCGCGGGCGGCAGCCTCCAGCGCTTTGCCGCACCGCGCATCACCACCCGCAACACCCATGGCACGGGCTGCACCCTCTCCTCGGCCATCACCTCGGGGCTGGCGAAAGGGCTTTCGCTGCCCGAGGCGGTCGGCCAGGCGAAGACTTACATCTCGGCGGCAATTGCAGCGGCCGACGAGGTTCCGGTTGGCCATGGCCATGGACCAGTGCATCATTTCCACCACTGGTGGGATCGTCAGGACGGGAGACAGCCATGACAGCCATCCCGGATTTCACGGCATTGGCCTATGACGACGGTATTGCCACCGCCTCCCCCGCGCTGCCGGCCGGCGAGGCCTGGCTGACCCCCGAAGGCATCCCGGTCAAGCCGGTCTACACGGCGCAGGATCGCGAGGGCCTGCCCTTCGTCGACACGCTGCCGGGCATCGCGCCCTATCTGCGCGGTCCCTACCCGACGATGTATGTCAACCAGCCCTGGACGATCCGGCAATATGCCGGCTTCTCCACGGCCGAGGATTCCAACGCCTTCTACCGGCGCAATCTCGCCGCCGGCCAGAAGGGGCTCTCGGTCGCCTTCGATCTGGCGACGCATCGCGGCTATGACTCGGACCATCCGCGCGTCGCGGGCGATGTCGGCATGGCAGGCGTGGCGATCGACTCGATCTATGACATGCGCACGCTGTTCTCCGGCATCCCGCTCGACCAGATGAGCGTGTCGATGACGATGAACGGGGCGGTGCTGCCCGTTCTGGCGCTCTACATCGTCGCTGCGGAAGAACAGGGCGTGCCGGCCGCCAAGCTCTCGGGGACCATCCAGAACGACATCCTCAAGGAGTTCATGGTCCGCAACACCTATATCTACCCGCCTGCGCCCTCGATGCGGATCATCGGCGACATCTTCGCCTACACCTCGGCCCATATGCCGAAGTTCAACTCGATCTCGATCTCCGGCTACCACATGCAGGAGGCCGGGGCGACGCAGGATCTCGAGCTCGCCTATACGCTCGCCGACGGAGTCGAATACATCCGTGCCGGCCAGCGCGCGGGCTTAGGGGTGGATGCTTTCGCGCCGCGCCTGTCCTTCTTCTGGGCGATCGGCATGAACTTCTTCATGGAGGTCGCCAAGCTGCGCGCCGGCCGGCTGATCTGGGCCAAGCTGGTCAAGGATTTCGGCGCGCAGAGCGAGAAGTCCCTGCCACTGCGCACCCATTGCCAGACGTCGGGCTGGTCGCTGACGGCGCAGGATGTCTTCAACAACGTGCCGCGCACGATGATCGAGGCGATGGCGGCGACGCAAGGCCATACCCAATCGCTGCACACCAACGCGCTCGACGAGGCGCTGGCGCTGCCGACCGACTTTTCCGCCCGCATCGCCCGCAACACGCAGATCCTGCTGCAGCAGGAGAGCGGCACGACCCGGATCATCGATCCCTGGGGCGGCTCCTACTATGTCGAGCGGCTCACGGCGGAGCTGGCAACGAAAGCCTGGGGCCACATCAGGGAAGTCGAGGCGCTCGGCGGCATGGCCAAGGCGATCGAGGCCGGCATCCCGAAGCTGCGCATCGAGGAGGCCGCCGCCAAGACACAGGCGCGCATCGATGGCGGGCTGCAGGCGATCATCGGCGTGAACTGCTTCAAGCCGGAGAACGAGGCCGCGATCGACGTGCTCAAGGTCGACAACGCCTCGGTGCGGGCGCAGCAACTCGAGAAGCTGAAGCGCCTCAAGGCTGAGCGCAGCGAAAGCGAGGTCCAGGCCGCGCTCGCCGCCCTGACCGAGGGCGCGAAGGGCGAGGCTAATCTGCTCGACCTCGCCGTGAAGGCGGCACGCGCCAAGGCCACCGTCGGCGAGATCTCGCTGGCGATGGAGCAGGTCTTCGGGCGCCACCGGGCCGAGATCAAGTCGATCTCGGGCGTCTACAAGCGGGAGGTCGGCACGATGAACCCTGCGGTCACGCGCGTGCAGATGATGACGCAGGCCTTTGAGGAGGCTGATGGCCGCCGCCCGCGCATCCTCGTCGCCAAGATGGGGCAGGACGGGCATGACCGCGGCCAGAAGGTGATCGCCTCGGCCTTCGCCGATCTCGGCTTCGACGTCGATATCGGCCCCCTCTTCGCCACGCCCGACGAGGCAGCCCGGCAGGGCGTCGAGAATGACGTCCACATCATCGGCGTCTCGTCGCTGGCGGCCGGCCATCTGACGCTGGTGCCCGAGCTCAAGGCGGCGCTCACCAAGGCCGGGCGGCCCGACATCATGATCGTCGTCGGGGGCGTTATCCCGCCGCAGGATTTCGAGGCGCTGCTAGAGGCCGGCGCCTCCGCGATCTTCCCGCCCGGCACGGTCATCGCCGATGCCGCCGAGAAGCTGCTCGAGGACCTCAACGGCCGGCTGGGCTATGTCCAGCGCACGGCGGCCGAATAGTAGACAGGCGCGGCCGGCGGGCCGCGCCTGTCCCATGATCACGGATGTCGCCGCGCGACACTAGCGCCAGCCGTGACCATAACCGTAGCCGTAGCGGGGCGGCGGCGGGCGGAAGCCGTAGCCGTCGGGGTGGTGCCAGCGGCGGCGGCCCCAGTAGCCGTGGAAGACGGGCGGCGGGGGCGGCCGCCAGCCGTGCCGGGGCGCCCCCCAGTCCTCCTCGTAGCGCCCTCCGAAAGCCTCGGCGGTGGCGGGCGCCACGACGCTGCCCGCAGTGAACACGGCGGCGCCGAGAGCGAGCCCGGCCAGCGCGGTAACGACGAATCTGCGGGCCATGATCCTTGTCCTGTTGCCGGCTCGGGCCATCCCCTCGCCTTGACCAGGACCATGGCGGATCGCGTCTGAACGGCGTTTGAGGCCGCCATTCACACGCCGTTTAGCGGGAGCCGTCTCCGGTGACGCCCCGTCGCGAGCGTCAGCCCGCCAGAGCCTGCCGGCGCTTCAGCAGCAGCGAGGCCGCGATCACCACCGTGGCGACGAAGCCGATCAGGATGGTGCAGGCGGCGTTGATCTCGGGCGAGACGCCGAGCCGAACCGCCGAATAGAGCCGCATCGGCAGGGTGGTGGCACCCGGCCCGGTGGTGAAGCTCGCGATCACGAGATCGTCCAGCGACAGGGTGAAGGCGAGCAGCCAGGCCGCCGCGACCGCCGGCGCGATCAAGGGCAAGGTCACCGTCCAGAAGGTCACCAGCGGCGTGGCGCCGAGATCGCGCGCCGCCTCCTCCAGCGAGCGGTCGAAGCCAACGAGACGGGCCTGCACGACGATGCAGGCGAAGCCGAGGCCGAAGGTCGCGTGGGCGATCGTCACCGTCCAGAAGCCGCGCTCCACATCCGCCGCCACGAAGAGCAGCAGCAGCGACAGGCCAGTGATCACCTCCGGCATCACCAGCGGCGCCAGCGCCATGCCGGAGAACAGCAGGCGCCCGCGGAAAGGGCCATGCCGGGCCAGCGCCAGCGCCGCCAGCGTGCCCAGCGCGGTGGCGAGCGTGGCCGAGACGAAGGCGAGGCGCAGGCTGAGCCAGGCCGCCGACAAAAGCGCCTCGTTGGAGAGCAGAGCGCCGTACCAATGCGTCGAGAAGCCGCCCCAGACGGTGACGAGCCGCGAGGCGTTGAAGGAATAGGCGATCAGAGCCAGGATCGGCAGGTAGAGGAAGGCGAAGCCCGCGACGAGGGCGAGGATGAGGCCGGGGCCGAGCCGCGTCATGCCACGCCCCCCTCGCCTGCCCGCGCCAGCCGCGCGCGCTGCAGCAGCGCCAGCGGCAGGACCAGCACCACCAGCAGCACGACTGCCACCGCCGAGGCCAGCGGCCAGTCGCGGTTGGAGAAGAACTCGGTCCACAACACCTTGCCGATCATCGTCGTGTCCGGCCCGCCGAGCAGGTCCGGAATGACGAATTCGCCGATGGCGGGGATGAATACCAATGCCGAGCCCGCCAGGATTCCCGGCAGGGAGAGCGGCAGCGTCACCGTCAGGAAGGCCCTGAGCGGCGTCGCACCGAGATCGGCGGCGGCCTCCAGCAGGCTACGATCGAGCTTCTCCAGCGTCGCATAGAGCGGCAGCACCATGAAGGGCAGATAGGAATAGACCATGCCGATCAGGACCGCGGCTTCCGTGTTGAGCAGGCGCAGCGGCTGATCGCCCAGGCCGAGCGCGGCCAGCGCCATGTCGAGCAGCCCCTCGGGCCGCAGGATGCCGATCCAGGCGTAGACCCGGATCAGGAAGGAGGTCCAGAACGGCAGGATCACCAGCACCAGCAGGATGGCGCGCCAGCGCATAGAGGCGCTCGCCATCGCATAGGCCAGCGGATAGCCGATCGCGAGCGCGATCAGCGTCGTCAGCGCCGCGATGCGCAGGGAGTAGAGATAGCTCTGCCAGTAGAGCGGATCCTCGAAGATCAGCCCGAAATTCTCGAGATCGAGGCCGGCCAGAAAGTCACGCAGCGCCGCGAAGCCCTCGAAATGCGGGCCATAGGGCGGCAGCGCGGTAGCGGCATCCGACAGCGCGATCCGCAGCACCATGACGAAGGGCGCGAGGAAGAACAGCCCCAGCCAGAGATAGGGCACGGCCACGATCAGACGGCCTTGTGCCATCACTTTCGAGACCGGCCCGCTCACGGCTTCAGCACCAGCCCGGCCTCGACGTCCCAGGACAGCCAGACCGCATCCTCCCAGGCGAAGGGGCGCTCGATCCGGCGCGAGCGGTTGGTCAGCGAGACCTTCAGGAGCTGCCCGTCGTCGCCGCCGATCATGACCTGAACCATGGTCATGTCGCCGAGATAGCCGATGTCCCAGATCTCGCCGCGGACCTTGTTGGTGCCCTGGGCCGGCTCGTCATGGCTCAGCGCGATCTTCTCCGGCCGCAACCCGACAAGGACCGGCGCGCCGGGGGCGAGGGCCGGCGCCTCCTCGTCGAGTTCGACGATGCCCGCCAGCGGCGTCGCGACGCTGACGAGATCGCCCTCGACGGATTCGACGCGGCCCTCGAGGATGTTGATGTCGCCGACGAACTCCGCGACGTGGCGGTTGACCGGGGCCTCGTAGATCACGTCCGGCGGGCCGATCTGGACGAGCCGGCCATGGTCCATCACCGCCATGCGGTCGGCCATGGTCATGGCCTCGTCCTGGTCGTGGGTGACGACCATGAAGGTGGTGCCGAGCTCGCTCTGGATGTCCATCAGCTCGAACTGGGTGGACTCGCGCAGCTTGCGGTCGAGCGCCGCCATCGGCTCGTCGAGCAGCAGGAGCTTCGGTCGCTTCGCGAGCGCACGCGCCAGCGCGACGCGCTGGCGCTGCCCGCCGGACAACTGGTCCGGGCGGCGCTTGCCCAGCCCGTCCAGCTTGACGAGCGCCAGCATCTCGGCGACGCGCCGGTCGATCTCGGCCCGCGGCAGCCCCTCGCGCTTCAGGCCGTAGCCGATGTTGTCGGCGACGCTGAGATGGGGGAACAGCGCATAGGACTGAAACATCATGTTGACCGGCCGCAGATGCGGCGGGACGGCGGTGATGTCGACGCCGTCGAGCAGGATTTGCCCTTCGTCCGGCATCTCGAAGCCCGCCAGCATCCGCATCAGCGTGGTCTTGCCGCAGCCGGACGGGCCGAGCAGGGCGAAGAACTCGCGCGGGTAGAGCGAAAGCGAGACTTCGGCGACCGCGGTGACGCCGCCGAAGCGCTTCGTCACGCCGCGGAACTCGACGAGCGGTTGCGCAGCGGGATCGTTCCAGGGCTGGAAGGCGCGACGCACGCTGCCGGGCGATGCCTTGCGCATCGCGCTCGCCCCTCGCTCCCTCTGGGTGGTCACCTGCCGACGCTCACTTTGGCCGTCGCTCACTTGCCGGTCTTCACCCGGGTCCAAAGGCGGTTCACCAGCCGCTGCGCCTTCTGGTCGTAAGGCGTGATCGTGTAGAGCCGCGCCATCACCGCATCCGGCGGATAGATGCCGGGATTGTCGCGCACCGCCGCCGAGAGCAGTGGCTTCGAGGCGATATTGCCGTTGGCATACTGGATGAAGTCGGAGTTCTTCGCCGCCATGGCGGGGCGGTTGACGAAGTCGATGAAGGCGAGCGCGGCGTCCGGATTGGCCGCATCCTTCGGAATCGCGAAGGAGTCAAACCACATCAGCGCGCCTTCCTTGGGGATGGAATAGGCGATCTCGACCTTGTTCTTGGCCTCCTCCGCCCGCTTCTTCGCCTGGAGGATGTCGCCGGAATAGCCGACCGCGAGGCAGATGTCGCCGTTGGCGAGCGCGTTGATGTACTCGGACGAGTGGAACTTCTGGATGTGCGGACGGATCTTCCGCAACAGTTCGCCGGCCTTGTTCAGATCCGCCTCGGCCTTGGAGTCGGGGTTCAGGCCGAGATAGCGCAAAGCGGCGGGAAACATCTCCTCGACCGCGTCCAGCACATGCACGCCGCAGTTCGAGAGCTTCTTGAGCTGGTCGGGATCGAACAGGATCTTCCAGCTGTCGATCACGGCGTCAGGGCCGAGCCGCTCCCTAATCTTGGCGACGTTGTAGCCGATCCCGGTGGTGCCCCACATGTAGTTCACGGCGTGCTTGTTGCCGGGGTCGTATTTGGCCAGCCGCCCCTGAATCTCGGGCCAGGCGTTCTTGAGGTTGGGCACCTTGGCGGAGTCGATCGGCGCATAGAGGCCGAGCGGGATGTGGCGCGGCAGGAAGGAGGCGGTGACGACGATCAGGTCGTAGCCCGTCTTGCCCGCCAGCAGCTTGGTTTCGACCGTCTCCATCTGGTCGAAGGTGTCGTAGACGACCGTGATCCCCGTCTCCTTCTTGAAGGCGTCGAGAACCTCGGGGTCGACATAGTCGGACCAGTTGTAGATGCGCAGTTCCTTGCCCTGCGCGGCAGCCTGCCCCGCCACGGCCAGCGACAGGCCCAGCGCGAGACCCGAGACGATTCCCTTGAACCAGCGGCCAGCCATCATGATGCGTTCGATTCCTCTCCGGACGGGCGGCGCAGAAGCTAACAGCTTGGCGCCACGTCTCAAGCCGTTGTGATCCCGCACTGCGTCGATCGATCTTGCGATGCAACAGGCCTGCCACAAATTGCGCCTATGCGCGCTGCCCGCCTCCTGCCCCTGCTTTTCCTGCTGTTCTTCATCGTCCCGCTCGCCACCCATGCGGCCTGGTGGTCCATGCAGGGAACGGCCGATGACTGGCGCCGGGCCGACTGGTCGAGCGCGAAGCTCCTGCCCGCCGCATCGACCGTCCCCGAAGCCACCGTCCATGTCTTCGCCGCCCGCGTCGGCCGCTGGCGCGGCGTCTTCGCGCATCATTCCTGGGTGGTGGTGAAGGAAGCCGGCGCCAGCGCCTATACACGCTTCGACGTCGTCGGCTGGGGGACGCCGGTGCGGGTCAATCACCGCGAGGCCGATGGGCGCTGGTATGGCAACCTGCCAGAACCTGTGGCGGAGGTTCGCGGCGAGGCGGCGGAAGCGCTGATCCCGCGCATCCGAGCTGCGGTGAAGAGCTACGCCTATGTCACGCCCGGCAGCTACCAGGCCTGGCCCGGGCCCAATTCCAACAGCTTCGTCCAGCATGTCATGGCCGAGGTGCCGGAACTGGCGCGGGCTCTGCCGCCGACCGCAATCGGCAAGGATTTCCGCGAGGACGGCCTCTTCGCCGGGCTGACGCCGAGCCGCACCGGCGTGCAGGCCTCGCTCTACGGGCTCGCCGGTTTCACCATCGGCTGGGTTGAGGGCATCGAGATCAACCTGCTGGGGCTGGTCGCCGGCCTCGATCTGCGCAGCCCTGCGCTGAAGCTGCCGGGCTGGGGGCGGATCGGGGTTTAGAATCGCCGTTTATGCCTGCAAAAGGCAGCGGCGGCGCCCCTTCGAACGCCTTGCTAGAGCCCGCATTCCATGCGAACAGCAGATTAATAATTAACGATTGCAGCGCGATTCTGAACCCGCATTTTTTGGCTCTCGGAGGAAACGGAAGATGACGGAAATCAGCCGTAGAATGTCGACCGCCGAGTTAAGCGAACTCGCGTTAGATGCCGCCATTCAAGTTGAAGACGTAATCCAGAGCCGCAGCCAAAAGCTGGATAGCGTCAAAATTCTGATGGAAGCTCTATTACGCACTGTAACTGTTGATTCCGGCGAGATTGCGGAACGTTTCGATCTGGCGCTTTTGCCGATATATGAAACGGCGCTGGGCTCTCAACAAGAGAAACCCGAAAAAGTTCGCGACTTTAAACACCGCGTCAGCGAGACACTCTCGGCCTTTGTCGAAGCTGACCCCTCAAAGGGCGATTCATTTTTGGCGAACTTGCGGGATTTTTGCGTTTCGATACACGATCAGGCATTGTCACAACGAATCGATCTATTGAAGGCTTCAAATCAAAATGGTGGAATTGCCATACGAGCCTATTGAAGCGGCGATAAACGTTCGAGCTAAGCTTGATCGCTTAATAGCGCAAGCCGATATTATCGCCAGCTCAGAACATCCAAACATTGACAGCAGAACAGCTGTCAATGAACTTCGCACTCAGGCAATAACTATAAAGCGACGCCTCGACGATTACGATCGTTACTCGACAAGCGTCAAACAATCACTCCTCAAGCAAGCAAATTATATTATAATACGAACGACGGACTTGCTAGGCTTCATCATCAGATCGACAGAGAATCGAAATTTATTTGAGCTATACTTTCCTTTTCGGCAGATAGCGCGCAGGCTTGTAGCTGACGATATCAGACTAATAATATCATCAGACTGGCGCTATAGCCCATTTACTTACCCATTCGGACTAGATGAACTCCCCAATTACGTTCTGATAGGCCTCCCCGCATCGGAGTCAGAAAACGCTCTGATTTTTCCTACCGCAGGCCATGAGTTGGGGCACAATATCTGGCATGCTAATGGCTTCTCTCAAAAGTACAGAGATGACATCGAGACTTGCATATATCGTGCTTACGAAAATAATCGATCACAATTTGAGTTAACTTTTACCCTTAAGGGCTCCGACATACGCAATGATATGTTTGCGCAACCAATTGTCCGGAAGAGTATGGCGTTTGCCCTCAGACAAATTGAGGAGCTTTTTTGTGACGCGATTGGAATATTACTATTCGGCCAATCGTACATTTTTGCATTTGATTATCTCATATCGCCAACAGTGAGCGGCCATCGAACGGGTGAATACCCCAACACACGTAAACGGATCGAGTACATTACCGGATTTGCGAGAAGCATTGATATTCAATTGTCGGATTTTGCCGACCGCTTCCTTCCAGAAAAATTCTCTGGCGTTGATGCTGCCGATTTCATCATTAAAATGGCAGACATAGCGGTAGAGGATATGGCTACCGTCGTATTCAACGCAGCTCAGAACTATATACTCAGTCGACTTCCAGACAACATTAACAAATCAAGAGAAGACAAAATTCTCTCGTGCTTTAAACTGGGAAGGCCAACATTAGAGGCAGCCCCTCTCGGCGACACTATAAATTCTGCGTGGCGTGTCTACAATGATCCGGACCGCACGAGCCAATCGAAAGAGCATGGCGTTGAGATCATCGCTTTTTTAACGGACCTGATAATAAAATCCGCAGAAAATCTGGAATTTGAAAGCTTTTGCAATGCTTAGCACTGACGAAGTTAGAATTCGGATGAAACTTGGATTGAGCGCGAACGGTGAATCCGCGTCGCCTGACAAAGACGCTATCGTAATAGTCCCAAACCCGTTCGATCGGGACCCCAATCAAATAGGGCGGACATCCATAGACTTACGGCTAGGCCGCTGGTTTACGCTTCTTCAGCAAACTAAAACTAACATAATTGATTTTTCAGAGAGCCGAGAAGAGCGTGCCTTTTCATCTCGGGAAGGCAGGACTTCTTACGTTCCGCTTGGTAAGAAATTTGTGTTGCATCCAAATCGATTTGTGCTGGCCTGCACTTTTGAATGGCTAACACTACCGGACGACATTGCAGCTTACATTTCTGGAAAGTCAGCTCTTGGACGAATGGGATTAATCATCGAAACCGCCGCAGGCATACATCCAGGATTTTCTGGAACCATCACATTAGAATTATTCAACTGCGGCGAAGTCCCGTTGGGAATATATCCAGGAATGCGAGTTTGCCAGCTCTTTTTCCATGAAGTAACTGGCGCGCCGATAAAGAAACCGACCTCGTTTGGTGGTCGACGCCGGCCCGCATTTGGATCTTATGGACCTGATCGTATAATGCAAGAAATGCTGCGAGAAAATGGCAGCGAAAAGTTGTTTTAATTCGAAAATAATCACAAACAACTGCGGCAGTAATTATGTTGAACTGAGACTACCCGGCTGAATTGTCTGCCATCAATTGAGAGGCGGTGTGTTTCACACCGCCTCCAGCGCCTGCGCCAGATCCGAGATCAGGTCCTCGATATTCTCGATGCCCACCGAGATACGGATCAGCGCGTCGGTGAGGCCGATCTCCTCGCGCAGTTCGCGGGCAACGCCCGAATGCGTCATCGCGGCGGGGTGCGAGACCAGCGTCTCGGTGCCGCCGAGCGAGACGGCGAGCTTCATGATCTGGAGATTGTCGAGCAGCGCGAAGGCCTCCTTCTCGCCGCCGACGACGTCGAAGGCGAAGGTCGAGCCGGCCGCCGTGCACTGCCGGTCGAACACAGCCTTGCGCGGGTCGCCGTCCTTGAGGTCGCCGAGATAATGCACCTTGGCGACCTTCGGATGGGCGGAGAGATAGTCCGCGACCAGCCTCGCGTTCTCGTTGGCGCGGCTCATGCGGATGTCGAGCGTCTCCAGCGAGCGCATCAGCATCCAGCAGGAGTTGGGGTCGAGCTGCGTGCCGAGCGAGCCGCGCCAGCCCTTGACCTGCCGGACCAGCGCCTCGGAACCGCTGATCGAGCCGCCGACGAGGTCGGAATGGCCGCCGACATATTTGGTCAGCGAGAGCAGAGAGAGATCGGCGCCCTGCTTCAGCGGCTTCTGGTACTTCGGGCCGAGCATGGTGTTGTCGACGACGACCGGCGGGCGATGGCCCTGCAAGGCTTCGAGTTCGTCGGCGATCATCTTGCAGGCGGCGAGATCGACCAGTCCGTTGGTCGGGTTCGCCGGCGTCTCGACCAGGATCATGCCGACGCGCCCCTTGGCCGCGGCGCCCTTCGCCGTCTCGCGCATCTGCGCGATGTCGAGCCCGTCGGTGAAGCCGAAGGCGGTGACGCCAAAGGCGCCCATCTGGTTCTTCAGCAGGGTCTCGGTGCCGCCATAGAGGGGGCGGGAATGGATGATCGTGTCGCCCGGCCGCAGGAAGGCGAAGCAGGTCGTCGCGATGGCCGCCATGCCGCTCGCGAAGACGGCGCATTTTTCAGCCTCGTCCCAGATCGCCAGGCGATCCTCGAGGATCTCCATGTTGGGGTGGTTGAAGCGCGAATAGACCAGTCCGGGCTTTTCGCCCGGCTTTGGCTGGCGGCGGCCGGAGGTGAAGTCGAAGAAATCCTTCCCCTGCTGGGCGTTCTCGAAGACGAAGGTCGAGGTCAGGAAGATCGGTGGCTTGAGCGACCCTTCCGACATGGCCGGCGAGTAGCCGAAGCCCATCATCAGCGTTTCGGGATGCAGCTTGCGGTTGGCGATCCGGTCCTTGTGATAGCTGTCGTCGCTCATGATGGCCTCGCTGTCCAACGGGGTGCGCCGCAGAATGCGCCCTGGCGGTAACATAAGCGCAAGACGCGGCGATTGCTCGGACGGTTCCGCCCCACTATGCCATCATAGCAGAGAGATTCTTCCATAATCGGGACAAGCAGGAGCATCTTATGCTCGATAATGTCGATCGCCGTATGCTCGCCGTCCTGCAGGAGGACGGCCGCATCACCAATCAGGATCTATCGGAGAAGGTCGGCCTGTCCCCCACGCCCTGCCTGCGGCGCCTGAAGCGCCTCGAGGAAAGCGGCGTGATCCAGGGCTATTCGGCAACCGTCGACCCCAAGGCCTATGGCCTGCCCTTCAGCGTCTTCGTCTCGGTGCGGCTCTCGCAGCAGACGCAGGAGCACATCGCCGAGTTCGAGAAGGCGGTCGAGGGCTGGAACGAGGTCACCGAATGCTATCTGATGACCGGCTCGCAGGATTACCTCCTGCGGGTCCTGACCGACGGGATCGAGGGCTATGAGCGCTTCCTCAAGCAGAAGATGACACGGCTGAAATGCATCCAGTCGGTCGAATCGAATTTCGCGCTGGCGACGGTGAAGAAGCGCATCGGCCTGCCACCGCTTTGAGCCGCTAGCGTCCCGCGAAAAGGGCCTCGGCCGCGGCGGCGGCCATCCGCCTTGAATCATGACCGACGCCGGGCACGACGATCTCGCGCCAGAGGCTCTGCGTCTTCAGCCGCGCCGCCTCGGCGGCCGCCACCGCCATGAAATGACGCCCGCGCGCGAGCCGGTTCGCCCCTTGCGCCTCGGCGCCACGGCTGTGGTTGAGCTGCGGATGGGCGGGGTCGTCGTCGCGCTCGCCGAGCATCACCAGGAGCGGCTTCGCGAAGGCGGCTGATATGGACACCTCGGTCGCAGGCGTACCGCCCAGGGAATAGGGATAGGCGAAGCCGCCCGCCTCGCCCCGCAGAGGCAGGGTGTAATAGCCGGCATTCGCGCTGATCGCGATGGTGAAGCGCGCCGCCGGCATCAGCAGTGCCATGCGATGGACGAACTGCGCGCCGGCCGAGTGCCCGAACAGCACATAGCCCGTTCCCGCGACGCGGCCGCTGGCGAGAGCACGGTCGAAGAAGCGCTCGATGCTCGCGTAAAGCCAGCGCGCCGGATCCGCCTCGTCCCGCACACCGCCCTGCTGGAACAGTCGCGTCGGAAACCGCTCCTTGTCGAAATGCGGCGCCGCGATCAGCAGGCCATGGCGCTCGGCCACCTCGATCCAGTTGTCGCGGGCAGTCTCGGCATTGCGTTCGAGGCCGTGGATCGCGATCAACAGCGGGCAGGGCTTGGCCGTACAGGCCGCGGGAACATAGGTCTCGACATTGATCGGCTCGGTGCCCGAGGGCGAGACATCCTCGTGGATGACATGACTGCGGCCGGCTTCCTGGAAGGGCCTCAGGTCATGAGCCACGGCGCCTTGCAGGCCCCAGCCCAGCAGCAGCGCTGCCACCCAACCCCGACCGGCCGTCGCCATGGCAATGATCCTCCGCAGAGGCGACTTTGAGCGGTCGGCCCGGCCGGGGCAAGGCCTCGGCTCAGGCGCCCTTGCCGCGGTCCATGGCGCGGCGGACCACCTGCGTGACCTCGCTGTCGGACAGGAAGAGGTCATGCCGGAGCATGCTCCAGCCGCGTCCGGACGTGTCAGCGACACGGACGCCGAGCGCTTCCAGCCGGGCGCGGTCGGCGGCACCGGCGCGGGCGACGCCGCCGGCAATGCGGGCCGAGACCGCGAGCGCCCGATCGCCCGGATCGATGATCACGGTCATGCGGCGGGCCAGGGGGCCGAGGCGCGAAACGGTCTGCTCGAAGGCGTCGATATCGACGTCGGGCGAGGCGAACACGACCGAGCCGATCCGGGCATAGACCTCGGCTGAATCGCGCAGCTCCCGCAGGCCCTCCAGGGTCAGGAAGCTGCCCATGGAATGCGCGACGATATGGATGCGCCCGACGGTGGGGTTGGAGACAAGGGCCTGCAGCGCCCTCACGAAGCCGTCGCGCGACCAGAGCGCGCTTTCGCGGTCATAGGCGTAGTCGAAGAGCTTGCCGCCGGAAGGCCAGGTGAAGATCGCGGTGCGCCCCTGGAATTCGAGCGAATGCGAGAGCTGGCCTGCACTGCGGGCGGCCGACTCGAAGGTCTCGTTGAAACCGTGGACATAGAGCAGCACGTCGCGGCCCGTTGCCGCCTGGGCGAATGCGCGGGCGGGATCGGATGAATCCGCGGCATCGACGCCGAGCACCGCCCAATCGCCGCTGACGACCGAGGAGATCTGGCCGGAGATGCCCCGGCCCGGCGGCGACAGCCGCACTTCGGCGAAGGTCAGGGAGCCGCGATCGCTGCCGAAATAGGGCTGCCGCGCGCCGAGCGAGCGCCGCGTCGTGACGACCAGCAGTTCCGGCTCCTTCCCCAGCGCCGACGCGTCGGCACGGGTCGGCTCCGCGAAGGGCGAGACCGTCGCCTCGCTCTGGGCGCAGGCCGAGAGCCCTATCGAGAGCAGCCCGGTGATCGCAAGACGGCGTGAGAGAGCGTGCCGCGAAACAGGCATCGTGTCAGGCATCCGGTATGTTGTGGGAGGCCGAGTTGGCCAGCCCGCCCTTAACGACAGGCTAACGCGGCCAGATTGCGGCGGAGCACCGAAACAGCCTGGATGAATGTCGGCCGAGGCCTCAGCGGCGGCCCGAGACGATCGCCGCGGGCGCCGTCACGACGAGTCCCACCGTCGAGCCCACGGTGCCGACGACGCCTCCGGCGATGTCGCCGACCCGGTCGCCGAGGCCCGGCCCGGCAGTGGCGATGCCACCATCCTCCTTCAGCCGCTGCCCGATGAGCTGGACGACCTTCGGCGAGGAGGCGAACTTGCTGTGGTTCAGCGGGTCGCCGGAGGATTCCGCCGAGAGATCGATGATCCGCGCGCCGAGTTTTTCGAGGTCGGCGATGATCTGCGTGTCCTTCGCGGAAACAGCGCCGAGGCGCGTCTTGTCGCCGGCGAAGCGCCGCGAGAAGTCCAGCGCCCGGTCATCGGCAGAGACGAAAACGGTCACCGGGCGCTTGATCTCGCGCATCTGTGTCCTGAACACGTCGAGATCGACGTCCGGCGCCGCCAGGATGATGTCGCGCAGCTTGCCGCCGAAGGTGCCGTCCCCGCGGATCGAGGCCTGCCGGATCGTCTCCAGCGTCAACAGGGTCCCCATCGAATGGGCCAGGATGTCCATGCGCGTCGTGCCGAGATCGCGGGCGATGGCGCGCAGGTTCAGTTCGAGGAAGTCGCGCGAATAGAAGGCGCTCTCGCGATCATAGGGATAAGCCAGGAGCTGCCCGCGCGAGGGCCAGGTGAAGAGCACCGGCACGCCCTTGAAGCCCGAATCATGGACGATCTGGGCAAACCTATACGCTGCATCGGCGAAATTGGTGTTGAAGCCATGCACGAACACCAGCACGTCGCGCTGCGAAGGCGGCCGCCTTAGGATCTCGCGGCGCACATCCGCCACGATCGGCGCGAGATCGAGGCGCTGCACATTGGTGACGGCGAAATGCTTCGAGGGGTCGCTCGGCCCCGAATCAGGCAATTCCAACTCGCCCGGCTTGTGGTTGGGCGGAACGGTGAAATCGAGCCGCGCGAAGGCCAGGCGGGGCCCGCGCTCGCCATTGAAGTAGACCGGCTCGGCTGACGCCTCGCGCGTCGTGGCGACGAAGATCTCGACCTTGCCCGCCACCTCGCCGGTGGCGCCCCGGCTGATCTCGAGCACCCGCGGCGTGCCGCAGGCAGCCAGCGCCAGCGGGCCGAGAAGCGCCAGAACCAGGATCTTGAACCGCACCACCGCCTGCATCGTCCTCATCGCCCGAAGGCGTCGCCATGACGTAGGCCGGTCGGTCGGCAAGATCGGGGAGGTCACCCTCCTCCGGAACCTTGTCGCAGGACCCCCGGCCTTGCTAGGTGGACTCATGGCCGATCTCAGCGCTCCTGTCACCGCCCTCGCCAACGGCCTGATCGCTGGCGACCGTGCGGCGCTGGCACGCGCGATCACGCTGGTCGAGTCGCGCCGGGCCGATCACCGTCGGCAGGCCAGCAGCCTCGTCCAGTCGATCCTGCCGAAGACGGGCGGCGCCATCCGGGTCGGCATCACCGGCGTGCCAGGGGTCGGCAAGTCGACCACGATCGACGCGCTCGGCAGCCTGCTCACTGGCCGGGGCCATAAGGTCGCGGTGCTGGCGGTCGATCCCTCCTCCTCGCGCAGCGGCGGCTCGATCCTGGGCGACAAGACGCGCATGGCCCGTCTCGCGGTCGACCCTGGCGCCTATATCCGCCCCTCGCCCTCCTCGGGAACGCTCGGTGGCGTCGCCGCGCGCACCCGCGAGACCATGCTGCTCTGCGAGGCAGCGGGTTTCGACGTCATCCTGGTCGAAACGGTCGGCGTCGGCCAGTCGGAGACCGCCGTAGCGGAGCTGACCGATTTCTTCCTGGTTCTGATGCTGCCCAATGCGGGCGACGAGCTGCAGGGCATCAAGAAGGGCATCATCGAACTCGCGGACATGATCGCGGTCAACAAGGCGGACGGGGCCGGCGCGACCGCGGCGCGCGCCGCCGCAGCGCAGTACCAGGCTGCACTGCACATTCTTGCGCCTTCGTCTCCGCTCTGGTCGACGCCGGTGGTCACGATCTCGGGGCTCACCGGCGTCGGGCTCGACACACTCTGGGCCAGGATCGAGGATCACCGCGCCCGCCATGAGGCGAAGGGGCTCATCGCCCAGAAGCGTCATCGGCAGGATGTGAAATGGATGTGGGCCATGGTCGAAGACCGGCTGCGGGCAAAGCTGCGCGACGATCCCGAGCTGAAGGCCCGGACCCCGACGCTCGAGGCGGCGGTGGCGGCCGGCACCTTGGCGCCGACCCTGGCCGCCGACGACATCGCGCAGGCGCTGGGGCTCTGAAGCCATGACACCAAGCCGCCCCGACATTCTGGTCACGGGCTTCGGCCCCTTCCCGCGGGTGCGGGTCAATCCGACGACCGCGCTCGCGCAGGCCGTGATGAAGCGGCTGCGGGCCGCCGGCTTCGCAGCGGAGGCCCTGATCCTGGAAACCAGCTATGCGGGCGGGCTGCCGCGCCTGCGCGCCCATCTCGCGGAAGCCCGCCCGCGAGCGATCCTGATGCTCGGCCTCGCCGCTCGCGCCCGAAAGATCAGGGTCGAGCTCTTCGGCCGCGGCCATGCCAGCCCGCTCCACCCCGACGCCAGCGGCGCGACGCCCCGCGCGCGGCCGGTGCCGGCCGCCCTGCCCCTGCGGACGACCGCGTCTCCGCAGGCGGCGCTGGCAGTATTGCGCCGTCGCGGAATGCGCAGCGGGCTTTCCCCCTCGGCCGGGCGCTATCTCTGCGACGCCTGCTACGCGGCCGCCCTCCGGGCTGACCGCAACAGCGGCGTGCCGGTGATCTTCATCCATGTGCCCTGGCTGCGGCCGGCACCGGGCACCAAGCCGAAGACGCGGGTCGCTGCCTTCCGGCCGCCAGCGGCCACACTCGCCGTCAGCCTCGCAGCGATGGGAATCGACCTCGCCCGGCGCGGACGAAAGCCCGGCTGAGCACGTTCCGGAACGGGACAAGTCGCCTCGGCATGGCCCTTGAACCACCCTGCCATGGCCTTGTCCTCCCCTGTCCTCTCACGACGCGCGCTCCTCGCGACGGCCGTTTTCGGCACAGCCGCGCTCGCGGCACCGCCGCTTCGCGCCGAGGCGCCGCAACGCGCCGTCCCGCTCGGCGGACTGGGCCTGGACGCCGCCCAGTTCGGTCTGAGGCCCGGTTCGGCCGACGACCAGTCTCGCCAGCTTCAGGCGGCTCTGGCGGAGGCAGCCCGCCGGCAGGCGCCGCTCCTCATCGCACCAGGCCGCTACCGCGTCGGCCGGGTCGCCCTGCCCGATGGCGCGAACCTCCTTGGCGTGCGGGGCGCGACCATCCTGCTCGCGGCCGGGCTCGGCCCCGTGCTCTCCGCCCGTGGTGTCGGGCGTGTCTCGCTGCGCGGCCTGAGCTTCGACGGGCTCGACATCCCGGCGGCTGGCCGCGAGGGGCTGCTCGTGGCCGAGAGTGTCGGGCAAATCGACATCCAGGACTGCGCCTTCGCCAGGGCCGGCTCGGTCGGCCTGGTGCTGAACCGCACCGGCGGCGCGATCGAGACCAATGAGTTCCGGTCGATGCGGGAATCGGCCCTGTTCTCGCTCGACTCGCTGGGGCTGCGGATCGAGCGCAACGCGATCGAGGACTGCGGCAACAACGGCATCCAGCTCTGGCGCAGCCAGGCGGGCGACGAGCGCTCCTTCGTGCGCGGCAATCGGGTCGAGCGCATCCGCGCCGATGCCGGTGGCGACGGGCCCAACGGCAACGGCATCAGCCTGTACCGGGCCGGTGGCGTGATCATCGAAGGCAACCAGCTGCGCGATTGCGCGCTGACCTTCATCCGCAACAACTCCGGCGCCAGCGTCCAGATCCTCGGGAACCAGGGGCGGCGCTGCGGCGAGGTCGGGCTCTACTCGGAGTTCGCCTTCGAGGGTGCGATCATCGCCAACAACCTTGTCGAGGACTGCGCGCAGGGCGCCAACATCACCAATCTCGACCATGGCGGCCGGCTCAGCGTCTTCGCCAACAACATCGTCCGGCGCGCCCGCAAGGGGCTCTATCCCGGCGTGAAGGAGCCGATCGGCGGCATGGGCGTCCATGTCGAGGCCGAGGCCACAGTGACCGGCAACGTGATCGAGGACGCGAGCGACATCGGCATCTCGCTCGGCTGGTCATGGGGCATGCGCAACCTCGCCGCGACCGGGAACATGGTGCGCCGAACCGGCATCGGCATCGGTGTCTCGCTCGTACCGAAACAGCGCAACGCCGTGATCTCCGGCAACGTCATCGCGGAAGCGAGAAGCGGCGCGGTGATCGGGACCGAGTACGGGAAGGCCGTCACCGGCGATCTGACGAAGGCGCCCGACGCCCGGGCGGCGGGCGTGCGGGTCGAGAACAACGCGGTGGGGTGAGGATCAGCCGCCGAGGCCGAAGACGAAGGCAAGGCGGGTATCGATGGCCACCATCTCTTCGTCGGAGAGCCTCCCCACCACGGCGCGGCATTTCTGGCGTAACACCATGGTGGTTTTGTCCAGCATGACATAGCTCTGCTGATGGAGACCGTTACCTACGGTCGGCGCGACGGCGAACCGGAAAGCCGCCGAGACATCCGTGCTCGTGGTGATGAGACAGACCAGCGTCGTGTCGACATCGTCCATCAGATCGTTTTGAACGACAAGAGCGGGTCGAGGCTTGCCGTGGTCGCCTTGCACCGCAACGAGGACCACGTCGCCCCGCCTCATCTTTCCTCAGCCGGCCAATCCGTCAGCGCCTCGACGAACGCGATGTCGTCCGCCTCTCCAGGGCTGTTCCGGATCGCCACCATGTCGCGCTTCAACTGCGCCCGGAACGCTTTATTCGCGGTATCGAAGGTCCAGAGCCGAACCTCCTTGAGCCCCGCCGCCTTCTTGCCGGCACGGTAGCGGGCCTGCTTGCTCAGGCCATCCTTCAAGGCGGGACGCGGCATGGCGGTCTCCTTTCGACGAAAGGTAGTGCGCGACCTTTCGCCGGTCAAACCCGCGCCGCCCTCACCCGGCCGACCTTGATGCCGTTCCAGTTCGTCATCACACTCTCGCGCAGCGGGACGAAGGAGGCGACCTCAGCCTCGTCCATCGGCAGGAAGCGCGCGATTAGGCTGGCCATCACCACCTCCGCCGCGCGGCCGGCACCGTCGTCGCATTTCAGCGCGATACCGTAACCGAGCTCCGGCAGGGCCCCGCAATAGACGCCCTCGGCACCGGTCTTGATGAAGATGCGTTCGCGCAGCAGTTCCATGGCGCGGGTGTCGAAGCGGCCGGTTCCGGCGACCATGAAGGGATGGGCGGCGGCGGCCTGCCGGATCCGGGCGGCAGCTTTGGCACGCTCGGGGCCGAAACCGTGTCCGGTGCCGAGGCGGGCAAAGCCGAGCGCCAGGGCCTTCAGCGGCACGGCATAGGTCGGGATCGAGCAGCCATCGGTGCCCATCAGCTCGCGCGAATGGGCGGCGCTGGTGACCTCCTCGAGCGCGCCGCGCACGGCCGTCTGCACCGCGTGCTCGGCCCGGATGTAACCTGCCGGGTCCTCGTCGATGCCGCAGGAGAGGCAGACGAAGCCGGCATGTTTGCCGGAGCAGTTGTTGTTCAGCGCCGTCGGCTCGCGGCCGGCCCGGGCGAGAGCCCGCGCGGCCTTCTCGTTGGTCGGCCAATGCGCGCCGCATTCGAGGCAGCCGGGCTCGCGACCCGCCTTCGCCAGCATGGCGGCGGAGGTCTCGGCGTGGAGCGGTTCGCCCGAATGCGAGGAGACGGCCAGCGCGATCTCGGCTTCGGTCAGGCCGTAGCGGTCGGCGGCGCCGCTCTCGAGCAGCGGCAGCGCCTGGATCGCCTTCACCGCCGAGCGCGGGAAGACGGGGCGCTCGACATCGCCGGCCGAAAAGACCACGGCGCCGTCGGCGTCCATGACGATGGCGGCGCCGCGGTGACGCGACTCGACCGTGTTTCCGCGCGTGACCTCGGCCAGAATCGGGTTGTCCATCGTCGTCTCCGGATCGCAGCGGTATAGGCATCGGCGCGGGGCCATGCGCCCGGCGCGCAGCCTTGTGCCGCCCGCGGCTCGACCTGTCAAAAGCGATGGCGCAGACTGGCGGCAACCGCCATCAGGACCGTGGCGCCCCAAGCGGGCCGCGTCTGCCGATCGGGCGAACCGGAGCCGAGCCATGTCGAGCGACTACGAAACCCAATACAACAATCGCGCCCGCGTGCCGGAGCATCCGCAGGTGATCGCCGGCTGGGCCCGCGATGCCGATGCCTATCGCGCCGAAGCGCTTTGCGAACTGGGCGTATCCTATGGCGAGAGCGAGCGCCAAAGCTACGATCTGTTCAAGCCGGTGACGATGCGCGGAGACGCCATCGTGCTGTTCATCCATGGCGGTTACTGGCAGGCGCTGGACCGCAGCTTCTTCTCGCATATGGCGCGCGGCCTCAACCGACGCGGCCTGCCCGTCGCCGTCGTCGGCTATGATCTCTGCCCGCAGGTCGAGGTCGGCCATATCGTCTGGGAGATGCAGCAGGCGGCCGCCGCGCTGTGGCAGCGCTACGGCCTGCCCGTGGTCGCGACGGGCCATTCGGCGGGAGGCCACCTGGCCGCCTGCCTGCTCGCGACCAACTGGGCCAATGTCGAGGAGGGCCTGCCGGAACAGCTCGTGCCGGCGGCTTATGGCATCTCCGGCCTCTACAACCTCAAGCCGCTGACGGAGACGAGCATCAACGGTGCGCTCAATCTCAGCTTCGAGGCGGCCGAACGCGAGAGCCCGCTGTTCTGGCCCGCCCCATCGGGCCTCGTCATGGACGCAGTGGTGGGCGGCGAGGAGAGCGAGGAGTACTTCAAGCAGAGCCGTCGTATCGTCGATGTCTGGGGGCTGTCGGGCGTCCGCACCCGCTATGAGGAGATCGCCGGCGCCAACCACTTCACGGTGATCGAAGGCCTCGCCGATCCCGAAAGCGCCATGACGCGCCGCATCGCGGAACTCGCAGGCGCCTAATGGGACTTCGCTTGATCTGAAGGGCTGTGAGGCTCTATCGAGAATCCTCGGCCAGACCCTGGAGCCCGCGATGCAGACCTTCTTCGTCGAGATCAAATGCAAGCTCGGCAAGACCTATGAGGTCGCCAGCGAGCTCGCGGACCGTGAGATCGCGTCCGAGATTTACTCGACGGCGGGCAATTACGACATCCTGGCCAAGTTCCATGTCGCGGCGGATGTCGATATCGGCCATTTCGTCGCGCAGAAGGTGCAGTCGATCCCGGAGATCGCCGACACCCACACCATCATCACCTTCAAGGCGTTCTGAACCCGGATCGGAGCAGGCCCGGCGTGTCGAAAGGCGATTCAGGTCAAGAACTTGAATCGAAAGCCTCACCCGCCGCGCAAATTGCTTCACATGCTGATTCAAGCTTGCTGCGCGGCTCTCCGAAGATCGGCCGGCCGCGGGCGGCGACCGCTGCTTGCGATTAATGCATCCGCCGCGCTTGACGACCTCGCCCCATTCGCGCGACCTCGGCTGCTCCTGACATTGAGCCTGCGCCGCCGGAGCCGCCGCGATGAAGAGCAACCTGTCCCCCGATCTCCGCTCCGGCGCGCTCGTCTATCACCGCCAGCCTCGCCCGGGTAAGCTCGAGGTCCAGGCGACCAAGCCGCTCGGCAACCAGCGCGACCTTGCCCTGGCCTATTCGCCCGGTGTCGCGGCCGCCTGCGAGGCCATCGTCGACGATCCGGCGCAGGCCGCGGAGCTGACCTCGCGGCAGAACCTCGTCGCGGTCATCACCAACGGCACCGCCGTGCTGGGGCTGGGCGACATCGGGCCGCTCGCCTCCAAGCCGGTGATGGAGGGCAAGGCTGTCCTCTTCAAGAAATTCGCCGGGATCGACTGCTTCGACATCGAGGTCGAGCAGAAGAACATCGAGAAGTTCGTCGAGGTGGTCGCGGCGCTGGAGCCGACCTTCGGCGGCATCAATCTCGAGGACATCAAGGGCCCGGAATGCTTCGAGATCGAGGAGCAGCTCAAGGCCCGGATGAACATCCCGGTCTTCCATGATGACCAGCACGGCACGGCGATCATCGTCTCGGCCGCGATCCTCAACGGGCTCGACCTCGCCGGCAAGAAGATCGGCGACGTCAAGATCGTCGTCTCGGGCGCGGGCGCGGCGGCGCTGGCCTGTCTCAACCTGCTGGTCGAGCTCGGCGCCCAGCGCAAGAACATCTGGGTGACGGACCTGGAAGGCGTCGTCCACAAGGGCCGCAACACCCTGATGGACCGCTGGAAGGAGGTCTATGCGCAGGAGACCGACGCGCGTACGCTGGCCGAGGTGATCCCCGGCGCCGACGTGTTCCTCGGCCTCTCGGCCGCCGGCGTGCTGAAGCCCGAGATGGCCAAGGCGATGGGCGAGAAGCCGCTGATCCTGGCGCTCGCCAACCCCAATCCCGAGATCACTCCCGAGGACGCGCTGGCGGTGCGCCCCGACGCGATGATCTGCACCGGGCGGTCGGACTATCCCAACCAGGTCAACAACGTCCTCTGCTTCCCCTACATCTTCCGCGGCGCACTCGACGTCCAGGCGACGACGATCAACGAGGCGATGAAGCTCGCCGCCGTGCGTGCCATCGCGGCGCTGGCGCGGGAGGCGACGTCGGACATCGCGGCGCGGGCCTATGGCGGCGAATCCTCGACCTTCGGCGCGACTTCGCTGATCCCCAATCCCTTCGATCCGCGGCTCATCATCCGGATCGCGCCGGCCGTCGCCCAGGCGGCGATGGCGACCGGCGTGGCGCGCAAGCCGCTGCCCGATATCGAGGCCTATCGCGAGGAGCTGTCGCGCTTCGTCTTCCGCTCCGGCTTCATCATGAAGCCGCTCTTCGCCCAGGCGAAGGCGGATCCCAAGCGCGTGATCTATGCCGAGGGTGAGGATGAACGCGTCCTGCGGGCCGCCCAGATCGCGCTCGAGGAGGGGCTCGCGGTGCCGATCCTGATCGGCCGCCCGAGCGTGATCGAGAGCCGCGTGCAGCGCTTCGGCCTGTCGATCCGGCCGGGCGTGGACTGCGAGGTGGTCAATCCCGAGGAAGACCCGCGCTATCGCGACTATGTCCAGACCTATCTCGACATCGCGGGCCGCCGCGGCATCACGCCGGAAGCCGCCCGCTCGCTGGTGCGCACCAACAACACGGTGATCGCGGCGCTCGCGGTGGCCCGTGGCGAGGCCGATGCGATGATCACCGGCCTCGAGGGCCGGTTCATGTCGCGGCTCCGGCACATCAAGGACATCATCGGGCTGGCACCCGGCGTCTGCGACATCTCGGCGATGACCCTGATCATCACCAACAAGGGCGCCTTCTTCCTCGCCGACACCCATGTGAAGCACGATCCCAGCGCCGAGGAGATCGCGGACATGACGGTGCTGGCGGCGAGCCACGTCGCCCGCTTCGGCATCGAGCCCAAGATCGCGCTGCTGTCGCATTCGGATTTTGGCGCGGCGGATACCCCCTCGGCCGTCAAGATGCGCAAGGCTCTGGGACTGATCCGGGAGCGCGCGCCGCAGCTGGAATGCGACGGCGAGATGGAGGCCGATACCGCGCTGGTCGCCATGGTGCGCGAACGCGTTCTGCCCTCCTCGCGGCTGAAGGGCGTGGCGAACGTGCTGATCTTCCCCAATCTCGACGCCGCCAACATCGCCTATCAGTTCGCGAAGGTGCTGGCGGATGCGCTGCCGGTCGGGCCGATCCTGATCGGCGCGGCCAAGCCCGTGCACATCCTCACCGGCTCGGTGACCGCGCGCGGCGTCGTCAACATGACGGCGGTGGCGGTGGTCGAGGCGCAGGAGCGGGCGGCGGCGGCCGGCTGACAGCCACCTGCCGCCGTTGCAGACGCCAAACCCGCTCTGCCATGATCGACGCGGCGCTGTTCCACGGTGCCGCAGCGCCGGTTGGGGGTGCAGGCCTGATGATCGCGATCCTGCGAGCGCTCTGTCTGCTGGGAGCCATGGCAGCGGCATGGCCCGGTCACCGCGCCTTTGCGCAGGACGTTCCGCTGGGCGCGGCACTGCGGCAGGAGAACGGCTATCTGCGCATCCAGGCGAAGGGGCGCGAGGTCCGCCTCGAAAGCCTGATCGTGCGGCCCGAAGGCGTGACCGGGCGGCTGCCGCTGGCGATCATCACCCATGGCCGCAACAGCAGTTCGCTCAGCATGGGAGACCTCAGGGCGGCCCGCTACGCGACACTCGCGCGTGATCTCGCCCGCCGGGGCTGGCTCGCCGCGGTGGTGATGCGACGCGGTGCCGGACAGTCCGACGGGCCGCTGCCGTCGCTGGCCTCCTGCCCCACCCCGGATATCGCAGGCTCCTTCGGCGACGACACGGACGATATCGAGGGCGCGCTGCGCGCTCTCCAGGCGCGGCCGGATGTGGACGGGCAGCGGGTAATCCTGCTCGGGGAATCGGCCGGCGGCGCCACCGCGATGTCTCTGCTGCGCCGCAAGCCGCCCGGCCTGCGCGGCGTCATCAATGTCGCGGGCGGGCTCAATCTGGAGGGCTGCACCGAGCGGGGGCAGGACGCGCTGGTCGCCGCCATGACCGCCTGGCAGGGGCCTGACACGGTGCCGCAACTCTGGATCTATGCCCGCAACGACGAGCTCTTCCCGCCGCCCCTGGTCGCCCGGATGCGCAAGGCGGCGCTCGATGCGGGCGCCGATGTGCGCTTCATCGACCTGCCGGAGTTGAAGCCCCGTGGCCATATGGCGTTCCTGCACGGACAGGGGCGCCATCTCTGGCTGCGCGAGATGGATGCCTCGCTGCGCGCCTGGGGCCTGCCGACGATCCCCCGCGATCGGGGCCTGACCTTGCATGCGAAGCTCGGCCTGACCACGCGGCTCGATGTCTTCGAGCGTTATTTCTCAGGGCCCGGCGAGCGGGCGATGGCGCTGAGCCGCAGCAAGAAGGAGTTCCGCTACTGGTTCGGCACTCCCGATCTCGAGACCGCTAAGGCCAACGCACTGCGTGACTGTTTGGCTCTGGCAGCCGATTGCGTGATCGCCTTCGAGAACGATCGCTTGCTGCTGGACGAGTCGAAATGACGCAAGAAGAAGAACGTCGAGCGCCATCAACTCGGTTTACTTTGCGTTAATCGTGTCGTATTGAAGAAGTTATCCCGCCTGTTTCGGGATCACAGTTGGCCTGGGTTGATTCGTTTTTGCCGATGGCAGCAACGCTGCTCGATCGAAGCCGAATTCCAGGAGCTTTCCATGGTCATGTCGCTGATTTACAGCAGCCATTGTCGGCTGCCTGACGACGCTCATCAATTCGAAGATGGGATGGAAGCAATCCGTCTCGTTGCTGCCAGGCAGAACCACCAATTCGACATCACCGGCTTTATGTTTTTCTTCGATCGCAAATTCGTCCAGATCATCGAAGGCGATTTCGACAACGTCGCCAATCTCTACAAATGTATTCGCCGGGACACCCGCCACGACAGCTGCCGGATCGTCGAGTTCTGCGAGGTTCCCCGGCGCTTCTTCGGTCCGCGAATGCTGGCTCATTCGATCGCATTCGTCCGCGACAATGCGGCCGAGTTGCAGGTGAAGATGCGGTTCCTCAACAAGTTCATCGGCGAATCCGGCGGGGACTCGATCAAGATCAGGGATCTGCTGGTGTCGATCGCGTCGGAACTTCAGAAGAAGAGCCATTTCCCAAAGGATGACCTCTCGTCCCGGCTCGGTCTGGACGCACCCATCCTTGACGTCGCCACCGGCCACGCCTGACTACAGCGGCGGTGCCAGCACCTGAGATCGCGGCTCTTCGCTGGCCTCTTGGCGGCGTCTCCGCATCGCGCTCTACTCTGATGCGACCGGCCGGTGCTCCCGCGCCGGCCGCAGCAGGGACAGCGTCTCATGCCAGGATTGCGCAAGCTCGCTTTGGTGTTCGCGGCCACTTTGGTCTTGGCGGGAACGGGCACGGCACTGGCCCAGGGCGTTCTCCACCGCAGCCATGACGGCGATCCGGGAAGTCTCGATCCGCTGCGGACGACGAGCGTCGCCGAGGCGCATCTGCTGCGCGACCTCTATGAAGGCCTCGTCATCCATACGATGACAGGCGAGATCGCGCCGGGCGTCGCCGAAAGCTGGACGACGAGCGATGACGGGCTGGTCTGGCGCTTCAGGCTCCGGCCGCAGGCGCGCTGGTCGAATGGCGAGCCGGTGACGGCATCCGACTTCGTGTTTTCGCTGAGGCGCATCGTCGATCCGCGCTCGGGCGCCCCTTACGCGCCCCTGCTTTATCCGATCGTGAACGCCGAGCGCATCCACAAGGCCGCCGAGGGCGTGCGCGTCGAGGATCTCGGCGTTTCGGCTGCGGCGCCCGATCTGCTCGAAATCCGGCTGGAGCGTCCAACGCCGCATCTGCTCGAACTGCTGGCGCATCAGGCAGCCCTGCCGGTCCATCCGGCGACCGCGGACCGGCCGGGCCGCGTCGCCGTGCGGGTGGCGGACTGGGTGTCGAACGGCCCCTATGTGCTGAAAGAGTTCGTGCCCAGCTCGCATATCCGGCTGGACCGCAACCCGTCTTTCCACGCCGCTGCCGATGTCCGCATCGAGACCGTGATGTCCTATCCCATCGCCGATGCGGCGGTTGCGGCCCGGCGCTTCCAGGCCGGCGAACTGCACCTGACCACCGACATCCCCACCGACCAGATCGGGGCCCTGCGCGGACGGCTCGGCACGCAACTGCGCATCTCGCCGGCGCTCGGCACCTATTTCCTCGTCCTGAACACGGCCAAAGCCCCCTTCTCCGATGCGCGGCTGCGCCGGGCGCTGTCGCTCGCGATCGACCGGGAGTTCATCGCCGAACGCGTCTGGGCGGGAACCATGCTGCCGGCCTATGGCGTGATCCCGCCCCATATCGGCAATTACGGCGAGCGCGCCGAGTTCGACTTCAAGGCCGCCTCCCCGCTCGAGCGCGAAGACGAGGCGAAGCGTCTGATGGCGTCCGCGGGCTATGGGCCCGGCATGCCGCTGCGGCTCGAGCTGCGCTACAACCGCAGCGACAACAACCGGCGCACCATCGCGGCCATTGCGGAGCAATGGGCGGCGATCGGCGTTGAGACCTCCCTGATCGAGACCGACAGCGCGGCACATTTCGCCCATCTGCGCGAGGGCGGCGACTTCGACGTCGCCCGCTATGGCTGGATCGGCGATTATTCCGATCCGCAGAGCTTTCTCTTCCTGTTCCGGAGCGACAACACCGGCTTCAATGTCGGCCGCTATGCCGATCCGCGATTCGATGCGCTGATGACGCTCGCGGCCGGCGAGGCCGATCTCGCCCGGCGCGCTGCGATCCTGCGCGAGGCCGACAGCCTGATCGTGCGCGAACAGCCCTGGATTCCGGTGCTGCATTATTCCCACAGGAACCTCGTTTCGAGCCGGCTCGCCGGCTTCGCGCCCAACCCGCTGGGTGTCATCCCGTCGCGCTTCCTGAGCTTTCGCCCCTGACGGAAGCGGGGCTGCCCCCGCATCGACGCCGGCATTCGCCCCTCGCGCCCGGCCTGCGTCTCGGCTAGGAGCGATGCTGTTGGAAACCCGCTGACGAGAGCCGACCGATGTCCCGCATTGTCTATGTGAACGGCGCCTATCTCCCCGAGGAGGACGCCAAGATCTCGGTCTTCGACCGCGGCTTCATTTTCGGCGACGGCATCTACGAGGTTTCGGCGGTGATCGGCGGCAAGCTGGTCGATTGCGAAGCGCATCTGGCCCGCCTCGAACGCTCCTGCGGCGAGATCCGGCTTGCCCTGCCCTGGTCGAAGGCCGAGCTGGTCGCGATCCATGAGGAGTTGATCAAGCGCAACAGCCTCGACGAAGGCGGCGTCTATCTGGAGGTCACGCGCGGCGCGGCCGATCGCGACTTCCCCTTCCCGAAGGATGTCACGCCGACGCTGGTGATGTTCACCCAGGCCCGCAACTTCGTGAACGCCCCGGCGGCGAAGACCGGCATCAAGGTGGTCTCCACGCCGGATCTGCGCTGGGCCCGGCGCGACATCAAGAGCGTCAACCTGCTCGCGCCCGTGCTCGCCAAGCAGTTCGCCGCCGAAAACGGCGCCCAGGAAGCGTGGATGATCGAGGACGGGGTGGTGACCGAGGGCGCCTCCTCCACCGCCTGGATCGTCAAGGGCAAGACGCTGATCTCGCGGCCGCTCTCGCACAAGGTCCTGCCCGGCATCACCCGCAAGGCGGTGCTGGCCTATATCGAAGAGACGGGCTTCGCCTTCGAGGAGCGCGAGTTCACGCTGGCCGAGGCACTGGACGCCGAGGAGGCCTTTATCACCTCCGCGACCAGCCTCGTCATGCCGGTGACGACGATCGACGGCCACAGCATCCACAACGGCGCCCCGGGCCCGACCGCGCTGCGCCTGCGCGAGATCTACATCGATTTCGCGCGCAAGGGCGGCGTGCTGGGATAAGCCCGGCGCGCTACAGAGCGTCCAGAAGCACCTTCGTTCCCCCCATGCGAGCCAGTGCAGCGGCCAGTCGCTCGCGCCAGCGTGGGCCGCGGGCCAGGGCGTCCCGATAGGCCTCTATCAGTTCATCAGGACGATCGCGCGCAAGGATTTCGATCAAGAACGCCGCCTGTCGGCGGTCCTTGATCGATTTCAGGCTGTCTGCTCCCTCTCGCCGCCGGTCCGACACGATCAGCTTGTGGATCGCGAAGCGCTCCGGCCGGGGTATCTGGACGAGAATCCCGTTGCGATAGCAGAGCGCGGCGGGGATCGGCTCCGCCAGCACGTAGTTGAGATAGTGAAGCGATTGGGCGTGCACGCCGAGTGCCTTCAGGGGCCTGGTATCCTCCGTGTCGGTAAAGGACGGCGTCAGGAACTCGACCAGCCGATTCTGGCGACTCTGCCGCCAGCGCCAGCTCCTGTGGCGGTCCATCCCCGGAACGGGTTCGAACGCCAGATCACTGAGCATTTCCGGCAGGCTTTCCTCGACCGTATCCTGCACCGCCAACGACAATCGCTCGAAACTCGCGATGTCGATGTCGTTGGTCTGTGCGGCCTCGTCGAGCCGGTAGCGCACGCCGAGTTCGCCTTCGTAAAGGCGGAAAGCCAGCGTGCCGACGAGGGTACCGCCAAGGCGAAAGACGCCCGTCGCAGCCAGCGCCGCCACAAGGCTTCCTGTGGCGGCATCGATCGGAAGAAGGCCTTCCGCCCGGAGAATCCGAATCAGGCGCGTGCGCTGGCCGCGCCGCTCGATCGCCGCAGCCTTGATCGCGGCGGCCTTGTCCAGACGATGCCTCAGTTCCGGGCTGTCCTCGCCGATATAGGCCTTCTTGACCTCAGTGCCGACGCGATAGCTGTCGTACCAGTAGATGCGGCCATTACGTTCGACCCGCGTGGGGGCGCCGCGCAGTTCGGAGACTGTTTCTTCCCGTAGCGCATTGAGCAGATCGTAGTAGGCGCTGTGGGCCAGCGGTGAATGATAAGCGATCTCGGCCATGGCCATGTTCAACATCATCAAACGTTGTTGAACATGCGTCGTGTCCAACAAAAAATCAATGTGTTGAACATCGCGGCCGTTCCACCCGCTCCCCCATCACATAGGTCGCGACGACGTTGCGCTCGTCGCCGAGCGTGACCAGCACGAACAGCTCCTCGGCCAGGTCGCGCGCCGTCTCCAGCCGATGCGCCATGGCGCGCTGCGCGGAAGCATCGAGCACGACGATATCGGCCTCGTGGCCGGGTTCCAGCGAGCCGATCAGATCGTCGAGCTTCAGCGCCTTGGCGTTGCCCAACGTGATGGCGTGGAGCGCGGCGAAGGCCGAGAGCGATTGCCCCTGCAACTGCAGCACTTTGTAGGCCTCCGACATCGTCCGCAGCATCGAATAGGAGGTGCCGCCGCCGATATCGGTCGCGACCGCGACCGGCACGCCCTCCGCCCGGGCACGGGCCCAGTCGAACAGTCCCGATCCCAGGAAAAGGTTCGAGGTCGGGCAGAAGACGGCGACGCTGCCGGTTTCGGCGAAGCGCCGCCATTCCCGGTCGGTCATGTGGATGCAGTGGCCGAGCAGGCTTCTGGGTCCGAGCAGGCCGTAATGCTGGTAGATGCCGGCATAGTCTCCCGGCTCGGGATAGAGTTCGTTGGCGAGCGCGATTTCGGCCCGGTTCTCGTTGATATGGGTCTGGACATGGCAGTCGGGATGCTCGGCCGCCAGCCGCCCCGCCGCTTCCATCTGTTCCGGCGTCGAGGTCACGACGAAGCGCGGGGTGATGGCGTAGAGCTGGCGGCCCCTGCCGTGCCAGCGTTCGATCAGCGCCTTGGAGTCCGCGTAACTGCTCTGCGCCGTGTCGGTGAGCGCTTCGGGCGCGTTGCGGTCCATCATCACCTTGCCGGCGATCATGCGGGTGTTGCGGCGCTCGGATTCGGCAAACAGCGCATGCGCCGATTGCGGATGCACCGAGCAGTAGATCACCGCCGTCGTGGTGCCGTTCGCGAGCAATTCGTCGAGCAGGAAGGTTGCGAGCTTTTCGGGATGGCCCTGCTGCGCCAGACGCTGCTCCTCGACGAAGGTGTAGCGGTTGAGCCAGTCCATCAGTTGGGCGCCGTAGGAGGCGATCACCTGCGTCTGCGGCATGTGCAGATGGGCGTCGATGAAGCCGGGCATGATCAGATGCGGGCGGTGGTCGATGATCTCCGCCCCGGCCGGCAGGGTCGGCAGGATGGCCTCCGCCGGGCCGACTGCACGGATCACCCCGCCCTCGATCACCAGCACTCCATCCGCGACATAACGATGCGCCGCCTCGCCGGCGTCGTGCGGATCGGCCACGAACCACAAGAGGCGGCCGCGCAGGGCACGAAGGGGGCTGGTCTGGCTCACGAATGCGCACTCCGGCTCGGATTCACATCACATCTGCACCAAATCAAAGCTTCCGGCCAAGCGGGGATCATGCCTAATCTGAGGGCATGATTTGTCTCCGGTCGTCTGGTTCGCTCGATCATAGGGAGTTTCCTCCGCCGTCATCCTGGCCGGAGCGAAGCGCAGCGCCGGGATCCATCATCGGGCGCCGTCGCCACCCGATGATGGATCCCGGACCGGCGCCGATGCGCGGCTGGTCCAGGATGACGGCAGAGATGGCAGGCATGGCGGAGCATCCTCACGATGCGTGACACGCTCCGCTTCCTGCTCGGTGACGAGCTGGTCGAGATCGCGGCCTGCGACCCAACGCTGACGATGCTCGACTGGCTGCGGCTCGACAGGCGCCTGACCGGCAGCAAGGAAGGCTGCGCCGAGGGCGATTGCGGCGCCTGCACCGTCGTCGTCGGCCGGCTCGATCGCGGGCGGCTGCGCTACGAGGCGATCAATGCCTGCATCCGCTTCCTGCCGACGCTGGACGGCTGCCAGGTGCTGACGGTCGAGCATCTGAAAGGTCCTGATGGCAGCCTGCACCCGGTGCAGCAGGCGATGGTCGATGGCCACGGCTCGCAATGCGGTTTCTGCACGCCGGGTATCGTGATGTCGCTTTTCGCGCTCTGGCTGAACGAGGATGCGCCTTCGGTTTCAAGGATCGAGGATGCGCTGGCGGGCAATCTCTGCCGCTGCACCGGCTACGAGCCGATCATCGCGGCGGCGCAGCGGATGTATGCTGGCGATGGCAAAAGGCCGGAGTCGGAGACGATCATCGCGAGGCTTCGCGACCTCGCCGACGACGCCCCGCTCGCCCTCTCCGGCACCGGCGGGCACTTCTTCGCGCCAGTGACCGTCGCGGGGCTGGCGGATCTGGTGGCCGCCCACCCGCAGGCGACGCTGGTCGCGGGCGCGACCGATGTCGGGCTCTGGGTGACGAAGGGCATGCGGCGGCTCGATCCCGTCATCTCCCTCGGGCGGATCGCCGCTTTGCGGGAGATCGCGGACCGCGGCGACCACCTCGTCTTCGGCGCGATGGCGACCCATGCGGAGGTCCGCCCCGTTCTGGCGTCGCTCTCGCCGCAGCTCGACGAGCTGATGCGCCGCTTCGGCGGCGAGCAGGTCCGCAATGCCGGCACGATCGGTGGCAACATCGCTAATGGCTCGCCGATCGGTGACCTGCCGCCGGCGCTGATCGCGCTGGGGGCGAGGCTGGTGCTGGCGAAGGCGGCGCCGGACGGACTGGCACGCCGCGAGATCCCGCTCGAAGCCTTCTTCCTCGATTACCGCAAGCAGGACAGGCGCGAGGGCGAGTTCGTCGAGGCGGTGATCATGCCCAGGCCGGGGCCGGATGCGCTCATTCACGTCTCGAAGATCTCGAAGCGCTTCGACGAGGACATCTCCGCCGTCTGCGGCGCCTTCCTGCTGCGGCTCGATTCCGCTGGCCGCACCGCGGAAGCGCGGCTGGCCTATGGCGGCATGGCGGGCACGCCCAAACGGGCCGCCGCTGCGGAAGCCGCGCTGATCGGCCGGCACTGGGACGAGGCGGCGGTGGACGCCGCGATCGCTGCGCTTTCGAGCGACTTCACACCGCTCAGCGACATGCGGGCCTCGGCCGGCTACCGGCTGACGGTCGCGGGCAACCTGCTGCGGCGCTTCCTGATCGAAACGACGCAGCCCGATGTCGAGACCCGCGTCGCGGGCCAATTCGCGGTGGCCGCCCATGGCTGATGCGCGCCGCCGGCTCGACAAGGACGCCTCCGCAATGGTCGGAGCGCCGCACCTCCACGATTCCGCCGCCCGCCATGTCGCGGGCGAGGCCGTCTATATCGACGATATCGCGGCGCCGGAGGGGCTGCTGCACGCCTATCTCGGCCTGAGCCGCATCGCCCATGGCCGGCTGGTGTCGCTCGATCTCGCGCCCGTGCTGGCGGCGCCCGGCGTGGTCGCGGTGCTGACGGCGGCCGACATTCCCGGCGTCAACGACATCTCCTCGACGCATCGCCATGACGAGCCGGTCTTCGCAACGCAGACGATCCTGCATCACGGCCAACCGCTCTTCGCCGTGGTGGCGCAGACGCGCCAGGCGGCGCGGGAGGCGGCGGCCCTGGCGCAGGCGGTCTATGAGGAGGCATTGCCCGTCCTCGACGTCGCGGCGGCCCGTGCGGCCGGCGGCACACTGGTGACCGACCCGCTCAGGCTCGAGCGCGGCGATGTCGCCGCCGCGCTGGCGCAAAGCCCGCGCCGGCTCAAAGGCTCGATGACGATCGGCGGGCAGGATCATTTCTACCTCGAAAGCCAGATCGCGCTCGCCATTCCCGGCGAGGAGGAAGACATGCAGGTCTTCTCCTCGACGCAGCACCCCAGCGAAGTTCAGCACATGGTGGCGCAGGTGCTGGGCGTCGCCTCCCATGCCGTCACCGTCGAGGTCAGGCGGATGGGCGGCGGCTTCGGCGGCAAGGAGACGCAGTCCAATCTCTTCGCCTGTGTCGCCGCGCTCGCGGCGCGAAAGCTGAAGCGCCCCGTGAAGCTGCGGCCCGACCGCGACGACGACATGATCGTCACCGGCAAGCGGCATGATTTCGTCGTCGATTACGAGATCGGCTTCGACGACGAGGGACGCATCCATGCGGTCGATGCGGTCTATGCGGCACGCTGCGGCTGGAACGCGGATCTGTCGGGGCCGGTGACGGACCGCGCGCTGTTCCACATGGACAATTGCTATTTCTACCCGACAGTGCGCGGTCGTTCCGAGCCTCTGCTGACCCACACCGTTTCGAACACGGCCTTCCGCGGCTTCGGCGGGCCGCAGGGCATGGTAGGCGCCGAGCGCTTCATCGAGGAGGTCGCCTTCGCGACCGGGCTCGACCCGCTGGAGGTGCGCCGCCGCAACCTCTATGGCGGCACGCCCGGCGAGGGGCCCGGCCGCGATCTGACGCCCTACCACCAGACGGTGACGGACAACATCGCGGGCGAGGTGATCGCACGGCTGGAGCGCTCCTGCGACTACCGCGCGAGGCAAGCGGCGATCCGGGATGCCAATGCCAGAAGCCCGATCGTGAAACGCGGCATCGCGCTGACGCCGGTGAAGTTCGGGATCTCCTTCACGGCGACCTGGTACAATCAGGCCGGAGCCCTGGTACATGTCTACACCGACGGTTCGGTGATGCTGAACCATGGCGGCACCGAGATGGGCCAGGGGCTCTATATCAAGGTGGCGCAGGTGGTGGCGCAGGCCTTCGGGATCGGCCTCGACCGGGTCAAGATCACCGCGACGACGACCGGCAAGGTGCCCAACACCTCGGCCACCGCGGCCTCCTCGGGCTCCGATCTCAACGGCATGGCGGCGCTCGACGCCTGCGAGACGATCAAGGCGCGGCTGACCGAATTCGCCGCCCGGCACTGGCAGGAAAGCCCGGAGGCGATCGTCTTCCGGCCGGGTTTCGTCCAGGTCGGTGCGCGCGAGATCCCTTTCACCGATCTGGTCAAGGCGGCCTATATGGCGCGCGTCCAGCTCTCGGCCACCGGCTTCTACGCGACGCCGAAGATCCATTGGGACCGCAAGGCCGGGCGCGGCCAGCCCTTCTACTATTTCGCCTATGGCGCGGCGGCCGCCGAAGTCGCCGTCGATACGCTGACCGGCGAATACAAGGTCGAGCGCGTCGACATCCTGCACGACTGCGGGACGTCGCTGAACCCCGCCATCGACAAGGGCCAGATCGAGGGCGGCTTCATCCAGGGCATGGGCTGGCTGACGACCGAGGAACTGGTCTGGGATGCCAAGGGCGTGCTGAAGACGCATGCGCCCTCGACCTACAAGATCCCGGTCGCTTCCGATCGGCCGCGGATCTTCAACGTCGCACTGCTGGAGAACGCACCCAATCGCGAGGCGACGGTCCACCGCTCGAAGGCGGTCGGCGAGCCGCCGCTGATGCTGGCGATCAGCGTGCTGCACGCACTGTCGGATGCGGTGGCGAGCGTCGGCGGGCACCGGGTCTGTCCGCGGCTCGATGCGCCCGCGACGCCCGAGCGCGTGCTGGCGGCGGTCGAGCGCGTTCGCGCGGAAGCGGGATGATGAGCGCAGTTCCCTTAGGACATCCGACGCGGCCTTCTTCTCCCTCCCCCCGCTTGCGGCGGGGAGGGCCGGGG
>LSIG01000045.1 GCA_001556125.1 Rhizobiales bacterium CCH10-E5 | reverse complement strand
CGGCCGGTTTCGACGAGGATTTCGCGTTTGCCGGCGTGGTTGGCGGGGCCGACGATGCCCTCGTTCTCCATCCGCTCCATGATCGAGGCCGCGCGGTTGTAGCCGATCTGCAGGCGGCGCTGGATGTAGGAGGTCGAGGCCTTCTTGTCGCGCAGCACCACCGCCACCGCCTGGTCGTAAGGATCCTCGCTCTCGGTACTCGCGAGCGCGCCCTTGTCGAAGACCGCGCCGTCCTCGCCCTCGGGCGCAGCCTCCTCGTCCTCGGAGGTGACGGCGTCGAGATATTGCGGCCGGCCTTGCGTCTTGAGATGGGCGACGACCTTCTCGACCTCGGCATCCGAGACGAAGGGGCCGTGGACGCGGGTGATGCGCCCGCCGCCGGCCATGTAGAGCATGTCGCCCTGGCCGAGCAGCTGCTCGGCGCCCATCTCGCCCAGGATGGTGCGGCTGTCGATCTTCGAGGTCACCTGGAAGGAGATGCGCGTCGGGAAGTTCGCCTTGATCGTGCCGGTGATGACGTCGACCGAGGGCCGCTGCGTCGCCAGCACGACATGGATGCCGGCCGCGCGCGCCATCTGGGCGAGGCGCTGGATCGTGCCCTCGATCTCCTTGCCGGCGACCATCATCAGGTCCGCCATCTCGTCGACGATGACGACGATGTAAGGAAGAGGCGCGAGGTCCATGACCTCCTCCTCATAGATCGCCTCGCCGGAATGGCGGTCGAAGCCGGTCTGGACCGTGCGGGTGATCACTTCGCCCGCGGCCTGCGCCTCCTGAACCCGCGCATTGAAGCCGTCGATGTTGCGCACCGAAAGCTTCGACATCTTCTTGTAGCGCTCCTCCATCTCGCGCACCGCCCATTTGAGCGCGACGACCGCCTTCTTCGGGTCGGTCACGACGGGGGTGAGCAGATGCGGGATGCCGTCATAGACCGACAGCTCGAGCATCTTGGGATCGACCATGATCAGCCGGCACTGCTCGGGCTTGAGCCGGTAGAGCAGCGACAGGATCATCGTGTTGATCGCCACCGACTTGCCCGAGCCGGTGGTGCCGGCGACCAGCAGATGCGGCATCTTGGCGAGATCGACGATCACCGGCTCGCCGCCGATGGTCTTGCCAAGCCCCAAGGCGAGCTTGTGCTTGGAGCTCTCGAAATCCTGGCTCGCCAGAAGCTCGCGCAGATAGACCGTCTCGCGCTTGGCGTTGGGCAGTTCGATGCCGATCGCGTTCTTGCCGGGAATCACCGCCACACGCGCCGAAATCGCGCTCATCGAGCGGGCGATGTCGTCCGCCAGCGAAATCACCCGCGAGGACTTCGTGCC